>NZ_BJKP01000021.1 GCF_008974145.1 Microcystis aeruginosa NIES-4325 | reverse complement strand
AAAATTTCTGGAGCCCAGTGGAATGAAGAAAATATCCCTCAAGTGCTTAAACACCGCTGTGCTTACCTAAATAACAGTCTTTAGCTATTGAATAGTATTTATGTTCTGACAAAACTGACTTGCTCCCAGGTTTCAGTCCCCTTTTAGATGGTGAATTAGAGTCGGCTTCAACACTTTTTACTGATTCTACCATCTTTCTATATGTTTGTTTATACACACCGAAACGGCGTTTGAATTGTTCATCTGATAAGTTTTGATAATCCATAATTTTGCTAATAAACATAGCAAAATTATAGATGATTTCCTGACCTAAGATCACATTTTATTCTTTTTTCCACTTCAATCTAAGAATTGAGAAAAAAGCAAAACCTTATATTATACCATAAAAAAATTATGCAAGAGGTCTATTGTGTCTCTCTGCTCTCCTATACCTTTTAAACAGTATTTAGTATTACAAGCGGTCTTATTAACCCGCAGTAAGGCAAGGGGTAAGGAGACTTAGGGATAATTCCCAGACCTGAACCCCGATTATTATTGATATTCTCAACCCTAACTTTACTAATTATTGAGGGTAATAATCTGGGCGCTAAAACCCTGTTTAGTTAACTCTTGTACCCGTTGTTTAGCTTGGTATTGTTGTTGAAATAACCCCGCTTGAATAACATTTTCTCCCGCGCGGATAAATGCGAGGGGTTCAATTTCTTGAATTTTTGCCAGCGCTTCTGCACTATTACTCCTAACTTCAACGCGAAAGAGTTGATTAGTCGCAATAACCCGCTGCTGTGGTGGAGGAGAAGGGGGTTTATTGGCGCGATTTTGAGGTGTGGGGGCCGGTGGATTGACAGTTTGACGATGATGATTATTAATCACCGTAGCATCGGCAGGACGCACGGGAGCGGGGGCTTGAAAAACGTATTCTCTCAGGGGTTGATTCCCAGAAACCGGAGCAGCCACCGGCGGGTGAACTGAAGAAGAATTAACCGGGGGCAAATTTAAGGGTGAACATTGGGAACAATTAACAGCACTGGGACTGTCTGAACGTTTAGTTGGTTGTCTCACCGCCGGCGGTGGGGGCAAACGACGACCGGGATAAACATTCTGGGCAAAAGATAAGTTTGCTTTTAGCAGCAGCGTTCCCTGAGCCATTATCCCGACTTTTAACCAAAATAAAGCCGAGAAAAACAGTAGTTTTGTTCTCATCATGCTGGTTTGTCCTCACACGAAATTTGGGTACACCATGTCCAAATTTTAAAGTAGGAGATGCTAGTCTAGAAAGTATATTGGTTAAAAATCATTACAAGATTTATGGGAAAAGTTGTTGTCGGTCTATCGGGGGGAGTGGATAGCTCTGTCGCCGCTGCCGCTCTACACGCTCAAGGTTATGATGTTATTGGCTTGACCCTGTGGTTAATGAAGGGTAAAGGTCAATGCTGCTCCGAGGGAATGGTAGATGCGGCCTTTATTTGTGAGCAGTTGGGGGTTCCCCATCATATCGTCGATAGTCGCAAGCTTTTCCAAAAAGAAATTATTGATTATCTAGTTTCTGGTTACGAAGCGGGAATCACACCGCTGCCCTGTTCTCAATGCAATAAAGCGGTAAAATTTGGCCCGATGCTGCATTATGCTAGGGAAACCTTAGAAACGGATACTATTGCCACTGGTCACTACGCCAGAATTCGTTTTTCTCCTGAAAACAACCGTTATCAACTGCTGCGCGCCGTCGATAACAATAAAGATCAATCCTATTTTCTCTATGATCTAACTCAAGACGTACTCCGTGGGACTTTATTTCCTTTGGGAGAACAAACCAAGGCAGAAACCCGCAGAATTGCCCAGGAATTCGGCTTAAAAACGGCAGATAAACCCGATAGTCAGGATTTATGCTTGATTGAAGCTCACGGAACTATGCGATCGTTCTTAGATAAGTATATCGCCGTTAGTGAGGGCGATATCGTCGATCTCGATGGCAAAGTTTTGGGTAAACATAGCGGTATCCATCATTATACGATCGGACAACGCAAAGGCATCGGCATCGCCGCCGCCGAACCTCTCTATGTGGTAAAACTGGATTCCGTCATGAATCGGGTTATCGTCGGTAATCGCGAAAGTGCCGTTAGTGCCGCTTGTCTTGTCGGACGGATGAACTGGGTTTCTATTGCTGAACCCACCACCCCTATCCGCGCTCAAGTACAGGTACGTTATCGTTCTCCGGCCGTTCCCGTCAATGTTATTCCCCTAGAAAATAATCAAGTGAAACTGGTTTTCGATCAACCACAATTTAGCATCACCCCGGGCCAAGCAGCCGTGATTTATGAAGGGGAAATCGTTCTCGGTGGGGGGATTATCTCAGGATCAACCCCATAGGGAGGGCCACCAATCCACAGAATAACCTGATTATGGTTCAGGGGTCATTCTGCCAATTAGGGACTCTCCCCGGTAGGTTTAGCTAAAAATTAACGACGGGGTACAGAAGCCTCGATGTTAATATTCATAGCGGAGACTCTTGGTACAGGATTTCCTTTGGCACTACCGAGACCCCGGGCCATAGCCAAGAAGCTGGAAGGATCGCCAGCTTTGGGTTTTTGATCTTGGGGAACATAGCGACGGACAGCATTCTGCCAAACGATTTGAGGGAAGCCCAAAATACCACGATAGTAGCCATCGTAGCGAGGCGAGGTGATGTTGAATGGACGTTCACCGATTTCGCGGCTGGCCAGGGTACGACGACGTTGGTAGGGAACGGTATCATAACCAAAGCTTTGCAGATACTCGTCACTGTTGAGAAGTTGATCGACAAAACCTTGAATACCTTTGGTGGCAACGACAATCGACCAAGCAATTTTTTCTCTTTCGCTATAGACATCGCGACCGAGAACTCTTTGTACTACCTGTTCGACAAAGCGATAGTTGCTGTTTTTCTCGTAGAAGCTGTTATAGAAGGTTTTCGATAACAGTAAACCACGAATGAAATCCCGCACCGATAATTGTCCATTGCGTAATTGGGATTCGAGGAAGGGTTCCCGATCCCATTTAAAGGCATGGAAGAAAATCTGACGGTAAGCGGCTTCGATTAAATCGTCCAGGTCGCTAGGGGAGAGGACATTTTCCGTCGTGTAAACTCTCGGTTTTTCGTCTCCACCGACATCATAACCAGCTACCCGCACGTTTTGGGACTTGGGGGCGTAATTTAAAAGAGGAATGGCCAAGGGTAAACCTCCGTATCCTTAGAAATGCTTAAAAAACTTTCCTCCTAATGATAAGGGAGTAGGTGCCAACTAGAAAAGAAATATTAAAAATTCTTACAATTGTTAAGAAAACTTGCTTACCATCCAGGGAGATGGGAGCGCCGGAGCAGGGGAGCAGGGAGATGGGAGCGCCGGAGATGGGAGAAAAACTGATGACTGATGACTGATAACTGATAACTGATAACTGATAACTGATAACTGATAACTGATAACTGAATTTACCAGCCACTAATCGAATAACATGGCGGTTCGGGGGAATCACTAGAGACTGACTCCGATGACTGATTACGGGATTCAGCACAAAAAGTGGCCGTATTAAAACCGCCAAAACGTTGAACTGTGCTAGTGCGGAGACGTAAATCGGCATCGGCAAACCAAAAACGCTCGATCGAGGTCATAGTTTCGTATTCTGTAATTAAGACTAAACCTTCCTGTTCATCAATGTGATAACGGCCCGCCACGGGAACGATTTCCGCATAACCTCGCTCCCGCAGGAGAACACCCGCTTGGGGATTATCTTCATCGGGAATTAGCGCAAAAACGGTGGTTCCTTGATGATTTTCGTCTTCTTTGTCCCACTGCATCGAACCATCCCAACTGACAAAGGCCCCCCCCACAGTCTTAGCGGGATCGACTTCGTGCATTTCACAGATAGCGATAATTTTCGGGTTATCGGCGCTTAAAGCTTCCACATAAATCTCGGAATCGCCAGTTTCTGAGCGTCGAAAGGGTAAATGATGGGTGGTGCGCTGAGATTTCCACTGTCCCGCACTTTTCTGAAAAAAGGTCATCCCGTCCATAGTTTTTATCCTCTATTTTTTCCATCTATTTTAACGCCATGGCCGTTTTCTGTAACCCTTGTCCTCATCTCTCTCTCATTCATCCCCAAAATAATCATGATCAATTCTCTTGATTTCATAGATTTTTTGGGTCGATACACCTAAGTTATAATCAATCATCAATTGACTTAATTCTTCCCCATCAATCAGCACTATTTTTATCTCATTTCTGGGGGCATATTCTAACGCATCTTTGGTAAAATAGGAAGTAGTGATAAAAATACCTTTTTTGGCTCCTTGTCCCGCTAATGCCCCGACAAATTTCTGGATTTCTGGACGACCAACGGCATTATTATCAGCCCATCTTTTGGCTTGAATATAGATTATATCTAAACCGAGTCTATCTTCTTTTATTATCCCATCAATCCCTTGATCACCGCTCTTACCTACCGCTTTACCGGCATCTCTAATCGAGCCACCATAACCCATTTTTACCAGTAATTCTACTACTAATTTTTCAAAAGCATCTGGGGATAATTTTCGCAGAATAGAAAGTAAGTCTGTCGCTAATGCTTGACGAATTTCTTGATAGGAGTTTTCTAGTAATTCATAGGGTGTTTGTTCTTGATCAGAAGCTAATAAATTGCTTTCAAAAGTAATAGTTTCATTTTGCTTATTGACTCTAGTAAATTCTTGAAACTCAGGAAATTGCCTGAGAAATTTTGTATCGATATGGTCTAGATTTTGAGATAAGATTTCTTTTCCTTTCTCAGAAATTACAAAAGTTGCTCTTTGGGGTGACTCAATTAATCCCGCTTTCTTTAAATAGGTTTTTGCCCAACCGACTCGATTAGCAAAAATTTCTTGTTGTCCACTGGGAAGCATTTCTTTTTTTTCTGCTTCCGTGACTTGAAACTCCCTGACCAAGGCTTCAAAAATTTCTCGATATTTATAAACTTTGCCATCTGCAAGTATTTTTAATAGGGGCAACATAATCGATTGAAAATCGGGAATGGGCATAGTTCAGATAAAAAGCAGGGGCAGTCATCACAATTATACAGCAACAAACTCCAAGAATTTAGATAGATAATAATACACCTGAAATTATTAAGAATGTCGAGAGGCATTCCTCAAGAATCTGAGAGAGAATCAATATTATGGGCATCTAATACTAAATCTTGTTTAAAAGGTATAGGAAAGCAGTGGAGCCTTTTTAGTGAACAGTAAACAGAAAACAGTGAACTAAAAACTCACATCTGATAACTGATAACTGATGCAAAACTGACGGCTTGGCTCTTCTAGGTTCTGTGTGATAAGTTTAACTTACATAGGATGGATCGATCTTTGTGTCCTTTGTGTCTTTGTGGTTCGCTCCACTCCCTCGCTAGGAGTAATGTATCTTAGAATACATTTTACCCACCAAACCTAGGAGAGCCACGGCTTTAAATATAACTTAACTCAGTAAAAAAGACTTATTCGGATGGACAAGAAAGCCTTTTTTTAAGGCCTCTCGTCCTAATAACATCCGAAAACCCATGACATCGCGATTAGTCAAGGTTAATTCGATCGCCCATTGACGACCGCCTAATAATACACTTGTTCTGATAACGGGACGTAGTTGACTTTGACCCCCGGAATTTTTTACCTGTCGCCATTCGAGGATTTCTGCGGTGGTGGTGACAGTGTGGTGACTATCTTTTTGGTAGGGATGAACCTGAAAGCGCAGCCAATTGCGATCGCCATCTCGAAAAGGATGCAGATGAAAAGCGTGTAGGGCCGAGGAGCGAGCACCTGTATCAATCTTGGCCTTAATTTTGGTAATGCCTAAATCGGGTAAATCGAGCCATTCTCGCCAACCGATGATGATTTTATCGGGTTTCATCCATCTATTTAGTTTTTTCTTCTTCAATCTCCCGCTGCATTTGGGCGATTTCTTCGGGAGTCATCGCTTCCAGGCGTTTTTTAAAGACGGCATCTTCGTAATCCTTGCGCTGTTTGCCGTAGGTCATATTATCGGTGGCGACTCGAAACAGATAGGTCAAAATCCAACCGATGACACCCCCCACCAACACCGCTTGACTCCAAATTCCCGCCGAAGCACTATCTAAACCGGTTTTTTGCAGGACAATGTAGAGGATGCCGCCCACAGCAAACATCCCTATACCGATCCCGATGACATCGATACGTCTCATGGGTTTTTTTTGCTGATAACTTAAGCTTTTAGGGTACGACGTTGGGGACGGAAGTTAAGGAAAGGACTTAACAACAGCATACCGGGGAAGAAAAAGCTCATCAGAAAGTACATAAACCCTCTTTCCCAAGAAGATGCTACATACCAGCGCGTATTGAGGTAGTAGTAGATAACCGCGGGAATGACGAGCAAATACAAGACACTGAGAGATAGGTAGATCAGGGCGATGATAATGGTTTCTTGCGTCAGAATTGATTGCATAAGGATTGATTTTTCTCAATAGCTGTCGGTGAACGGCAATTCACCTGCTGATTATTTTACCTTGTCTTTCCCCCTTTGCGGCGATCGAATTGGCGGGCTAAAATAATTTACTGAAAATACTCTTGACAATTAGATTATTTGTGATATGATAAAAAATTGTCGGTTAAGTAACGGGGGCGTGGCGGAATGGTAGACGCTACGGACTTAAAATCCGTTGAGCCTTATAAGCTCGTGAGAGTTCGAGTCTCTCTGCCCCCATCGATCGAAGTCTATATTTAAACTGAGTATTGGGTATTTTAGTACAAATGCCCAATACTCCCTCTCCCTGCCTCCTAGTAAAAACTTTTTCAGCCAGCCCTATCTAAAATATCCAATAATTCTAGGGGATGATGAATGAGATGATCGGGGTTAAATTGAGTGAGAATTTGAGGGGAATTAAAGCCCCAAGCGACCGCCACCACTTGCACTCGACTTTTTTGGGCAGCAGTAATATCTCTAGTTTCATCGCCGACATAAATCATTTCATCGGGGCAGAACTTATTTTGTCGGATCAGGCGATCAATAATTTTGTGTTTGCTGAATAAAGGCGTTCCCGAATAGATAAAATCAAATAAATTTAATAGTTGATTATTACCTAAAAATATGGTGACATTTTCTTTGGTATTAGAAGTTATTATTCCCAATCTATAGCCTCTTTCTTTAAGAGTGGCGAGGCAGTGATGCCAGCCATGGAAAGGTTTCAGATATTCAATTTGTTTATTTAATTCCCGTTTAACTCGATAGAGTAAAAAAGGGATTTTAACGGGGGAAACTTGGGATTGTTTAATAATTTCTTGGGAACTAAGGTTTTTTAGTCTGGCCAAATCTTCCTCGTTGATGGGTTGATAACCAAAATTTTTAGCCAAACGATTGACAATCTCCACGAAAGTATCGTGGGTATCGGCGATAGTACCATCAAAATCGAACACTACTACTTTAATTGTCATCTTCTGGGGGGTGAGGGGAATGAGCTAAATTAGCTTGGGCATTACGTCGCCACTGGTGGGGTTTAATTCGACGTAGGGCTGATGAGATGAAACGACGATCCCACTCCTCTATAGTTAGATTAGCTAATTCATCTAACCTTGGCGAGAGGTTTTCGGGACGAGGTTGAAAATCCTCCACGTCGGTAACTTGGGCAAAACGTTGATTCCAAGGACAGACATCTTGACAGATATCGCAGCCAGCTACCCAACCCTGTAAATTCTTGGCAATTTCTGTGGGCAAAGTTACAGCACGATTTTCGATAGTATGGTAGGCAATACAGCGACTAGCATCCACCACATGGGGGCTAACTATTGCTTGGGTGGGACAGGCGCTTAAACAACGGCTACAGGTGCCACAATGGTAGCTATGGGGTTGATCGGGTTCTAAAGGTAAATTAGTTAATATTTCGGCTAAAAACACCCAACTGCCGTAATTGCGGGTAATTAAGTTACCATTCTTGGCAATCCAGCCGATCCCTGCTCTTTGCGCCCAAACCTTATCCTGTACCGGTCCTGTATCCACATAGTAACGGGTTTGAATTTGCTCCCCCTGACTTTCTAACCATTGACTGAGGGCTTTTAATTTTTTACTTAATACTTTGTGATAATCCCTTCCCCAAGCATAACGGGAAATTTTGCCGTGGTTTTGTTCCTGACTGTGTTGCTGGGGGGTGTAGTAGTTAAGAGCGAGACAAATTAGCGATCGCACTTCTGGCCAAAGAGTTTTGATATCCTGTCGTTTCGGGTTAGTCATCCAATCCATATCGGCGTGATAACCCCGCTCTAACCAGCTTTTTAGATGGGATACTGCCGAGTCTTGGCTGTCCACAGAGGCAATACCGACTTTATGGAAGCCCAACTCTAGCGCTTTTTCTTTGATCTGTGTTTCTGTCACCATAGAAATATCTTAAGTCAAGTATTTGTAACAATTATTTACAATGATCGATTTATCGAGCCAAATCCCAGGCTGAACAATTAGAAACCATGATTAACGAAGAAACTGTGGTTCCCGTCCCCGCTATATCGTCCTCATACTAAATCCAGTTATTAAAAACTGATTATCGATTCTCCGTTTTGCATGAGTGCATGAGTAGAAAACGGGTTTCTCCGAGAAACCCGTTTTCTGTGCGTTACTCAACGGATTTAGTATAACTATTGACTTGCTCAATTAACACCCGTCCCTAAAATGACTTGCACTTTGCTAGTACAATTATAGTAACAAGTGAATAAGAAAAATTAGAATAAATAACCATGTCTCAACCGATTACCATCGAAGATATCTATAAACTTTTTGAGAAAACTAACGAAAAGTTTGAACAATCACGCCAAGAATACGATCGCCGGGCGGCTGAAGCCAAGGCCGAAGCCGATCGCCGTTTGGCCGATCTAGAGAAAACAGTGGCCAATACCAGTCGTGCTGTGGATAGTTTAACCACTCGCTGGGGAAGATTTGTCCAGGAATTAGTCGAACCTGCTGTGATTGGCCTATTTCGTAGCAAAGGTATCGATGTCAAAGAAACCTACAGTCGTGCCAGGGTAAAACGGCAAGGAATAGCCATGGAGATTGACATTTTAGCCGTCGATGAAACCGAGGTAGTTTTAGTAGAATGTAAGTCTCGTTTATCGAAAGATGATGTCAATGAGTTTTTAGAAAAATTAAGTCGATTTAAACAAGCATTTCCCCATTATAAAAACTATCAAGCTTATGGTGCAGTGGCAGGAATAGAAATAGATGAAGGAGTAGATCGTTATGCCTATAAACAAGGTTTATTTGTGATTAAACCATCGGGAGAAACGGTAGAAATCATTAATGATTCTGGTTTCGAGCCTAAATTATGGTAAGAGAAAGATGTTCCCATCATCTGGCAAAGTGTTGACAGGAGGTCTAATTTTTCCAATCTAGGACTAGACTAACTTATGGATACGATGCGGAATTAGTATTCATATCTTGCTTCAGTAACATCTTGCCTAATTAATTTTTTATGATTCAAAAACGGCAAAAATAAGGATTAAATGGCATAAAATCTGTGAATAGATCTTATTCATTTTTAATTCTCCTGACTACTGACTACCGACGACCGGCTCCTAACCCCAACAACAATTTTTGATTTTTACCAGAGGTCTAGTAACGTCTTGTCCTAAAATTGCCAATATCTAGTTTCAATGCACAAGAGCCTGATGGCTAAAAACTGGCTCCAGTTTTTAGCTGGGATAGCGCCGCTTGATCGCAGTGGAGCGTAAAATGGGATAATGCTAACTTTGAGAGTCAGAGAGACTATGAGTGAATTCGACTACGATTTAATTATTATCGGCGCTGGCGTTGGTGGCCACGGCGCAGCCCTACACGCGGTCAAATGTGGGCTAAAAACAGCTATTATCGAAGCCAAAGATATGGGAGGAACCTGTGTCAATCGCGGTTGTATTCCCTCTAAAGCTTTACTGGCAGCCTCGGGACGAGTGCGAGAATTAGCCGATAGTGACCATCTGAAAAGTCTAGGTATTGCCATCGGGGGCGTTAATTTTGACCGTCCGACAATTGCCGATCATGCTAACAACCTTGTCAGTAAAATTAGAGGCGATCTTACTAATAGTCTTAAACGTCTCAAGGTTGACACTATCCACGGTTGGGGAAAAATCGCCGGCCCGCAAAAAGTTAGCGTCATCGGGGATAGTGGCGAAAAAATCTACACAGCTAAGGATATTATGCTCTGTCCGGGGTCGGTTCCCTTTGTCCCACCGGGGATTGAGATCGATCATAAAACGGTTTTTACCAGCGATGAGGCCGTTAGACTGGAAACTTTACCCAAGTGGATTGCAATTATCGGCAGTGGTTATATCGGTCTGGAATTTTCGGATATATATACCGCTTTGGGTTGTGAAGTGACGATGATCGAAGCTTTAGATAGTCTCATGCCTGGATTTGACCCAGAAATCTCGAAAATTGCGGAAAGAGTTCTGATTAAACCTAGAGACATCGAGACTTATGTGGGAGTTTTGGCAAAAAGTATTAAACCGGGGAATCCTGTGGCCATTGAACTGGTGGACGCAAAAAGCAAAGAAGCGATCGAAATTTTAGAAGTAGATGCTTGTTTAGTCGCTACAGGAAGAATCCCTGCGACCAAGAGTCTCGGATTGGAATTTGTGGGGGTAGAACTGGATAAACGCGGTTTTATTGCGGTTAATGACAAAATGCAGGTAATTCAGGACGGTGAACCGATTCCCCATCTCTGGGCTGTGGGCGATGCTACGGGTAAAATGATGTTAGCTCACGCTGCTTCGGGTCAAGGGGTAATAGCCATTGAAAATATCTGTAATCGCCCAAAAACCATCGATTATCGCAGTATTCCCGCCGCCGCTTTTACCCACCCCGAAATTAGTTATGTGGGTTTAACGGAACCGCAAGCAGAAGCTTTGGGACAGGAAGAAGGGTATAAAGTCGCTGCTGTCAAAACCTATTTTAAGGGAAATTCCAAAGCTTTAGCGGAAGGAGAAACGGAAGGCATCGCTAAAGTCGTTTATCGTCAGGATACGGGCGAATTACTCGGTGTTCATATTATCGGTATCCACGCATCGGATTTAATTCAAGAAGCGGCCAATGCGATCGCTGAACGTAAATCTGTCCATGAACTCGCTTTCCGCATCCACACCCATCCAACTCTCTCAGAAGTCCTCGACGAAGCTTATAAACGCGCTGAAGTGGCGGTATAGAGGGGGTTAGGGATTAGGGGATAGGGAAATGGGGAAATGGGGAAATTCAATTAATACCCTAAAACCCCAACACCCTAAAACCCCAACACCCTTTTTTACTTTTTACTTTTTACTTTCAAGATTATGTTTGGATTAGGTTGGCCAGAAATAGTAATTATTACCGTGGTTGTTGTCCTGATATTTGGACCGAAAAAAATACCCGAATTTGGGGCAGCTTTGGGGAAAACTTTACGGGGATTTAAAGAAGAAATCAATAAAGATGATCAAGAAAGTGAAGACAGTGAAGAGAAGATGAAATAAATTTCCCTCTTGACTAAGTTGGTAGAGCAAGTTTCTTTGTTCTACGTTAAGATGTTGGGGGCTTCGTTTTTGGGTCTGATTTGTTGTTGTTAATGATCAGACAGTACCTGATGAGCCTTTCTCTGTCAACTCTTAAGGTTGATGCGTTTCATTTTTGAATGGGCGGTGGATAATTCTTGACAAATGAGGTTAAATTTATCTTCAAGAGGTTAGGGAAGGAGCTTAACAAAAATTAACTTGCTCAAGGTTGACAAACTTTCCTTGAACCACTTCATCAATTAAGTGGTCGTGCAGAATTTGGCTATTTTTGAGAGATGTCCTCTTGTAAGAAGCGGCTTTTTACCCCATGCCCCATCTCCTAATCCCTGACCGGTCACTGATAACAGAAAAATCCCCTATCCCCCAATAACTAAAGGAAAGATAAAGTTATCGATCGCCCTCCGGAGCCAGTGTCAGAATAAAAGCAGGGAGATGACCAAGGAAAACCCATAACTCTCCATCTTTTTCCCGTCATCGCCCCTAAAATTTATTTGGTTAAGATTTATGCAAACTGCCAATCCTCCTCAAACGGAGAAAAAAGAGCATCCCAGTGGCGATAAACGCTTCAAAGTCCTCGACATCACCATGAAGCGAGCAGGATATAATCAATCAGCCCTGATTGAAGTCCTGCACAAAGCGCAAGAAGCTTTTGGATTCCTAGAAGAAGATGTTCTCCTCTACGTTGCCCGGGCGCTAAAACTGCCCCTCAGTCGCGTCTATGGGGTAGCAACCTTCTATCATCTCTTTTCCCTGAAACCAGCGGGAAAACACACCTGTATTGTCTGTATGGGGACCGCTTGTTATGTCAAAGGCAGCGGCAAAATCCTCGAAGACATCGAAAACAGCTTTGATGTCAAAGTGGGAGAAACCACCGCCGATGGAGAAATTTCCCTAGTGTCGGCCCGTTGTATCGGGGCCTGTGGGATTGCGCCGGCCGTGGTCTTCGATGGAGTCGTGGCCCCGAAACAAGATTCGCAAACTGTCCTAGCGAAACTAAAGAGTTTCTCCCAGTAATTTTTCACTCTAGTGGATTGAGAAAAATATGGACTTACAAGAATTATTGGCAGTGGCCGCAAAAGAAAAAGCTAGACAAAAAAGCATCCGGGTGCATTGTTGCACTTCCACCGGTTGCCAAGCTGCTAACTCCCTCCAAATCGAAAAAAACCTCGACACTGCCGTTAAAGAGGCACACCTAGAGGATACAGTCGAAGTGGTGGGGGTCGGTTGTATGGGTTTTTGTGGTCGCGGTCCGTTGGTGGAAGTGGATCCCCAGGATCTCCTATACGAAGAAGTCACCCCAGAAAGTGCGGCCAGCATTATTGCGGCCTTAAACGGCGGCAAAACCGAGGTGCAATTAGGGGACTCAAAACATCCCTTTTTCTCCCATCAAGTCAAAATTGTCCGGGAAAATAGCGGTAAAATCGATCCCGATCGCATTGAGGAATATATCGCCGTCGGTGGCTATCAATCTCTCTACAAGGCCCTCTACGAGATGACTCCGGCCCAGGTGGTGGAGGAAATCACCAAAAGCGGTTTACGCGGCCGGGGCGGTGCCGGTTATCCAACTGGTTTAAAATGGGCAACGGTGGCTAAACAACCGGGTAAACAAAAATACGTTATCTGTAATGCCGATGAAGGGGATCCCGGGGCGTTTATGGACCGCAGTGTTTTGGAAAGTGACCCCCATTTAGTCCTAGAAGGAATGGCGATCGCTGCCTATGCTGTGGGGGCGGATCATGGTTATATCTATGTTAGGGCCGAATACCCTCTGGCGATCGATCGTCTGCAAAAAGCGATTAATCAGGCCAAAAAATTCGGTTTAATGGGTTCCCAAGTATTCGAGTCCACTTTCGATTTTAAGGTAGATATCCGCATCGGGGCGGGGGCCTTTGTCTGTGGAGAGGAAACCGCTCTCATCCATTCCATTGAAGGCGGCCGCGGCACTCCTCGCACCCGTCCCCCCTATCCGGCCCAATCGGGCCTCGATGGTTGTCCCACCCTGATTAATAACGTCGAGTCCTACGCTAATATCGCCGCTATTATCCGCGAGGGGGCTGCTTGGTATGCCAATATCGGTACTGCCAGCAGTAAAGGGACAAAAATCTTCGCTTTAACGGGAAAAATCCGCAATAATGGGCTGATTGAAGTGCCGATGGGCATTACTCTCCGGGAAATTGTCGAGGAGATGGGGGGTGGTGTTCCCGATGGTCAAGTAAAAGCGGTACAAACTGGCGGCCCCTCTGGGGGTTGTATTCCCGCTAATTTACTCGATACTCCCGTGGATTACGAATCCTTAGCCAAACTCGGTTCGATGATGGGATCCGGGGGTATGGTGGTCATGGATGACACCACCAGCATGGTGGAAGTGGCGAAATTCTATATGGAATTCTGTCGCGAGGAGTCCTGTGGTAAATGTATCCCCTGTCGCACGGGAACAGTACAAATGTTTGAATTATTGGCCAAAATTATCGCTCGAAAGGCCGATATTCACGACCTCGAAAACTTAGAACATCTCTGTCAAATGGTCAAGGAAACCAGTCTTTGTGGTCTTGGTCAAAGCGCTCCCAATCCGATTTTAAGTACCCTAAAGTATTTTAAGGAGGAATATCTGGCTCTGTTACAGGAAATCAAGCACCCCGTCTCTGTTTGAGAATAACTCGCTCGAGGCCTAACAATGTTCGGCCTCGATCAATTTTTTCGGTTACGGGAAGTCTGGTGGGCTGCCGGGTTATCTTGAAGAGAGTTAGCAGTAGTCTCAGGAGACAATAGATTATGACTTGGCGCGGCTCAACCGATACAAAAGATCGCATTTTTGCAGCTTTAGTATATCTTTTACCCTTATATTCGGCCTTTGCCTTCGGTATCTTTATCTTTCAGCAAATTCCTTTTTTAGGAGCGGCCTTAGCAATAGTTTTAACTCCCTTAGCTTTTCTCTATAGTTCTCTGGGAAGCTTTGGCAGTTTAATCATCTTTTTCGTCCTCTTTTTTGCCGTGGTACGCAATCCCCGCATCAGTCATTTTATCCGGTTTAACACCATGCAGGCGATTTTAATCGATATTTTGGTGTATTTATTGGGATTGGCCTTAGGTTTCTTTGCTAGGGGTTTAGGGGCGAATTTGGTGGTAGAAACTCTTTTTAACGTCGTCTTTTTGGGAGCATTTGCCGCCTGTGTTTACAGCATTATACAGTCGTTTATCGGCAAATACGCCGATATTCCCACAATTTCCGAGGCGGCCTATTCCCAAGTGGGGGGTTAGGTTAGCTTGAGTTTGTCCCCTTTTTCGGCTACAGTCTCTCCAGAATCAATGAATGCGTTCGCTGCCAGGCCACATCTATGAGTCCATTTAAACAGACGCTACGGGAACTCAACGCTCAGAAGGGGAAAATAGCCGCTTCTGTGGGCAAAAAAACGCCTAAACGGGTTAATCGTTGGTTTAAATGGCTTTATCCCGGTCTTTTTGTCAAACGCTGGCTTTTAATCAGTTTAACCGGCGTTTTTCTCACCTCCTTCGGTTTGGCTATTTGGGTAAAATTAACCCCAGTTAATCGCTTTTTAGAGTTTGTTTCCCAAGCATTAGAAACGATCGCCCGTTTGGTCCCCAATTCTGTTTCCGGACCACTGGCGGTTTTGCTGGGTGTCTTTTTGTTATTCTGGGGTCAGAGTCGCACAGTCGAAACGATTACAGAAGCACTACAACCGGACGCATCGGAGGAATTAGTTGATCTCCTACGCACCCATCGTCGTCTCCATCGCGGCCCGAAAATCGTGGCTATCGGTGGCGGTACAGGTTTATCGACGCTTTTACGGGGTTTAAAACAGTATAGTTCCAATATCACCGCTATTGTCACCGTAGCTGATGATGGCGGTTCTTCGGGCCGATTACGCCGGGAAATGGGCATTTTACCCCCGGGGGATATTCGCAATTGTATCGCCGCTTTAGCCGATGAGGAAAAGTTATTAACGGAATTGTTTCAATATCGCTTTCATGCCGGGGATGGTTTATCGGGCCACAGTTTTGGTAATTTATTTATCAGTGCTATGACCGAGATTACTGGGGATCTGGAACAGGCGATCGATGCTAGTGCCAAAGTTTTGGCGATTCGCGGCAAAGTGCTACCGGCTACCCTTACCGATGTTAGTCTCTGGGCTAAGTTAGCCGATGGGCGCATTATTGAGGGAGAATCGAAGATAACCGAAGCTATGGGCCAAATTCGTCAGATTGGCTGTCATCCTGCCGATCCGGTCGCTTTACCGGCGGCTTTAGCGGCAATTAAGGAGGCAGATTATATTATCATCGGGCCGGGTAGTCTTTATACCAGTATTATCCCTAATTTGTTGGTTCCCGCAATTCGTCAGGCCCTGGCACAGGTGACAGTCCCCCGGGTCTATGTTTGTAATATTATGACCCAGCCCGGGGAAACAGACAATTATTCGGTGGCTGATCATTTGCGAGCGATCGAAGGAGTCTGTGAAGAACGCGTCTTTGATGCGGTTTTGGCCCAAAGAACTGCACCATCGCCCCAATCTCTACAATTATACGCCCAAGAGCATAGTCATCCCGTCTTTTTAGATCGCGAGGAGGTGGGAAAAATGGGTTATCGCATTATCTTAGCGAATGTAATGGCAGAAGATGAAGTTACTGCCAAAGTTCGTCACGATCCCCAACGTTTAGCCCGAGTTTTATGGCGCTGGTATGCTAAAAAGTGAAACAATGCCTACTTTTCTGTTTTGCTTCAATTAAAATTAAGGCTCTGGGGAACGAACCACAGAGACACAAAGGACACAAAGATTGATCGCTTCTAGATAAGTTAGATTTATCACACAAAGAACAAGAGAGCCAAATTAATTCTTTCCTGGTGCGCCATGGTGGGCCGCACCGAGGTATAATTCCCCTACTTTCGGGTTATTGAGTAAATCTTGACCCGATCCCTGAAAACGATCTTGACCACTTTCTAAAACATAACCTCGATCGGACATCATTAGGGCTTTTTTGGCATTCTGTTCCACTAAAATAATGGCAGTTCCCGTCTGATTAATCGCTTTTATCTGTTCAAAAACGCTGGTTACTAAGATAGGAGATAAAGCTGCCGAAGGTTCATCGAGAATTAATAAATCTGGTTGCAACATCAGCGCTCGTCCCATGGCTAACATCTGTCTTTCTCCTCCGGATAAAGTGCCAGCTTTCTGACGACGGCGCTCAAGCAAACGGGGAAACATGGCATAAATGCGCTCTTTTAGCGGTTTAATCGCTTTTTCACTGGTAAAAGCCCCCATTTCCAGATTTTCCTCGATGCTCAGGGACGGGAAAACATTAGCAATTTGGGGAACATAACCCATACCGAGGGGAACGATTTGATTAGATTTCCAACCGACGATATTTTTTCCCTTAAAAGTGATGGTTCCAGCACTGGGTTTTAATAAACCAAAAATCGTCTTAGCAAGGGTAGATTTTCCCGCACCATTGGGACCGATAACCGTGACTAATTCCCCCGGTGCAATGCGAAAGTTAACCCCTTGCAATATGTATAAATCCTGCACATAACCAGCATAAACTTGTTCGACTTCTAAAAGATAATCCATGGCAAGGTAAAAAGGAGAGAGTAATATGAATGGGGAAGTGGGGAAGTGGGGAAGTGGGGAGCATTTTCATTGAACAGTAAGCAGTAAACTGAAAACTCACAACTGATAACTGATAACTGATAAATTAGGGCGTTTTTTGTAAATCGGGACGTTCTTCTGGGAGAATTGCACCTTCGACGGGACATACTTGAAGACAGATACCACAGTCAATACAAGTGGCAAAATCAATCCAATACCAATCGGTTCCTTTAACATTTTTACCCGGTCCCGGATGGATACAAGCAACAGGACAAGCGGAAACGCAATCAGCAACCCCTTCACAAATTCCAGTGACGATCGAATGTGGCACAGTGTTTTCTCCTCTAATTCTTAACATTACTTTACCACTTTTAGGCACTGCTCTGCCATGATTGTAATCATTGTTAGGAAACTTCCCTTAATTTTCTAAAATCTTGGGAGTTTTTTCTTGATCTTAGCAAGAAGTAAGATAGGAGTTTTGCCGATGGTTTTTACTATTCCCTTACGGGAGGACAAATAGTTAATTTCTTCCTGTAATTTCTGATTATTTTTCTGGAGATTATTATGATTATTTTCTAATTCTTTTAGTGATATTTCCATCTGTTGCATACTATGATAATCTTGCTGTTGTTTCAGATACATTGTCTGTTGCGCTTCCTGTAATTTTCTTAACTCTAACCAGACTTGATCCTGACTTAATTCGTTCCGTTGACTGAGCGCATACCAGAGAAAATTACTGATTTCTACCGCTATTTTTTGATTAACTTCAACAAGCTCGATAATATCAATTTTTTTGGGGGTAATTTTTGGGTATAACCTTCTTAAATCTTGGGCGATATCAAAGGAAAAAGCGATGATTATAGAAGCGGATAAAATTGCATAGTGTTTTTCTAAATCCACTGGTAAATTGCCGTTTTCTTCTGGGAACTCAGAAGCAAGAAAAAGTAGAGAAGGAGTGGTTAAGGGACTGGTATAAAAAGTGGAAATAAATAAATTAGCCTGTAGGCGATCGCAAATAGCTTGAATTTTTCTGGCATCCTTTCCCGTACAATTATAATCGTAGGATTCTGCGGGCCAATATTTAAATTCTTCCCATCGTGGTGCGGTGTTATTTCTATCTAAAATAACAATGTGTTGACTCAATTCTAATTGACTCCAATGCTCTAGAATTGAAGACCAAACCCTGGCTAATTTTCCTTGATCGATTTGAAAAATTACGCCATCAATAACAATAATTGGGGGTTTCTTCTGGGAGATAGCTTGAATTGTTTCTAATTTTTCTCGCTCATCCTTATTTAAAATTTTCCCTAAATCTTCCATCTTAACTGGATTGGGTTTAATTTCTATATCCTTAATTTCTAGGTGAGGAATTTCATAGATTTTACACACTTGATAATGTTCCTCTAATGCTTGACCATTGCTGCCATGTTCTAAACCTTTGAGATTTAAATAATATAACCCTAAAATCTCAGGAATCAAAGCCATTTTTTTACCTTTACTGCCGATTCTTAACCAAAATTCGTAATCACCAGCACAGTGAAAACTTTCCTGAAAATAACCATATTTATCGTGCAGCATTTTTCGCCACATTGGTTGAGAACCCACACAACAACCTTGACGCATCTGTTGATAGGAGTAATTTGGCCAATTCCAATGTTTTAAAGCTGAGGTAGTGGCAAAAGTATCATTTTTGATTGTAGTAATTAATTGATCAGCATAAACTAAACTAATCTCTCTATTATTATCTAGATAATTAGCCATAATTTCCAGAGCATTGAAACAGCGACGGTCATCAGTATTCCCATTAGTGAGATAGGAACCCCTAGCTAGTTTAATAGCGCGATTCCAAGCGCAGTAGAGGGTTTCTCGTTCTGTAGTTCTCTGGTAAATAATATTAGGATAATTTTCTTGAAACTCTTGGATAATCTCCCCTTCGTTCTCCGGAGAAGCACTATCGATAATAATAATTTCTACTTCTCCCTTTTCATAAAGAGTTTGAGTAATTAAATCCTCTAGACAACCCAGTATAAACTCCGCTGATTTATAGGTAGAAACGATTACGGAAACTTTGATCCTCTGCACGGGTATAGAGTTATTAAAACTAGGATTCATCGGCTTATCTGATCGCAATTCAAGACAGAAAATTTTTTGATAGTTTTGAAAAAGAAGATTTTAAGACTCTATATTCGATCGGGAGAATTGTCAAGATATTATCGACTCTTAGTGAAGATGCCGGTTTATTTACCTTTTGCTTGTTACTTGACATAATAAAAAACTATAATAGGAAGGCTGTGGAAAATGTGCAACGATGACCGTATCTTCCTCCCTAGACTGGCTAACCCGTGGAACCAGTGATTTATTCCCCCATCAACCCGACTCCCAAGATCCTAGGGAAAATTTAACCCAACTACTGCAAACTACCGATCGCCCTTTAAGAATTAAACTAGGTATTGACCCCACCGGCAGCGATATTCACCTAGGCCATAGTATCCCTTTTCGGAAACTGCGTGCTTTCCAGGATGCCGGTCATGTAGCAGTGGTGATTATTGGCGATTTTACCGCTAGAATCGGCGATCCGACGGGAAAATCGGAAGTTAGAAAACAATTGACCATCGAAGAAGTGAGAGCTAATGCTGAGAATTATCTGGCACAATTACACCCAATTTTAGATTTTAACACCCCTAATCGCCTAGAAATTCGCTATAACTCGGAATGGTTGGGGAAATTAGACCTCTCGCAAATTCTCGAACTTCTCTCCACCATGACCGTGGGGCAAATGTTGGCAAAAGAAGGCTTTTCCGAACGCTACGACCGGGAAACCCCGATTTTTCTCCATGAATTTCTCTATCCCTTAATGCAGGGTTATGATTCCGTAGCTGTTGAGGCCGATGTGGAATTGGGAGGAACCGATCAAAAATTTAATATTGCCGTCGGTCGTGATTTACAGAAATATTTCGCTAAAAAACCGCAATTCGGGCTACTTTTACCGATTTTAATCGGAACCGATGGCAGTCAAAAAATGTCCAAATCCCTGAATAATTATGTGGGATTGCGGGAATCGGCCCTGTCCATGTACTCGAAACTGGAAAAAACCCCCGACGCTTTGTTAAAAGATTATTACGAACTATTGACAAATTTGCCATTAGATGCTATGCCGATCAATCCGCGAGAGGCACAAAAACAACTGGCGATCGAGGTAGTTGCCCAGTTTCACGGGAAAGAGGAGGCATTAAAAGCACAAAAAACGGCGCAGGAGATAGTTCTACAGGGAAATATGGCAGCTGCGGACTCTGTCCCCGAATTTTCCCTAGCAGCGGTCACTTTTCCTCTGAAATTATTCTATCTTCTTTCGGCCACCGGCTTATGTAAAAGTAGCGGCGAAGGGAGAAGACAGATTCAGGGGGGCGCGGTGAGGATCGATAGTGAGAAAATCACCGATGTGGACAAAAATTTTGAGACAGCCGAAGCTTTAACCGGAAAAGTACTACAGGTGGGCAAAAATAAATTTATTCGCTTTGTAGCTTAAATAAGCGAAAAAGTCCCTATTCGGCGGCTTTTTCCAGGATTTCTAACTCAAAATCTCGAAAATGGGCTTTAAACTTTTTACTGAACTCCACAAGGACGGGTAGGTTGGCGCTAACTGGCCTACCACGCCATTCGGTGACCAACGCTTTTACCTCTCCCTCTAGTCCTTTCACGTCAAAAGGATCCGATTTGTGTTCAGGATGATGATAAACTACCACGGACTCAATTACACGAACTCGATCGCCAACTTTCATAAACTCTCTAGCGAAGACAAACGCCTATTGTATCTTTGAAAACAATCTTATCATCGTACGCGATATCAGTGATCAGTAAACAGTGATCAGTTATCAGGGAAATGGGGGAAGTGGGGAAGTGGAGAGAAAAAAGCTGCCGACCGCCGACCGCCTCCTCAAGCAAACAAGGTCATTAAACCTAAATAAAGCTTTGCGGGATTGAGGGTGACAACATATACAATGATTGGGGTTTATCGTCAAGCAACCCTAAGCCTATGCCACGCCGTGATGACTTACAGAAAATCCTAATCTTGGGCGCTGGCCCGATTGTCATCGGACAAGCCTGTGAATTCGACTATTCGGGAACTCAAGCCTGTAAAGCCCTACGAGAAGAAGGTTATGAGGTAATTTTAGTCAATTCTAACCCCGCCTCGATCATGACCGATCCAGAAATGGCCGATCGCACCTACATTGAACCAATTCTGCCGGAAATTGTTGAGAAAATTATCGCTAAAGAACGTCCTGATGCGATTCTACCGACGATGGGCGGTCAAACTGCCCTCAATACTGCGGTAGCTTTGGCCAAAAGCGGCGTTTTAGAAAAATATAACGTGGAACTGATCGGGGCAAAACTTCCCGCTATTGAAAAAGCCGAAGATAGGGAACTATTTAAAGAAGCAATGGAGAAAATCGGTGTTCCCGTCTGTCCTTCGGGGATTGCCAACAATTTAGAGGAGGCGAAAGCGATCGCCCATCAGATCGGTTCCTATCCTCTCATTATCCGGCCGGCCTTCACTTTAGGGGGAACCGGGGGCGGTATTGCCTATAACCAAGAAGAATTTGAACCGATGGCCCAGTATGGGCTAGATTGTTCGCCTACATCGCAAATTCTCGTCGAAAAATCCCTAATTGGCTGGAAAGAATACGAATTAGAGGTTATGCGCGATCTAGCCGATAACGTGGTGATCATCTGTTCGATCGAAAACTTTGACCCGATGGGGGTCCATACCGGCGACTCGATTACGGTTGCGCCCGCCCAAACCCTAACCGATAAAGAATACCAACGCCTCCGGGACTATTCTAAAGCAATTATTCGGGAAATTGGCGTAGAAACCGGCGGATCGAACATCCAATTCTCCGTTAATCCCACTAACGGGGACGTAATCGTGATTGAGATGAATCCCCGGGTATCCCGTTCTTCGGCCCTAGCATCGAAAGCCACGGGATTCCCGATCGCTAAATTTGCCGCTAAACTAGCAGTAGGCTACACTTTAGACGAAATTCCCAACGATATCACCAAAAAAACCCCAGCTTCCTTTGAACCGACTATCGATTACGTCGTCACCAAAATTCCTCGCTTTGCCTTCGAGAAATTCCCCGGATCCCAACCGATTCTAACCACCCAGATGAAATCCGTCGGGGAAGCCATGGCTATCGGTCGAACTTTCCAAGAATCCTTTCAAAAAGCACTTCGATCCCTAGAAACGGGGCGTTTTGGCTTTGGTTGCGATAAAGTCGAAACTCTGCCCCCCCTCTCGGAAGTCCGGGCTAGTTTGCGGACACCTAACCCCGAACGAGTTTATAGCATCTATCATGCTTTCAAATTGGGCATGAATGGGGAGGAAATCCACGAACTAACCGGGATTGATCCCTGGTTCCTCGATAAATTGGCCGATTTGATGGAAACCGAGAAGTTTCTCAAACGAACTCCCCTGAAAAGTCTCAGCCAAGAGAACCTATTCGCTATTAAACAACAGGGTTTTAGCGATCGCCAAATCGCCTTCGCCACCAACAGCAGCGAGGACGAAGTGAGAAGTTATCGCAAGGGTTTGGGTATTGTTCCAGTCTATAAAATGGTGGATACCTGCGCGGCGGAATTTGAAGCCCTAACACCCTATTATTATTCCACCTACGAACAGGTAGAATCGGAAGTTTTGCCCTCCGATAAACGCAAAGTCATGATCCTCGGTGGTGGTCCCAATCGCATCGGCCAGGGGATAGAATTTGACTACTGTTGTTGTCATGCCGCTTTTTCCCTCAGTCAAGCCGGTTTTGAGACGATTATGGTCAACTCTAACCCGGAAACTGTCTCCACCGATTACGATACCAGTGATCGCCTTTACTTTGAACCCCTGACCAAAGAAGATGTCTTAAATATCATCGAAGCGGAACAACCAGAGGGTTTAATTATTCAATTCGGTGGGCAAACTCCCTTAAAACTGGCGGTTCCCCTTCAAAAATATTTAGAATCGCCTAATTGTCCCGTAAATACCAAAATTTGGGGAACTTCACCCGATTCGATCGATGCCGCCGAAGATCGGGAACGGTTTGAAAAAATCCTCCGACAATTAGATATCCGACAACCTCCCAACGGTATTGCCCGCAGTTTCCAAGAATCCCAAGCGGTGGCTAAACGCATCGGTTATCCTGTGGTAGTACGTCCGTCCTACGTCTTAGGCGGTCGGGCGATGGAAATCGTCTATTCCGATAGCGAATTGGAACGCTATATGAAGTATGCGGTACAGATAGAACCAGATCACCCGATTTTAATCGATAAATTCCTCGAAAATGCCATCGAAGTGGATGTGGATGCCCTGTCAGATGCCACGGGAACGGTAGTTATCGGGGGATTAATGGAACATATCGAACAAGCGGGCGTACATTCGGGCGATTCTGCCTGTTCTATCCCCCATACGTCCCTGACCGACTCGGTTTTAACCACAATTCGACAATGGACGGTGGAACTGGCGAAAGCTTTAAAAGTAGTCGGTTTGATGAATATCCAGTATGCGGTACAGGGGGAGACAGTTTATATCTTAGAAGCGAATCCCCGGGCTAGTCGTACCGTTCCCTACGTTTCCAAAGCAACGGGAGTTCCTTTAGCAAAAGTTGCCTCCCTCGTCATGTCAGGCCGAACCCTGACGGAATTGGGTATCATCAGCGAAGCAATTCCCCGTCATATCGCCGTCAAAGAAGCGGTTTTACCCTTCCAGAAGTTCCCCGGCGCCGATACTCTCCTGGGACCAGAAATGCGTTCTACAGGCGAAGTAATGGGGATTGACAGCGATTTTGGCAAAGCTTTCGCTAAAGCAGAAATGGCCGCCGGCGTGATTTTAGCCACCAGTGGAACGGTTTTCGTCTCGATGAATGATCGCGATAAAACCCCCATGGTTCCCGTGGTTAAGGATCTGCAATCCCTCGGTTTTCGCGTCGTCGCCACTTCGGGAACTCGTGAAGTTTTGTTAGAAAACGGTTGCGAAAATATCGATTTAGTGCTAAAGATTCACGAAGGTCGTCCCCACGTTATCGATTGGATCAAAAATGACTGGATTCAGTTTATTGTCAATACTCCCAGTGGTGAAGAATCCCAAAACGATGGCCGACAAATTCGCCGTACTGCCCTCGATTATAAGTTACCAATTATCACCACTATCGCCGGGGCAAAAGCGACGGTAGCAGCCTTAAAATCCCTGCAATCCCAACCTTTAGAAGTGAAAGCTTTACAGGATTATCTCACCTAATTTCAGTTATCAGTTATCAGTATCACCCCACACCCACACCATTCTCCCCACTTCCTAATTCCCATGACCGATACTCTAAACGACTATAAAAACCTAATTAGCGAACTGATTAACCGTTATAAAAACCGCGTCGATTTCCTGACAATTCGTCTGGAAGAAGCGCGGGGGACAAATATTCTACTGCGTTCCGAACGAGTAGAAACCCTCAGCGAAGGTATTGCTATCGGTGGTCAGGTACGCGCCTGTTATAAAGGAGGTTGGGGATTTGCCAGCTTTAATCAATTATCCAGTTTACAGGAACGATTAGAAGATGCGATCGCTGCTGCCCGTTTAATTGGGGAAGAAGAAACCCTGATTGCCCCGGTAGAACCTGTAATTATTAGTTGTGAATTGCCTTTAACGGGAACAGACCCGCGTTTAGTACCATTAGCTGATAAAAAGGCCCTCTGCGATCGCTATAATAACCTATTGCGTCAACACCATGCCAGTATTGCCACCACTTCCGTCCGTTACAGCGATAGCAGTCAACATATTCTTTTAGCCACTTCTGACGGGACTTTAATCGAACAAAAATGGTCAGACTTAGAAATGCGTTTTTCGGCCACCGCTAGGGATGGGGACAGCGTACAAACGGGCCGGGAAACCACCGGATCCCGAAAAGCTTTCGAGGATCTGGTCAATTTAGAAGAACAGGTGCAAGGGTCGGCTAAACGGGCAGTACAAGCCCTAGTTTTGCCCCCTGTCAAGGGCGATACCTACACCGTCGTCATCGATCCCATTTTAACCGGTCTGTTCGTCCATGAGGCTTTTGGCCACCTTTCCGAGGCAGATATGTTATACGAAAATCCCGACCTTTTGGAAGTGATGAGTATGGGCAAACGTTTCGGACCAGATAACCTGCAAATCTTTGACGGGGCCTATCCGGAAGGTCATCGGGGCAGTTATTTTTATGACGATGAGGGAACCCCCGCAACGACGACTCAGTTAATTAAAGATGGGGTTTTGGTGGGAAGACTGCATTCGCGGGAAACGGCGGGCAAATTAGGCGAAAAACCGACCGGTAACGCCCGTTGTCTCAATTATCATTATCCGCCCATTGTCCGCATGACCAACACTTGGATTGAACGGGGAACCACTGCCGTTAAAGAGTTATTTTCGGGGATAAAAACGGGAGTTTATGCCCAAAATTGGCAGGGAGGCATGACTAACGGCGAAATGTTCACTTTTAGCGCCGGGGAAGCTTGGATGATTCGCGATGGAGAAATTGCTGAACCCGTTAAAGATGTGACTCTCTCCGGTAATGTCTTTAAAACCCTAGGCAATATTGAGGCAATTGGGGATGATTTCTACTGGGATGAGTCGGGAGGCTGCGGAAAAGGCGGTCAAAGTGGTTTACCCGTCGGCTGCGGTGGCCCCAGTCTCCGCATCCGCGATGTGGTGGTGGGGGGAGAAGCAGATATTCAGTAATCAGTGATCAGTAAACAGTAAACAGTAAACAGCTTCTGAGGGCAAGAGGCCCCCAGAAAGAATCTGGCAATTCTCCTACCTAAAAAGAAGGTTAGAAACTTAATAATCGTTCAGGGGGGGACGAAATCTGGTAATCTGAGAGACATCGATGAAAAGTACCTACGGTCGATACCAACAATTAAGGCTGACTCTGCTGCCCCAAGAGAGTCCTTCCACAGAGTCAAGACCACTGGCTACTTGACCCGCTCTGAACGGTTACTAAGTAGGTAGTTGGAATTAGATATAAGATGGATAGCCTTGAAAGGCTTGCTGTGACTCAATTCCCCAGAAAATTAATTGCACCTACCTACTTATATTGTTTTTCTCTGACAGCCATGACTACCCTGCCTGATTTTAGTGCCTACGGTTATCAAGTTACTGAGCAACTCAATCAGAATCTTCAAGGAGGTATAATTACCTATAAGGCTCTTGAAATCGCCAACGAAAAGCCAGTGGTGATTAAACAGTTTCGCTTTGCTACTAGGAGTGATTGGGATAGTTACAAGGCAATTGAAAGAGAAATTGAGGTTTTACAAGGGTTAAATCATCCTGGTATTCCCCGATATTTGGCGCAATTTGATCCAAGTAATGGTTTATGTTTAGTCCAGGAATATAAAGAGGCTCAACCTTTATCAAAACTTCGTGGTTTTAGTCCTGAAGAGATCAAAAGTATTGCCACACAAGTCTTAGAAATTTTGATTTATTTGCAAAAGAGAAAGCCGAGCATTTTCCACCGCGATATTAAACCAGAAAATGTTTTAGTTGATGAGATTTCTTCTGTCTCGTCTCTTCCAGATGGGGGAGAGATCAAAGCTTATTTAATTGATTTTGGCTTGGCGAGAATTGGCAATAGTACAATGGCTTTGAGCAGTCTGATAGGGGGTACACTTGGATTTATGCCTCCCGAACAAGTCCATAATCAAAAATTAACTAAAGCTTCTGATTTATATGGATTAGGAGCGACCTTAATCTGTTTAATCACTCAAACTAAATCGGCTGATATTGGTACTTTGGTTGATTTTTCTACTAACAAAATTACTTTCAAAGACAAAGTATCTAAGTTTAGTTTAGGGTTTATTCAATGGTTAGAAAAAATGGTCGAGCCTAATCCAGCTAACCGTTACCAAAATGCCCGGTTAGCTTTGGAAGCGTTAAAATCTCTAGATTTAATCCGCATTCCAGAGGTTAGTTTAGATAAATTAGAATTAGATTTTGTGGCCAATTCCGTTGGTCAAGAACTGAGCAAAACTATCACAGTTACTAATACTATTCCTGATACTATGCTACAAGGAGAATGGTCAGTTTCTCCTCATCCTAAAGATCCGCCCCATACTCCCGATAGTCACAGTTGGATTAGTTTTTCGCCACGAAAATTTGAGAGTAATCAGGTTAATTGTTTGCTTAGGGTTGATACCAGCAAGTTAAAAGCCAATAAAAATTATGAAAGGGAGATTGTTTTAAACAGTAATGCAAGACAGGAAAAGTATTATTTAAAAGTTAAGGTTAAAACTGCCCCCCTCCAACTCAATGTTTCTCTTCCGCCTTATGGGTTTATATTAGCTTTTGGTTTAGTTTTAGCGCTCATTTCAGGTATCGGGTTACAGGTTGGGCTGTTGGAAAATGTGATTGGCAGGTGGATTGCCGTGGGGATTTTCACGGCGATTGCCCTGGGGATTTACTCGTCAAAGAATAGTGACTGGCTTGACTTTGAGGATCTGCTTTTGGGTTACCTGGTTCCGTTTATGTTTTCAGGAGTGTTGGTGGCGATTGGCTGGATGATTGTAGTGGTGATTGGCGTGGTGATTCGCTGGGCGAGTACGGGAGTGATTGACACTTTTGAGATTATCGACTCAATTAAGATACCGCTGGCGATTTCACTGGGGTTTGGCGTGGTGCTGGCGATTAGCTGGGCGATTGGCAGAGCAATTAGGGCAATTCCCTGGAACGGGGGGCGGGCTATCGCTTTGTCTGTTTTGACGGCAGCTACAGGTATTTTAACAGGAATTGGTGCAGTAATTGGCTTTAATTCTTATCTGCTTGCTGGTTTAACTGCTGCTGCTTTACCCCTAGCAGGAATGTTAATTTATCCACCGTTGAAACTGGTAAGATTAAAAGCCCAACACCGCCGCCAAGAATCCCAGAATTTGATTGAACCGTAGATTTTTCCCAACCTGCTTTTTCCCAATCCTCTGCGTCAATTGCTGGTATCAAGGGAGTTTACAGGTTATGATATCAAAACTGTTCCCCCTAAGGGATGGGTTGGCATCAAGAATGGTCAACTGTTAGGTATAAGTTCACAATAACTTGATATTATTATCACAATAGTCTCAAAAACAATGATCGAATTAAGTCCCGCCGCCGCCAGAGAAATTGAACGTTGGAGTCAAAGCCTTCGCCTGAGTGGGTCTTATCTGCGTTTGGCAGTAAAAAACGGCGGTTGTTCGGGACTTCACTACCATCTCGAATTAACCGATATTCCGGCAGAAAACGATCGCTTTTATCAAAGTCAGGGTATTAATATTTTAGTCGATCCTGACAGCGATCGCTGTCTACAAATTTTAAAATTAGACTATTCAGAAGATCTCATGGGTGGTGGTTTCCGCTTTACCAATGCCAACGCCCAAAATACCTGCGGTTGTGGTCTTTCCTTTAGTGCTTAATTAACTACTCCAAATAGCCAAGACAACTAAAACCGCATTAACCAGATAAAATGCTCCCACAATCCTGGTTTCCGTCCAACCACTTAATTCTAAATGATGATGAAAAGGAGCCATTTTTAACAGTCTTTTGCCCTTGCCATCGGGTCCTTTTGTGGCTTTATAATAGCTAACCTGAGCGATTACCGAAAGAGATTCCAGAAAGAACAGACCACTAATTAAAAATAATCCCCAGAGATGTCCAGTAATTAAACCTACCGCAGCTAAAGCGCCTCCCAAAGCAAGGGAACCCGTATCACCCATAAACACCTTAGCAGGGTTGCGGTTATGAAAAATGAAGCCTAGACAAGCACCACTAAAACAAGTGCAGAAAATCGCTAAATCTGGATGACTAGGAGCGATAATAATACCTAAACCCAAAAAAGCGATCGCAGCTGTTCCCCCCGCTAATCCATCCACCCCATCGGTGAGATTAGTGGCGTTACTTTCGGCCACAAGGACAAATCCCGCCAAAATCCAGAAGAAAAAGCCCAAAGGAATCACTAATCGACCCCAAAGGGTGATATCGGTACTCACCTGATTGACCAACATCCAGAGACAGAAAAGCACCGCCCCCGCTATCTGTAAAATTAACTTCATCCGGGGAGATAGGCCTTTATTCGACTTATAACGCAGAATTTGCCAATCATCTAACCAACCGATACCCATGTAAGCAAAAGTCAGCAAAGCAACCGCCACCACATTAGGAGTGAATTTAGACCAGATTAAAGCGAAAATAAGGGCTACTGGCACAAAAAAGCTGCCTCCCATCGTCGGGGTTCCTGCTTTCTTTAAATGGGCCTGGGGTCCATCTTCGCGCATGATCTGACCCATTTTCAAGCGTCGCAGCATCGGTACTACTTGACAACCAAGACCAGCACTGATTAACGTTGTGGCCATCAGGGGGAGTAACAGGGAATTAGTGGACTGAAAAAAAACTACTAACAGAAATAGTAATCCCGTTAGTAGAATCAGGAGATGGGTTCCAGTGGGTTTTTTAAAGATAGGGGCGTAAAAAATGTTAGCGTTCACGACTAAAGCGCCAGATAAGGGGAAAATTTGCCAAAGAAGACGGGATTAATCTTCATCTAAGACTAATTCATCCTCGTCGTCATCATAACCGATATCATCGACATCCATGAGTTCAGATAGTTCCACATCTTCTTCCAGAGTCAGATCCGGTTCTGCGACTTTATCCCGGGGAATCATGCGATTATTTTTTTCTAACCACTCGACAATGGAAGCGTCTTTTTTTAGGGGAATAACCGCGGCCGGTTCGTAGCGGGGTTCTTGACGAATAGAAGGATTAAGCATAATCACTCGACGATTAACAGCAATCATTTCGAGTTTACCATGTCTTTTAAGGCTCTGATAATCTCTTGATTGGCCGCAGGAAAAGTGTAATGATCTAGTTCCTGGATAGTTACCCAGCGGATTTCTTCACATTCGATCGCCCGCGCTTCGCCACTGAGATAACGACAGTTATATACTTGTAGATTAACCCGAAAATGACTATAGGTGTGATCGATAGTGATTAAATGACTATCCACCGCAATGTCAATGCCAATTTCTTCTAATATCTCCCGTTTAATACATTCCTGCACCGTTTCATTGCCTTCGATTTTGCCGCCGGGGAATTCCCAAAAACCGCCCAAGAGTCCCTTGGCCAGACGGCGATCGATTAAAATTAAATCTCGATCATCTCTAATTACGGCCACACCGATTTGTTTAGAAGCTAAAGAGTCTGTTTCGGGAATCATAGCGGTTATTGGCGAAAAAATAGGAAAAAATAGTTAAAAACTGACTTCGTAAAATTGACTCAAAAGATGATATAATGGAAAATTGTACGATTAACGATTAACAATGACAGTCAGTTCCGAATCAAAGTTTATTTTAAAAGTATTGTGGTTAGATCAGAACGTAGCGATCGCTGTGGATCAGGTGGTCGGCAAAGGAACTAGCCCCCTCACCGCTTATTTTTTCTGGCCGCGCAATGATGCTTGGCAACAACTGCAAGAGGAGTTAGAAGCAAAGCACTGGATTGATGAATCCGATCGCGTTGATGTTCTCAACAAAGCCACAGAAGTAATTAATTTTTGGCAAGAGTTACGCAATCAAGGCCGACAAATCCCCATGGCCGATGCACAGTTAAAATTCCCCGAAGTTGTTTTTAGTGGTAGCAATTAACCAGCTTTTTAGCCGTCAGCTAGATAATCTTGATAGTAAGCAGAAAAATGGCTAAAAGTTGATTGCTAAAGGCTAAAAAATTGATCGGGTAGGTTTATATAAACCCGCCCGATTTTGCTTTAATTTAATTTGGTTGGGTTTAAACCGATACTAAACCGCCAGCGGCCTGGTATCTAGCGCGAGCTTTGCGCCATGCTTGTTGCGCTTGGATAGTTTTGCGACGGTCATCCCCTTTGCTGGCTTCATCGAGACGAGTTTGGGACTGTTCGTATTCGGCGCGAGCTTTTTCCTTATCGATTTTTGAGCCTAATTCCGCCCCATTAACGAGGACTTTGATCTCATTATTTTCGACTTCGGCAAAACCGCCCAAAACTGCGATATTTTCCCAGTCTTTCCCCGGTCGAATTCGCATTACGCCAATATTCAGGGCAGTTAATAAAGGAGCGTGACCGCTAAGAATACCTAATTGTCCTGTGGAACTGGGTAGGATTACTTCTTCAGCCACGTTATCCCAGACAATGCGATCGGGTGTAATAACCCGTACTGTAATGCTCATTGGTGATAATAACGATAATTTTGGCAGATTTCTGGGTTTAGTAACCGCTAAACGCGGTTACTACTGACTTTTAATTAGCCTTTTTTGAGTTTTTCGCCTTTAGCGATCGCTTCATCGATACTGCCGACCATATAGAACGCTTGTTCTGGTAAGCTATCGAGTTCACCTTTGAGGATCATCTGGAAGCCTTTGATCGTATCAGCGAGAGTAACGTATTTACCTGGGGAACCGGTGAACACTTCCGCCACGAAGAAAGGTTGCGAGAGGAAACGCTCAATTTTGCGAGCGCGGTCAACGGTGAGACGATCTTCTTCCGACAATTCGTCTAAACCGAGAATAGCGATGATATCCTGTAACTCTTTATAGCGTTGCAGGGTAGATTGGACGGCGCGAGCGGTGCCGTAGTGTTCATCACCGACGATATCAGCTTGGAGCATGGTGCTGGTGGAACCGAGGGGATCTACCGCCGGATAGATACCTTTGGAAGCCAGACCACGGGATAGTACGGTTGTTCCGTCCAAGTGAGCGAAGGTAGTAGCAGGAGCGGGGTCAGTCAAGTCATCCGCAGGTACATAGACCGCTTGGATGGAAGTGATCGATCCTTCTTTGGTGGAGGTAATCCGCTCTTGCAGGTCGCCTACGTCAGTACCGAGGGTGGGTTGGTATCCTACCGCAGAAGGCATCCGACCGAGGAGCGCCGATACTTCCGAACCAGCTTGCACGAAACGGAAGATATTATCGACAAATAAGAGAACGTCTTGCTTATTGACATCGCGGAAGTATTCGGCCATGGTCAAAGCGGAGAGACCGACGCGCATTCTCGCTCCAGGGGGTTCGTTCATCTGACCGTAAACGAGGGCGATTTTCGATTCTTCGGGGTTATCAGCGTTGATTACCTTCGATTCGATCATCTCGTTGTAGAGGTCGTTTCCTTCGCGGGTTCTTTCCCCCACACCGCCAAAAACCGAGACCCCCCCGTGTTGAATGGCGATATTGTTGATTAATTCCATCATAATGACGGTTTTGCCCACACCAGCACCCCCAAAGAGGCCGATTTTGCCACCTTGACGGTAGGGGGTGAGCAGGTCAATTACCTTGATACCGGTTTCAAAAACCGTCGGTGTTACTTCAAGATCGACTAATTTGGGAGCGGGACGGTGAATAGGAGAGGTTTCGGTGACGTTAACCGGTCCTTTTTCGTCCACGGGTTCACCAAGAACGTTAAAAATCCGACCGAGGGTGCATTTACCCACGGGAACGCTAATCGCCGCACCGGTGTCCACGATATCCATACCGCGCACTAAACCATCGGTGGTACTCATGGCAACGGCCCGCACTTGGTTATCACCGAGTAACTGTTGTACTTCACAAGTAACGGATAAATTTTGACCGGCGGAGTTAGTTCCTTTTACGGTTAAGGCATTATAAATACGGGGCAGGTTGCCACTGGGAAATTCGGCATCGATGACAGGACCGATGATCTGGACGATTTTACCAACGTTAGTTTCTGTTGTCGCTACCATTGTTTATGTCTACTCTGGGTTTTAGCTGATAACTCCCACAAGGGGAAAGTCTTAATTTTTTGTAAAATTAGCCAATACTCAGCTTATCACGCTAGGGGATCAGATCAGTTATCAGTTATCAGTTACCAGTGATCAGATGTGAGTTTTCCCAGTACAGTCTGATCGGTGATTGGTATTAAATGGCAATTTTCTGCTTACTGGTTACTGATCACCGATAAAAAGTAAGGCAGGCCTTAGCCTACCTTAAAACAAAGCGAGGTTGATCAACTTTGAGGATGCCGATGCAGTGGACGGAATCGGTTTCATACCATATATTGGCGATTATAGCAAGGGTTTTGCTGGTTGCCTAGATTCAATTAACAAATAATTATAGGCTTGACCATAGAGTTTAGCCTATGGATTGAGGGACAAGAACTATCTCCTGTCAAATTTTCAAGGGACAGCTTTACTGAGTCGCACTCCCTTCTCGTAACCGTCCGGGAGAATTGTGCTGTAAGATATCTTCAGTTTCAATTGTTTAGGCTCGCAATCGTAGATGAGAATAAATTTCGGTAGCTTTTGCGGCAATCTCAGGAAATTAACGGTTAATTATATGAATTCTGGTAAAATTATCGCTATTATCACGGGAGCGATTTCGATTTTAATCGCGGTTGCCTATTTAATCCTAGTCCAGATTCTTGACTTTCGCAGCGAGATGATTCCGGCTCCCCTAGAAGTTATTTTTCCAGGATGATAAAAATCGGGGTTGAAAATTGTTCAACCCCAGAAAAAGCAATTTTTGAGCGGATTAACCCACCGGTTGTAACTGTAATTGCGAGAGAATATCGTTCTGCTCGGAGCGCTGATGACTAGAGACTGTCACCACACCGTCGGCAGTTACATCTAATAGCGCATGGTCTCCAGAATTGACTTTTCCCGATAACATCGCCTCGGCTAAACTATCCTCTAAGCGTCGAGTTAAAGCACGACGTAAAGGCCGCGCACCGTAGCTAGGATCATAACCCTCATTGATGACCAAATCCTTAAAAGCGGCGGTAACTTCCACAGAAATTCCTTTTTCTGTCAATTGTTTGGCTAGATCTGCGATGAGAATATCGGCAATCTGGGTAACTTCTTCGCGAGTTAACTGTCGGAAAACAATGATTTCATCGAGACGGTTGAGAAATTCGGGACGGAAATATTGTTTTAACTCGTCCGTCACCCGATTAGAAATCTGTTGGTAACGCGATTGAGTAAAATCGTCAGCAATCTCGAATCCTAAGCTATTACCGCCTTTTTCGATGACTTTTGAACCAATATTCGAGGTCATGATAATTAGGGTATTCTTAAAGTCCACCCGACGACCTTGGCTATCGGTCAAATGTCCATCTTCTAACAGTTGCAGGAGAAGATTAAAAACATCGGGATGTGCTTTCTCGATTTCGTCAAACAAAACTACTTTATAGGGTTGACGACGCACTGCTTCCGTTAACTGACCGCCTTCATTATAACCGATGTATCCGGGAGGCGCACCAATTAACTTAGAAACCGTGTGGGATTCCATAAATTCCGACATATCTAGGCGAATCATACTGGATTCCGAGCCAAAGAGTAACTTAGCTAAGGCTTTCGTTAATTCGGTTTTGCCTACTCCCGTGGGACCGGCAAAAATAAACGAGGCAATCGGACGGTTAGGATTCTTTAAATTCACTCGCGCTCGACGAACAGCACGAGAAACGGCATTTACTGCCTCCTGTTGACCAATAATCCGCTCGTGCAGTTGAGATTCCAGATTTAAGAGCGATTCTGACTCAGTTTCAGTTAATTGGGTAACGGGAATACCTGTCCAAGCGGCGACAATTTGGGCGATTTCCTCCGCATCCACCACCGGAATCAAAGATTCGGGGTTAATTAGGGGTGATTCTTCGTTAACCTCTGCGGGACTTTTACTTTGCAGGGAATAGCGCAGATGGGTGCGGGATCCCGCTTCATCGAGAAGATCGATCGCTTTGTCCGGTAAAAAGCGATCATTGATATAGCGCGAGGATAGATTAACGGCAGCTTCGATCGCTTTTTGATCGTATTTTACCTGATGGAAATCCTCGTAGGTGGCTTTTAAACCGCGTAAAATCTCGATCGCTTGCTCTTTAGTCGGTTCTCCCACCATAACTGGCTGAAAACGTCTTTCTAGAGCCGCATCGCGCTCAATATGCTGTTTATACTCATCGAGAGTGGTTGCTCCTAAACACTGTAACTCGCCGCGAGCTAAAGCAGGTTTCAGCAAGTTAGAAGCATCCATAGCTCCTCCCATGCTACCAGCACCGACAAGAGTGTGAATTTCATCGATAAACAGGATAATATTGCCCGATTTGCGAACTTCCTCCACAACACCCTTTAAACGTTCCTCAAAATCGCCGCAAAAACGGGTTCCCGCCAGTAAAGACCCCATATCGAGGGCAATTACCTGTTTATCCCGCAAAAGTTCGGGAATATCGCCATTATGGATGCGTTGTGCTAACCCTTCAGCGATCGCTGTTTTGCCCACTCCCGGCGCACCGAGTAAAATCGGGTTATTCTTGCTGCGACGTCCCAAAATTTGGATAACTCGCTCGATTTCTGGCTCTCTACCGATTACAGGGTCAATTTTGCCATTTTTGACCTCTTGGCTTAAATTGCGACTATATTGGGCTAAAATACCGCCTTGGGGAGCATTTTTCTGGTCTTCATAGTCACTCTTTGCTGTGAAGCGACCACTAGCGACTTTTTCCCCGGCGTTTTTCAGTAAAAGGCTGCGAAGTTGCAGGAGATCAACACCCTGCATAATTAAAACTTTAGCGGCCAAGGATTCGGGATCGGCGGTGATAGCGAGTAATAGATGTTCAGCTGCGATCGCCTGTTCCCCTAATTGTCGAGCTTCCTGAAATGCTTGCTCGAACATCTTTTTCGCTTTCGGGGTAAAAGGGATATTAACGGGACTGTAACCGGTGCCGCGGCCAGTCATTCCTTCAATCACGCGGCGACTTTCGTGCAGGGTGACTTTTAAATCCTTGAGAATTAAGGCTGCGGTGGCGGTGGCTTCTCCTATCAATCCTAGCAGTAAATGCTCCGTACCGACGACACTGTGGCCGGTACGACGGGCTTCTTCTTGGGCGAACATCACCGCTTTGATAGCTTTTTGGTTAAAGTATTCAAACATGATCGACGGCTTCCTGGCTACTGGGCTTTACCTGTTACTGTAACGTTTTCTTTACATTAGCCGGAAGGGGGATATCCGTATCAGCAGGGTGGGTTAGGGGACAGGAGTGGGGAGTGGGGAGTTTTTTGCTGTGAACAGTAAACAGTAATCAATGAACTGAAAACTAAAATCTGATCACTGTAATTAGGAATCAACTTGACTAGGAGAGAAACGTCTTTTAAAAGGCATTAGTTTTTTGATTAATTCAGGTGTAATTAAGCCTTGAGGATAAAAAATAGTTCCCAAAACGATTAAAATTCCAAAAATAATCAAACGACCATCGCGCAAGAAATTCCCTAACCAAATTGGTAAACCATTCACGCCGCCGAGGGCGCGTAAAACTTCGGGCAAAGCAGTTAAAACAATGCCTCCCACCACCGGCCCGACAAAAGTTCTGTAACCACCAATTAAAACAAAAGCCAGGAAAATAATACTAGAATCAAAGGTTCCTTGACGGGAATTCCAAGTATTGAGAAAATGGGCGCTTACCGCTCCCACAACTGCCGCTAAAACTGCCCCGAAAGTGAAGGATAAAACCTTGTGATAGGTGGGATTAATTCCCATGGACGCAGCTGCCAATTCATCGGCACGAATGGCATTAAATGCCCGACCAATTTTGATGTTTTCTAACCGATAGAGAAACAGCATAGTTAGGAATAAGAGGGGCAAGGCCAGCCAAAGGTAGGCTAATTGAGTGGTGAAAGGTTGGGGAATGGCGAAAATACCGACCGCACCGCCAGTTATCTCGAGATTAAGGGCAATAATTCTCAAAATTTCTACCCAGGCGATTGTGGCAATAGCTAAATAAATCCCTCGCAAACGGAGAACAGGAATACCTAAAACTATGGCTAATATTCCTGCAATAATGCCAGCAATTAACATTTCTAAAAAGACCAAAGCCAGGGGATAATTGCTACCAGTATTAGTAAAAACTTTCGTGGAAAGAATGGCGGCAACATAACCGCCTAAAGCGTAAAAACCGGGGGTTGCTAAGGATAATTGACCGGCCATTAAGGGCAGATAAATTGAAATGCCTAAGATGGACCCAAAGATCATTGAAACAATTAAAAAACCATAGGTGTTAAAAAAATCAGCCATATTTTCAGTGAGCGGTTATTGGGTGCTTAAGTTAGGGGAGTCAATTAGCTAATTTTATCACCGTTCTCTCCCACCTCATTCTCCGGTAATTCTCGAAATTATCATAATTTTTTACTTGGCACTTTTCCTATATGGTAGCGTTCGCCACCTTAAAAGCAGACGGGATGATCGATGATGGGAAAAGGTATCTTCCTCAACTTTGTCCTGGAAAAAATTCGGGGGAATTTATGAAACAGTAGCATTGGTTACTCGGACTCCTACGGCTGAATTTCCCGATAAAATCGCAGTAGCGGCTGAAAAAGTCCTAGAAGCTGAGTATATTATCGGTTTTACCCCAGAAGCGATCCATCAGGTGCAGGCGATCGGTGAGGAACCAGTAATGTGGTTTTAAACCTTTTCAATTCGATCCTCTCACTAATTAAGTAGCTGGTTATAATTAAATTAAAAATGGATTTTAGGTTCGATCCCCCCTGCCCCCTTGATAAGGGGGGTGCCGATCCCCCCTTAGTCCCCCCTTTAATCCCCCTTGATAAGGGGGGCATCTGACAACTTTTAACGCCTACCTACTTAGGTTAGAGAAATGATAGATAAATGAGAGGATCATGAGAGAAATATGAAAGTTTTCTGGGTAAAAATTAGTTAAGATAAGGGGAAATTAAAGGATAAACAACTATAGATGTTTACTTCACTCGAACTTTTAACCACTTCCTTTGTTGCCGTGGGATTAGCCGCCGATGCCGTGGCCGTTTCTCTGACCAGTGGCCTGATGATTCGTCATATTCATGTTAATAAGGCTTTGAAAATTGCTTTGTTTTTTGGGGGATTTCAAGCAATTATGCCGATGATCGGTTGGGGTATCGGCCTAACTTGTCGCGATTTCCTCGCCTCTTTTGACCATTGGATCGCTTTTATTATTTTAGGGGCGATCGGCAGTAAAATGATCTACGAAGCTGTTCAAAATGATGACGAGGAAAAAAAATTTAATCCTCTAGATTCCTATACTTTAATCGGATTAGCGATCGCTACTAGCATCGATGCTTTAGTAGTTGGTTTGGGTCTATCGATGATTAAAACTCCCTTACTTTTAGCTTGCACTGTCATCGGTTCTATTACCTTTGCTTTATGTTTTATAGCTGTTTTTATCGGGCATAAATTCGGTAATTTATTTAGTCAAAAGGTGGAAATTCTCGGCGGTTTAGTTTTAATATTAATCGGCAGTAAAATCCTTATTGAACATTTAATTACCTAAGTACCTAAGCAAAATTAATTACACATATCTAACCCTCCTTGCCTCTTGCCTCTTGCCTTTTGCCTTTCTTCACTAGGAAATTTATTTTGCATGACTACTTAGATTATTTTCATTTTTCACTATGCTCGCCCTTTTCCTGACTGTTTCAAGAGGGAAGTAGCTAATTCGGGATAACCAGCCTCAATTAAAGCCTGATCTCTGATGCGGCAGGAATCGCATAAACCGCAGGGTTCAACTTCTCCTTGATAACAAGACCAAGTATCAGCAATGGGAACCCCTAAACTAACAGCACGACGGACGATATCTACCTTACTATCCATCACCAAAGGGGCAATTAATTGGGGTGCTTTCCCTTCTAAACCCGCTTTCGATGATAAATTAGCTAAAGTTTGAAAGGCCTCTAAATACTGGGGACGACAATCGGGATAACCAGAATAATCCACCGCATTAATTCCTAAATATATCGCCTCCGCTGCCCTTGCTTCCGCTAAAGAAAGAGCGATCGAAATAAAAACTGTATTTCTCCCTGGCACATAGGTAATCGGGATAATATTCGGGTTAATTCCCTCTTGGGGAATAGCAATAGATTGATCCGTTAAAGCGGAACCTCCCCACAAAGATAGATTAACTTCGATCAGATGATGTTCTTTAATATCAAGGAAATTAGCAATTTTTTTCGCCGCCACTAATTCTCGATCGTGTCTTTGTCCATAACGAAAGGAAAGGGCGATTAATTGATAACCAGCAGCTAAAGCGATCGCTGCTGTTGTCGCTGAATCTAATCCCCCAGAAAGTAAAATAATCGCCTTTTTTGTCATTATCCTAATGTCACCTGTCCTTGTTGATAATTAGCTACTAAGATAAATTGTTTGAGCCACTGGGAACCTAACAAAATCTCCTGAATTGCCTCCCCTGCAAAGACGGGAATTTCGTATTCCTGACCATCAATTCTTGCTCTGCCTAAATATATATCAAAAAATGCTTCTCCTTGGGCGGTGCGTAACTTATCTTGGTTTAAAAATGGCCATTCAAGACTGCGAGCATCTTGGTCATTCATAACACAAAACTCCGTGAAACCAGTATCTAGCATAGCTTCTACAGGTAACAGCAGACCATTAGGGCTGACTAAATCGATATCAAAATAAATTTGACCATTTTCTCCAAATCTCCCTTCAATCATATTCTGCCACTAACTCCAGTTTCATTAATGCCAAAGATATGATGGATTTTGTCGGGATATTTTGCCCTTGCTTTTTTACTAGCTACTTCTTTGTCAGGATCGATAAAATAATCGCCGCTATCGGGTTCGATCGCAATGTACCAACCATAATAATGTTTCATTAACTGGGGCTGTAAACTCTGAAAAATCGGCCAACAACGATGATAAAATTCTAATTGTCGGGCGCGATGTTTGGCCTTTTCTTCCTCTGTAGATTGAATCTCTGGAAAAACTCGACCACGACGCACTACTCGTTCAGAATTGTTGTTAGACATAGTAAGTAATAGGACAAAATTAACTTCTAACTATTATAATGTTGTTGAAAGTACAAAATGCAATTAGCCCCTACCAGAAACGTTTAACCCCTGAGTGCCTGACACAAGTGTCGGAAACCGTTGAAATAGCGTGGAAAGAGAAAAAGGTAGCAGGATATAGAACGCTGAGATTAACAGAACATCAGCGAACCTTCCATGTCAACCACTACCAGTGTCTATGCTCAACTACTTTCTTTACTGTGTCAACACAGCCAATGGCGAGACCTGCGACACCTCAAGGCATTAGCCTGGATGGTCACAGCAGTAATCTGTAGCAGGAAATTAAGCCTGCCAATGTGGGAGTCCTACGTCCCTAGTCGTGCAACACAGGCAGAAAGCACCGAACGCAGATGGCCGAGATTTATGGGCAATCATCGAATTCGGGTCAAATCCCTGTATATTCCTCTGGTGCTAGCCGCCATCAGTAGCTGGAAACGCAATCGACTTTACCTGGCATTAGATACAAATGTATTGTGGAATCGCTATTGCATGATTCATCGGTCGATAGTCTGTTGCGGTCCTGCAGTCCCCCTGTTATGGCGAGTGCTAGACCCTCCGAGTGCCACCGTCGCAGTGAACACCTACAAACCGATGCTGCGCTTGCCTCAGCGATTGTTGAAGGATTATCCCGATGTCATGCTCTTAGCCGACCGAGGGTTTGCCAATCATGGCTGGCTCAGTTGGCTGCCAGTCAGTGGATGGCATTACTGCTTACGTTTACCTTGCGACGTTCTAGTCCATGGGGTTCGGCGACATCCTATCGAAGTCAAATATCTCTGGCCTGCCAAAGGAGAAGCCATTCTTTACGATCAGGTCGGTCTGTGGACAGACGGCATTTATCGATGCAATCTTGTTCTGGCAAGGGTCACGGCAGTCAAAGAACCTTAGGCTGTCATTACTGATGAAACCCCCTCTCTGAACACTTTATGGCAGTACGCCTTGCGCTTTCGGGTCGAGGAGTTATTTTTAGATTCAAAATCCGATGCTTTTCAACTTGAAGACTCCGCTATCCGTTCTGCCCCTGCTTTGACACCTCTGTATTTGGTCGCAGCCCTTGCTCTTCTTTATGCCACTACTCACGCTATGGCCCTTCAACTCAATGGTCTTCGCTCTCAGGTTGACCCCCATTGGACAGGGGGTCTCAGCTATCTCAAAATTGGTCTTCGTTGGCTCCAGGGCGTTGTCCACAAAGGCCGCTCTTTGCTTTCTCCTATCCCTTTGTTCCACTCTGACCCAGAACCCTGTTTCTCTTCTAAGAACGCTCTCTCCGATTACTATGACCGAATATGGTTTTCCCGTGTTCACTCTTTGCTCTGTCGTCCTTGACCTGCTACCCCTTACACAAGATGTGTCAGGCACTCAGCTCTCCTACAACCGCTGCGGGAGGAATTAATTAAGAAAGTGCAGGGACAATTATCGAGGTGGACCCACAACAGTTTAAGCTAGAGCTAGTAAATATAAATAGCACCCTGTTGATTGAGGTTAAAGGTGGTATAACCGGGGGTACTACCCGGAACTTTGGTGACAGTAATCGTGACTAAATTGTCATCATTGACTTCTACGGCATAGATTAAACTGGAAGAATAGCGATCTGCGGCGGCATTAGCCTGATTAATCAGAATATATGCCGGAATTACGAAACCTCTTAGGGTTGTCTCCGTACCAGGAGATAATAATTGGGGAGAAGAATTAATATTGGCCGATAGGTCATAATTGAGGTCAATATCGGTTTGATTGATGATTTTAATCTCCACGGGACGATTCATATTCACCCTAGCAACAGGCTGCCAAGGACCCGGTTGAAAGGTGGTAGCGGGGGGATTTTGTGCGGGTAAAGAGGGGGGAAAAACTAATCCCAGACTTAACACGAGGGAAAGAGTTAAAAAGCGATCGCATTTCATAGATAAATCTTGGTCTTAGGTTTTCATCCTATTTTAGGGAGGTATCCCTGGTGTTTTATAATTAAAGTAGAAGCTTTTGAAATTGTCTATAGCATTGATTGATCAGCTATCAGGGAATATCCTAAGCTTCCCTGACTTTGCTCTGTAAACAAGGCTAAATACACCGATTTTTCTCTAGAAGTTTCCCTAGTAACCCCTATCAACGGTTTAACTTAGGTTGAGATTGATTATATGCCTACCATCGACATATCGGGAGTATCCCACAGTTACGAGTTATTTTCGCCCCAAGGGGATAAACCGGTTTTAGTCTTTATACACGGTTGGCTGCTGAGTCGTCACTACTGGCAGCCTTTGGTAGATATTCTCTCCCTGGATTATCCCTGTCTAGTTTACGATCTCCGGGGCTTTGGCGACTCCCAAAAAATCACCTCTAACAGTCCTCCTAGCAGTTATAACCTTGAATCCTACTCCCAAGACGTTATTACCCTTCTTAACCGCTTAAACCTCAATGCTGCTTGGTTAGTTGGTCATTCCCTCGGTGGTAGTGTTGCTTTGTGGGCTGCAGATAGCTGTCCCGAACGGATTAAAGGGGTAATCTGTATGAATGCCGGCGGTGGCATCTATCTAAAGGAGGAATTTGAGCGATTTCGAGAAGCCGGGAGACAGATTCTACAGAGAAGACCGCCTTGGTTGCCCAGTGTTCCCTTTATTGATCTTTTATTCTCGCGGATGATGGTCAAGCAAACCCTAAGTAAAAAATGGGGCAAACAGCGCGTGATTGATTTTGTTCGGGCCGATTACCAAGCAGCCCTAGGGTCACTTTTGGAAACCACCACTATCGATGAAGTTCATCTTTTACCCCAGATTGTCTCTCGTCTCCCGCAGCCGGTCTATTTTCTGGCGGGGAAAGAGGATACGATTATGGAGGTTAAGTACGTTAACCATCTGGCCAGTTTTCATCCCTTGTTTGAAACTGGCAGCAACGTGATTGAGTTATCCGATTGTGGTCATTTTGCTATGCTCGAACAAACAGCAGCGGTAGCCCAAAATATGATGGCTATTCTAAATCAGCATCGGGGTTAGGTGTTGGGGTTTTAGAGTTTTAGTTGAAATTCCCCCATTCCATCTACAGATACTGTTAGGAAGTGAAATTTTGTGTCACAATGACTCTATAAGGGCGATTTTTTAGTGAATCGCCGAGGCCGTCTATTAATCGAATCGATGTCTTTGAAGAACGTAGCCCCAAACCGGAAACCTGACTTTCCTTTCCCATTCTTGCCACTGATAGCGGAATTTTTCTCCCTTTTGTGTTATCCGCGGGAACTTTTGAGCTATTGCTGAGATTGGCATTTTGTCACTTCCCGTTAGTTGAATCCAACAAAAGAAGCTGTTTAGGAGCAATTTATGTTACACCGCAAGATTTATCAATTCTGTATGGATGGTCAGGAAGTCTGCATTTTCTTGCGCGATCAGCAAAGATGGATTGATAATGCTCGTATTATCGATCTAGAAAGCGATCTCGTCACCATTCGCTACGAAACAGAAGAAGAAGACGAGATTAGTTCTTGGGAAGAAATGGTGCGTTTAGAAAGTATCGGTGCGGTGAGCAGAAAACTGGCATCGGTGTCGCGGACGAATCCTGATATTAATGTCTCGGAAGATTGTCCAGAAGCAGAACAACTTTATCCCCATTCTCCCGATAGCTTAGATTAATTTTGTCGATTTAACTGACAGTGGCTAGAAGTCCTGCGGTTTTAACCATGACCAAGGGACTTTTAGGGAATGGAAGGAAAGAGAGCCAGAAAGAATCACCACTTGTTGTAAAATTATCGTCAAAGCCGCCGGATTGTCTCTATTATCAGCTGCAGGAACAAAATGAATTCTAATCCCTACTTCGCTGGCAAGGATATCTATCAAAAATTTGTGGCAGTAGTAATAGTTTTAATTGGTTGTTGGTTAGTGACTTTTCCCGCCTTCGCTGGTTCGGTCCCCCTAGAAGTTAAAATTAGTCTAGGCTCCGGACAAGGAGAATTAAAATTCTTTCCTAGTCAATTAGACTTTATTGCTGGACAAAAATATAAGTTAATCCTCGATAATCCCAGCCCCACTAAACATTATTTTACCGCTAAAGACTTCGCCGATGCTAGTTGGACGCAGAAAGTTGAAGCGGGAAAAGTGGAGATTAAAGGGGCAATTCACGAACTAGAATTAAAACCTAATGCACAGGCAGAATGGGTGATAGTTCCTCTCAAAACTGGTAAGTATAAATTAATCTGTACTATTCCGGGTCATGCTGAAGCGGGAATGATGGGAGAAATTGCCATTAATAACCCATGAATTTAAGAAAAATTGTCTCCTTTGCTTTCCTATTATTTATTCCCCTATCGGTGGTCGCTAGTCGTCTTAATTGGGGAGATCAAGCTATTTTTATCACTGCCGCTTTATCGATCATTCCCCTGTCAATTTGGTTAAGTACGGCCGTGGAAAGAGTTGCCGTAGTCACTGGGCCAACTTTGGGAGGATTAGTTAATGCTATCTTTGGCAATACTACCACTTTAGTTATTGCCTTAATTGCCCTAAAAAAAGGCTTGGTGGACATCGTACAAGCCAGTATTACCGGCAGTATTCTCAGCGATTTATTATTATTTATGGGCATGGGAATGCTCACGGGAGGAATTCGCTACAAAGAGCAAGCATTTAAACCAATTTTAGCGCGGGTAAATGGTTCTTCCATGACGTTAGCAGTAATAGCGATCGCTTTACCAACTTTGGTAATATATACATCTAACGTGGTGGAAGTTGCCGATATTCTCAGTCTTTCCCTAGTCACCGCCACGGTTTTATTAATAGTTTACGGGTTAACTTTATTATTTTCCCTCAAAACCCATAGCTATCTCTACGAAGTGGGATTAAGTAACGAAAATACCCCCGACAATCAGGTTAGTGAGGAAGAAAAAGCTCAAGTCTGGATTTGGTTACTTGTGCTGCTTACTTCCACCGTAGCTGTAGCCTATGAGTCAGATTTATTTGTTGATGTAGTGGAATCGGTGATGGAAGGATTTAATCTCACTCCTCTCTTTATCGGGGTGATTTTTATTCCTTTAATTAGCGATGTTTCTGGAATAGTTACCGTCACTCAATTAGCCCTAAAAAATCAGATGGATTTAACGGTTTCCGTGGCTATGGGTGATAGTTTATTGGTGGCTTTATTCGTGGCACCTTTATTAGTTTTTATCGGTCAATTTTGGCAGCAACCGATGGATTTAAATTTTAATCCCTTTAACGTGGTGGCTTTGATTGTAGCGGTGGTTGTTACTAATTTAATCAGCTTTACCGGTCGTTCCAATTGGTTAGATGGAACCCTATTACTAGCCACCTATTTAATCTTGGCAGTGGCTTTTTATTACCATCCCGCCTAGCCAAAAAAGAGACTTAGGTATTTTCTGATATTTCTGTCTTAGAATGGATCGATATCACCTTACTGCCGCAGGATTGCTGATGATGAAAAGAGGGTTTTGGTTTGTCGTCGGGTTAGTAGTAACGATAATTCTCCTTCCTTCCCTAGTTCTTTCTAATTCCATCGGTGAACAGGGAATTTATGCCGATCGCCTGCGGGCGGAACCCTATAATTTATTAGGGCGAAAAATTGCCATCGGTCAAGTGGAAATCGGCCGACCGGCTCAGTTTGGTTATGATAAAGTGGCAGCTTGGCAGCCTCCCTATAAATTAGCCGGTGTTTTTTTTCGCGATCAAATTGCCAAACCCAATACCTATCTCGATAATCACGCCGCTATGGTGGCAACGGTGATGGTCAGTGATGATAAAAAAATCCCCGGAGTGGCCCCAAAAGCGAGATTATATTCGGGGGCTGTGGGTTCTTTGCGACGCGGCGGACAACCAGAAGAATGTCTTACCAGTCAAAATATTGCCCGACAAAATAGCGGTGATGTGCGGGCGATTAACTTTAGTTTTGGGGAATCTTTGCAAAGAGATCAGCGACGGGAACCAAAATTAGATGGTCAAGCTTTATTAACTCAATGTGTTGATTGGTCATCGCGAGTTGATGATGTTCTTTATGTAATTGCTGGTAATCAGGGTAAGGGAGGAATTCCCATTCCCACCGATCACTTTAACGGCATTACTACCGCTTATACAGCCAAAAGAGAAGGAAAATTTACTAAAGTTGATTTTGCTAATATTAGTGCTTTGCCGGTGGGTATTGGTCGCAGTTTAATTAAACGGGAAATTAATGATGGTTTGCGGCGGTCAATTAATTTAGTTGCCCCTGGCAATAAAATAGAACTTTATGACCTCAAAGGTAAATTAAATACTGTTAGTGGCACCAGTTTCGCCGCTCCTCATATTACGGCATCGGTGGCACTTTTACAAGAATACGGCGATCAACAAATTAATCAAAAAAATACCCATTGGAGTCTCGATTCTCGTCATCATCAAGTGATGAAGGCAGTGATGCTTAATGCTGCCGATAAAATTAAAGATACGGGCGATGGGTTACGATTAGGTATGAGACGGACGGTCTTAACTAAAGACCAAAAAACTTGGTTAGAGTCCGATGCTTATAAAGACCCGAAAATTCCTTTAGATATGCAGATGGGGACGGGACATCTTAACACTTTTCGCGCCTACCAACAGTTTAGTAATGGTCAATGGTCCGCCGCAGAATCTATTCCTGCCATTGGTTGGGATTACGGTACAGTTACCGCTAATAGTTATCAAGATTATGCCCTAGAGAAGCCATTAAAAGCTAATAGTTTTGTTTCGATAACTTTAGCTTGGGATCGTTTGGTAGAACTAATCGATACTAATCGTAATAATCTCTATGATATCGATGAAAGTTTCCAGGATCTCGGACTGAATAATTTAGATGTTTATCTTTTACCTGACCAGGAGGATAATAATGCTAAATACACCTGTGCTTCCCTGAGTGATAGTGATAGTTTAGAGCATATTTTTTGTCCTGTACCCATCTCTGGAAACTATAAAATTCGGGTTCAATATCGTCAACAAGTTAACGAGAAAGAACAAGCTTTTGCTCTTGCTTGGTGGACGGTTCCTGAATAATAAAAATGATAGTAAATCCTGTTTAAAAAGTATAGGAGAGTGGGGAGAAAGGAGCAGGTTTTTAAAGTTCGATTGGCAGTTAATCGTACTATCTCTGAGAGACACCTCGTTTTCTTTTAGGGATAACATCGTCAGAGATTCCCCAATAGTTTGATGCCTGAGACATATTATATAGCAATAAGTCTTCGGGCATTCTTTCCAAAATAAGCTGGTCGAAATTGGCTGGATTAATATTCATTGCTCCCATCACAGAAGAGCCAAGTTCTTTCGATAATAGCGGAATAACTGCATTACCAATCTCACGAAAACCATGCCATATTGTGCGGTGAAACTGAAACCAATCGGGAAATGTATGTAATCTGGCGGCTTCTCGTACAGTAATACAACGAGGAATAGAATAGTGAATGGGTCTAGGAGCAGTATAGGCCCCTTTGTCACTATTAGTTCCGGCCCGGAGAGTATTGCATAAACCGGTGGGAGAAAGCTTTAAAAAGCGACTTTTTGGTTCCACTGTACCCGGTTCGGTTACGATAAATCTATCAATTGATCTTTGGGTATGAACTGAGCCTATATGCCCATAGATTTTTGTATCTACTGTTCTTTGATGGCAAAGTTTAAAAATATCCCTTGGCTGCACTGAATATTTTTTCCTCTTACCACTATAATCTAATTTTGATGCAGGTATGCCTAAATCAGTATCGATAAAGGCAGGTATTAATTCCAAATCTGAAATCGCATCATAGACGCTGGTAAAAGCTGATTTTTTGGCTGAGTTTAAATCGACGGTCTTTGTCAAAGGATATTTAGCCATGGGCACGTCTTTTCGACTACCAATTAAGATTAATCTCCTGCGCTTTTGTGGTGCGCCGTATTCACTGGCATCCAGGATTTTAATTGGCTGATTAATTGTATAGCCAATAGCTTCAAATTCAGAGATTAACTCCTCTAAAAATTGTTTATGTTTACCCGTAGCCATGCCGGGGACATTTTCAAAGATAAAATACTTGGGTTTAATTTCTGCTACAATCCGCAGATATTCAAATACAAGAGAATTTCTAGGATCATCTGTTTGTCGTTTACCAATTAATGAAAAACCTTGGCACGGCGGACCGCCGGCAATTAAACTAACATCGGTGGCATAGCCTTTTAGTTTTAATAATTCCCATATTTCTCTACTTGTTACTTTGGCTATATCCCGGCAGATAGTTTGACAATAGGGAAAGTTAAAATGATGAACCAAGGAATGGACTGCATCAAACTCCACCGCTACAGCAATATCAAATCCCGCCGCTTCTAGACCAAGGGACATCCCACCGCAGCCAGCAAATAAATCGATCGCAATTGGTCTATGTTTCACTTTGATGATTAGCTCTCTATTGTCCGCCTTTCATTATACTGTATTTCTGATATAATTAACACTTTAAGTTTTATTAAGAGGGCAATTACTTGAGCAAGTTAGTAATCAATTGATCAACTTTCTCTAATTCTTGAATAATTTGTTTAACTTTCTCTAATTCGTCGGCAGGGTTAGGCGGTTGTTTCGTTTTTATTGCTGAAGAATGAGCGATTTCACCGCGTTCTTCTCCAAAAGTATCCATATTTAGTAACCAAACTTTATCTAAGTCATCACTATCGATGCCAATTGGTAAGAGTAATTTTAATAGGTTAGTTTCTTTAATCCCATGATTTTGATCGATAACTGATTTAAAACATCTAATCGCTATGTCAATTTTTTTAGTTATTTTTAGTTTATCTTCAGGCAGATTTTTCTTACCTTTAAGAGGAGTAAGGGTGTCGGGAGGAGCTTCCATTTCTTGACCAGAAAAAGCGATTACACATAACAAAACTCCACTAGCTTTACCTTGATTATCCCAGATTTTTTTTGCTGTCAGTACGGTATCCCAAACTCGATCTTCAAGATAAGATTCAATCTCAGCATGAGCAAAAACTCTATAGGCAAAAGTCAACGCTAACTGTCTTTCAGAATAGTTATTTATCTCGCTGAATTTACGAGGTATAGCAAAGATCGGGGTGGTTAGGACAATCAATCGCTGAAACCCTTGACCGATAAGAGTTTGAAAATTGAAAGCGTCCTAACTAACTCGTTCTATGCCATAGTAATTGTTTTTTTAGTCGATTTAATTCTTTGGTTAGTTGTCTAAATCTCAGAGATTTCGGCATAGTAAAAAAACTAACTATCTTAACCCCTTAAAAATAATACGATTGTCTTCCATCTGAGGAATATTGAAGTTAATATCTAATACTTTTGATAAAGCTTGACCCCATAAATGAAAACGATCATAGGTTGATTGTTTAGTATTTGTACTAATTAATACAGCATTTTTAAATCGATCAACGGCAGTACGACATAAACTTTTAAATGCGTCTTCTACCTGTTCTTTGTTTTTCTCGGCAGCTGCTCTAATTAGATCATCGCAAAAGTAAAAAACCATCACATCTAAAATTGCTCGATTGAACTGACTTCGATAAGTTGCCGATTCAGGCAGCCAGAGACGGGAAAAGTTTTTCTCTCCAAAAATATTAATCGTTGTCTGGACAGCTTTTTCAAATTGATCAATAATATTTTTGATTTCTTTTGAGTTTTGATCCCATCGATCATTAAGCCAGACACAAGCATTATCAAGAAATCCTTTAAGATCACCGCGATAATCGGATAAATAATAATGAAAAGCTACATAACGCAAGAGTATATCAGTGTCGCGCATCCGGAAATCGGGATAGGAAGATTTAAATATTTTCTTTAATGCTTGACTTTCGATCGCTCGATCATCTAAAAAATTAATAAAACCCCCTGGGTGTAATGCTTGTCTTAATTCCTGTGGAGACAAAGGGGTATTTTCCACATTGAGACGCAGAAAAATTTTATGAAGGAAACTCTCCGTTTTCCAATTACGGATAACAATCGTGCGGATAGTTTGATTATCCAGTTGGTCTAAGATATCATTCAAATTGAAGTCATTTTTTAGATCCTGATATTGGCGGCCATTGAGATTATCTAGAAATTCTAAATCTTTTAAAGTAAAACTATTATTAGGTGTGGCACTGTCACCATAAAACTGTAAAATTGTTAGTAGGCGTTGTTTGCCATCAAGAACAATAAATTTACCTTTTTCCTTATTATTAGTAGCTAAGACAATCTGTGGGACTGGAAACCCTAGAATTAGGGATTCAATAAATCGACTTTTACGAGTAATATTCCAAGCATCTCGTCTTTGAAAGCGCGGATTGAGTTGAATATTTTCTCGAATTAATTGATCGCGGATCGTTGCGGTAGTCCAATCACTTCCAGCAACAACAGTCTCGGAGATTTCTTTGAGTTGTAGTTTTTTTTGGTTTGCTGATTCTCCTTCAACATCATCTTCTTCTTCCGCAAAATCCACCGCTTCTATTTCTTCCAAAATCTCTAACTGTGCCATGGTAGTAATTAATCTCCTCAATTGTCTATTCTGCAAAAATCCCGCCCCAATATTTGGACGGGACTAACAATCAATCAATATTCAATACTACTCCCATTCTATAGTTCCAGGGGGCTTAGAAGTAATATCATAAACCACGCGGTTAACTCCCTTAACTTCATTGACAATGCGATTAGAAATTGTCTCCAATAAATCATAGGGAACCCGCGACCAATCGGCAGTCATTCCGTCTTCGCTGCTGACTAAACGTAGGACAATGGGATAAGCGTAGGTGCGTTGATCTCCCATCACTCCCACACTGCGGACAGGCAATAAAACCGCGAAAGCTTGCCAGAAATCGTGATACATTCCCTGCTTATTAATCTCGTCGCGCACCACCCAATCTGCATCGCGCAAAATATTTAATTTATCTGCGGTCACTTCCCCTAAAATGCGAATCGCTAAACCAGGGCCGGGGAAAGGTTGACGACGAACAATTTCTTCCGGAAGACCGATCGATCGACCTAATTTTCTCACCTCATCCTTAAATAATTTTCGCAGGGGTTCGACCAATTTAAACCGGAGATTTTTCGGCAGTCCACCAACGTTATGATGACTTTTAATTTTAACCGCGACTCTTTCCCCGGTTTTGGGATCCACATTACTATCGGCCGATTCAATCACATCGGGATATAAAGTCCCTTGGGCCAGATAATCAAAGGGTCCCAAACGATTCGATTCTTCTTCAAACACCTGAATAAATTCATGGCCGATACGACGGCGCTTTTCTTCGGGATCCGTGACACCGGCAACCTGCGCTAAAAATCGCTTTCTAGCGTTGACATACTGGACTCCGATATGGAATTGCTCGTTAAATATCTGCATTAATCGTTCTGGTTCACCCTTACGCATAAATCCCTGATCGATAAACATACAGGTTAGTTGATCACCGATCGCTCGATGTAACAGGAATGCTAAGGTAGAGGAGTCTACACCGCCGGATAAAGCCAATAAAACTCGCTTATCGCCCACTTTTGCCCTAATTTCTCGGATCGATTCCTCGACAAAAGCTTCCGTAGTCCAAGTGGGTTCGCATTTGCAGATATGATAGACGAAATTGCGAATTAAGGCGATTCCTCCCACAGAATGGACAACTTCCGGGTGAAACTGCACTCCAAAGAGTTTTTTCTCGTGATCGGCAATGGCCGCACAATCGGTATTATCGGTATGAGCGAGAATTTCAAAACCCGCAGGCAATTCCACGCAGGAATCCCCGTGACTCATCCAGGCGGTGGAACCGTCCTCGACATTGGTTAATAAATCGGTAGGATCGTTGATAAATAGGGATGCTTTGCCGTATTCGGCCCGTTTTGCCCGTTCTACCCTGCCCCCTAACTGCTGTACCATCAATTGCATCCCGTAGCAAACTCCGAGGATGGGTACACCTAAATTCCAAATTTCGGGATCACAGTGAGGCGCTCCAGGATCATAGACGGAATTGGGACCGCCCGAAAGAATTATTCCTTTCGGGTTGATTTGGGCCAACTGTTCGGCGCTGGTACGATAGGAGAGAACTTCCGAGTAAACATTGGTTTCCCGGATTCTGCGGGCGATTAATTCAGAATACTGGGAGCCAAAGTCAAGAATGATGATTATTTGACGATTAAGGCTATTAGTGAAGGACTCTGAGGGCAAAGTCTCTTGATGGGTGGGAAGGGGGGTTTGAGTTGTCACTGCGATCAAAAAAAGAAACTGGCAGGAAAAGGTTAAAGATTTGTAAACTAAATCGGCTATTGTTCTGGAAATAAGCTACAATAGTATGGCCTTATTAGTTTCATTTTTTAAGACTAAATATTCCCACGATCATAGCACGGTCACTGGGGAGTGACTTGTAGATTTTGCAAAAATTTAAGGCCATTTTCGCTTTTGCTGATCAAAGAACGAGAGCGATCGAATAAAATACAACCGACCCCAAGATGACCGTTACTGTGGTTATAAACGTATTCTTGGCAACGGCGATCGATAGTATTAGCCATTTCTCCATAGATGCGTTCCACCCAATTATCTCCCGTTTGCCGGTCTAATTGACGCAGATATTCCAGACCGTTTTCACTGGTGCTACTGTCAAAAATTTGCTGGAGATGGGGGGTAGCTAAACCCATTTTAGCGGCGTAGGCGGTGAGAATTTCCCGACGACCATCGGCGAGATGATGGTGAGTCTGAAAGATTCCCCCAGCAAGTTTAATTAATTTACCGTGATAACCAAACAAAAGAATTTCAGATATCCCCTGTAATTGGGCCTCTAATAACATCGGCCCGATCCAATTGGCTGTTTTTACCAAAATATCAGGATTAATCCCCATTTGAGGGGCTAAATCTAAGCCATTTTCCCCGATACAAAACACCAAGTGATCGAAACGAAGGGATAAAATTTTTAATTGCTCGCGAAAGATTTCCAACTGTCCGGGGGCGCTCAGGGGTTGGGAAATGCCAGTAGTACCCAACAAAGATAATCCCTCTACCACCCCAAAAGCGGCGTTAGAAGTCCTTGTGGCCAGTTTTTTGCCTTCCGGCAGGATAATCGTCACTTTGATGCTTTCTTGGGGCAGTAACAGGGGGCTGAGGTTTTCTTGCAGCAGACGCTGGGCATAACTATAAATAGCTGATTTTCCGCCATTATCAAGCTGTAGTCCGATTCCTTCGCCGCCTTGAATCTCTATCTCTTGATTACCCGTCTTTCTTTCTACTAACGCCCATATAGGGGTATTTCTAGTTAAATCTAAATTATCACCCGGATCGCTGCGGGTGATGGCTAGGGCAGCATCGTGGTTCAGTCGGGCAACTTGTTCGATGGCAATTGTAACGGCTTCTGGCGGTTCTAAAAGATTAAAAGTAACGGAATTTAGCTCATTTTCGCCGTGGAGATGCTGGAGAGAGGCGATCGCACTGGCACAGGCAAAAACTGGTAAAGTGTAACCGGAACGGGGTGGGGAGATAGACATGAATAGGGACTATAGCCAATCAAATTAGCCGTGATCTGATTATAGAACTAGGGGGCAACCGCTGCTATTTTTCTCGAAACCCTGCAATTTTACGCCAAGTAATTTCAGGATATTTTTTTCTAATCTCAGGAGAGAGTTGTTTAACAGCTTCTCCAATGACTTCAAAACAGCGAATCACAGCATCTTGAATTAATAAAGATTGATAGAATCTGCCTTTTCCCTCCTATGTATAAGATTCGATTCGTTCAATTCTATCTAAAATATCACCTAAATAAATTAAGTCATCCTTCATAAAGGAATCACCTCTTTCATGATTCTTTCCCGAAAACAATCTCGTAAACTGTTAATAGTAGCCACATCAACTTTACAGCCTAAATAATCTTCTAAGTCTTGAATTAAACCAATTCTATCTAATAAGTTGCGCCATTGTTCCATTTCTACTAAAAAGTCAATATCACTGTCATTTCTCTCTTCTTCTCTGGCAACTTATCCAAATATTAGAATATTAAATGCTCCATGTTTTCGAGCAATTTTTATAAAATTTTCTCGTTTTTCTTGAAGAATTTGATAGCGTTTCATTTTTATAATTTACCGAATATTTTTTAAGCAAGATGATTTTTTTCTACAATAATTAGAGAATTGTACCCGCATATAATACCATTTTTTTTATTCATGGCAGGTATCTTAATCCCCTCTCCCAGAACGTTAGAGGGATTGGGGGTGAGGGCAATTAACCATTTCTGGCATTACTTGTGAAAAATGTTATAAGTAACTGAAAGACTTCATCCCCAAACCTTCTCACTCCCCTATAGCTTTTACCTAGGGATAAAAAGCTAAATAGAACAGACAAAAAGCCTGTTCTATCCCTTAGGAGAAAAAAAATTAAACGGTCATGATATCCTTTTCTTTTGTCGTTAATAAATCCTCGATTTTGGCGATAAATTTATCGGTGGATTTCTGCACTTGATCCTGTAAATCCCTGGATTCATCCTCAGAAATTTCGTGACTTTTCTCCTGTTTACGGATAGCATCGATCGCATCCCGGCGAATATTGCGGATAGCCACCTTTCCCTCTTCGGACAATTTTGCCGCTAATTTGACCAATTCCTTGCGGCGATCGCTAGTGAGAGGAGGGATATTTAAACGAATGGTCTGACCGTCATTACTGGGAGTTAAACCCACGTCCGAGAGAGAAATCGCCTTTTCGATCGCCCCCATACTGGTACGATCGAAAGGTTGAATGGCGATCGTGGTTGCGTCGGGAGTGCTAATAGTGGCCAGGGACTTGAGGGGAGTTTCCATGCCATAATACTCCACCACGATCCGATCTAAAAGAGAGGCATTTGCGCGGCCGGTACGAATCGTATTAAAAGCTCTCTGGGTCGATTCGACGGTTTTCTGCATATGGTCTTGAACTTCAGCTAACTTCACAGAATCCTCCTACCAATGTTCCAACGGGTTCACCTTTGACAGCGCGAACAATATTACCTGTCACCGACAGATCGAAAACGACTATCGGGATATTATTTTCCTTGCACAGAGCGATCGCCGTTCCGTCCATCACCCGCAGATCATGGGTCAGCACATGACCGTAGGTGAGACTTTGAAAGCGTCGCGCGTTAGGGTTGTGGGAGGGATCGGAATCATAAACTCCATCCACTTTCGTCGCTTTAAACACCACTTCCGCATCGATTTCGGCAGCGCGCAGGGCTGCCGTGGTATCGGTGGTAAAGAAAGGATTACCCGATCCCGCACCGAAAACCACCACCCGACCTTTTTCCAGATGACGGATTGCCCGCCGGCGGATGTAGGGTTCAGCTAATTCCTGCATAGCGATCGCCGTTAATACCCTGGTCGGTACTTGCGCTCGTTCTAGGGCATCCTGCAAGGTCATAGCGTTCATGACTGTTGCTATCATACCAATATAATCGGCCGTAGCCCGATCCATGCCGGCCGAGGCGGCTTTCACCCCGCGAAAAATATTGCCCCCACCGACCACGATCGCCAATTGGATGCCTTGGTCAACCACTTCGGAAATTTCCTGGGCGATAGCGGAAACCACCATCGGGTCGATCCCATAGCCGAGATTGCCCATCAGGGCTTCCCCACTCAGTTTTAATAATACCCGCTTGTACGCCATGCCCTTACTACCACTCGCTAAAACAAGATCTAGATAATTTTTGTCTCCCCATAAGATAGCAGGTTTTGGCCTTGATTTAAGTTGACCAGTCCACTCTCCCAAATAGACCAGAAGTTAAACTTAATAAATCTTTTCGTTGGGAAATTGGTATTTAGTGATACCTTTGTTATCAAGGGAAGCTTAGTTTTATTGAGAATTAATAACCGTGGTCAGCGATCGATTACTATTGGTTAACAAAAACAATCAAAAGGCTGCTAAAACCGATACCTTTGATTGGGTGTATGGGTTTCAGGATGGAACTCGTCTGATGGGCAAGGTTTGCGGTTACTTAGATCCCGACAGTAATCGTCTTCTCGATCCCGAAAACTGCAGCGCCATCTACCAGAATGCCCAAGGACAAGTCCTTAGTCGTTGGCAAGCTGGAGACTTTATCGCTTTTGAACTAACCACCACCGGGGAAGATATCCTGATCGTGGCTTCTAATGATAATTGTGTTAGTAATAGTCTCTGTTTGGTTTCAGGGATTAGTCGCAGCTGCGCCCAAGTTAGCGATGAAGGAAAATCCCTCGTCCGGGAGGTTTTTCAATACCCTGCTTGGTCTTTGCAAGGGGATAATAGCAATTCTAAGCCGGCTTTCAGTTGGAATTGTTCCGTATCTCCCTTTTTCCCCTTTGTTTCCCTACGTTTTAATCTCCAGTCCACCAGCAGCAAAAAATTCTATCGTTGGACGGTTTCCCCCTATTTTCCCTTTTGTCCCCTCTTAGAAGTAGGAGAATCCCTTGCCTAATCATCATTCTCTATTCTTTTGCAAATAATCGACTAATGCCCATAATCCTAGGCGATAACTTTCGGCCCCAAAACCGCTAATCTGTCCGATGGCTATATCGGCAATGTAGGAATGATGACGAAAAGACTCGCGTTTGTAAATATTGCTTAAGTGTACTTCCACACAGGCCATTTTTGTGCCTAAGAGTGCGTCACGGATGGCGATACTGGTATGAGTATAAGCTCCCGCATTAATCAAAATACCATGCTGCTGACCCCATGCTTGCTGAATCCAGTCCACTAATTGCCCTTCTTGATTGGACTGGTACGCGGTTAAATTCACCCCTAAACGGGTAGCTTCTTCGCTTAAAAACTGGTTAATCGTCTCTAAATTAACGTTACCGTAGAGATTCGGCTCTCTTTTCCCCAATAGGTTTAAATTCGGCCCATGCAGAACCAGAATGCTTAGTTTATTCACAAATCTCCCCCATCTAGACCACGAGAATTAATCTTATCTCGATCAGGGACTATTGCCGATCAATAACATTTTTGCTGCTACGGTAATCACCGCACCAATGGTAGCACTGAGCGCACCGACGATGATCGGCAGAATCAGACCTCGGAATCTCTGGAGGTCAGAAATAGCTTTAATCATGGTAGCCTGCTCATTTTCCACCTTTTCGAGTCGTTTATCCATCCCTCCGACTTTCTCGGTTAAAGCAACCAATCCTATCTCTACTTTATTTAATCTTTCATCGATTTTGTCAAAGCACTCATCAATCTTGTCAAATTTTTGATTAACGTCCCTTTGTAGATTGTCTATTTTTTGACTAACATCCTTAACGCTGTCTTTGATATCCTTTAAGACAGTTTCTAGGGAATAAGTGACGGTTTCTCCGGACATTCTGGTAAACTCCCTTTAGTTTTATCTTGATATTTCTCCCATTCTCGCTTTATCCATGGGAGATATCACCCCAAAATATAGCCCCAGTGTTTGTTTCCCCAGCAGATCCCGGCATCTGTCCCCTTTTATCGATTAAATTTGTTAGATTTTGGAGGAGAAATGTTAACTTATTTTAAAATTTATGCTGACCAGCACTGCTACCTATCCCGTCGGGGGAACCGATAGCGATCGCTTTGATTGTCGTCAAGTTTGGTATCCTATCTACTACGTCAAAGATTTAGACAAAAAGCAGCCCCAACGCTTTACCCTACTAGAAGAGGATTTAGTGATTTGGTGGGACAAAAATAAGCAAGAATGGCGAGTTTTTGAGGATAAATGTCCCCATCGCTTGGCTCCTCTCTCAGAAGGTCGTCTTAACGAAAGCGGACACCTAGAATGTCCCTATCACGGTTGGTCTTTTTCCGGAGGAGGAAACTGTGAATTTATTCCCCAACAACCAGAAAACAGTCAAGCTAACACCTCTCGACGCGCTTGTGTGCGGTCTTTGCCCACGGCTATCCGTCAGGGATTATTATTCGTTTATGCGGGTAATCCCGAAAATGCTCCCCTGACTGCGATTCCAATTATTGAACCCATGGAGGAGGATGGTGATGCTTGGATTTGTTTGGATACCTTCCGAGATCTACCCTACTCAGCCGTCACTTTAATCGAAAATATTATCGATTCTAGTCATGTTCCCTATACTCATCATCTCACCATCGGTAATCGGGCCAATGCCGCTCCTATGGAGTTAGAAATTATCGAGTCCAATCGTCAGGGATTTAAGGGAATTTGGCCCGAAGGACCGCGTAAAGGTCAATTAGGTCAGCAATACAGCAATTTTATCGCGCCCGGATTAATTTACCACGATCTCACCTCGGAAAAGTTCGGACGGACTTTAACCGCAGTCTATGCAACTCCGATCCGTCAGGGAGAATGTCGTCTCTTTGCTCGTTTTCCCTTTAAATTTAACTCTAAGCTGCCGAAATTTTTCATTAAGCTTACCCCTACTTGGTATTCCCACATCAATCAAAACGCTATTCTTGAAGATGATCATATTTTCCTCTACTATCAAGAGCGTTATCTGCAAGCTCAGGGGGATAGTCAGAATTTTAGTCAAGCTTGTTATCTCCCCACCAAAGCGGATTTATTCGTGTTCGAGTATCGCAATTGGGTTAATCAATACCAAGCTGATCCTTTTGCCGGTCAACCTTTCCCCCCCCTACAATCAAAAGAGATTCTCCTGGAACGCTATCAGTCACATACCAAAAATTGTGCTGTTTGTCAAGGTACTTTAAAAAATATTAATCGTCTCCGGGGGTTAACATTAGCGATCGCCATTATTCTTGGTCTATCTTTACCACTTTTAGCCCTAATTTTCGCTCAATCGTCCCTTGTTCCCGTGACAGTGCTGACAGTATTAACTGTTATTATGGTGGCAGTTTATTGGCGCTTGGGAGAACTGAAAAAACAGTTTTATCAAGGACGGGAATTATTGCCGAGAAATACTGGTAAAAAGCGATAAAGCTGCCGAAAAAGAGCGGAAGTTAGGGAACAGGTTCCTCATTATCCACTTTGGGGGTTTGGTTTTGGGGAGATTGCTGAAGTTCTTGCCAGCGAGTTTCTGCCAGTTGTTTTTGTGTTTGCACTTCTCGGTCATTAGAACGATAACGAAGTGATTCTTGATAAGCTTGAATCGCTCGCTCGTATTGACCGAGTTTAAAGCAGCTATTGCCTAAACTTTTCCAGGTTTCGGGGTTATCCTTTTGTCTTTGAATCGCCTGTTGATAGGCGGTTATGGCTTGAGAATAGTCGCCTAAACGATACCAAGCGTTACCGATACCGATAAAAACTTCGGCTTTTTGGGAAGAAATACGGCGAGCTTTTTCGTAGGATGCGATCGCTTCTTGAAATCTTTCCATTTGATGAAGTAATGCCCCTTGATTTAACCAAGCTTGATAATAATTAGAATTGGCCTCAGTTGCTTGCGTAAATGCCTCCAAAGCTTCTAACTTGCGGCCCAATTTTTGTAAAACAATCCCTTGACTATAGTGAGCCTGGGAAAATTGGGGATTAAATTGTCCGGCTTTGCTATAACTTTCTAAAGCCTCATTAATTTTATTTAATTGATACAAACTATTACCTTTTTGATACCAAATTAAGGCATTATCTGACTCGATCGCTAGAGCCTGATCATAGGCTTTAACTGCTCCTTCGTAATCCTCAAGATTTTGTAATGACCAGCCTTTTTTATACCATACTTTGGCATCATTTTGTTGAAAAGTTAACAATTTGTCAAGAGCTTTTTGGGCTGCGGAATATTGTTGCAGTTCTAGATAGATATCGGCCTTACCTTGCCAAGCTTGACTAGCGGCAGGATTAAGAGATAAGACCCGCTCAAAACTTTCTAAAGCCTCTTGATTTTTGCCTAATTTATCTAAAGCTTGCCCGCGACCGAGCCAAGCTGCCCAAGCGGAATCTGGGTTAATTTGAATAGCTTTTTCGTAGGTATTTAAAGCCTCCGAGTATCTTTTTAAAGCCAATAAAGCATCAGCTTTTCCTTGCAATGCCTCAAGATAATCGGGATTGATTTTTAAGGCTTGACCATAGGAATTAAGGGCATCGGTATAACGTTTAAGTTGATAAAAAGTCTGACCTTGTTGATAGTAACCAAGAGAATTGCGAGAATTTTGCCAATAGTCAAAACCCAGATAAGCACTTGCTATTAAGCCAATTGTCCCAGAGAAAAACAGGATTTTTGTTAGCCAAGATTTACCTTGACGAGCAACTCGACCTTGCGATTTCACCACATGGGTAGTTTTCGGAGCGAGATGATGAATTTTCCCTAATTTTCTCAGAGCGATTAATGCTTCACTGGCACTGGTATAACGCTGACGAAAATCATAGCAGATCATGCGATCAATAACATAACTAAACTCTGGGCTAGTCATAGCCAAATGTTGCCAGAGAATTTCTCCCGTGCGAGCATCGAGTGGAATATCTTCGGGATTTTTACCAGTTAAAGCTTGTAATCCAATAATACCGGCGGCATAAATATCGCTACTAAAACGCGGATAACCTTGGGCCTGTTCACTAGGGAAATAACCGGGGGTACCAATAGCGACTGTAGAAACGGTTTTACCTTCTTTAACTACTTGAGTGCTAATTTGTTTGACAGCACCAAAATCAATTAAAACCAATTGATCATCTTGCCTGCGACGAATAAGATTGAAGGGATTAACATCACGATGGATCACCTGTTTCTGATGGACAAATTCCAGAATTGAGAGAATTTCTGTTAATAAAGCCACCACTTTCCCTTCATTTTGCCCATAGACACCAGCAGTAATTTCTGTGGCTAAATCTTCCCCTTCAATGTATTCTTGCACGAGGAAAAATTGCCCATTTTCCTCAAAATAAGCAAATAAACGGGGAATATGGCGATGAATGCCCAATTCTTGCAGGATTTTCGCCTCGGTTTCAAACAGTCGTCTAGCGATGGCTACAGTTTCGGCATCCCGGCACTGGGGTTGAAATTGTTTGATCACACAGCGATTTTGATTGGGCAACTGGCGATCGCAGGACAAAAAAGTCTGTCCGAATCCCCCTTTTCCCAATTGACGGATAATTTGGTAGCGATGACTAAGGATTTTTCCGGCAGCGAGTTCCATAGACGATGGCAATCCAAGGTTTTTTACTATTCTAGGCTTTTCGGCTCTCTTTTGCGGTCGGCGGAAATTCTCCCATTCTACTTTTTTCCCTATAGAGAGGGAAAAAATTCCCTGTGGAGGGGACTGACATGACAGACAGAAAAAAATAATCTAGAAATAGAGAAAGTTCACTGTTGTTTTTTGAGAGGATAACCCCTATGTCTATGAATCCTGTTACTAGAGCCAGCACAGCTTTACTGATTACCCTGCTCATGGGTTCCATGTCCGGTACTTTTCCCGTCCTTGCTCAAAGTAATATTAATCGGCAACGTCTCATCGCTCAACAAATCTCGATTCCGGTGGGAACAGTTATCCCTTTGAATTACGAGAAAGCTGATAAAATTTTAGTTTCTAAAAGTGATGTTATTCCTCTGACTTTAACCGTAGCCAGAGATATTCGTAACCGGAATGGGATTGTGGTGATTGCAGCGGGAAGTGAAGTCAAGGGTACTTTAGAAGCGGCGGGCCGAGGTGTGCGGTTTATTGCCGATGAAATTCGCATTGATGGGGGTAATCGCACCCTTCCCCTCAATGCTACTTCCCGATTAATTACTACCACTGAAACCGTGCGTAAAGGGGCAAAAACTCAAGATATCTTAGGGGGAACCGTGGCTGGCGCGGGGGCAGCTACAGCGATCGCTGCTCTTACAGGCGATCGCAAGATCGAAGTTCTCGATGTCTTAGCGGGGGCAGCCGTGGGAACCCTTGCCGGATGGGGTTTACCGACGGCAGGAATTGTCGGTGGTAGTTCCGCACAGTTATACTCTGTTAACCCCGATCGAGATTTAAATATTACCCTGCAATCGCCCCTAGTGATCAGAGATTAGTGAACGGCAAACCATGACCAAATCCCTCTGCTGGCGGATTTGGTCTCAACTCTGATTCTTTGTGTGATCAGTTTAACTTATATAGGAGGGATCAATCTTTGTGTCCTTTGTGTCTTTGTGGTTCCTTCCACTCGCTCGTCGGCAGGACTGTATTTTAGAATACATTTTACCCACCAAACCGAAGAGAACCCCATCTGTCCCCAAAAAATTTTGTTGAGCGAGTGTGTCCAGTTTATCAACAACGCTATAATTCCGACTTGGGTAGGGCTAGAAATTTGCGCTACCATGCGAAGATAACCATTCGGGGATACGGTCGCGAAGCTACCAGACAATTTTAGGATAAAAATACCGACACTTATGGGGAAATCAATCAATAAAGTCCGAGTAACAGCACTGATTTTAGGGATTCTAGCGATCGCCTTTGCCTTTTTCACCAGGATTGTCAGTATTTTTGAATACGTTACCTTCGATATCGGACCCGATCCCGATCAGATTAGCGGTGGTTACTTTTGGATGGATATGTGGAAGGGAAACTTTCCTCAATTAGGACCCGCAGGGGGGGGTGGAAAATATGGATTCGTAATTCCTCCCCTCTATGGTTATTTAGCGTTCCCTCTGACAATTTTCGGTACCGCTCCCGAATTTCAAGTCCTTACCAATGGCCTATTTTCTTTTCTATCGATTCCCCTCTTAATCTACTTTGTTTATCAACTTTTGGAAAATGTAGAACAAGATAAACGTCTTCTCCTGTCCAGTTTGGCAGGATTTTGGTATAGCACGATTTATGCGGACTATTTCATTAATAATTTTGCCTGGGCCCCTAGCCCAATACCCTTTTTCCTGCTCGTTTTTGCTTTACTCTATCGGTTCCAGATGGAAACGAGTAAGCCGCTGCTCTATCAGGCTATAGCTTGGATATTCTTCGGGATTACCGTCGCTATATTGGTGAGTTTACACACCACCACGATGTTAATTATCCCAGTGACTTGTGTTATTGCCTGTCTATGGTTTGTTTATCGCAATCGCAAGAATACTCGTAAATGTCTTTTGCCTTTTCTATCGATTCTCTCGGCAAATCTCGCCTTATTTATGTATTGGCACAGTGAGATCGTTCGGAATTTCGCTAATACGAGGGGAATCGTGAGAGCACTCACGGCGAAGGGGGCGAGCGGTGAACCATCGAGCAATCTGTTCACTCGTCTATTTAAAGCGATTTTGGAAACGGTTTATCTGGGCAATCAAGTATTTTTTTTGAATGACAATATATCGATTTTCAATGTTGTAGTTTCGGTGATTTTTTTCGGCATTTCTCTATACATAGTCATCAAAAAATATCGAGGCAATAAAACACTGATCGGCTTTTTGGCGATTACTTGGATAATTTTTCTCTATGCTTCCTCTAATTATCCTGATGAGCATTTTTATTCCCATCGTAAAATCTTACTCTGGTTTGCTCCTATCCTCTTGGCGATCGCTAGTCTGGCCTATCTAAACTTTACTAAGACTTTCGACAGGATCCTCGGTCTAGTTCTAGCAATTATCATCGGCTATTCTATCGCAACTAATCTCTATTTCAATCAACGTTATCTTGCTAGTAAATACGGTTCCGAAAGACTCCTATCCGTGGCCGATACAGTGGCAATTATCAATCAGATTCCGGTCGGTTCAACCCTTTGTGATCCAGCCAAGAAAGGCAAAAGAAAAGAGCATGGTCAGTACGATTATATCGATACCTTTATGACCAAAAGAGAGCTAAAGATCACCAATGCTTGCCCATCGGGTAGTTATTACATACAGCCGAAATTTAAAATGGCTATCCAAATGAACGATTTATTTCCAATTTTTACCCTCGTCAAAACTCCCCCTCTCGATCGCCCGATGACTCCCCTTCTTGAAACCCCGGAAGCCTATCTCTATAAAATCGAGTAGCAATAACTCAACCGTGATAGCGGAATTTGCTGGGGATATTCTTAGGAAGTTTTCCTTTTGGGGAGTCGGTTGTCGGTAGTCAGCAATAAGCTGTACTGCATTTAAACCTAGTATTGATTTTAGTACAAATGCTCAGACCGACTCTCCCTGCTCATAGACAGTCTTAACGAGCAATTTAGCTAGTCAAAAGCTTATTACCGGTGATTACCTCACCTTGGCTGCGTATTATTGACAATATTGAGCGCATAAAGGCGAAAACGCTCTAGATCGGCTTGCAGGGTTGATTCCACCACTCGACCGAGGAAAAGATTATCCATCAATTTTCCTAACCAACCGGGTATAGCATAGGCTGCTGTCAGTCGCACAATACTCCTACCATGACGGTCATAAAAACGAATCGCCCCGCGGTTAGGTAAACCATCTACAGATTCCCATTGAATTATCTGGTGGGGGACAATTTTCATTATCCGTGACAACCAAGTAAATTCTAGACCACCACTGGCTAACTTCCAACGGGAAAGTTCTGGCTCCTCCTCGAGAATTTTCACAGATTCGATCCATTTCATCCAGTGGGGCATTTGTTCTAAATCTGACCAGAGCTCCCAAACCAGATCGATCGGCGCGTCCACTTCTACCTGTACACTATGTTCTAACCAAGTCATTCGTTAATTCTGGCGATGCTGAATATTTCTATGATAACGGCTATTAGTCTTTAGCTTTTGACTCAATGATAAAATAAAAACAATCTTCGAGGTTTAATTCTACCATGTTAATCAGAAAACTGCTCGAATGCGAGGAATTCATCGCCGGTGATCATACCCGATTGCGGGAGTTATTGCATCCCGATAAACAGCCGTTAAATCTACGTTATAGTTTAGCCCACGCCCGGGTGGATGTGGGGGAAACTTCTACTCCCCACGCTTTAAAAACTGCGGAAGTTTATTATATTCTGCAAGGACAAGGGGAAATGCACATCGATGAGGAAGTGCAATTAGTGACTGTCGGTGCTGCCATTTATATACCTCCTCTAGCTAAACAATATATTCATAATTGTGGAGAGGAAACCTTAGTTTTCTTGTGCATTGTCGATCCTGCTTGGCGAGTGGAAGACGAAATTATCTTTGAGTAAAACTAATGAATATTGGCATTATTGGACTGGGTTTAATCGGGGGTTCCTTGGGGTTAGATTTACAATCACAAGGTTATAAGGTTTTGGGAGTTTCTCGTCAACAATCCACCTGTGATATCGCTGTACAAAAAGGAGTGGTAGATGAATCTAGTACCAGTTTAGAATTATTGGCTACTGCCGATTTAATCTTTATTTGTACTCCCATACATTTAATTGTGCCAACTTTGCAAAAATTAACTCCCTATTTAAAACCCCAAGCCATTGTCACCGATGTGGGATCGGTTAAAGGGGCAATTGTGGCCAATTGTAGTCGATTATGTCCGAATTTTGTCGGTAGTCATCCTATGGCTGGGAAAACCGAACAGGGAATTAATGCAGCACAATTGGGTTTATTTGTCAATACCCCCTATCTGATTACTCCCCTCGAATCTACTCCTGATTTTGCCGTGGAAATCTTAACCGAAATAGTACAAAAATTAGGCTGTAAAATTTATTATTCTTCCCCCGAAGAACACGATCAAGCCGTGGCCTGGATTTCCCATCTGCCAGTAATGATTAGTACCAGTTTAATCCAAGCTTGTGCGAAAGAACAAGACCTGAATATTCGCCAATTAGCGGAAAATTTAGCTAGTTCTGGTTTTCGCGATACCAGTCGCGTCGGTGGCGGTAATCCCGAATTAGGTTTAATGATGGCTAAATACAATCGTCAAGCTTTATTGATATCCTTGACAAATTATCGGCAAAATCTTGATCAAATTATTGACTATATTGCAGGAGAAAAATGGCAGGAACTAGAGGAAATTCTCGTCTCTAGTCATCAAGATCGAGCCAATTTTATTCAATAAAAATAACATTTTGTCCCTAGCAATTATCCCACGGCACTGTATCATAGATTTATACTAAGCAACCCAATGAAATGATATGACCACCTTTTTCGACTTTGAAGCCGAATTTGTTGACTCCTTACGTTGTATCCCGATGACCGTGAGAATGAAACTAGATACCTGTGGAGTTAAATTAAAATTATCCCATTGGATGCAGTTGAGTCAACCAGAAAGAATGGTATTAGTTAATATGGCTTGTACGACGGCAGCAGAAGCCAAAATTTATCGAGATTTTCTGCAAAAATTAATCACCGAAAAAACCGGTACTCCTCCAGGAGAAGTAGCAATAGATCCGCATCCTCCTTGGCTAGATGATAGCCAGATTCCCAATACAATCCTAGAAAAAGCTAAAGAATTCCAGATCGAAATTAGTTTAGAACAATGGCAAAAATTGCAACCATCCCAACGTTTTGCCCTGATTAAACTCAGTCGTCCCAGTCACGAAAATCTCAACTTCTATCCAGCCCTGAAAGAGTTCCATATAGTCGATGCCTAACTCAAGAACCTAGGACAGATTACAGCAGTTATCTTAATATCGATCTCGAATGCAAAGTAGGGGAAACAGCAGATAATAGCCAGTTTAATTAGTCCCAGCAAAGGGGAGGTTTTCTGCTATGGTAAACCTTAATGGGACTTAATAAATAAATTGCAGGACATTGCAGCTCTGGAACTTGGTCAATTCTCTTAATAAAAATGATAATTAATGAGCATATTCTTGGAAAATAATTATACAGTTTCCATCCAGTCAAAAACTTGATTCAATTGCGACAAATCGATTAAACCGTACTGCCATAAAACCATCGGCAAAGAACCCACCGATGCTTCACAGAGACGCACAGCCATATCGAGGGAACGGGGGGAAATGGCTAATTTCTCCAAGAGGAAAGTGCGGAGTTGTTTTTGTTGATGAGCTTCCATGACTAAGGATCATTTGTAATGATAATCTGATTATTGAATAACTTATCCTCTATTAAAAAGAGATGCTTCCCTCACGGGGATCACCCAATTGGGTGATTTTGTCGACCAATCGCAATAATTTAAGAGTTTATCCATAATATGTCCTACTATCCCGAAATTGCCAGTGGGGATATCAACACTTCCTTGACGTAGAAAAATGAGAAAGGGGAGCTTTTGGGATAAGCTATTGATAACCTAGTTTTTGCTCAAGTAGGAGAGAATTGCCCTCAATGAGTCATGATCCTCAAGTTTCCGTGATTATTCCTTGCTATAATCAAGGTCGCTATCTCGATGATGCGATCGCATCTGTTTTAGTGCAAACATACCAAAACTTTGAAATCCTCGTCATTGATGATGGATCCACAGAACCAGAAACCATCGAGGTTTTACAAGATTATCAACAGCCAAAAACTAGGATCATCCGCACAGAAAATCAAGGGGTTGCCACAGCGAGAAATCTAGGAATTGCCCAAGGACAAGGAACCTATATTCTTCCTCTTGATGCCGATGATAAAATTGCCGATTCCTATCTAGAAAAAGCGGTTACTTTGCTGGAAGGTAATGAGCAATTAGGTATAGTTTATTGCGAAGCGGAGTATTTTGGCGATAGACAAGGAATTTGGCCGCTACCTGAGTATAAATTTCCCGATATATTAGTAGATAATATGATATTTTGCTCTGGTTTGTTTCGGAAATCCGATTGGGAAACTGTGGGCGGCTATAATAGCAATTTAATTTATGGTTGGGAAGATCACGATTTTTGGTTATCTCTGATCGAATTAGGTCGAGAAGTCTATCGTATCCCAGAAGTGTTATTTTTCTATCGGCAAAAAGCTGATTCTATGAGTCGCTCAATGACCGCAGAACACTATATTTATTCCTACACCCAACTCTTTTATAATCATCCCCAACTTTACTCCCAAAATATCCAAGCCATTTTTGCTGCTTTAGTCACCCTAAAAGTCGATATATTTGCTCAGTTAGAACAGGCTAGAGAACGAATTAAACAATTAGAAATCCATGAACAAGAATTGCAACAAGACTTGCAAAAAAACCAATTTGATTATCGAGAAAGAGACGAGGAATTGCAAAAAGCTAAAAGTAAAATAGCCGCCATGGAAAAAAGTAAATTCTGGCAAATGAGAAGGGCTTGGATTAAAATGCAAAAATTGCTAGGTTTCCTGGAAAAAGACCCTATTTATTCCTAAAAGTCAGGCAAAAATGGTGATGGATCAAGACGGGGGTGGGCTGCCCTTCCCTAACCCACCTGACTTTATTAATCGACGGCAATTAAGGAACGATTGCGAAGATAAGCCAAATCTTTTAATAACTGTTGGCTATCACCACCGTTATTAAGATTAATCCCCAAAGCCGCTAAATCCGCATCTACCATTAATTTTACCAGCCCCTCGAATGTCACCGACGGTTGCCAGCCTAATTTCTCCCTAGCTTTTGTGGAATCCCCTATCAATAAATCCACTTCCGCCGGACGCAAATAACGTTCGTCAAACTCCACATAATCCTGCCAATTTAAATTAACGTATTGGAAAGAAATATCGAGAAACTCCCGGATAGAATAGGTTTCATTTGTCGCCACCACATAATCATCCGGTT
>NZ_BJKP01000020.1 GCF_008974145.1 Microcystis aeruginosa NIES-4325 | reverse complement strand
TTAAAATAGTCTATAGTTACTTGCGCCATAAAAGCCCTTTTCTTAAAACCTGTCAGCTTTTTTGCCGCATCTTTCAAGCTTGATTTGATTTTTTCAGTCAGTTCAGTTACCATAGTTGAGAGTGGGAATCAAGAGCCTTGGTTGGTTTTGACCGACTTGTCACCCCAAAGGGCTGATGCCCTCTGGTATGGCTTACGTCCTTCTACGGAGTGTGTTTACCGTGACCTCAAATCCGACGGCTGGCAATGGCAAAACACAAAGTCTGCTTGACCCACAGCGCGCTGAACGCCTTTGGTTAGCTATGTAGCCACTCTCTGGATGGTTATGCTGGGTGGAGAAGCCGAAAATCAATTTCCTGAACCCAATTTGGCGCCACTTCCCCCCCAACACACTGTCTTTGGAAAAACTCTCCACCTCAAACCCTGACGTCAGATTTCTTGTTTTCTTCTGGGTTCTATTACTCTAGTTGCTGATTTACTGAAAGGTTTATCGATTCACCTTCATCGTTGGAGTTCTTTCCCTCCCACCCCCGTTGATGCTTTTTACTACTCCCCTTTCTCTTAGTTGTAAAATACCTACACCTGTCAGACTTCCCCACTTCCCACGAAAAACTTTTTCCCTATGTGGAGAAAGATTCGCCAATAGACTGGACAAGAACCTCTAGATGGGCGAGGCTATGGGTGGCCATAGCAGTAAACCGCAGACGACTGGTGGGAACGGTAGGAGGACGAATTGCGGGGGCAAAAATCCCTTTTTCTAGCAGTTTTTGCGATAATTCTAGGGCTTGACCCGGATTGGCTACCGGCAAACATAAAATCGCCGATTCCGAAGGCAATATATTAAAATTATTTAATTTACTCTTGACAAAATTAATATTTTGGTGTAAGTGTTGGCGACGTTCTGGTTCCAGACGAATAATCTCTAAAGCCATTCTAGCGGCGGCGGTGTCGGCGGGGGATAAACCGGTAGTATAAATCCAGGTGGCGGCGCGATTGCGGATAAAATCGATAATCTTGGCGTTTCCGGTCACATAACCCCCTAAACTGCCCAATGCTTTACTCAGGGTCCCCATCTGAATTAATTCCCGTCCCTGACAACCGCAATATTCCAAGCAACCTGTGCCATTTTCCCCCATAACTCCGGTAGCGTGGGCCTCATCCACCAAAACCATACAATTATAAATCTCGGCTAGAGTGAGAATTCCCGCCAGGGGACAGATATCCCCATCCATACTAAACACTGTATCAGTGAGCAGTAAACAATGACGATAGTGATGACGGTGGGCTAATAACTGATTTTCTAAATCTTCGAGACTATTGTGCCGGTATTCTTGCACCGTGGCACCGCTTAACTTGGCTCCATTTTTGAGGCTAGAGTGATTGTATTGATCGCCTAAAATCAGGTCTTTCTGCCCCACTAAACAGGTAATTGTCCCCAAATTGGCTAAATATCCCGAACTAAAAACGATCGCATCTTCGCTATTTTTAAATGATGCGATCGCTAATTCTAAGTCTCGATGAAGATCTCGGTGTCCACTCAATAGACGCGAGCCGGTGCTTCCGGTTCCATAGCGTTGTGTTGCTGCCATCGCTGCCGCGATCATTCTTTCATCGGCTGCTAATCCCAGATAATCATTACTGGCAAAATTGATCAGCGATCGACCCTCTAATTCTATAACGGCTCCGCCCCGGCCTTGAATGGTTTTAACCCTTCGATACCAATTCGCACGATGGAGGGTTTTTAAGCTATCCTCGATCCAAGAGTAAGGATGATTCATGGGCGATTGATCAATACAGCGGTTAGCTAGGTAAAAATAGTCAGATTGTTGCCGAAAAAAGGCTCTTTTAAGGGTTAATAGTTTCGTAAAAACGACAATCTTGACAGGGACCGGAAGGGTTAATCGCACAGCGTAACAGTTCGGATCTGGCGTTAAAACGACAACTAGCATCCCCCATCACCCAACGTCCTTCAATCAAACTTTTTTCGTTAGGAGTGGGAGCAGTTTGTACATAAAGGGAAATTTTGCGTAAATAATAGCCACCAATCTTGTATTGATACTGGTGGTGACGTTCCAAAACCGCGTAGGTTTGTCCTTTCAAGGCCAAATAATTACCCGGTTGTGGCATCCAATCCAATTGTATCTCTCCCAAACTTTGCCGCGGATGGGTCAGAATAACCTCCGTTAGTAATGAATCTTGCTCCATGATTATCCCTGTATTCTGGGCTACCTTTGCTCAATGGTAGCTTAGATCTCCGGGTCGATTAATAATTATATCTTTCGTTAGGTGAGCGGACTCCGAGACGGAAGACTCCGAGACAGGGGGAGAAAAAAGACAAGGGATAACTATCCTAGAATTGCCAATTTCCCGATTAGAGTAGAAGATAAACAGCAGGATTTTTCCCAGAATTGACTTTATGGTTTACCCCATCCCGCCTGAAGATAATCTACCGCAAAAATTTCCGAAAATTCCCTTAGATCGTCGGGCCTATGCTTTCCTGATCGACTTTGCCTCGATCTGGTTTTTAAGCTCCTTTGTCAATAGTGCGCCTGTACTGCAATTTTTCCTTTTTCTCCTGATCTGGTGGTGTTTGCGGGTGTTATTGGTAGCGCAGAATCAGGGTCAGAGTTTAGGCCGTTGGTCCTTGGATATGAAGGTCATCGATCTACGACTTCAGCGTTTACCCGGAATTTGGGAGTTAAGCAAAAGAGAAGCGATCGCTGGTGGGGGGGCAGCTTTAATGATGGTAGGGTTAAATACTTTTTTTGGCAATCCTTTAAGTTTGATTTTATTATCTTCGCCCCTTTTCGCCGACTGTGGTATGGCGATCGGTGATGAGCAATTGAACCGCGCTTTCCACGATCGCATCGGTGGCACGATTGTTATTCCCACCCGTCGCGGTTTTTCTCTCGATCTACGTTTAAGAAGGCTTTGGTATCAAGTTAAGGGCAGAATGAGAAGATAAATACCAGTGATCAGTGATCACTGATCAGATTTAAGTTTTAAGTGAGCAGTATTAAATAGCAGTTTCCCAGTATCTTTTCACTGTTTACTGTTTACTGTTCACTGAAAAAGGCAGGATCGGCCGGGATCGAACCGGCGGCCTAGTGCTTAGGAGGCACTCGCTCTATCCAACTGAGCTACGACCCCTTTTTTCCCTAACCATAATAAGCCATCCACAGCTAAATTGCCGATTGCCATGGATTATTTAAGGGTTTTTTGGGGTGGGTAATCTCGACTAATCCGGCAGAAAACGCCTCGATACCCACCCCTTTTCTGTTTTATGGCTGGGATTTTGGCAGTATGTTAATTTTATTTGCCCTTGAGGGCTTTTTGAAAATTCTTGCGGTAGGCAGGATTAACAGCTAACAGAAGCGGCCAGAACAGGGTTAGAGCTAAACGATTGGGTAAACTGGAACTAAAATTAGTGCTTCTGTATCCATTCCAGAATTTCCAACCACCGACACCGTAAACAATTATTAAGAGAAAAACAACCAGTCTCATGCCATCTCATCCTTAGATTTAGACAGTTCACATCTCCTATTTTAAGCTTGGGTTTTGCCAGCTTGGGAAAAGAAAATATTGTCCTGAATCGGGGGGACGGTGTTAGAATGCCGGTTAGGGACTAGCTCGATCAAGATAGGGAAACTAAAGCCAGAATTTGAAAAAAATATTTAAAAACGGCGAAAAGATAGCCTTGGGAGGAAATTATGCGAGCGGTATTAATGGCAGGTGGTTCGGGGACAAGATTACGTCCGCTTACTTGTGATCTTCCCAAACCGATGGTTCCGATTCTCAACCGTCCGATCGCCGAACATATTATTAATTTACTACGAAAGCATGACATTACTGAAATTATCACCACCCTGCACTATCTCCCCGATGTCATGCGCGACTACTTTCAAGACGGCAGCGACTTTGGGGTAAAAATCACCTACGCTGTCGAGGAGGATCAACCCCTAGGCACCGCAGGATGTGTGAAAAATATTGCCGAATGGTTAGATGATACCTTTCTGGTGATTAGTGGCGATAGTATCACCGATTTTGACCTGCAAAAAGCGATCGCATTCCATAAAAGCAAAAACTCGAAAGCAACCCTCGTCCTGACGCGGGTTGCCAATCCGATCGAGTTTGGGGTAGTGATTACCGACAAAGAAGGCAGAATTCGCCGTTTTATCGAAAAACCATCCACCAGCGAGATTTTTTCCGATACCGTCAACACCGGAACCTATATCCTCGAACCAGAAGTCCTCGATTATCTCCCCTACAAAGAAGAAGCCGACTTTTCTAAAGATTTGTTTCCGCTGCTGCTGCAAAGGGGCGAACCTATGTATGGTTATGTGGCCGATGGTTATTGGTGCGATGTCGGTCATCTGGAGGCCTACCGAGAAGCGCAATACGACGCTTTATCCGGCAAAGTTAACCTAGAATTTCCCTATCGAGAAACATCTCCTGGGGTGTGGGTCGGTACTAATACTTATATCGATCCTAGCGCCCAGATCGAGGCACCAGCCATGATCGGCAATCATTGCCGCATTGGTGCAAATGTTCTGATCGAGAGGGGTTCGGTTATCGGCGATAATGTCACCATCGGCGCTGGTTCCGATCTGAAACGTCCCATCCTCTGGAATGGTGTGGTGATCGGGGATGAGGTCAATTTAGCCGCTTGTACGATCGCTAGAGGAACCAGAATCGATCGGCGGGCCCAAGTACACGAAGGTGCGGTGATCGGACAATTATCGATCGTCGGGGAAGAAGCGCAGATCAATTCCGGAGTAAGAGTCTGGCCGAGTAAACAGATCGAATCGGGAGCCATCCTCAATATTAACCTGATTTGGGGAAATACTGCCCATAAAAACCTCTTTGGTCAGCGAGGAGTATCGGGCCTCGCTAACATCGATATCACGCCCGAATTCGCCGTTAAATTGGGGGCATCCTACGGTTCCATCCTCAAACCGGGGTCAACGGTAATCGTCTCCCGGGATCAACGTAGTGTCTCGCGCATGGTCAGTCGATCGCTGATTGCCGGTTTAATGTCCGTGGGAGTTAATATCCAAAACCTACAAGCGAATGCTTTACCGATTTCGCGGACTTTAGTGGCTAAATTAAACGTAGTCGGTGGCATTCACGTCCGTATTCACCCCGATCGCCCGGATTTTCTCTTAATCGAGTTTTTAGACGAAAAAGGGATTAATGTTTCCAAAGCGAGGGAAAAGAAAATCGAAGGGGCCTATTTCAAAGAAGATCTGCGACGGGTGGGAATGCAGGACATCGGCAGTATGTCCTATCCGGCTGATATTCTCGATAATTACCGCAAAACCTTTGAAACTCAGCTAAATGTGGAGGCTATTCGCAATAGTAGTTCCAAAATCGTCATTGACTACGCCTACGGAGTCTCAGGGGCAATTTTACCAGAATTACTGGCTAAATTTGGCTGTGATGCCGTGGTTCTCAATGCCAGTTTACGTCAGAATGCCCTTTCCATGCAGGAAAGAGAGTTACTAATCCATCAATTGGGCCATGTGGTGGAGGCCCTGAAAGCGAACTTAGGCGTACAAGTTTCGGCCAACGGGGAACAATTAGTCCTCGTCGATGAGAGTGGTTTATCGATTCGCGGGGAACAATTAACTGCTCTAATGGTGAATACAATTCTGACCGCCCATCCGCGCGGTACAGTGGTAGTGCCGGTTCATGCTTCTAGTGCCGTGGAACAGATCGCGCGTCGTCACGATGGCCGGGTGGTGCGGACAAAAGCCAGTCCTAGCGCTTTAATGGAAGGATGTCAAACCAATCCTAATGTGGTTTTAGGAGGCTCTGGGCAAACTGGCTTTATTTTTCCGCAATTACATCCCGGTTTCGATGCCATGTTCAGCGTGGCGAAACTTTTGGAGATGTTAACCATTCAGGAACGTTCTCTAGCTCAGGTGCGGGCCGAGTTACCGCGCATTTACAATAAGAATACGGCGGTGCGTTGTCCTTGGAAAGTCAAGGGATCCTTGATGCGCTATCTGGTGGAGACTCACGCTACCGATAATCTAGAGTTAATCGATGGGGTGAAGGTGATTAATCCCCTTAATGATGACTGGGTATTAATTTTACCCGATGCCGGAGAACCTTTAGTGCATATCTATGCTAACAGTGAGCAGCGGGAATGGGTCGATCGGACAATTAAAGAATATCGTCATCGTGTCCAATATTTCGTCGAACATTACCAGGGCGAAATAGTGATGATTTAGGATTTTTTCCCCTATTAGCCCCGAAACTTGACTATGATGACTTTTTTGACCTAAAATTTGTCATAGCCCTGTAGATGCTCATTTTTCCCGTAAAAGCAAGGCGATTCGATCGGCCGCCGCCTCACCGGTGCGGATCGCTCCCTCAAAAAATCCCGGCCAGCGATCGGCCATTTCTGTTCCCGCCCAGTGAATCGGTCCGACGGGAGTAAAAAGAGCCTCGCCGAAACTTGTCCAGACTCCGGGGGGCATAAAAGCGGAATATGCGCCACCAGTCCAAGGATCCCCAGGCCAATCCACCTCATCGTAACTGATCGGCAAAAGGGCTTCTTGACCGAAATAAATAGCTAAATCCGAGAGGACGGCGGCACGGCGCGCGAGGCCACTCATGGAGCGCCAACGGTTATAGCGATCGCCAACCACAAAGGTGGCCATTACCCCGACGCCGGTTTCGGGATCGGAACTATCAGCACAGAGTTCCAACCATTGACAATTCCCTTGAGCGAGTCCCGCTAGTCCCTGTTTTCGCCAGAAAGGTTGCTCATAGGAAATCAGGACTTTAGCGCAGCATCCCATCGGTACTCGTTGGGTTAGTTGTTGTCGCTGGGGTGGCAGCGGGGGATGATAAATAATGCGGCCGGCAAGATGGGGCGGCATGGCAATGATGGCAAATTTGGCCGTAAAAGTGTTCTGGGTGGTTTCTATGGTGACACCGGCCGAGTCATAATTAAGGCGAACAACCGGTTCCCCCAGTCGAATTCGCTCTCCTAACTCCGCCGCGATCTTGTCGGGAATTTGTCCGGCTCCGCCATGGATCAGTTCGGCTTCTGGATGTTCAGCTTGAGGGGCGCAATTTTGTCCCCAAAGAACGTGCAGCAGTGAGACTTGCTGGGGTTCGGCTGGCCCGAGAAAACCGACTGCACGCACCATATAAGCGAAATACCATTGACCAAAATCTGTGCTGGTGTTTTCTTCAATCCACTGAGCAAAAGTTTTACTGTCTAGTTTTTTGGTGTGATCGTTGCTTTGGGGATAACCGGAAGGTAGGGTTTTGGCTAGTTCTTGAAAACGCGCCCATGCTGACATCGCATCTTGCCATTCTGCCGGGCCGATATCGGGTACTTCTCCCTCGTGGAAACCTTGAAAAAAACCGTTGAATTCATAGCGTTTGTTGTTAAAGACTAGGACGGTTTTTCCCTGATTGGGAGAGGGAAAACGACGTATTTTATACTCATCGAGGAGGGCTAAAAAACGCTCTTGGGTTAATCCCACCCACTGACCACCTCGATCGATCCACTGTCCCGAGGGGAGATATTGTCCAGACATTCTACCACCGTAGCGATTTCGCGCTTCGATCACCAGAACTTGATGACCTCGCCTCTGGAGATTCCGCGCGGCGATTAATCCCGCTAATCCCGCCCCGATCACGATACACTCATAGCTAGTCAACTGGAGATTTGCCATGATTTTAGCTCCACAGAATATTTTATAATTAACAATTGTTATTTTCCCCGATTTTTGCATCAGTTTCTCTATCCATTGGCTCTTTTAATTAAATTATCTGCTACCATCAATGTCTGATCTTCTTAGCGATCGCTTAAGCCAACACCTAGAACAAATTGTCCGAGAAAGAAACCCTTTTTTCTCTAGTCAAGGACATTTTTATGTGCGAGAATACCTGCGGCAAGAGTTAGACAATTGGGGAAAGGTTGAATCACATTTTTTCCCTTTTCAGGGAAAAGTTTACGAAAATTTCATCTTGGATTTGCCTAACAACAGTCAAAAACCTCCGATTTTAATTGGCGCTCATTATGACACGGTGCTGGGGTCGCCGGGGGCTGACGATAACGCCACGGGATTAGCGGTATTATTAGAATTAGCCAGGTTTTTTGGGCAGAATCAGGCTAATTATCCAATTCGTTTAATTGCCTTCGATCTAGAAGAATACGGATTACTGGGAAGCATTGCCTATGCGGAAAAATTAAAACAAACTAAGCAGGATTTAAGGTTAATGTTATCCCTAGAAATGCTCGGTTACTGTGATAAAAATCCCCATTCCCCAAAATATCCGGCTTTTCTAAAACATTTTTTCCCCAATACTGGAGACTTTATCGCTTTGATTGGCAATCTCAAAACCCGCAAGGATTTAAATTTTCTCAGTCAAGTCTTGCAAAAGAATCAAACTCCCTGCGAGTGCTTGCCTGTAATTTCTAGAGGTTATATCATCCCCGACACTCGACTCAGCGATCATTCTCCTTTTTGGGATTGCAATTATTCTGCAATTATGGTGACAGATACTGCTGATATGCGTAATCCCTATTATCATAGTTCTCAAGATACAATCGCTACTTTAGATTTAAATTTCCTAACAAGAGTCTGTCAAGGTCTTTGTCTTGGATTGCAATCTTTACCGATGAGATAAAAGTTAGCGTTAGCGTAACGCACCAATCCCAGTTAGAAACCCAACATTATTGACGACATTGGTGTGGTTGGGTTTCGCTCAAGCGTCACTAATATTTGACAGACAAGAGTTATTATGGCTCTTCTCGACCTTGTGTGATAATCTTTGCTTGTGGAATCGTGAAGTGCTTATCGGGCAAGACTTTTAGGACTATTTTGCGGAAGAAACTATCAGTATAGACCTCGTTTCCACACAGAAACCAGAAGAGCCTTATTATTGCTCAACCCAACCTACTGCTTAGGGACTTGCGCTTTGATAATGTACCTTTTGGGCGAACGCAGTTCGCCCCTACATTGTGGACAAAATCCGTTACTGTAGGGGCGCAAAGCTTGCGCCCTCCGATCGATTGGGATATTATTCCCACGCAAGTCCCTTAAGTCACTTGTCTTGGCAAAATTAAAGTCTATACCGTGTTTTTCCCTATCAATGTTGTTCTTTCGATCATCTCACTCAAACTGGATTTTTTGTACTTCACCGCCGAACAATTTTTAAAAATTCCCTTGGTGTAACGATCTCTGTTTTCTCATAGCGTTGCAGTATAAGCAAATCATTGTCACCAGTAATGAGATAGCGTGCTTCCCCACTGGTTGCCAGATTTAGGAATTTATTATCGTCTCGATCTCGGCAAATTTCAGTGTGGTAAGTAGGTCTAATCAGCAGCGAAATTTCCAAAATTCTTACTAGCAGTTGTCGGCGCTGCTCCAGTGTAATGTACCTCTCGAACTTTGGGAGAAGAAGTTTTGTGACCAACTCGCCTATGGTTGCGGGACTTTGCAGAATAATAAAGTTATTAATTGCGTATTCTACAGCCAAAGCTGGTGTTGTCGTACTGCTTAAGGCGAAGCTTATAAAGACGTTCGTATCGATAACTATTGGTTCACGATTCATCTACTAAAAGCTCTTCCAACTTCTCATCAGTCAATCCCTGATTCTTGGCATAAGCACGAATTTCATTCACCACTTCCATCAAGGCTTGGGTGGTTTCGTCCTGTTCGTTCCCCGTCATCTCATGATTCTCGATTGTGAAATCGACACACGCATGAGCGGACAAGCCCAACTGCTCGATCACTGTGGGGATCTCGCTAATTTTGACATTTCGGATCGTTGCTTTCATATTTTCAAAGTAGCACAAATACAAACTTAAAACAACCCTCTCATTACTTTTTGCTCGGTTTCCTTCTTAATCTTGAGTGTAGCGTGTAGTGTAGCGTGTAGGGTGCGCTCTTCGTTAGCGTAACGCACCAATCCCAGTTAGAAACCCAACATTATTGACGACATTAGTGTGGTTGGTTTTCGCTTAAGCGTCGCTAATAGTAGCATCCTAACATCGGCAACAGATAAACCTCCGTCAACCATCTGTAACCATTGCTGGCGAACAGAATTTCTTTGGACGATCAGTAATGTGGTCAAAACATTTATCATAGGGCGTTGACATATTTTTCCCTCCGAATCAGATATCATCTTAACCGTTCAGAGGGCGTTTATCAAGCCGCCATTAGTTTTGTAATGGGGATTTATGCCCCGCTCCAAAAACTTTTCGTCTTAAGGCGAGGTTTTAGACTCGATTTTTTCGATAAAAGCAGACCACGGGGGAACTTTTCACAGCACTAAAGCTCTGCAAGAATTATCACTTTAAGCGGTGATATTTTCTGTTTCTGCTGGTTGAATTTCTGGCATTTCTACTTTAATTAAACTCACTTTAGCACGATAAAGTAGTTTTTCCCCATGACGATAGCCCCGATAACGCACTAGAACTGGTGTACCGATTTCTGCTTGACCATCGATCAATTGATGGATTTGCGGATCATAACTAACATGATCACCGACACTGTCAATTGGTTGCACTCCCCAGCGCTCCAGTAACTGCATAATCGGTTTAACTAAGGAGAGGATTTTGACGGCTGCTAGGTCGGGATTTTTGCGGGCAACGGCCTCGGCCGTGGGCCATTGAACTAACCAAGATTCGAGCGCTTCGATGCTTTGACGTTGAAATTCTGCGGCTAATTCTTCTTTTTGCTGGTCTAATTGTTGCTGTAAATTTTGATACTCTTGTTCGAGAATTTTTAATTCCTCTGAACGATCCTCTGTCTTGATCGTCGGAATTTGAAAATGAACGAGAAGATCGCTAACTGGCAGCTGCAGTCCATTAGCTAATTTCACCAAAGATTCAGAAGATAATTTGGCGATTAAACCATGGCGAACTCTCTGCAATTGCCAAGAAGATAGACCCGATAACTGACTCAATTCTTCCAGATTTTGACAGCCAATTTCTGCCATTAACTGCTCTAATTTTTGCCGATGATATTTATATAAGGACTCATTCATGGGACTTCTCAGCTTAAGCGATATGTTTAGCTAAAACGGATTTAGGAGCGCGACGAACTCGACAGAGAATTGTTTCTTTACCGAGACGCTGATGAGCAGCAAAGCGATGGCAACCGGAAAAACCGTAGTAGTTACCATCCACCTCCAAAACATCGATCGGTTCTCGTAATCCCTCCTCAGCGATCGATTGCATCAACTGATTAACTTTTTCGGGATCGGTTTGTCGCGGTAAAGGACGACGAATTTGGGACAGAGGAATGTTTTTAATTTCCATAGTGTCTTCACTATAGCACATTTAGGCTAAACTGAAGATAAGTTGACTCGGTTGCTAATGCAGTAGTCCGCCTCGCGGACGGTAGTTTTCTTGACACAGACAAGATTTTATCACCCAATCCTCTCCTTTTCTGACTATGACTATTCCTCCTATCAATGAAAAAATTATCCGGCAAAATAGCACCAATGCTTCCTATCAGCGCGGTCAATATTATTACGACAGCGGTGCAGTTATTTCTCTTTGGCAACGGGGGCAAAATCTGCAAGCTTTAGTGAATGGTAGTGAGGTTAAACCCTATCGAGTTGCTATGGATTTTAACCAAGATAATCTTGAGAATGTCTCCTGTTCCTGTCCCTACGATTACGAGGGTTGGTGTAAGCATATTGTGGCGGTTTTTTTTAACTGTTTTCGTCAACCAGAATTAATTATCAAAAAAGCTTCTCTAGAGGAGTTATTGACACCGATCGATGAAAGTAAAATAAGAAAATTGCTTAATCACTTAGTGGCTAAACACCCAGAAATTATCGAGACAATTGATAAGTTTTTAGTGCCAGCTACCCCAGTTAATAAAGCGGCAGGGAAGATAACTATTAATGTCAAAGCTTATCGTAATACTGTCCGGAATGAACTGCGGCAATCCCTGCGAGCGATCGAAGAAGATTACTGCGAAGAAGATCCAATTTCTGATGAAATTTATGCCCTAGTGGATGAGGCCCAAGATTATTATCAAAAGGGAGAACTGGATAATGCGATCGCTATTTTAGAAGCAATTATTAGCGCCTGTATCGAGGAATGGGATGATTTAGAAAATTACGGTGCTGTCAATGATGATTTAAGTGATAGAATCGATCGAGTTCTAACGGCAGCAATTTTAAGCAAGGAATTTAATCCCCAAGAAAAGCAAGATTTAAGGGAAAAAATCGAGCAATGGCAGGATGAATGGAGTGCCGATTTTGAGATGAGTTTAGCAGCCTTACAACAGGGATGGGACGATCCAGTTTTAGAGAAGATTGTACGAGGAGAATCGGATAATTTTTCAGAAATGTGGTCAGGGAATATCCCCTATTATGCCCAAGTATTAACTTCTATTCGCTTAGAAATTTTCGAGCAACAGGAAAAAGATCAGGAGTATTTGAATCTAGCTTTCGCTTCAGGACAAGTGGTAGAATACCTAACTAAGTTAGTCTATCTTGATCGCATTGATGAAGCGATGGCAGCGGCAAAAAACATGATAACTAAGAACGATGAAGCTTTCTTTTTTGCCAAAGCTTTACGCGATGAATCCGCACCAGAATCCGCTCTCATAATTGCCAGGGGTGGTCTAAATTTTCCTGGTAATTATTATTATCAATTAGCTCTCTGGACAAGTGAACTAGCGCAATCTTTAGGGGATATAGATACAGCTTTGGCTGCTAGAATTAAGGCATTTCAAGACCAACCTTCCTTTTCCCATTACCAAAAAATTGAGTCTTTAGCTGGGGAAGATTTGCCCGATTTAAAACTAGACTTGTTAGATTACTTGCGCGAGTTTAGCGGTGGACGTTCCACAGAGGCTAAAATCGATATATTTCTCCACGAAAATTTAGTTAGAGATGCAATTAAAGTCGTTTCTGATAATTCCTATGTGCAGTCTCACCTAATTTGGCGGATAATGGATGCGGCTGCTACCGTGGATCCTAACTGGGTGATCGATCACGCGTGTCCTCCTGCGGAAAAGATACTTGACGAAAAAAAGGCTGATCGCTACGAAGAAGCGATTAAATGGCTGAAAAAAGCTCGTAATGCCTTTTATATGTCGGGAAGACGGGAAGAATGGCAAACTTATCGACAAAGTTTAATTAAGGAACACGGACGCAAATCGAAATTTATGGGGTTATTTAAACATCAGGATTTACAATGATTTAAGCTTCTAGCCGTCAGTTATCGGCTAAAACCGGGCTCTTTTTAGCTTGTAGAGCGGAAATTGTCCTAATCTTATGCCTAGTGATATTTTGTGGCAAAGTAGAGTATAATGGAAGATTGGTCTAAACTTATCTCCAGACTACTTATACTGAATATTCATTGTCAAAAAATATGACTGAAACTATTCGCTTTTTGATGTGTTCTCCCGATCATTACGATGTTGATTATGTGATTAATCCTTGGATGGAGGGCAACATTCACAAATCTTCCCAAGAAAAAGCTAGGCAACAATGGCAGCAGCTTTATCATATTCTCAAAGATCGGGCGCTCGTGGATTTAGTCACACCAGAAAAAGGCTGGCCCGACATGGTTTTTACCGCTAATGCAGGTTTAGTTCTGGAAAAAACTGTAGTTCTCAGTCGCTTTTTACACAAAGAAAGACAGGGAGAAGAACCCTATTTTAAACAGTGGTTTGAAGATAACGGTTTTACGGTTCACGAACTGCCCAAAGATTTACCCTTTGAAGGTGCAGGAGACGCACTATTAGATCGGGAAGGACGTTGGTTATGGGCAGGATATGGCTTCAGAACTGAGTTAGATTCCCACCCTTTAATCGCTAAATGGCTCGATATCGAGGTTTTATCCCTACGTTTAATCGATGAACGTTTCTATCACCTCGATACCTGTTTTTGTCCCCTTAGTGGCGGTTATCTACTCTACTATCCCGATGCTTTTGATGCCTATTCTAATCGATTAATTGAGTTAAAAATTCCCGAAGAAAAACGCATTATCGTTGAAGAATCCGATGCAGTCAACTTTGCTTGTAATGCTGTGAATATCGGTCAAGTAATCGTCATGAATAAAATTAGTGACGATTTACAATATAAGTTAGCGGCAAAAGGTTTTGAAGTGGTACAAACTACCCTGACGGAGTTCTTAAAAGCAGGAGGAGCCGCTAAATGTTTAACCCTGCGTACCACGGAACCCTTAATTCCAGACCATCACGCTAATGTCACCATTGAAAGTCGCATTCTCCAGTTAGAAGGTCATCTGCTTGACGCGGGAATTATGAATAAAGCTCTCGATGTTGTGGTAGGAAATGGGGGCAGCTTCAAGGTATTAAACTTCACCTTAGGGATTGAGCGCCAAAGTACCTCCTCGGCCGAAGTGCGGGTTTCTGCACCCTCTCACGAGGTAATGGAGGAGATCATGGTACAATTGATCGACCTCGGTGCAGCCGCTCGTCCTCAAGAAATCTGTGATGTCAATACCGCAGTGGTGGCACAAGATGGGGTCGCTCCCGATGATTTTTATGTCAGCACCATCTATCCCACGGAAGTGCGGGTTAGCTGTGAATGGGTGCGGGTGGAAAATCAACGCATGGATGCAGCCATCGTCGTCACTGAAAGTCCAGAAGGCAAAACGGCAAAATGTACTCTGCTGCGGGATTTAAAAGCTGGCGATCGCGTTATGGTGGGAGTTGAGGGCATCCGTACTATCCGACAGGCGGAATCCAGGGAACAACGCAACAGCACCCAGGAATTTACCTTTATGGGTGCGGGGGTTTCCAGCGAGCGCCGAGTCGAGTTAACCGTGGAGCAGATTGCCTGGGAAATGCGCCAAATTCGCGACCAGGGCGGTAAAGTGGTAGTAACAGCAGGTCCGGTGGTCATTCACACCGGAGGAGCGCAACATCTCTCCCGTTTAATCCGCGATGGTTACGTTCACGCTTTACTGGGGGGAAATGCGATCGCAGTTCACGATATGGAACAGGCGATCATGGGTACTTCTTTAGGGGTAGATATGCAGAAAGGCATCCCCGTGCGCGGGGGCCATCGTCACCACCTCAAGATTATCAACCTCATCCGTCGCCACGGCAACATCGCCAAAGCTGTATCGGCCGGGGTATTGACAAAAGGCGTAATGTATGAATGCGTCAAGAATAATGTCCCCTTCAGTTTGGCCGGTTCAATTCGCGATGATGGTCCGCTTCCGGATACGGAGATGGATTTAATTAAAGCACAGGAAGAATATTGCCGCTTAATTCAGGGTGCAGACATGATTCTCATGCTCTCTAGTATGCTCCATTCCATCGGTGTGGGCAATATGACACCGGCGGGGGTAAAAATGGTCTGTGTTGATATTAACCCGGCCGTGGTGACAAAATTAAGCGATCGAGGTTCCGTAGAATCCGTCGGTATCGTCACCGATGTGGGTTTATTCCTGAGTCTGTTAACCCAACAGTTGGATAAGTTAACCCGTCCCTTGGTAGAAACGGTTTAAAACCGCAAATAGATATCGGGTGGGTTACGCTTTGCTAACTCACCTATTTTTATCGATATTTTTAACCAATTATCAGAGAAAATTTGCCTACTAGAGTCGCTCTAGCTTGCTTTCTTTTTGTATAATAGTAAATCTGGTTATTAAGTTTGATCGCCCCTTAGTACTAGGTTTGATTCATAGTAGGGTTGATTCATGAATCAACCCTACCCTTAGTCCCCCCTTGATAAGGGTGGTGTCTGATAATTTTTAACGCCTACCTACTTAAAGACTGATTATTTATTCCCCCTTTTGCATGAGTGCATGAGCAGAAAACGGGTTTCTCCGAGAAACCCGTTTTCTGTGCGTTACTCAACGGATTTAGTATAATAAGTGTTAATCTTCCCACACTTGTCAAACGGCTATGAGTCTCTGTCTCAATCCCGATTGTTCGCACCAAAACACCCCCACGGATAAATTCTGTCATAAGTGCGGTTCTCAATTACTGCTCAGAGAACGTTATCGAGCGCTAAAATTAATCGGTCAAGGGGGTTTTGGTAAGACATTTCAAGCGATAGATGAAGATAAACCCTCAAAACCCTATTGTGTGATTAAACAATTTTTCCCGTCAGCGCAGGGAACAGGAACTTTACAAAAAGCAGCAGAATTATTTAAAGAAGAAGCGATTCGTTTAGATAGTTTGGGAAGATACCCACAAATCCCCGAACTTTACGCCTATTTTACCGGTAATGATGGGCGACAATATCTCGTCCAGGAATATATCGAAGGACAAAATCTCGAACAAGAATTAAAACAGGAAGGAGTATTTAACGAAGCCAAAATTAAACATCTTTTGTCAGAGATTTTACCGATTCTAGAATTTATTCATAGTAAACAAGTAATTCATCGCGACATTAAACCCGAAAATATTATTCGCAGAAAAAGCGATAATAAATTGATTTTAGTGGACTTTGGTGCGGCAAAATTTGTCAGTCCTTTAAATCGTTCCATGACGGGAACAATTATCGGTTCTGCCGAATATATTGCCCCAGAACAGGGAAATGGCAAGGCAGTTAATGCCAGTGATTTGTATAGTTTGGGTGTAACTTGCCTTTATTTATTAACTGGAATATCTCCCTTTGATTTATTCGATGGGGGGGAACACCAATGGGTATGGCGACATCGGTTGGTTAATAATCCCGTTAGTAATGAGTTAGGGAATATTCTGGATAAATTAATCAAGTTTGGTACGAAAAGACGCTATCAATCAGCGTCGGAAGTGTTGCAAGCTTTGCAGATAAAAACATCAGTCTCTATACCCCAGACAACTATTCAAAAGCCTGTTAATCCCGTTATTTCCGTTCCCCAAACTCCCCCATCTATTCAGCTTAAAAGTGCAAAAGGAATCGATTATCGGAGGCTAGAAGATTTATTAAAACGGCAGCAATGGAAAGAAGCGAACGAAGAAACCACGAGAGTGATGCTACAGGCTGACCGCACAAAAAAAGGATGGCGACGGGTATGGGATATCGATAATTTTCCCTGTGAGGATTTGCGAACCATTGACCAATTATGGGTGAAATATAGTAACGGTCGCTTCGGGTTTTCCGTGCAGGCGAAGATCTATCGCGACCTCGGCGGGACGCGGGAGGGAGTATGGAAGGTCTGGAACGCTTTCGGAGATAGAGTAGGCTGGCGAGAGAATTGGCTATGGATAACTTACGGACAAGTCACTTTTGACCTAAAAGCACCCCTAGGACACCTCCCTTTTGATGACGCCTCGTATGAGAGTTTGGGGTCGGTTTACGTGAGGTTGTACGAGTTGTTTTGTGTGTTGATCTTGTTAGGGTTTTGTTTTCTTTTGGGGGTTGGGGGGGTGTGGTTGTGGGATTTGGGGTTTTTTCATGGGTTTTTTCATGGGTTTTGGGATGCATTGATGGAGTTGTTGTGGTGGGTGGCTTATGTTAGTGGGTTAATCGGAGGGACGATAGGAATCTATCTTTTATTTCACGGTGTAAAGCGGCTTCTCTCGCGTCGAGACCCGTAAAATGTAACATATAAAGGTTACAGCCTCGTAGGTTGGGTTGACGCAAGGAAACCCAACAAAGAGTAACCTTTGGAGTTGTTGGGTTTCGCTTAAACAATCAAATTGAGCCATTTTCGACCCAGTATTGTTTCGCTCAACCCAACCTACAATAATTGCTTATATTAATTTCTGATTAATTGCCAATTCATTGCCGACACAAGAGTTAAAGCGATAACAATTCATTGCTGTATGTAACAATATAAGAGGAGTTTATCTCAGGAGTTCCACAGTGATTAAAGAGCTAGACCGTATTACTGTTAATCCACAAATATGTCTTGGACAGCCAACGATTCGAGGAATGCGTATCACTGTGGGATTTGTTCTGAAACTGTTGGCTAGTCAGTTATCTATTCAGGAAGTCTTAGAGGCTTATCCAGAGTTAGAGGAGGAAGATATTCGTCAGGCTCTTAATTATGCAGCTTGGGCTGTATCCGATTATATCGTTAGCTTCACTTCGGCATGATTTCTTATTTCGAGGCTCTGCCTTGGAACACCATATCTAAGGCTCTGCCTTAAACCAGTATTCAGGTAGAAACTGAAGGGAGCGTTCCCTGGTAGAACATGGGAACGGGATAAAATTGTCAAATCCATATCTTCTCGTGAATCGATTAAAATATAGTTATTAATTAATATCCATCTCACAACAATTTAAATCATGAAAGGTATTCAGTATATTGTCGATGAAACAGGAAAAAAAACAGCAGTTGTTATCGATCTAAAAGAATGGGGTCAACTGTGGAATGAGTTTTATCAAAATTTACTCGATCGCTCTCCCGTAAACGAAGACTGGATAAATCGATCGCCTTTTCGAGAAAAATTAGATCAAGCTCTGACATGGAATGCCAATCATCCACCGCAGTTATCAGATCTAGAATCCCTAGAGAGCAAACTTGAAAATAATGAGTAAGGTTTTACTTGATCTGAACAACCCGATTTTTCAGCGAGATTTATTCAATTTACCCAAAAGTGAAGCATCATCCGCTCTGAAAACTTTCAGGAAAATTTCTCAACTAACTTGGGAGCAGTTATATCAAGATCAAGGATTAAAATGGGAGAAGATTAATTCTAAAAAAGGTCAAAAAGGAGAAAACTTGTACAGTTTTAGAATCACGCAAAAATGTAGAGCAATTGCTGCTAGAGAAGGTGATTATTTACGAATACTTTCTTTACATTCCGATCACGATTCAGCTTATCAATAATAATCTAGAGAACTTTTAGGGAAAACCAAATGCTAGAAATTAACAAAAGCTATGTATTAGACAAAGATCAAAAGCCGATTGCCGTTCAGATTTCCATTGCTGAATTTGAAAAAATCGAAGAAATCCTAGAGGATTACGGACTAGGAAAACTCATCGAAGAAGTTGAAAATGATCAAATCCTAGACAAAGAAAAAGCCTTACAATATTTAGAGTTGCTTAAAAATAAAAATGTGGAAAGTTGAATACAACAAGAGATTTTTAAAAGAATTAACCTCTTTGCCAAAAGACATACAATCTCGTATTGAGTTGATCGTATTTTCCGAGTTAGAAACTGACAATCCTTTTGAATTAGGCTATCTCGATAAAATGAAAGGACATAAAGATAAATATAAAATTAGAGTTGCAGATTATAGGATTGGCCTGACTATTGATAAACCCAATCAAACCATCATCTGTCAACGGGTCGCACATCGTAGAGAAATTTACAAAACTTTTCCTTGATAGAAAGATACTGCTATCTTTATTTGTCAGTTGCTTATCTTTTCTCTACCAACCGATATACCTATTCCGATCACGATTCAGCTTATCAATAATAATCTAGAGAACTTTTAGGGGAAACTCCAATGCTAAAAATCACCAAAAACTATTTATTAGACAAGGATCAAAAGCCGATTGCCGTCCAGATTCCCATTGCTGAATTTGAAAAAGTTGAATAAGTTAAAATCAAAGAGAATATCCCTATCGCTACAATCTCAACTATCGATGAATCTCCTGAAAGATAGTAAAAAAATTCGTTTTATTGACCTCTTTTGTGGTTTAGGAGGGTTTCGAGTTGCGATTGAACAAGTTTGTTGCAAAAAAAACTTAGAATCTGATTGTGTTTTTTCCTGTGATATAGATAAAGATGCTCGGTCAATTTATCACGCTAATTTTGGCGAACAACCTCAAGGAGATATTACCGAAATTGCTGCCCTAGATATTCCCAATCATGATATTTTAATGGCGGGATTTCCCTGTCAACCCTTTAGTATTTGTGGTGATTTAAAAGGATTTGAAGATACCAGAGGCACGCTATTTTTTGAGATTGCCCGTATTTTAAAAGTCAAACAACCCGCAGCATTTATTCTGGAAAATGTCAAGCAATTGCAGGGACATCAACAGGGAAAAACCTTAGAAGTTATTCTCGATACTCTGCAAGATTTAGATTACTATACCGATTATCGGGTTTTGAATGCTCTTAATTTTGGTTTACCGCAAAAACGGGAACGGATTTTTATCGTTGGTTTCCGAGAAGCGCGGCGTTTTATCTGGCCAAAACCAGCTTTATCTAGAACAAGTTTAACGGAAATATTAGAGGAAAATGTTTCGGATTTTTATTATGCTTCCGAAAAAATTCAAAAAAGTCGCCTTCTGAAAAGAGAGGGAAAAAAACCTTATAGTGAACCGACTATCTGGCACGAAAATAAAGGAGGTAATGTCAGTGCTTATCCCTATTCCTGTGCCTTGCGAGCAGGAGCATCCTATAATTATTTGTTAGTGGATGGGAAAAGACGTTTAACAGAAAGAGAAATGCTACGTTTACAAGGTTTTCCCGATGATTATCAAATTGTCGGCAGTTATCAAACTATGCGAAAATTAACGGGTAATAGTGTGGCGATTTCCTGCGTAGCAGCTGTGGTTAATTCTGTGATCGAGTCTTTGTTGAATATTCATCCAGCTTCAGGGTAGCGGGGAGCTTTTTTCAGTGTTCAGTAAACAGTAATCAGTGAACTGATAACTCGCATCTGATCACTGATCACTGATAACTCGACCGAATCTAAGACCTAATTGGTTAAGCTAAAAGCTTTGATGTGCTTAGTTTCTAACCTTCTTTTTAGGTAGGAGAATTGTCAGATTCTGTCTTTTGCCCCTTGCCTCTTGCCTTCAGAAGCTGATAACTGATTCAAGGCTTATCGCTCTTTATTGCTAACCGGACAGACGATGATCTATTCTGGATCCTAGCCTGACTCGCCAATCCCCACCGCCAAAAAAGAATAATGTACTGCGATTACCTGGTTCAAATCCTCACCGCACGCGTTTACGATGTCGCCCAAGAAACCCCCTTGGAACTTGCCCCCAATCTCTCCCAACGCTTGCACAATCAGCTTTTACTCAAGCGCGAGGATATGCAGTCGGTTTTCTCTTTTAAACTGCGCGGCGCATACAACAAAATGGCGCATTTGTCAAGAGATTTGTTACAAAAAGGCGTAATTGCTGCTTCGGCGGGAAATCATGCCCAGGGAGTCGCTTTGGGGGCGCGGCAATTGGGAACCCAAGCGATTATCGTTATGCCTGTCACCACTCCCCAAGTCAAAATCGACGCGGTAAAAGCCCGGGGGGGAATTGTCGTCCTGTACGGTGACACCTACGATGATGCCTACACCTATGCGCGGCAATTAGAAGCGGAAAAAGGCTTAACTTTTATCCATCCCTTCGATGACCCGGAGGTAATCGCCGGCCAGGGTACGATCGGTATGGAAATTTTACGACAATATCAGCAACCGATCGAGGCGATTTTTGTTGCTATTGGTGGCGGTGGGCTAATATCAGGTATTGCAGCCTATGTCAAGCGTTTACGCCCAGAAATTAAAATTATCGGGGTGGAACCTGTGGACTCAGACGCGATGAATCAATCCCTAAAAGCCGGTTATCGGGTGCGTTTGTCCCAGGTGGGATTATTTGCCGATGGGGTGGCGGTGCGCGAGGTGGGAGAGGAGACTTTTCGTCTCTGTCAGCAGTATGTGGATGAGATTATCCTCGTGGATACGGATGATATCTGTGCGGCGATTAAGGATGTTTTTCAAGATACACGCTCGATTTTAGAACCTGCGGGGGCGTTAGCGGTAGCAGGAGCGAAAGCTTATGTAGAAAGAGAAGGAATTGAGAATAAAACGCTCGTTGCTGTGGCTTGTGGGGCGAATATGAACTTTGATCGTCTGCGGTTTGTGGCGGAAAGGGCGGAATTAGGGGAACGGCGCGAGGCGTTGTATGCTGTGACTATTCCCGAACAACCGGGCAGTTTACGCCGTTTTTGCGAATGTGTCGGCAAACGCAATTTAACCGAATTTAGTTATCGCATTGCCGATGAAAAAGAAGCGCATATTTTTGTCGGCGCCCAGATCGAAAATCGCAGCGATGCCAAGAAATTATCCGAGAGTTTTGAAGCTTGCGGCTTTAAAACCCTCGATATTAGCGATGACGAATTAACTAAATTGCATCTGCGCCACATGGTGGGAGGGCGATCGCATTTAGCCGATCATGAATTATTTTATCGCTTCGAGTTTCCCGAACGACCGGGGGCTTTAATGAAATTTGTCGCCTCCATGAGTCCCCACTGGAATATCAGCGTTTTCCATTATCGCAATAACGGGGCCGATTACGGGCGCATCGTCGTGGGCATACAGGTCCCCCCCGATGAAATGAATCAATGGCAAGCTTTTCTCGATACTCTCGGCTATCGCTATTGGGATGAAAGTCAAAACCGGGCCTATCAGTTATTTTTAGGGTAAATCGCCATTTTCAGGAAGTGACAAGTACAAATGAATCAAGATTTTCCCCATATTTCCGTTTTGAGTCAAGAATTAATCGCGGGTTTAAATATTCAACCCGGGGGGCATTATCTCGATCTTACCCTAGGCGGTGGTGGACACAGCCGCTTGCTTTTAGAAGCCCATCCCGAAACCACAGTAACCGCCATCGATCGCGATCAAAGCGCCCTAGAAGCCGCTAAAATTAGTCTCGCCCCCTATCTAGATAGCCGTTTAACCCTCTGGTGGGGGAACTTCGCCGATTATGACGGACAAAATAGCAGTTTTGATGGCATTATCGCCGATTTAGGAGTCAGTTCTCCCCAATTCGATCAGAGCGAGCGCGGCTTTAGTTTTCGCCACACGGCAGCCTTAGATATGCGCATGGATCGCTGTCAATCCCTGACGGCAGCCGATATTATTAACCATTGGCAGGAAAAAGAATTAGCGGATCTTTTTTATCAATACGGAGAAGAACGTTTATCTCGTCCTATTGCTCGCTCGATCGTCCAAAAACGTCCTTTTACTACCACCACTGAATTAGCAGCTGTCATCGCTAGTTCTGTCCCCGCTAGTTACCGTTATGGACGTATTCATCCGGCAACGCGGGTTTTTCAATCCCTACGCATCGCTGTTAATCAAGAATTAGATTCTCTGCAAAAATTGTTAAATCAAGCCCCCCACTGGCTAAAATCCGGGGGAATTATCGCTATGATCAGTTTTCATAGTCTAGAAGATCGTCTGATCAAGTATGGCTTTCGCGAAGATAATTCCTTGAAAATTATCACGAAAAAGCCGATTATCCCCAGCCGGGAAGAACAGGCTAAAAATCCTCGTTCTCGTTCGGCTAAACTAAGAATAGCCCAAAAGATAGAACCAGAGGTTATCCTATAGCATTTATCTTAATAGTGAGGTACAAACTCTCTGGTTTTAGGGAGTCCTTATCTTTAGGAGAAAGGCTGTGGTAAAGTAAAAACCAAGAAAGAAAACCAGTATTTATTCTTGAAAATCACTGACTAAAATAACGCAGTCCCTTCACCAATCTTTCTACTGCCGCTAAAGCTGTTTCTGGAGATAAAGCACCGTAGGCAAGACGCAAATAACAGCCCTCTGTTATCCCAAAAGTTGAACCGGGTAACACCGCCACCCGCTGCTGCTCAATTAAACTTTTAACTAACTGAAAATCATTCTTGTCCGTGGTAATTTTCAGGAAGAAATAAAAAGCCCCTTCCGCAGTGGCAACATCACAGATATCGCCGATTGATTCGAGAGCATTCAGGCAAATTTCTCTAACTTGACTGATGGTTTTTAACTGTTCTAAAGGATAGCTTTTACCCACCTGTAATGCCCCTAGTGCCGCGTATTGCGAAACCACCGGCGGACAGATTAAAATGGTATCCTGAATCTTATTAATCGCCTCAGATAAATGTTCTGGTACTACCATATAACCAATCCGCCAACCGGCAAAACCGTAGGCTTTTGAGAGACTAAATAAGGAAATAGTCCAGGATTCACTGCCAACAATTGCCGCCGAGGAAAAGTGGCGGGCATGGTTATAGGTAAAATACTCATAAGCCTCATCATGAATGTGATAGATGCCCTTTTTTTGACAGATTCGATTGACTTCTCTTAGGGTATTTTCTGGATAAACTACTCCCGTGGGGTTATTAGGAGAAATCGTCACCACTGCCTTAGTTTTTTCCGTGATTGCCTCTTCAATGGCGGCTGGACGCAATTGATAATTTTTGTCTGTGGCGACCAAAATCCCTTGACAATCAGCCATTTTTATGGCCATTTCATGATTGAAATAAAAGGGCGTGTTGAGAATAATTTCATCCCCTGGGGAAGTAATGGCTAAAATAGCATTCATAAAAGCCATATTACTGCCCGCCGTCACAAAAATTGCCTGTTTATCGCTGATTTCTATCTGATTATCTTCGGCTAGTTTTTCCCGAATTACCCTTAATAAGGAGGGAATTCCTGCCACAGATTGATATTGATGATTTTTGGGATTAGCTAAAAATAAAGAAATACATTCGATCGCCTGCCGGGGTGGATCATAGGAAACAATCCCTTGACCTAGGGAAATAGTACCCGGGTTCGCTTTAATTAATTGACCGACCACGGGAATGATCGGTGTTTGTACCCCGTCCATGCGGGAGAGAAGGTTTTTCATTAAACTAATCAATGGAGCCGAGCAGAGTCGAACTGCTGTCCAAATTAGGTATTGACTGTCCGTTCATTCACAGGTTTAGTTTCGATTACCCTCGAAACGGGGACTGTCACTTATCCCGGACAGTGGGATGCTCTAGTTAAAGCTTAGACGGTTAACTAACTAGAGAAAGTTAAACGTGGCATCCGTTGGGGGTTGATCCATAGTCCTTAACGGAGTCAAACTATGAATGCTCGAGTCGATTAGAGACTATTAGGCAGCTACAGGAGCGGCTTTACGAGCGAAAGGAACGATGTTGTTCGCATTTACTTTTTGTTTGAGCCTTTGATTTACGAGAGGAGACTCACTCTCGACCTGTATCACGGGGGAGCTTTCGCTAACCTGTCGAAACCGTTACGGCCCCTTGTGCTTACATTCTGATTATAGCATATTTTTTGATTAAGCTAATTTCGGCTCAATTGGGATTTTTCTGATCTTCCCAGGCGTTAGAGCTGGGCTAGATCGGTAAAAAGGGTTTTTATCGCTGATTTTTCTGCAATAGCATCGCTATCAAAGAGATAATCCATCAGGTTCTCTCCTCCAAGATATTATCCAGTTCTTCGGCTAATTATTCTGAATCTTCCCAATTTTCGGTTAAATTCGCCAACTTTCTCCTAATTATTGATTGCCTCGGTGTGAATTGCCACCTATCAACAATCTATCTCTTTACCACAATTTAGGCATTTTGTCAAAAAAAATTTGACTTTGCAACAAAACTACACAAAAATTAGATTAACGTTGTTAGGGAAAAAAGGGATAATTGGCGAAAGTGTTTGGTTTGGCTAAAAGGGAAAGTCTAGATTTAGCAATGGTTTCAAGGCAAGCTAGACCTTGAGAAGTCCAAAAAAGCACAGAAAAAACCACCATAGCATAATTCGAAATTATACCAAAATCGCTGGAAGTATTGTCACCTCGTAAATAAATAGAAATTATTCTCAATAAATTCTTGAGTAAAAATAAATATTACCAATTGTAAATTTAAATATTTTTAAGTATTGAAGATGTTTGTATATAAAATACTTATCATTTTGCCCCGATTGCCTCTAACTTTCCCCTCCCCACAGCAATCACCGGGTAAATAGAAAATTTCTCATTCTTTCTCCTAGAGATGAAGTACAGACTAATCCTTACTCATCAAGTATTTTAGCTACAATAACTAACCTCATCTTTCTGAGAAAGGCTGTAACTGCCATAACCTCCCTTATATTATAAAAATAGCCAAGTTCTTAATTCTTGGTAAAACCGAGAATATCGTCTTATGAGGGGAGAATTATTAGTAGCCTGGGCAGCACAACAAAAATCCTTGGATAGCAGTTCTGCTGTGAACAGCCAAACGGTGGGAGACATTCCTGAACTGGTTCTTATCTTAATCCTGCTGCTACTGATTGCCACTGCCGTGGCCCTAGTAACCCAGCGATTACGCATTTCCTATGTGGCAGGTTTGGTGTTAGCAGGATTACCGATTACCGATCTGTTATCCCGTCGTATTGGCTTAGATCCGTTTTTAGTGCTTAACCTTTTTCTGCCGATTCTGATTTTTGAAGCGGCGATTAATACGGATATCAGCCGTCTTCGCAGTACCTTTAAACCGATCGCACTGCTCGCAGGTCCCGGCTCGGTTTTTTCTGCGGCGATTATTGCAGTTCTGGTAAAATTTGGGCTGGGGCTAGATTGGATTCCCGCCTTACTGGTGGGAGTGATTCTAGCAAATACCGATACTGTCTCGATCATTGCTGTCTTTAAAGAAATTCGGGTTCCCTCTAGGCTCTCGACTATTGTAGAAGGGGAAACACTATTTAATGATGCAGCCGCACTTGTCACCTTTAATTTGCTCTTGGTGATTTACGCAACCGGAACCATCAGCACCACACAAGTCATCGAGGAAGTGTTGATCGTTGCTCTGGGTGGGGGATTAGTGGGCGCTGTCCTAGGCTACCTGTGTCTGCCCATCTATGTGCGCTTACGGGATCCGCTGAGTAGCCTTTTGCTTACCGTTGCACTTGCCTTGGGAGCTTTTCAACTCGGGCAGTTTTTGGGTGTATCGGGAGCGGTGGCGGTAGTTATTGCCGGACTTGTCTTTGGTAACTTGGGGCTGCCTCGCAGCGCCTCTGCATCCGATCGCATTACCCTGATCAGTTTTTGGGAATATGCCGGTTTTATCGTCAATACCTTTATTTTTCTGCTTATTGGCATTGAAATCAACCCCTTGACCCTATGGCAAACCTTGCCATCGATTGTGCTGGTCATTTTGGCTTATCAATTGGGGCGTATTCTGTCAGTGTATTCTTTACTATCGGTACTTCGCTGGATCGATCGACCAATCCCCTTACGCTGGCAACATATTCTGATTTTGGGCAACATCAAGGGTTCCCTCTCCATGGCCCTAGCGGTTGCCATTCCTTTGACTCTAACAGGGAGGGAATTGATCATCGAGCTAGTCTTTGGGGCTGTGTTATTTTCTCTGGTTATCCAAGGATTAGCCTTACCCTGGTTAATTAAAAAGCTCAATATTAGTCAGGTTTCGGCAGTAACCCAGGAGATTGGCCAGTTGCAGCTGCAGTTGATCGCGTCGAAAGCGGCACAAGATGAGTTAGCCAATTTACTGAAATCCGGCGTTTTACCGAAAGCAGTGTACGAAGAACTGTGGGCATCTTATCAGGCAAAAGTGGCGGTATCGGAACGGGTGCTGCGGGATGCTTATAATCAGTCTCGATCGGGGCAAAAGGAGCCTAACAACAGTCAGTTAGATGCCATTCGACGACGATTGTTCCTCGCTGAGAAAGCAGCCTTGAGCGATGCACTTCGCAAACGCATTGTACCAGAAGATTTAGTACAATTCTACGTTAAAGGTTTGGATGAGAAACTTCTATCGTTGGACGATGATTAGTTTGAATGCCGAGGTAATCGATCATAGGTTTGACGAATTCCGGACGAGTGACCACGAGAATAGTTGAGCCTGCTTCTAGGACGGTATTGCCGTTGGGAATCTCTAAACTGGCGGAAGGATGACACTGATAGCCAATAATCAGCGAACCGGTCGGAAAGTTGGCATCTTGAGCGATTTGGGCAACGGTACGCCCAGCTACATAACAATCCTTGGGGACGGGCAGCTTTAGCACCTCCACTTGTCCCTGTTCAAAGTGCATCATCGATTCTACTTCGGGGTATTCGATCGCATTGGCCATGGTGGCAACGGCTAAATCAATCGTGCTGATGATGTGACTAGCTCCAGCAAGACGATAGGCCTCGAGAAATTCGCGATCGCACATTCTCACCACAATATGGGAAATGCCATAACTTCTAGACAGGGTGACTAGGGCTAGATTCATGGCATCGTCCCTCAGGGCGGCAACAACCGCGTTAGCTTGTCGAATCCCCGCCTCTAGCAGAACTTTTGTGCTGACAGCACTCCCCTCAAAGGCCATGACACCGATTTTTTCCCGGGCAAACCGACAAGCTAAAGGATCCACATCAACGATGGCGACGGTGTGTCCCAAGTCTAAAAGTTGTTGGGCTAAACCTAGCCCCACCATTCCCGCCCCACCAATTAAAACGTACATAGTCGCTCTTTACTTAACAAACATGACTGCTAGGAAATAATAGGTGGATGAGGATGCACCTATCCACCCTAGATATCTAAATCTGCGGGGCTAAATTTCTTGTGAATCTGAGGAAAACCTAACTGTTTAATCACTTGATGTTTGCGTTCTTCCTCAAGGGACGACAACTGATTATAATTAACCCAGTGAATACAGTTAACCGGACAAGTCTCGATCGCTTCTTGAATAATTTCTTCTTCGTCACCGTCCTGATTATAGACGCGAGAGCGACCGTATTCACCTTCAATAAAAAAGGTATTGGGGGCAACGTGGGCGCAGTGTTTACAACCAATACAAGTGACCTCATCGACGTAAACCGCTTTCTGGCGCAGTAAACCGCCCAATTCTGGTTCAAAACCGGTGCGATCGGGGGAATCTCTTAGGAATCCCCCTAACTCTGGTTCAAAACCAGAGCGTTCGGGAGAAAAATCAGCCATTAGGCACTCCAACGTTGTACCACTAGACGAATGGAACCATCAGTATTTTTTTCCTGTGCTGCCACCTGAAAACCCTGTTTAGCAGTTTCTGCCAGAATGGTGTGGTAGGCATAACCTTGATTTACTTTTCTTAAAAATCCTTCTACGGTTAGGGGTTGTTGCCAGTATTGTAAATCGGCAACTAACTCGTACTCGTTACCATTCCAGCGAAAACCGATATCGTAATTGTTATCTTGCTCGATTACCACCTCTGCGCTTAAAGTTTGACCTTGATAACCTTTGACGGGGTGGGAACCCTCTTTCCATTCCATCCCCATATCGCTCAGGGCGGCTTTTAGGTAGGATAGATCGCGGATTTTGGTTTTGATATTGCTAAAGTGTGACATGGTTTTTCAGTGGCTTAAATAAAGGGATTGGGAAAGATGAAAAATTACCAGTCGCTAAAAGTGGCTGCGTTGCTGACTTTCTCTGACTGGCTGACGGTTTGATGGTAATAATCCGAGGTTTTCTCCTGAGACATCAGCTGCCCGAGTTGTGCCTCGATCGCCGCCGTCACCTCTTGACAAGACGAACCGACTATGCCTGTCACCTTTTCCATGACGCGACCATCGGGATAGATGATAAACTCTAGGCTTTCCATGCTCATAGGTCTTCTCGGCGTGATCTGGGGTTTGCAAAGCTCCCTATCGTTTTAATTTACGATAGTTTGCTAATCGTAGCAATCTGGTTAAAATTTTAGCAAAACTTTATATTATCTCAGCCAACCACTTTCATTTTTTGTAAGTTTCCCGTAACTTTTCTTCATCGTCAAGGGCGAACCTTGACCCAGGAGGCATAATTTAACAAAACTACACAAAAAAGACGACCTGAAGCGATAAATTGAAAATAAAGGAGATGCAACGGCGAACCACGACCGCCGAGATCATAGAAGTTTGTCTATAGGAATCAGAACAAATATGAATAAACAAATAGCCAGCGATCGCCTTCGGATCGGTGTTTTAGGTTTTGGTGGTTTGGGACAGGCTGCCGCTAGAATTCTCGCCCCCAAACAGGAAATGCTCTGGACTGCCGCCGCCGATAAAGCTGGTTTTGCATACCATAAAGACGGTCTAGATGTCAATACCTGTAACAAAATTTATCATGACCGGGGTTCGATCGGTTATCTGGAAAATTATGGCAGTCTCAGCCAGAACAGTATCGAGGAATTAATCAAAACTGCCGACGTAGAAGGTTATTTCCTCGCCTTACCGAATTTACCTAACAATTTCATGGCCGATATCGCTAAAACCTTCATTCGCTTAGGTTGGCGCGGGGTTTTAGTCGATGCCCTCAAACGCACCAGCGCCATGGAACAAATCTTAGCACTACAAGCAGACCTAGAAGCCGCCGGCATCACCTACATGACCGGCTGCGGCGCTACCCCCGGACTATTAACTGCAGCTGCCGCCCTAGCTGCCCAGAGTTATGCAGAGATTCATAGCGTTAAAATTACCTTTGGCGTGGGAATTGCCAACTGGGAGGCTTATCGTGCCACTATTCGCGAAGATATCGCCCATTTACCCGGTTACGACCCAGAAACAGCCCGCCAGATGAGTGACGCAGAAGTGGAAATGCTGTTAAATAAAACCAATGGCATTCTCAGCCTCGAAAATATGGAACACGCGGACGATATTATGCTGGAATTGGCTGGAATCTGTGGACGCGATCGGGTTTCCGTCGGGGGTGTGGTGGATACGCGCAACCCGAAAAAGCCCTTAAGTACCAATGTTAAAGTCACGGGGCGGACTTTTGAAGGCAAAATTTCCACCCATACCTTCACTTTAGGTGATGAAACCAGTATGGCAGCTAATGTCTGCGGGCCAGCTTTCGGTTATCTGAAAGCGGGGGTTTCCCTGCATCGTCGCGGTATCTACGGATTATGGACCGCAGCGGAGATTATGCCGCAATTTGTACGCTAGGGGTTTCTCTGCCGTAAAATAGCTAAAACTTTCGGGAAAATAGCGGGTAAGGGAGCGATCGCTTCTAGGCTCTCTCCCGTGACCGGATGTATTAAAATTAAACGATGGGCGTGAAGTAATTGCCCAGGTAGATTAATCCCGATGGAACGACCCGAACTATAGAGGGGATCCCCAAGAATCGGATGACCGATATGGCTGCTATGAACGCGAATTTGATGAGTTCTGCCAGTTTCTAGGCGAAATTCCATTAAGGTGTAGTTGCCTAGTCTTTCCTTGACTTGCCAGTGAGTGACGGCATTTCTACCGCCTTTTTCCACGGCAATAATAGCCATCTTTTGGCGATCACCGCGGTGACGACCGATCGGCAGATCAATTGTACCTGTTTCGCTTTTGGGGACACCGTGGACAAGGGCTATGTATTCCCGGCGGGCAGTTTTGGTTTTTAATTGTGCCTGTAGGTGTTGATGGGCCTGGTCGGTTTTGGCAATAACGATCGCACCCGTGGTATCCTTATCTAGGCGGTGAACTATGCCAGGGCGTTGAATTCCACCGATTCCGGCTAAATTGGGGCAGTGATGTAGTAAAGCGTTGACCAAGGTTCCCGATTCGTGGCCGGGGGCCGGATGAACCACTAAATCGGCAGGTTTATTGATAATAATCAGATAGTCGTCTTCGTAAAGAATATCAAGATCGATCACCTCGGCGGTTAATTGCAGGGGTTGACTGTCGGGAATGGTAATCTTTAGGCGATCGCCTTGAGCAACTTTAGTATTTTTATTAGTGCAAATTTGACCATTTAACTGTATATATCCCTGTTCTATCAGTTTTTGCAGCCTCGATCTCGATAAATCGGGCAATTGTGACCCCATCCAAGCATCTAAACGTTCTTTTTTTCCCGCAACTTCTAAGTTTAATTGGTTCATCGATTTTTAGTTATCAAGGTGTAGGGTGATTTTAACAGTAATTGAACTTGATCTGGCTGCTTGAGATGGAAATCTTGGGATTAAATTTTCCTGATTTTTAACGACCAAAGCACTGGCAAATCAGTAGATATTTACTCATACAAAAAAAATAGAGAGACGTTGTTATAATCAACGTCTCCACATTAGGAATTAATCAATCAGAGTAAGCCAAGCTGTTGTTAAAAACCGAATTATTGCCCAATTTAGTCACCGAAAATGCTATTTAAAACTCCTGAAACGATCGAAACCACGATCGAACCGAATAAAGCAGCAAAAAATGATTCTACCTCAAAACCACGGATAAAATAGGAGGCTAAAGAAAAGGAAATAGCATTAACCACAAAAATAAATAACCCTAGGGTCAAAATAGTTAAAGGCAGGGTAAAAAGAATCAACAGGGGTCTAATAATAGCATTAATTAAACCCAAAGCGACAGCAGCAATCAAAGCCACGGTAAAATTTTTAATTTCTATACCTGGTACTATTTGCGCTGTAATCAATAAAGAGACGGCGGTAATCAACCAACGGAGGAAAAAAGACAACATAAGCCCATCCATCTAAGATAGTTCATCCTCATCTATTTTAATCGCTATCGCCACTTAAAGGGATGCCAGTTTTCAGGGGATGGGAACGAAAAGTGACATTGATTCCTTCTTTTGATTGTTCTAATACCAATAAAGGAGTCGGTTTCGCTTTTTCATCCCAACTCATTAAAACTATTTGTCCATGAATAGTTGGTTGCCAATTAGCTTGATCTGAGTCCGCAGAAAGAAAGGTTTCTATACAATTAATAATCTCGTTAACGGTAGTGGAACTGGTTTGGGTGGGCAGTTTTGTCAGTTCAATCTGAATCCGAAATAAAACCCCTTTATTCCATTTTCCTTCCTGTGCTTCCACTTCGTAGGTGACATCAAAAGTTTCATTAATCTGTCTTCCTGCACCGACAATTCCTCCAGCATTTTTGGCTGTATTTGGTCTTAAAGCTTCGCCGATTAAGTTAGTTACCTTCATCTTAATCTGGTTAACAATGACGGAACGAAAACCCGCCTCATCCATCCTCATCCGCAAATAATCGAGATTAAATACCCTAGAATAGACAAGATCGGGGTCGGTTTCCATTTTTTTGATGGTATGAAGTGCTAACTTCAACTTTTTTTTAAACTCTTTACTTTTAAATTGTTCAATCCTAACTTCTTTTTTGATCTGTTCTATTTGGAATTTGCCGTAAATAATTAAACCGATCAGAGCAATAGTTAAGGCAATTGTGCTATAAAGCCAAGGCGAATTGGAGGGAGAGATTTCAACCGCCGGTTCAGGAGAAGGAACTTGGACGATGGAATTTTCTTGAGAAAACACCGATGGACTCGAAAACCAGAGAGGGAACATAGTTTCAGTTACACTGATAATAAACAGGAAGATTTGATCAGACTATCACTCCCAGAAAAGAGACAGAACTAAATATGATATCTAGAAAGAATTTTAGCCAGAACCGGCCAAGACCAATCGGTACAACGAGAATCGTTCAAGGAGCAACTGCTATTTTAATCTTAGGGAGTCTGCTTTCTCTCCTCTTGGTACAACCTAGTTTAGCATCTCCTGATCCACCTAATTCGGTAATCGAGGCCGCCCGTCAAGATTTGAGTCAGAAAACCAAGATAGCCGTTAATCGCTTGCAAATTCAAGCAGCACAACGACAAACTTGGCCCGATGGTTGTTTAGGATTAGCTAAACCGGGAGAATTATGTACTCAAGCACTGGTGGCAGGATGGCGAATCATTTTGACTGATAACCAAAAAACTTGGGTTTATCGCACCGATAGCAGCGGCGCTAATCTCCGCTTAGAAAAGTGAATTTCTCTTGACATTTTCCGGCTGCTTTTTCGGCATCCCCAAGGCAGTGTTTTCGTGATTTAATTTCCCCCCCAGGGAAGGTGAACTGTCTCAAGCACCCGGTTGGGTGATGAAAATCGGCTTAGAATGGCTCTATCGTTTGTTACAAGAACCTGGTCGTCTCTGGCAACGCTATTTAATTAATAATCCCAGTTTTTTGCTTTTTTGCCCTAAAAATCCTGCGAGACCGGGAAAAGTAAACAGTAATCCAGTCATCAGTCCTCAACTATCGTTAAGATGGATAGGAGAAGGTAAAGTTTTATCTGTCCCCTTCAACTGCGTTTAGGAGTTCCTGCTAAAGATGACACAAGCTACTCAGATTCAAGGAAAAGGAATTTTACTCAGTGAGGCTGCCCTCAAACACCTTACCATGCTCAAACGGCAACAGGGCAAGGATTTATGTCTGCGCGTGGGTGTGCGTCAGGGTGGTTGTTCGGGAATGTCCTATATGATGGATTTTGAGCATCCTAGCAATATTGGCCCCCAAGATGAGGTTTTCGATTACGATGGCTTTAAAATTGTCTCTGATAAGAAAAGTCTGCTCTATCTCTACGGTCTCATGTTAGATTACAGCAACGCGATGATCGGCGGTGGTTTCCAATTCACTAATCCCAACGCTAGTCAAACCTGCGGTTGTGGTAAGTCTTTTGGCGTTTAATATTTCCCTGGGGTGATACCTTTCACCCCCGCCTCCCAGAGGCGATTTTTTTTTGCCAAAACCCTTGACAAAATCGGAGACTTGACATATAATTCTTGTATAATGGGAATCCGTGCCTGCCTGCGACCTCTTCATTTTTAGGCTAGATACCCTGCTCTGAATCAGAGACGATAATAATCTGAGGAAAACTTTTTAGACATCAAGAGGGGTTTTTGCTGAGATTCCGCAAGGTACGATTGACAAAGCTGAGGTAGTCGTCAATTTCTTCGTAGGCATCGAGTTCTTGCTTTTGTGCGGGGGTAATTGCTGATTCTTTCTCTAGTTGGAGTAATTCTTCAATCCGAGTCTGAACGGCAGTGGAAGCTCGAAATATAGCAACTCCATCTTCTAATTCTAGGCAGACGGCTCCCTCTCTGGCTAGGGCAGAGGGCAAATGATTGAGTTTAGGGATTGCTTGGGGGGTCATTTAGTTACCAGTTATCAGTCATCGATGACTACCACAGTTCAGTCGGTAGCTTGAAATCAAAAGGATTTTAATTTTTATCCCCATTATATAAGTTACGATTCAAGCCTGCGGCTGTGGTAAGTCTTGGCGATTTTTTTTTAACCAAAACCCTTGACAAAATCGGAGACTTGACATATAATTCTTGTATGATGGGAATCCGTGCCTGCCTGCAAACCCTTCAATTTTAGGCTAGATACCCTCAATGTTAGGATAATCGGCCATGTCAGGACAAGCAAGCAATAAACCACTTTTTTCTCAACACTATCTTGAGCATCGGCTGCCGGATTCTCCGGAATGGCAAGAGGATGTATCCGTGGCATTTGGCCGCTTAGAGAGTCTTTATCAACAAAAAAAGGCGATTTTGCCGACTCTTAACGAAGCGCAAACGGAAGCGGAATTAATACAACCGATTCTAGAAATTCTCGGTTTTAGTTATATACCGCAAGTAAGCAGTAGGGGAAAAGGAAGGTCAGAAAGGCCAGATTATGCCCTATTTGCCACAGAAAATGACCGTTATCAAGCCTATGCTCTCCAGAATAATGAAAAAGCCTTTTATCGTCAAGTTTTAGCGATCGCTGAGGCCAAATACTGGCAACGTTCTCTTAGTGACGTTTCTAAGAATGATCAGCGAGATATCTGGAAAAATAGTAATCCTTCCTTTCAGATCACCAATTATCTAACGGGGACGGGAGTAGATTGGGGTATTCTCACCAATGGTCGAGAATGGCGCTTATATTACCGTCAAGCGTCCTCCACAGCCACGGAATTTTATCCAGTGGACTTGATGGAACTATTAGAAGGGGGAGACCGGCAAAAATTTCGGTATTTCTGGTTATTTTTCCGTCAAGAGGCTTTTATTAAGGATATTCACGGTCAGAATTTCCTTGAACGGGTCCGGGAGGGAAGTACCACCTATGCCACCAGAGTGGGTAACGAGTTAAAAGAGTTAGTCTTTGATCGCATTTTTCCCGATATTTCTAAGGGTTTTGTATCATTAAATACAGACATACAGCCAGATTTATTGTATGAGGCGAGTTTATCCCTGCTGTATAAATTATTATTTCTTCTTTATGCAGAAGCGCGGGACTTGCTGCCGGTGAGGGGAGACTATCGCGATTACAGCTTATTGCAAAAGACGCGAGAAATTGCCGTTAAAATCGATCGTCAGCAGGTCTTTAGTGGCACCTCGACGGGAATATACGATGCTCTCCTCAGTTTATTTCGCATTGTCGATCGAGGGGATGCTAATTTAGCCGTACCTCGTTACAACGGGGGTTTATTTGACATGGAAGAAGGCCGGGTGAATTGTTTTCTCGGTCAATACAAGTTATCCGATGCGGTTTTAGCGCCCATCTTAGACAAGTTAGCACGTTTTGAGGGACAGCCGATCGACTATAGTTTTTTAGGTGTGCGACAGTTAGGATCAATTTACGAGGGATTACTGGAATATCGCATCGTGATTGAGGGGGAATCGGTACATCTGGAAAATGATCGGGGAGAAAGAAAAGCCACCGGTTCCTATTACACTCCCGATTATATTGTTAAATATATTGTCAGTCATACCCTCAAACCAATTTTAGAGCAAAGAGCGCGACAGTTCGGGGATGTGATGACAGAAATCGCCACCCGAAGACAAGAAAGCAGCGATAGACGTTTAGGAAATCTCAGTCAGCAGGGATTAGAAAAAGAGCTACAACGCTTAGAAAAAAAAGCGATCACCACCTTACTTGATCTTAAACTCTGTGACCCCGCCATGGGAAGCGGACATTTTTTAGTAGAAGCAGTGGACTATCTCACCGATGAGTTAATCCAGATTCTCAATCTTTATCCCGAAGATAATCCCGTTTTAACCATGTTGGAAACCACCCGACAAAATATTATCGACAATCTCCGACAACAGGGAATTATTCTCGATTCTCCCACCCTTGAACCCACGCAATTATTACAGAGAGTGGTGATGAAGCGCTGTATTTATGGGGTGGATATCAATCCGATGGCTGTAGAATTGGCCAAGGTTAGTCTCTGGTTACATTCTTTCACAGTGGGCGCACCTTTGAGTTTTTTGGATCATCATTTACGTTGTGGTAATTCTCTGATCGGAACTACCGCCAAGGACGCAGAAGCCGCTATGATCGAGGAAGAAAGTGGTCAATTAACTCTTTTAACTGGCCCTTTTGTTGGGTTACTTCGGGCCGCGGAAATTATGCGGGGAATTAGTACCCTCAGCGATGCGACTTTTGCTGAAGTGGAAACAAGTGAACAGTTATTCCGTGATTTTGATAGTCAAGCTAAACCCTACAAGCGTTTATTAGATGTTTTCCTTTCTCGCTTTTTTGGGGTTAAAACTGCTATCGAGTTTCTGCAGCGCTACGGTGGTAATATATCGGCAATTAATTGGGATAAGTTACCCCGTTCAGATCAAGGAATTTTAGACCAGGCAGCTAGTTTATATAAAAGTAAGCGTTTTTTTCATTGGGATCTGGAATTTCCTGAAGTTTTTATCGATCTTGATTCCGCTTCTTGGAAGGATAACCCCGGTTTTGATGCAGTAATCGGTAATCCTCCTTATGATGAATTGTCAGAATCCGCTCTCGGTAGAGTAATTGACGAAAAACAATTTATAGATAATACAGAAATTTATAAAGAAGCTAGAGCATTTAGAGTTAACTTATATCGTTTATTTGTTGCCAAAGCTATAAGTCTCGCTAAGAAAAATGGCTATCATAGCTTTATTGTTCCTATGTCACTGCTAGGTGATCGTTTTACATTTGAGTTAAGACGTAAGCTTTTACAAAAAACCAGTTTGATATGTATTGAAGCTTTTCCGCAAAAAGATGACCCCAATAATCGGGTTTTTCGTGAAGCAAAATTATCCACTTGTGTGTATGTTCTTTTTAATGGCATATTACCGCTAGATTTCTCGATGAGAACTCATGAGGGCAAAGATATTCTAGATCATTCTCGTCGATATTATGCTAATGCTGAAAAAATCGATAAATTTGATCCTGATAATTTATCTATACCAACAGTCAATCAGGAGTCTTGGAAATTGTTATTAAACCTATGTGAAAATCCTAGATGTGTTTTATTTAAAACCATTGGTTATCCGACTCCTGGAGAGATTATGTTCAATCAGCAATTCAAAGAATTTATATCAGATGATCCTCCAGGTGAAATAGTTCTTCGTGGAGCGCATATAGGTCGTTATGAGTTTTACGAAAAGCCAAAACAAGGAAACCCAGTGTATTTAAATAAAACAAAATTCCTTGAAAAACGTGGTACAAATAAAGAAGTTAAAGCATACGATCATTTAAAGAGAAGAATCGCCTATCAAAGAGGTGCAGCAATCGATAATTATCGACGGATAATAGCAACAACTATTCAAGAGGGATTTTTTTGTTCTGACACAGTTGGTTATATTGTAGATACACAATATAAACTAGAAACAGTTCTAGCTTTTTTAAATTCAAAATTATTGGAATGGAGATTCAGCCTTACAAGTACGACTAATCATATTAATGCCTACGAACTAAACGTAATTTTTATTCCTAAAATATCTTTTAACACCAATAGAGATCGCCGTCAACATTGCTTAGAGAAACTTATCAAAAGTTATCAAGAAAAGCAAGAAATATTAAAAGAAATCGAGGAACATATTAGGAGAGAAGAAACCGATATAGTCCATGATATTCTGTCCTACTTAGCAGAACAGATGATCGAGATAAATCGGGAAAAACAAAAAGAAATCAAAAGCTTTTTAAGATATTTAGAGAGAATAATCGGCAGTGAGATCAATAATTTAACCAACAAATCAAAAATCCAAAACTATCTCGGTGACTACCAAAAAAGCGAACCCCATCTTAGCTGCGATCAACTGTGGGAGATACTGAAAAAAAACAAAAAGAAAATTAGCGTTAACTTACTCGATCGTCAAATACAGGAAACCCTAGAAAAAGAATATAAAACCAGTCTAGATAAACTTTTACCCCTAAAACAACAATTAAGCACCACCGATGAATTGATTGATATAATTGTTTATAAACTCTATGGATTAAGCGAGGAAGAAATTAAAATTATTGAGGGGAGAGAGTAAAAAAAAGAATCAGCTGCCCGCGTATTTAAATTACTTGTTGAGATACAGATACCCGTCGAGGCGGTATAACCGTTAAATTTACGACCAATCCTGACTCGTATCGCAGAGGAAATGGTCGGCCATGATGTCCTCGAAGGTGAAGGGACAGTGAGAGGGAAAAGTCCGTATCGGTAAATCCGTCTCGCGTAAAGCCAAATCGACTCCGGCCTCGAAAGCATCGGATAAAGCCGTCGGTATCTGGGATTTTAAACTAGGATTGCCCTGTAGATGCCGTCTGATCCCTCGTCTCTGTTCTCTAATCGTCAAAAACCAGCTGCGAGAACGTTTATCCGGCTGATATTCCCATTTGAGAAGATGTCCTACCAAAACGGTTAGACGGCTCACCAGTTCTCGATATTCTTGTTTACCCAAGGAAATGATTTCCTCCCGTAAGTTTTGCCAGTCCAGAGCTTCTACCTGTCGGTTGGCTAGAGCTTTCGCTTGTAGCTCCGTCCAGCCGTAGAAGTCGGATTCATACAGGGAATTGGCTCGATCTTTCATATTGGAGCAGCCTTGACAATTAAAGATATGGCGTTCTATTCAGTAGTTCTAGTATTCTAGTTGTGGATAGGTAAAATCGGCTCTCTTCTTCTTTGTGTGATCAGTTTAACTTATATAGGAGCGCTCAATCTTTGTGTTCTTTGTGTCTTTGTGGTTCCTTCCACTCCCTCGCCAGCAGGACTGTATCTTAAAATACATTTTACCCACCAAACCCAAGAGAGAATCAGCTGCCTGCGTATTTAAATTACTGGTTGAGATCAGGTAAAAGGCAATCCCTTCTCAAGAGAGGAGATTGCCGGCTGTTTGCTCAAACCGTCGCTAAAGATTTCCAGCGCTCGGCCTGTTGTAAGATGGCCCTGGCTGCCTGTTTACCCGATAAAGTGGCCCCTTCCATGCTATCAATGTAATCCTGTTGGGTATAACTACCGGCAAGGAAAAAGTTAGCAATAGGAGTCGCTTGGGAGGGACGATAGACATCCATCCCGGGTGCTTCCCGATAGAGACTCTGGGCCAATTTCACCACACTAAACCAAGTCATCTTTAACTCCCGCGAGGAGGGAAATAACTGATGGACCTGCGCTAAAACGTGCTGGGCGATATCTTCATTTTTAGCTTTAATAAAAGGATCCCCAGGGGTTAAAACCAACTGTAATAAAGAACCTTCTCCGGGGCGATAATAATCCCTAGGACTGGTGAGAGCAAGATCTGCAAAACAGGAGAAATCCGCTTGGTGGGTGTACAAAAGATTGTCAATTCCCACCGCTTTTTGCAGTTGTCGGCGTTTTTCGGCATCATTTAACTCCGTCACCCAACCGTCAAAACGCAATTGTACCGTGGCGACGGGAACAGCTTCTAGTCGGAAAATATTGTCAAAAATCGGCATTTTCCGCCAATCTTGGGGAATAAGACGCTGAATACCGGGGACATCACCAGCGCAAACATAGGCATCTGCGGTGATAGTTTCTGTGGTTTCTCCGTTAGCGACGATCATGCCATTAACTTGCAGATTTTCGCCCTCTCCAGAATAGAGAATTTCCCGCACCTGACGACGGGTAGAGATTTTGGCGCCCCGGGCCTCCAGATAGTTAATAATCGGTTTATGCAGGTATTCGTGGGGGGAACCTTCCAACATCCGCAGGACGGAAGCTTCGGTTTTAGCGGCGAAAAATTGGAAAATCGTCAGCATACAACGGGCCGAGATATTTTCCGTATCGATAAATCCTAACGCATAGGCGATCGGATTCCACATTTTTTTTAAACTGCCTTCATTACCGCCATGGCTACGAAACCAATCGGCAAAGCTAATCGAGTCCAGATCCCGAATCGTTTTCATCGCTCCTTGAAAGTCTATCAGACCGCGGACGATGGGACTGGTACCTAGGGCCAGAGAATTAAAGATTTTATCGGCTGCCGAGAGTTGGGAGGAGGTAAAAAAGGCTTTTAAACCGTTAAAAGGCGCACCTGCGGCAAAACGAAAGTCTAATTCGCCGATTTTTCCCCCTTCGTTGATAAAAGTGTGGGTGTGTTCTTTGAGTAGTAGGGATTGAAAAGCGCCCACTTTTTTCATTAACTCAAAAAGATTATAGTAACAACCAAAAAAGACGTGCAAGCCCATCTCGATGTGATTACCGTCCGCATCTACCCAACTACCGACTTTTCCACCGACAAAGGGACGAGATTCTAAGATTTCTACTGTACAGCCCGCATCGACCAGATCGATAGCTGTTGCCATTCCCGCTAACCCTGCACCAACGATCACCACTCGCATTTGTCAAGTTCCTGTTACAATTTTTCACTAAATCTTTATTTTACCCGATCGGTCTGGTGTTTCTCGCTGGCGATTTTTTCAGGGTCGCTTGAGAGCGTGGCAGAATAATTGAGAGTTGCACTAGGGAGAAGTCATTTTGAAGCGATCGCTAGATGGAAGACAGGGGTTAATTATTGTCACTATTATATGGATATTGGGGATATTAGTCGATAGATTCTGGTTTAGTCTCGATCATACTATTCCTGCTTGGGATCAGGCCGATTATCTCAACGGTGGGATTATCTATACCCAAGCTTTCCAAAATCCGCGCTGGTTTGATGGGGATTGGTGGCGCGGTTTATGGCTAATGTCCCCGAAAATTCCCCCTTTAACCTATCTTTTAACGATTCCCTTCTTTAATCTCTTTGGTATTAGCGTTGACGCGGGTATGTGGGTAATGGCTATCTATAGCGCCCTACTGCTCTTTTCTGTGTACGGATTGGGAATTATCCTCTTTAATGGGACTGTAGCACTCTGGGCAGTCTTAATCTGTCAATTTCTCCCAGGTTTATACTATTATCGCCTCGAATATCTCTTAGATTTTCCCTTAGCGGCAATTGTAACGTTTTCTTACTTCTGCTTGACATGGTGGCGATTTAGTGGTAAAAGCTGGCTAAAAGCGATCGCTTTCGGGATTTCTTTCGGTTTAGGGATGTTAGTCAAACAAACCGCCCTATTTTTCCTCTTTTTACCGATTTTGTGGGTATTGGGCGAAAATCTCCGGCGAAAACGTTGGGGCAATCTAGCACAACTAATGCTGAGTTTTTTGACGGCAGCATTGTTAATGTTTCCCTGGTATCGGACGAATTGGTTATTAATGTTAACTGCGGGCAAACGTGCCACGGTAGATTCGGCAATTTTGGAGGGAGATCCGCCTCTTACCAGTCCTGATGCCTGGACATTTTACGCCCAAGTTTTACCCTATTTTCTTTCTTGGGTATTATTATTAGTTCCCGTGGTCGGATTATTAATCTCATTACGTCATAGAAAAACTGAAGATAAGGTTAATCGTCCTGTGTGGATTTGGTTAGGAGTTTTTCTGCTGGGGGGATATCTATTATCATCCCTCAACATCAATAAAGATGCTCGTTATATTTTGCCGCTTTTACCGACTTTATCCTTAATTTTATCCGTCGGTTTATTATCTTGGCGAGGTCGTTTTGCCCCCGCTATCCGTTGGGGAACGATAACCATTGCCGCTATCCTCACCAGCTTAAATTTATTCCCCTTGGGGGGAGATATAATTACTAACGTTTTTAGTCCCGAATTACAACACCATCCCTATTTAAAAACTGGTTGGCAGCACGAAGAAGTAGTTAAAGAGATTCTAGCCGATTCTCCCTATCTTCGCAGCACTCTAGGGGTTTTACCTTCCACCCCCGAATTAAATCAACATACCTTCTCTTTCTACGGTGGTAAACATAATTTCCAGGTTGCTGGGAGACAGGTGGGAGTTAGGGAAGAAGATATCGAAAAGGATGTCAATTCTTTAGATTGGTTTTTAACTAAAACTGGTGAACAGGGTTCCGTCCCCGATGTCCAGAAAAAAATTGTTAATCGAGTCGCCACTGGTTCAGATTTCCAAGTGGAAAAAACTTGGCAGCTACCGGATGATAGTACCCTATCCCTACACCGTAAAATAGACCCATCCGTCACGGTTAAACCCCTTGAAAATGCGCCAAAACGGGTGGAATTAAGAGAGATTGCCATTGCTGAAAAAGCATCTCCTAATCAACCAATTCCTGTGGTTTACAAATGGGCAGGAGACTGGCAACAATTAAAGTCAGGGATAGTAATTTTAACTTGGCAAGAAGTGGACGGGAAGGATTATTGGATGCACGATCATGGTATTGCTATGGGGGGATTAATGGCAAAAAAATTAACTCCAGAAGAGCAACAAAATAGTTTTGAAGTCACTGAAAAAACTGCCATGCAGTCGGCAGCAACCCCCGGAGTTTATCGCTTATATGCTGTCTATCTCAATCGGGAAACTGGCGAAACCTATCCGATTAAAACTAATGCTGAAATTACCATCGATCCTCAAGTTGCCAAGTTAGCAACGCCCCAATTAGATTTAGTGACCCAATTGCGCTTAAAGTCTGCTAATATTGGCCAAGGATTAACGGGTATTGAACCAATTTTTGAGTTAACTAATCGTATCAATCAATACGATTCGATTCAGGATTATGTGCTGCAAGCAGACAAGGCCTTTTCCTATCGTTTACAGCAACAAAACCCCCCCGATAAATTATCTTTAGCCTACGGATTAGCAATTTCTAAGGTACTACAACAGGATGTGGCAGGGGCAATAAAAGCCACGGAGGAAATGATTAAAATTGACCCCCATAATCCCTATCATTATGCTTATCAAGGTTTTATTTATCTCTACGATTGGCAACCGCAAGCAGCCCAAAAAGTCTTAGATCAGGCAAGAAAATTAAATCCCGATAGTGAGGAAATTAAGACTTTAAATGCAGTGGCTGCCTTGATGGGGGGAAATCTCGTTAAAGCTTGGCAATTATGGCAGTCAAATTAAAAGAGAGTGGGAAGTGGGAAGTGGGGAGTTTTCTCAGTGAACTGATAACTGATAACTGATAACTGATAACTGATAACTGACTTCTAACCCAATGTTGGACAAAGATAAGTAAAAATTATTGATTTACTGCAAAAACTTGAGAATATTTAAATTAACCTTCCGCAATATTTATAAATTCTTAAGAATTAATTGAGAAAGATTTTTATTTAACAACGACGTTATAATGGGTACAGCGATTTGATAGAATTTCACAATGGTTTGATCTGTGCTTTTTTGGCCAGCAATGGTTGAAACCCTTGCCACACCTAGAAGGTGATCCTAATTAAAACCGGTAAATTAGTCAATCTCACCCACAACGATGATCTTTTTTTTATGTAGTTTTATTGCAAAAAAAAAGTTTTTTTGACAAAAAGCACAAAGTATGATATAAACACAAGGTATTTCTGGTTGCGAGTAATTATTGTAGAGAAGGGAGAAGGGAGAAGGGAGAAGGGAGAACCAATAAAAATAATCTCCTGACTCCGTTCGGACCTCGGCGTGAGACTTCGGCGTGAGCTTTTGTCGAACGCTCGGTCGAACGCTGATCTCACGGCCGAAGCCTGACTCCTATCTCACCATTGAGATAACTACTGTAACAACTCCCGGGGATCGGTGACTTCCCCTTTAATTGCTGCCGCTACCACCATCGCCGGACTCATCAACAAAGTACGCCCGGAAGCGGAACCTTGACGACCTTTAAAGTTACGATTGGAGGAGGAGGCGCTGATCTGATCTCCCTGCAATTTATCAGGATTCATGGCTAAACACATGGAACAGCCCGCCTCGCGCCATTCAAAGCCCGATGCTAGGAAAATTTGGTCTAATCCTTCCGCTTCCGCCTGTTTTTTGACTCTTTCGGAACCAGGTACGATAAAAGCTTTCACATGGGGGGCCACACGATGACCTTGGGCAAATTTGGCCGCTTCGCGCAGATCACTGATCCGGCCGTTAGTACAGCTACCGACGAAGCAGACATCGATTTTTGTGCCTTTAATCGGGGCGCCGGGGGTGAGTTTCATGTATTGATAGGCTTCCTCTGCGATCGCTCTTTCACTTGCTGGTAAACTATCGGGAGTGGGAATGACTTCGTTAACCCCGATTCCTTGGCCCGGAGTGATCCCCCAAGTAACGGTGGGTTCGATTTCGCCGGCATTAAAGACCACCACATCGTCATAAACCGCATCGGCATCGCTTTTAATGCTTTCCCACCAATTAACCGCACTTTCCCAGTCTTTCGGCGCAAAATCACGACCTTTGAGGTAATCGTAGGTGATTTGATCGGGGTTGATATAACCACATCGGGCCCCACCTTCGATCGCCATGTTACAAATCGTCATCCTTTCTTCCATGGACATCCGTTCAATTGTACTACCAGCATACTCGTAGGCGTAACCAACACCGCCTTTAACGCCCAATTGACGAATAATATGGAGAATTACATCTTTAGCATAGACACCAGGATTTAAATCGCCGTTTACCTCCACTCGACGCACTTTTAATTTTGATAGGGATAGGGTTTGGGTAGCAAGAACATCGCGTACTTGGGAAGTGCCGATGCCAAAAGCGATCGCCCCAAAAGCACCGTGGGTGGAGGTGTGGGAGTCACCACAGGCGATCGTCATCCCCGGTTGGGTTAGGCCCTGTTCAGGAGCGATCACATGAACTATGCCCTGATTGCCGGAACCGATGCCGTAGAAAGGAATATGATTGGTTTGAACATTAGTTTCGATCGCCCGGATCATTTCCTCAGCCAAATCGTCAAGGAAAGGACGCGCCTGATTTTCGGTGGGGACGATGTGATCGACGGTAGCAATAGTCCGTCTAGGAAATAATACTTTTAAACCCCTTTCTCTTAGCATCGAAAAAGCTTGGGGACTGGTGACTTCATGGACTAGATGCAGTCCGATAAATAATTGTGTCTGTCCACTGGGAAGAATCTTAACCGTGTGTGCGTCCCAGACTTTATCGAATAACGTTCTTGCGCTCATTGACCTTGGAATGATAGTCATCCCCTTAATCGTATCAGCTAACCTCGGCCGATAAATATTAATTTTTTCTTTTCTCTTGGTTAGGAGGGATAATAGGTGAATCGCTCTGTTTTGGCTGGATTAAAACCATCAGTTTTTGAGTGATTACTTCTGCTCTTCCCCCCCTTTTCCTATAATCTTTCACGAGGATTTAGTATAACATTCTCTTGGTTTTACTCCAGGAGCCATAGCAATAAAAATTTTATTCTTTTCTTGTCACCGCTAAATTATGCTCGCTAACTCTCCTGTTCAGATAAATTTCTCCGATAACAATTAATCCTAGAATCAGAGGTAAACTCAGCCATGCTCCTAGGTTTCCTAAGTAGTTAACACTAATAGCAATCAGGAGAGTTACCACCATATAAATAATCGCTACTTGTGAATGAGACAAGCCAGACTTTTGTAATCTTTGATAAAGGTGACTGCGGTGAGCTTGGAAGATATTTTCCTTTCTAAATAATCGACAAATCAGGGTATAAATAGCATCACCAATCAGAGGAAAAGTGATAGTCAAAGCTGACCAAGCTTGACCTTGATCGCCCTGGTTATTAAGTAAAACTATAGCGACAATTGCCCCCAGACTGGTGCTACCCACATCGCCCATAAAAATTTTCGCTGGCGACCAATTCCAGAGGAGAAAACCGCCTAAAGCTGCCACTAAAAGCCATAAAATTGGTTGCTGAAAATAGAGAGCGAGAAATCCTAATTGTACCGCCGTACACCCAGCCACCAAGCCATCGAGACCATCCATAAAATTATAAAAATTAATGATCGCAGTCAGGCCGATAATTGTGAGAATAATAGCCAAAATTTTGCCGACAAAACCCAAATCTAATAGCCACGATTGGGGAAAAGCACCGAAAAAAGTAACCGCAACACTAGCGGAGGATAACTGCACTAAATAGCGAATACTAGAGGGAATACCGCGACGATCATCGAGAAGGCCGATAATAATCAAAGGAGTCAGGGACAACCACAGGGGAATGAGAGGTAGGGAAGGAGGAAGGAGAAAATAACTGAGGCCGCCGGTCAGAGCAAAAGCGACGACAAAACCGAGTCCACCCCCCCTAGGTGTGGGTTGACTATGGCTGCTACGCTCATTGGGAATATCTAACAATTGTTGACTAAAACGTTGTTTAATCAGGGCAACCACCAGAAAACTGATCAGAAAACTGATGACTGACAGTAGGGATAATAACATAGGGATTTTTGCGCTCAGATTAATTATCGATCCTACGCTGTTCGGTGACAAAAAGTGCCGATATTGCCATCATGGTTTTAGTCAGTGTCAGCATCCCACTTCCAAAGCTAAGGCGGTCCGGGGTTTGGGGGATATGAGTAGCAATTTCAGGTTCACCCTACTCTCGATCGCTTTTTACCTGACTGGTGCGACGAACGTTTAAAATATCGCTCATCAGCTTAATTTGACTAACACAGCGTTCAAATTGTTGCAGGTCTTTTACTTCAATTTTCAGGGAAATTAAAGCGGGTTTACCGAAATTAGTCTTAACTCCGGCATTGCGAACGTTAATATTTTGGTCACTTAAACGAGAGAGAATATCTTTTAAAACCCCGACGCGATCAATCACTTCAATCTGAATATTTACCGGATAAGTTGGATAACGTCCCTGCTCATCTACGGGATTCCAACTAACAGGAATTAAGCGTTCAGCTTCGGCTCTTTCCACATTCGAGCAGCCTTGACGGTGAATAACAATACCTTCCCCCGCATGGGCGACTATACCAGTAATATTTTCTCCGGGTAAAGGACAACAACAACCGGCTAAACGATAGACTAATCCCTCCACACCGGCGATCGGTGATTTACTGACGGGTAAAGCCCTTTGAACGGGAGGAGGTGGTAGAATCAATTGGGCATCAGTCAGGACATCGGGCGGATTTTTAGCTGTTAAAATTTCCTGTTGATTTTTAACTGTTTCTTGCAGACGATTAACCACATTTTTTAGGGTAACTTCGCCGTAACCCAAAGCCGCCAATAAATCATCTACTGCCACATAATTGCACTGTTTAGCCACCGATTGCATTCGTTCCGATTTCAGCAGGGCATCGAAGCCAGTTTTCCCCAATTCTTTCTCTAATAAATCACGACCTCGGCTAATATTTTCTTCTCGGCGCGATTTTTTGTACCATTGCCGGATGCGATTTCTGGCGCTAGGAGTAACGACAAAATTTAACCAATCTAAACTAGGGTGACTATTTTTGCTGGTGAGAATTTCCACCAGATCACCATTTTGCAAGGGAGCATCAAGAACTGACCATTTACCATTAATTCTTGCCCCTTTCATCTGATTACCTACTTCGCTATGAATATGATAGGCAAAATCTACCGGTGTCGCACCTTGGGCCAGGGCCACCACATCACCTTTAGGGGTGAAAACATAGATATCTTCTTCAAAGAAATTATTTTTTAGGCCATCCATGTATTCTTGGCCATCTTTCAGGTCTTTTTGCCAGTCGAGAAGATTACGCAGCCAAGCGAATTTTTCATCCTCGGCGGTTAAAGTTGTCTGACTAGAACCGGTTTCTTTATACTTCCAATGGGCTGCAATCCCGTATTCAGCAACATGGTGCATTTCTAGGGTGCGAATCTGCACCTCTAGGGGGCGGGCATTTAACCCAACAACGGTGGTATGGAGGGATTGATAACGGTTAGCTTTTGGTAAACCGATATAGTCTTTAAAACGGTTGGGAATCGGGGTAAATTGGTCGTGAACTATGGCTAAACAACGATAACATTCTTCTTTAGTTTCGACGATAATGCGGACGGCGGCGATATCATAAATCTGCTCGAATTCCTTGCCCTGATTGTGCATTTTATGATAGATGCCGTAGAGATGTTTGGGGCGACCTTGTAAATCAAGAACTTTTATGCCAATTTCTTGCAATTTTTCCCGCAATGTGTTAATAACGGTTTCGATGCGGGCCTCTCGATCAATGCGTTTTTCCGATACCAATAACTGCACGGCGCGATAAGCATCGGGTTCGAGGTATTTAAAGCATAAATCCTCTAATTCCCATTTAAATCGCCCAATCCCTAAACGGTTAGCCAGAGGAGCAAAGATTTCTCTAGTTTCGAGGGCGATGCGTTGCTGCTGTTGCGGGTTAAGGTGTTCGAGGGTTTGCATATTGTGCAGGCGATCGGCTAATTTTACCACAATGACGCGGATATCTTGAGCCATCGCCAGGAACATTCGGCGAAAATTCTCCGCTTGCCGTTCAGTTTTGCTAGAAAAGTTGAATTTGGAGAGTTTTGTCACCGCTTCCACCAAATTACGCACCTCAACACCGAATCTAGCCTCGATTTCTTCGGGGGTGACTTCCGTATCTTCCACCACATCGTGAAGGAATCCTGCCGCGATCATTGCCCCATCACCCCCGAGATCCCGCAGTAATCCCGCCACGGCTATGGGATGGGCGATATAGGGTTCCCCAGATTTGCGATACTGTCCCTCGTGGAGTTTGTAGGCGAAATTAAAGGCCCGACAGATTAAATCGATATCGGGATTCTGAGGGTCGTTTTCGTGGTTAATTAGGCATTCTTGCAGCCAATCGGGTAAAACTAACGCTTTTTTCGGTTCCGTGGCCCGGGGAAGGGCGGTGAGGATTTCTGGTTGGGGGGCAGTGATGGCGTTCATGGTTAGATCAGGGGGATAATAGGGGTGGTGGAGACAGATAAATAGAAAATTATTAGGCCGAAGGGATGCCAGACTGCTTAATTTTCTAACACTGGAATCGGACTTATCGGCGAAAAAGGCGAGATTCTTTTAAGTTTTTGTCTCCAGTCAGGAGGAGGACTTGCAACCGTGAAGACAAATCGTTAATCTTATGTAACAAATTCTAACGCGCTTTGTATTGGATGCTACCGAAAAATTACCGTCAAGCCTACGAATCTTTGTTAAGAAAACTGGAGGATTTCAGTCTTGCCCTTCTGGATGGGGATGTCCCCACGGGATCAAAATCTTTTCAAGCTTTACAAACCTGTCTAGCAGGGGAGATATTGTCACTAAATGATGACAATTTCAGCCCAGAAGTCGCTAATCGTTGGCGCGCGGTCCAGACGGAACTATATCGATCCTGGCGATTGCTGGAGACGGACTGGTTTTTTTTGGCCTCAGCCCGGCAAGGACGGGAGAAGCGTTTACAGATAATTAGCGATCGAGTGGCAACTTTAAAGGGGTATTGTCGGGTTTTGTTAGGGGCAGTTGTCGATTAGTAATTAAATGCTCGATCGCCATTTGTGTGGCATACTTGACCCTAAGTCCTAACTTTTATCCTTACCGATCGCCTCATGTTGGAAATTAAAGACCTAAAAATTGCCTACCCGACCGAATTAAGTTCTCCCTCTTGGGCGATCGATGGGGTATCTTTTAGTATAGGCAAAGGGGAAACTCTGGGATTAGTGGGTGAATCTGGTTGTGGAAAATCGACCATCGGTAAGGCTATTTTAAGGTTATTACCTAATCACACTCATGTGGAAGGTGAGATTACCTTTGAAGGGCGATCGCTTTTATCTTTGTCTAGCAAACAGTTAGAAAAGTTTCGCGGGGAAGCGGTGGGATTAGTGTTTCAAGATCCGATGACGCGACTGGATCCGCTGATGACTATTGGCGATCATTGTGTGGAAACCTTGCAAGCTCATCGAGGAAATTTAACCTATCGTCAAGCTAAAAGTCAAGCTTGTACCGTCCTAGAAAAAGTAAAAATTCCCGCTAATCGTTGGTCCCAATATCCTCACGAATTTAGCGGGGGAATGCGGCAAAGAGTGGCTATTGCTTTAGCTTTATTATTAAACCCTAAGTTAATTATTGCCGATGAACCCACCACCAGTTTAGATGTGACAGTTTCGGCGGAAATTCTGCGGGAATTAAAGCGTTTATGCAGCGAGGAACAGATGGGATTATTGTTAATTTCCCATGATTTAGCGATGGTGGGAGAATATTGCGATCAATTAGCGGTGATGCAGGGGGGCAAAATTGTCGAATCGGGAGCGATAAAAACAGTTTTTAATACACCTCAACACCCCTACACTCGTTCTCTTTTGTCCGCTGCTTTACACCTACAGTTACGGGAGGAAAAATCAACAGCAATTCAAGGCAAAGAAACGGTGTTAAAGGTGGACAATTTAAAACAGTATTATACCCTAGAAGGTAACTTTTTAGATAGTTTTTTAAAAAAAGAAAAGAAATTTATTAAAGCGGTGGATGAAGTGAATTTTGAACTGTATCGAGGGGAAATTTTCGGTTTAGTTGGGGAGTCGGGATGTGGGAAAAGTACCCTATCGCGAACCCTATTACAGTTAATTAAACCCACTGGGGGAAAAGTGGAATTTTTAGGAGAAGATTTAACCCCTTTGTCGGGGGAAAAAATGCGTCCCAAACGGCGCTTAATGCAGATGATTTTTCAGGATCCTCTCGCTTGTCTTAATCCTCTAATGACGGTGGGAGAAAGTATCGCCGATCCGCTTTTGATCCATCAAAAAATTAGTCTAGAAACGGCAAAAAAACAGGTTTTAGAAATGTTAGATCGAGTCGGTTTGACACCAGTAGAGGAATTTTATCGACGCTATCCTAGGGAGTTATCGGGAGGACAACAGCAAAGGGTAGCCATTGCTCGCGCTTTAATTACTCGTCCGGAATTAGTTATTTGTGATGAACCAGTTAGTATGCTTGATGCTAGTGTTCAGACACAGGTTTTAGAGTTAATGTTAGAGTTACAAAAGTTATTTAATCTCACTTATTTATTTATAACTCATGATCTTTGGTTAGCGAGATTCCTCTGCGATCGAATTGCGGTGATGACTGCGGGTAAAATTGTTGAAATGGGTGACACTGAACAGATTTTTAGCCATCCCCAACACCCCTACACCCAAAAATTAATCGCCGCAGCCCCGAGAATTTATCCCGACAGCAACTAAAATCGCTCTAGGGGTTTATAATTGTTATTGCCTAGATATGGTTAGAAAAGACAAAATGGCCAGACAACTTCAGATAACTCTCCCTGAAGATACCATGGAACTTCTCGATCGATGGTTGACAAGTAGTGATTATCCTGAAAAAGAATATAATAGTTTAATTAATGAAGCGATTAAATTATATATTATGGAACAACAGAGAAACTACCTCAAGCAACAATTAAAGGAAGGAGCTATTGTTAGAGCAGAAAGAGATTTAAATTTAGCACAAGATTGGTTTTCTCTAGAGGAGTATTTATGGTAATAATGATTATTTTCAAAGTTAAAAAACTACTCAAAAAATTTGTCTTTAGTCTCCAAGAGGAAGGATGGAAACCAGCACTCAAAAAGACGAAACGAAAAATTATTAAAATTCTCACAGGAAAGAGTTCCTCTGAATTTGAAGAACAGGTGATCGAAAGTGCTAAATTAGCCGAACCCCGGCCCCTAGAAATTGCCAGCAGTGACAATCCTTTAGTCTCAATTATTATTCCTGTTTATAACCAATTTGCCTACACCTTTAACTGTTTGGAATCCTTAAGTGTTAACCTAGGTTCTGATTTAGCTTATGAAATAATCATTGTTAATGATGCTTCCAGCGATGAAACCTTAGAACAATTAGCCACTTTAATTAAAGGAATTAAAGTATTAACTAATGCAGAAAACTCTGGTTTTATTCGTTCCTGTAATTATGGGGCTAGTCAAGCAAAAGGTCAATACCTATATTTTCTCAATAACGACACTAGAATTCTAGAAAATTGTCTAGAAAGTTTATTAAAATTAATCATCAATAATCCCCGAGTTGGTGCGGTGGGTTCCAAGTTAATTTATGCTAATAGTAAACAACAAGAAGCGGGGGGAATTATCTGGAATTCTGCCGATGGTTGGAATTATGGACGCTTAGATAGTCCCGATGAACCAGAATATAATTATGTGCGTCCCGTGGACTATTGTTCGGGGGCCAGTTTATTAGTTCCTACGAACTTATTTAAGCAATTAGGTGGTTTTTGTCAAGACTTTATCCCCGCGTATTACGAAGATACAGACTTATGTTTTGCCCTCCGAGAATTGGGTTATCAAGTCCTCTATCAACCCCAATCTAACGTCATTCACTACGAAGGAATCACCTCGGGAACAGACCTTTCCAGTGGGATCAAACAATATCAAGTTATTAATCAAACTAAGTTTCGAGAAAAATGGTCAAAGGTATTAACTAAACACCTAGATAACGATGCTAATAATGTACCGAAAGCTGCCCGACGTTTACAAGGAAAACCGACAATTTTAGTCATCGATTCCTATGTGCCACTATACGATCGAGAGTCCGGCTGTGTGCGTTTATTAAATATTCTTAAGCTACTGCTCAATTTAGGCTATTCAGTGATTTTCTTTCCCGATAATGGCTATCCTGAACAACCCTATACTTCTGTCCTGCAACAGCTGGGAATTGAAGTTATTTATGGCACACCGCAAAGATATAATCTAGAAGAAAAATTAATCAAATATTTACCTCTGATAGATGGAGTTTGGTTGTGTCGGCCCGAATTGTGCGATAAGTATATGGACTTAATTCGCTTAAAAACAAAAGCACCAATTATTTATGATACAATTGACCTGCATTTTCTACGTTTAAAACGACAAAAAGACTATCTCGATCCCAGTTATCAAAATACTAGCTGGAGTTGGCAAACCTATCAGAAATTAGAGTTAAACTATGCTAACCAAGCGGAAGCAACCGTGGTAGTAACCGAAGACGAAAAGCAGGTATTATCCTCTTTAGGAGTGAAAAATGTTTGGGTAATCCCCAATATCCATGAAGAAATTTCCCTGTCAGAAAAAGTTGCCTTTGACCAGCGATCGGGTTTAGTATTTATTGGCAGCTATAATCACCCTCCTAATATTGATGCAGTTAAGTGGTTATGTTTAGAAATTATGCCCTTAGTTTGGGCATCCCGTCCCGATATTACCGTTAATTTATTGGGAAGTAACCTCAAGGATGAAGTGAAGGAATTAGCCAGTGATCAAGTAATTGTCACCGGTTATGTTCCCGAAGTAGAACCCTATTTCCAAAAGAGTCGGATTTTTGTTGCTCCCCTGCGATTTGGTGCGGGAATGAAGGGTAAAATAGGTCAAAGTCTTTCCCTAGGATTACCCACTATTACCACAAAAATTGGTGCCGAAGGTATGGGATTAATCGACCATCAGGATGTTTTAATTGCCGATACTGCCGAGGAATTTGCCTGCGCAGTGATCGAACTCTATGATAATAGGGAATTGTGGCAAAAACTCGCTGATAATTCCCTAGAAACTATTAAGAGATACCAACCCGCTACCGTGCAAACTAACCTACAAGCTTTGTTATCAAATTTAGGAATTATTGCCAAAGATAGTTAACAAGAAAAAAGCTCACTTCTCCCACAGGTCTATTCTATGTCACTGAAATCAAATCAACTTTGGAATCCGCAATTTTGCAGAATTAAAAACCTATTGAGAAAGTCGGAGTTTTCTAGAAGTAGTTCCCGACTATAACTCCTTCATTTCTCTCGAAAAAGTTGGCAAGAAAATCTAAAAAACTTGGCAATTAATACCAGTTTATGTCTGATTAACGACTGAATTATTATTTTCCCTTTTTTCCTTTCTCCTTGAAAAAATATGCCAACTTATCCTGATATTTCCAGTCAAGCTTTTAAACATCCCCTAGATCAGCAAGCTGAACAAGCATTAAGATCAGTTCCGGGGTTTGACTTATTAGCGAAAAGTTTTTCCGAATATCTCTATGAACGTCCCCAGCAAATTTTATTAATGGGCAATGATCTAAAAGTCGGCCCGCGTCAATACGCCACTTTATACGGTATATATCGCCAATGTCTGCGGGATTTAGATATGTCCCCAGAACCGAATCTTTATGTCAGTCAAAACCCTTTAGCCAATGCCTATTCTTTGGGTTCAGAACATCCCTATATAGTCTTTAATACTGCCCTTTTAGACCTCTTAGATGAAGAAGAAATTCGAGTAATTCTTGCCCACGAATTAGGTCATTTAAAATGCGATCATAGTATTTTAATTCAAATGTCTTTTTGGGTGATGGGGGCGGCTAATTTGCTTGGAGACATCACCTTAGGACTAGGAAAAGCCATTACTACCGGTCTAGTTTATGCCTTTTATGAATGGCGCAGAAAAGCCGAATTATCAGCAGACCGCGCCGCTTTATTAGTTACCGATGATTTAAATTTAGTCCTGAGAACTTTAATGAAATGTGCAGGAGGAAGCCAAAAATATCTGCATGAATGCAACTTAGAAGAATTTATTCGTCAAGGGGAAGCCTACCGACAATTAGACCAAGATAACTTAAACCAGATTTATAAATTTCTCATTTATAATGGCGGTAAAGGTTCCTTTTTTAACCATCCTTTTTTCGTGGAAAGAGTCCAGTATCTACAGCAATGGTTTAACTCGGAATCCTATCGTCAAATTCGCCAGGGAAACTATGCCAAAACAGGGGTAAAAAGCTCAATTAATATTGATGCTAATGATAGCGAAAGCGAAAGATTGCAGCGACAAATAGCAGAACTACAAGCAGAAATTGAACGGGCAAAAAGACAAAGAAACCATGAATAATCTATACGAAGGCAAAAGGCAAAAGGCAAAAGGCAAAAGGCAAAAGGCAAAAGGCAAAAGGCAGCTTTGTTCTCCCCACACCCCACACCCCACACCCCACACCCCACACCCCACACCCCACACCCTTTACTGATCACTGAAAATACCCTCGCCTGTGTTTTGCCGATTTGGTGGGTACAATAGAGATAGGGGAGACCAAGAATAGCAGTTCTCCCTAGTATTATCTATACAAACTTACCCCCACTCTCTCTTTTTTGTTCTACTGCCCATGCTCCAAGATACCCAATCCATTCGTTACTATCAAAGACTAACCGATGACATGGTGGATCTTTGGCACCGTGGCTCACGTTTTGATGAGATCCGGCTATACGTTGAAGGCTATTTAGCCTGTTTACGCGATTCTAATTCCATAGAACCCTATCTAATTCATCGTCTCGAAGAAGAAATATTTCGTTTTCTGCGAGATCCTTCTAATTTTGAATATCTCTCCCCCCAAACCCAAACCCAAACTGAAGCAGATTATGGCTATTATTAACCTTTACTGAGCTTGACAGGAACGAGATTCGGTCATCTGTAGGACAATAGTATCGATCGCTTTCACCAGAGCCTGTCCGGAAACCCGTTGATTATTAACGATAATGCTAAATAACATCGGTTCTTGGTTGGGGTTTTCTAGATAACCCGATAGGGCCCGCACACCAGTAAGAGTGCCAGTTTTAGCGTAAACTGTGCCAGTAGCGGCCGTCTGACGCATTCGGTTTCTCAGGGTGCCACTAATTCCCGCTACCGGTAAGGAAGCATAGAAAGTGTCGCGATTAGGAGAATAATACATCACCCGCAAAATTTCCACGATCGAGCGGGGAGTAGCGGTATTATGGCGGGATAATCCCCAACCATCGGCTAAACGAAAACCACTGGGATTGATGCCCAATTGTGCCAAGATGGCAGTAACACTTTTAGAACCGCCGATAAAGCGAAAAAGAGTGTCGGCGTAGAAATTATTACTTCTCTGATTAGTGATATTCACCCAATCGCGCAGGGATTTTTTCTGAATTGTCGTCTCCGGGTTCATCACTTGTAAAGCGGCAGCCGTAGTAAATAACTTTGTATTAGAAGCAGGGATAAAATAGCGATCAGCGTTATGGCTATAAATAACCGTTTGGCGATCGATAGATTCGATTAATATACCCCACTGATTGGGAGCTTGACTGATAATTTTATCGATATTTGCCCCAATCAATTGAGTACAGGTATTATTATTGGTGTTATTGTTTTCTGGCGGGGGAACGTATAATTCGATGGATTCGTTCGACGAGGAAGGAGCGGGATAAACAGACAGATTAACTTGAGCGATGCTAGGGTAGGCCAAAGCGATAGTGGCTGCACTGGCCACTGTCAGCGGACTGAGGCAATTGAGGAGTTGTTTCATGCTGTGTTCGTGTAAGAGTATGGTTTCCGCAAGCGTTCGCCCTATTGTACCAGTTGCCGCTCAAGTGTCAACGTTACACCAATTTTCTAAACTAGCGGCAGAGATGGCTAGTTAAAAAAGGCAAAAGGCAAAGGGCAAAAGGCAAAAGAGGGAATAGATAATCAGTCTTTAATAACCGGATTTAGTATCCTAGCCCGGAACTGCACTGATGCCCCTTCTCAAGACTGGTTGGAATTTTGCTGGGTTCCAAAATCGTGATATTTTGATACCCTTGACATTACTGCTGACAATTTGGGGATAATAAAGGCAAAGTGTCGGAAAAGGGATATCAGACCCATGTATTCTGTCTCAGATGATTCCAAAACAATGACGAATACCAGCCGTCAAACTGTGCTAGAGACGTTAAACTTACAAAAAACTTATCGGACAGGATTCTGGTTAAATAAAAAAATCGAATCCTTGAAAAACTGTACTTTAATTGTCCATGAGGGGGAAACCTTTGGATTATTAGGCCCGAACGGGGCCGGCAAAACCACGCTCTTAAAAACCCTTTTAGGGATTGTCCGACCCACTTCCGGACGGGCCTTGATTCTCGGTCAACCAATTGGCGATCGCTCGGTCAGGCAACGCATCGGCTATCTTCCCGAAAATGCCTACTACTACGACTATCTCACCGGCTGGGAATTCCTGCAATTAATCGCCAGCATTTTTCAAATTCCCTCTTTTCTGCAAAACAAACGCATTCCTGAATTATTGGATTTAGTGGGATTAGACCGCAAAACTGCCCAGAAAAAACAATTGCGTCAATATTCTAAGGGTATGATGCAACGGATCGGTATAGCTCAAGCATTAATCAATGATCCCGAATTAGTCTTTCTCGATGAACCGATGTCGGGACTAGATCCTATCGGTCGCTATCAGGTGCGAGAAATTATTCACTCCCTCAAACAACGGGGGAAAACCATCTTTTTTAACTCTCATATTCTCTCCGATGTGGAACAAATTTGCGATCGCATTGCCCTGTTAGCCCGGGGAGAATTACTCTGTGTCGGTTCCCTCGATCAAATTCTCGGTCGTGCTGATGTCTATCAGGTGATTGTTCAAGGTGGTAGGGAGGATCAACTACAGCAATGGCTCCTCGGTTTGCATTGGCGCGATAATTGTTGGCACGGACAACTACAGGGAGAACCCGATGCTTTTCTGGCTGCCCTGTCTAGTATCGATGCTCGCTTGATTAGTCTTAATTTAGCTCGTGCTTCCCTGGAAGAATTTTTTATCGACCAATTACGTCAGCGCGGTATTACCTCTAGTCAATAGGCACTCTCAGAGCAAATCCGTTTTTAATAGCAGCCAAGAAACATCCTCTCAGATTTGGTCAGGATTAATGCCCAATTCCCGCAGTTTGTTGGCTAATCGTTCCGCTCGTTGTTTTTCCTGATTATAGCTGGTGAAAGCTTGTCCATCGGGATAAAAAAGCAACATTTCCGGTTCCCCTAACTGAAAACGAATACCTAAACGGGGACTAACCCAATTATCGAGAGTTTCCAGAATTTCTAGCTGATTTTCGCCTCTTATCCAAGCACTGGCATCATTTTTATGGGGATCATATAGATAATATTCCTCGACCCCATAACGCTGATAAAATAGCTGTTTTTTGGACATCTCCGTGAGGGTGTTATCCGGAGAGAGGATTTCAAAAACCACCTGGGGACTAATATGATTTTCTAGTCATTGTCGATAGGAACCCCTTTCCCCTTTTGGTCTCCCAAAAACCACCATGATATCCGGCGCTTGACGTAGTTTATTATCATTTTCCACAGGATACCAGAGTAAATCACCTGCAACAAAGACATCAGACTGCCGGCGAAATAGCCAGTCTAAATTAGTTTTAATCGTCGTAATCCAACGAAATTGCAAGGTATTATCGGCCATGGGTTGACCATCGCTATCGGGGTAGATAATTTCAGTGACGTTAGTTTTATCTAGTTGTGAAACCATAAGACTAAGTTAAAAGTAAAAAATATAATTCTATAATAGCGGGCATTTGTATTATATAGCAATTCGTCCGCTGGGTTAGCAAGGCCTAGGCTACCGCCAGGATCCTAGACAGTGCCAAATTGCTGTGTTAGAGTGATAAATACTAGGAATAATCAGTGAATCTTCCTATACTAGCGTCTATGCAAGCATCGGTAGTTACTCTTCAAGAAATTATTCAAGGCAACACACAATATATAATTCCACTATTTCAGCGCACTTATAGTTGGAAAAAGAAAGATTGGGAAGATTTATGGGATGACATCAGCTATTTGTACGGTCAAGAAAACCCTCGCCCCCATTTTATGGGTTCGATAGTTAAAACTCAAGTTTCGCCTAACTCTGGCGTGGTCAATAAATATCTGCTAATTGATGGACAGCAACGTTTAACGACTATTTTTCTGCTCTTTGCTGCCTTGCGAGACGTAGCGAAAGACAAACAAAAACACGAGTTAAGTGAAGAAATTAAGATAACATTTCTTGTTAATTCGTTTAAAAAAGGTTCTGATTACTTTAGAATTCAACCTACCCAATTAGATCGAGAATATTTTCAGTCTGTAATCAATAACAAAATCAGTGACAAGGAAAATACCATATCCCAATGTTATTTCTTTTTTAAAAGAAAGATTAATGAACAACCATATTCGTTAGATAAACTAACAGAAGTTATCTGTAATAACTTATCCTTGGTCAATATAACTCTTGGTAATGATGATGATCCCTACCTAGTATTTGAAAGTTTGAATGCCACGGGGCAGCCTTTAACTGAGGCCGATTTAATTCGTAATCATTTATTTATGAAGGTTCGTCAAGAGGAGCAACAGACACTATATGATAGATACTGGCTGCCGATGCAAAAAAACTTAGGAGATAATTTAACAGAATTTATCCGTCACTATTTATCAAAAAGTGGGGCAGAAATTAGAAATAACGAAATTTATTCTGCCTTTAAAAATAAACTAGCTGATAATAATCCTGCTCTCTATATAGAGGACTTATATACATTTTCTATGTATTATGCCAAACTAATCACTCCCACCCTTGAAACTAATTCTAGTATTCGTAAATATCTTGATTCTTTCCAAGGTCTAGAAGTCTCTACTATCTATCCATTTCTTTTAAATTGTTATGATGATTGGGAAAATGGCAAATTATCTGAAAAGGATTTTATAGAGGTTTTAAAAACCCTTGAAAACTTTCTTGTCCGTCGTTTTGTTTGTGGTATTCAGACCCGCGGACTTAATAAAACTTTTGCTTTACTATATTCCCAAGTTCAGAAAGATGCTGCTTTAAACTCTGAACCTTTTATTAAAAGATTAAAAATCTCTCTTCAAAAGAAGGACTACCCAAAAGATAATGATTTTAAAGAAAAGTTAATAACCATTAAACTATACGGAGGAAATCGCGGCGAAAAAGCGAAAATTATTCTCGGTGCGATCGAAGAATCTTTTGGTCATCGAGAAACTGTAAATTTAAGTGATTCTCGCCTGACTATTGAACATATTATGCCGCAAAAATTAAATGATAAGTGGAGAGATTATTTAGGAACAGATGCAGATATTACCCATCAACTTCTTGTGCATACTTTAGGTAATTTAACCCTGACGGCTTATAATGGAGAACTGGCGGATAAAGATTTTTCTCACAAGAAAGAAGAACTCCATAAAAGCCATCTTGAAATCAATAAATACTTTGATAGTATTAACTCATGGCAAAAAGAAGATATTGAACAACGTGCCGAATATTTGGCCGACCGTGTTATAAAAATTTGGAGTTATTTTGGCGATGATTCGCTGCCGGTCAATGAAACTGCATCTGTCAAGGATACAAAACCCAAAAAACTAATTATTCGTGGTAAACAACAAACAGTAAAAACTTGGAAAGATGTACTAATTTTTACATTGAATACTCTCTACGATCTAGATCCTGAAAAGTTTCAAGAGATTGTGCTAGAGTTTCCTCGCTTTTTATCGAAAGATGACACAAAATTTCGCCGACCTCAAAAACTTGAAAATAATATTTTTATAGTAGAAACTAATTTTTCCGCCCAAGATATCTACTATTTTTGTGTAAAAGGAGTAGAAACTATGGGATTATCCTCAGAGGATTGGTCAGTGGAGAGAGAACCTAAATAATCCCTCCACCATCTCTTGACAAATCGCCTTAATTGTGTATTACTATATCTCCCTCCATCCTGATATTTTTCTGAAGCTAGAAGGGTATATTAAGAAAGATTCCGATCACCGCTTATTGAGATAAATCTATTATGCTTATTTACTTTATTCATGGAGTGGCCACAAGAGATGCTAGTTATGCCAATAAATTAATTAAACTAATTGAAGAAGAATGTAAACGCAAAAATCGGACAATTCCCTACTGTTATGCAGGATTTTGGGGAAATGTCCTCAAAGGAACCGAAAAATTATGGCGAGATATCGACCAAGAATTACAGATACAAAAACAGAAAAATAGTAATTTTAACCCCGAGCAATCCTTTCGCTATCAAAATTTTAGAAAAGAGTATTTATCTTATTTTATCGGTGACGCATTTAGCTATTTAGGCAGCGATCGAGGAAAACAAATTCGCCGCATTATTGCTGATCAATTAATCGATCTTATTCAAGCTTATCCCCGGGAAACCGAATTACATATAGTCGCCCATTCTTTGGGTACTGTAATCCTTTGGGATCTGTTATTTTCTGAGCGTTTTGATCCTAAAGATCCCGCTCATGAAATTCGTGATCTTATCGGTAAAGAGCGGGGCAAACTTTCCCTATCTAGTGTAACAACAATGGGTTCACCGATCCCATTTTTAAATCTAACTCTAGGCATTGATGCTAATCAAATTGAAAAATTTATTACCCAGCATCAAGGCCAGCGTTTGCTCTGGAATAATCTGATCAATTCCTCCGATATTATCGCTTATCCAATTCGTCCTCTTTTTGATTCTATAACCGATGTATCCAAGATTTTAATGAGCGATTATTATCTAGAAGCGACTGGCAATATTTTTGATTCTGTAGAAATTGCTGCCGTAGTATTGAATTCCCTTAATGCTCATACCTATTACCTAACATCAGATAAAGTGGCCAAAAATATAGTAGAGACAATTTATTTTGATCAGCAGGATTATAATCATGGTCATAGTTACAGTAATAACACTTGTGTTGATCTTGCCATAGAAAGAATAGCTAAAATATCTGGGGTGACTAAAGATCTGGCAAAAATGAAACCTTTAAAAGAAAAAATATTACTAGAAGGTAAATTTAAAGATGCCAGTGGTTATATTTATTTAAGCTCAGATTTATATCGTGTCCATCATGTTTATATACAGGACAATCATCAAAATATTGTATATGCTGTATATGTGGGCTGGATTCATGCAGAGGGATTGAAAAATTCTGTCACCGAAATCATCAGACAGCTATGTTATGTCAACGATGAAGCAAAGAATAGCTAATAGCTGCGCTATACTGCCATTATTGAGATTAAACCAGCATTTATGAATCAATCTCCCCGCATTCTAGCACTCGATTTTGATGGTGTTCTTTGTGATGGCATGATCGAGTACTTTCAGATTAGCAAACGCACCTATGAAACCCTTTGGCCAGAAATAATTCCCGAGTATTTTTTTCCGAGGTTTTCGCAACTTCGTCCCGTTATCGAAACCGGTTGGGAAATGCCTTTACTGTTGCGATCGCTCGTTCTCGGTATTCCCGACGAGGAAGCTTTAAATAATTGGCCGTCAATTCGGCAAAATCTGCTAGAAAGGGAGAAAATAGCGAAAAAAGTTCTCTCAAATGCTCTCGATGGTCTTAGGGATCAATGGATTGAGTCGGATCTAGAGTCTTGGTTAGCCTTACATCAATTTTATCAACCCGCCATTGATCGCCTAGCCTCTCTTTTAGACTCGGATTTTTTGGTTTATATTATCACTACCAAAGAAAGTCGTTTTGTCAAGCGATTGTTACAAAAAGTAGCAATTAATTTTCCGGCAGCGAGATTAATTGGCAAGGAAATTAAACAGCCGAAATACGTCACTATTCAGCAAATACTGGCTGATTTACGGGAATCTCCCGCTAATTTGTGGTTTGTCGAGGATCGTCTCGATGCCTTGGAATTAGTGCAGCAACAAGCAGATTTAAACGATGTGGGCTTATATTTAGCCGATTGGGGCTATAATACCGCCCAAATGCGCCAAAAAGTCGCTCAAGATACCCGTATTAAACTGTTATCCCTATCTCAATTTGGGGCAGACTTTACCCACTGGTAGAGTCAGTGACGAAAAATATTACATAGATAACCAGTAACTGATGCTGCTATACTAAAAAGCGTAGTCGTTATGAGTTGCATTTACGGTTATGACTGTCGAGAATTTAGTCATTATTGGTTCGGGACCCGCGGGATATACGGCGGCGATTTACGCGGCGCGTGCGAACTTAAAACCCTTGATGTTTGAGGGTTTCCAAGCGGGAGGCATTCCGGGGGGACAATTGATGACTACCACAGAAGTAGAAAATTTCCCCGGTTTTCCCGAAGGAATCACCGGTCCGAAGCTGATGGAAAGAATGAAGGAACAGGCCGAAAGATGGGGGACCCAATGCTATACCGAAGATGTTATCTCGGTGGATTTAAGTCAGCGTCCTTTTACCATTCGTTCCACGGACCGGGAAGTGAAGGCCAATAGTATTATTATCGCCACGGGAGCCACTGCCAAACGCTTAGGATTACCCAGCGAGGCCCAATTCTGGAGTAACGGCATTTCTGCTTGTGCTATCTGTGACGGTGCTACACCGATATTTAGAGAGGAAAACCTCGCTGTCATTGGTGGCGGTGACTCGGCGGCGGAAGAAGCCGTATATTTAACTAAATACGGCTCCCACGTCCATTTATTAATTCGCGGGGAAGCGATGCGCGCCTCGAAAGCAATGCAGGACCGGGTGTTAAATAATCCGAAAGTTACCGTTCATTTTCACACCCAAGCGGTGGATGTGTTCGGTACAGGCAGTAAAATGGCAGGATTACGCATTAAAAACTCGCAAACGGGAGACATTAGCGAATTAGCCGTGAGAGGGTTATTTTATGCCATCGGTCACACTCCCAATACTTCCCTATTCCAAGGACAACTAGAATTAGACGAGGTGGGTTATGCGAAAGTCAAACCGGGGACTGTTGCTACCAGCGTCGAGGGGGTTTTTGCCGCAGGAGACGTGCAGGACCACGAATACCGTCAGGCCATCACTGCCGCAGGTACGGGGTGTATGGCGGCGTTATTGGCAGAAAGATGGTTATCGGAGCATAATTTAATCCAAGAATACCGTCAATCGGCCACTTCTGAACATTACGAGACGAAAACCGTTAGCGAAACCCTGGCTGATACGGAGGAGACTTTTGATATTCACAAAACTCGTCACGTTGGGGGTTATGCTTTGCGGAAATTATTCCACGATGGCGATCGCTTGTTAATGGTAAAATATGTTTCTCCCACCTGTGGCCCCTGTAAAACCCTGAAACCGATTTTAGATAAAGTGGTCGATGAGTACGATGGCAAAATTTATTTTGTGGAAATTGACATCGAAGCTGACCCAGAAATTGCCAAAATGGGTCAAGTAACCGGTACTCCCACGGTACAATTCTTTAAGGAGCGGGAATTAGTGAAGGAAATGCGCGGAGTCAAACAAAAAAGCGAATTTCGTCAAGTAATCGAGAGTTATCAATAATCAGTTAGCAGTTAGCAGTTATCAGATGTGAGTTTTAAGTGAGCAGTATTAAATAGCAGTTTCTTGCCATCGTTTCACTGATCACTGAAATAACACCTCCACTTCCATCTCCTCAAGCTTGAAAACCTCAATATCATTGATTTAAAGCATCTTTAAGAGCCGTGCGAGCGGCCAGATGATTGCGAGTCGAGGTGAGAATTTCCGATTCTCGTTGCAGACGACTGACTGTATCGAGCATTTCTAATAAAGCTTGTTGTTCCCCGGCCACACCGTAGAGATTACCCGCCACCCAGTAGGATAATTCCAGGGGAAGACTAGGCAAATCGTCAGGAAGTTCAATTTTTTGAGCAGTTAATTTGGCTGATAGATGAACCACATCCCGCAGCAGTCGATCCACTTCTTTGGCCAGAGGTCGCAGATCCTGGGTGGTGGGGACATCTTCAATCCACTCCACTAAACCGACGCGATAGGGTTTTTCCCGGACATATTCTAGGACACGGAAACGCTGTTGACCGATGGTGAGAATTTTTAAGCGATCATCCGGGAGACGTTGACAACGGACAACTTCCGCACAACTGCCGACTTTAGCGATTTCTCCCGTGGCCGGATCTACCATTAAGACCCCAAAACGGCGATCTTCTTCCAATATCGTATTCATCATAATCCGATAGCGAAACTCGAAGATGTGCAAGGGCAGGGGACGACCCGGAAATAAAACAACTTCGGGTAGGGGAAAGAGAGGTAATTCTCTAACGGCAATGGAAGAAGTGGCCATAGGTTTAGTGAAAAAAAACCGATCTTCTCTTATCTTTACACAATCCCCCCTGAACCGCTAGGCAAGGTCAAGAGACGGGAGGCAGGAGGCAGAAGATTATTTTTATTTATACTTCCTACTCCCCCACTCCCCGATCTCCCCTCTCCCATCTCCCCACTTCCCTCACCCCTTATTCTGCGATCGCTATCTGAGAAAATTGCTGATTTTGTCATCTAGATTGCAGCCTGATCGGAAACCTCTGGGTAATCTATGAGTAGGGATACTCAAACCTCCTCTTCATCGGTGCTTTCCTGATGAGGATAATTTTTTCTCTCATAAACTTTACATTATTTAATAATTGTTGTAATATTAGTTAAATAACCAAGCTTCTCACTACTTGCCATTTATGCCCAGAAACTCTATATATAGCTAAAAACTGGACTATAGAGGCAATTAAATCCCCAATTAGATTTCTCTCTATCCTTGAGTAACCACTTACTTATCTCTTTACAAAACTAGAAAAAACCCTGATAGCATCTCCTTAACTGCCCCTGGAGAAGCGATCTGAAAAACGCCATAAATCCCTGAATATCAACCCTCAATCGACGCGCACTTATGAAAACCTCGCAAAACCAGACCGACCCAGTTCGCGCCTATCTCAGAGAAATTGGCCGAGTTCCCCTTCTCAGCCATGAAGAGGAAATTCTCTACGCGAAACAGGTACAAAGATTAATTTTTCTGGAAAAAATCAAGGAATCCCTAAGGGCGAAACTTGGCAGCGATCCCAGCGATCGCCAGTGGTCAGAAGCGGCGGAAATTAGTGAAGAACAACTCCGTCGAGAATTAGGGGCGGGGGATTTCGCCAAACGCAAGATGGTAGAAGCGAACCTGCGTCTAGTGGTTTCCGTGGCCAAAAAATACCTAAAACGCAATCTAGATCTATTAGATCTCATCCAAGAGGGAACCATTGGAATGCAAAGAGGTGTGGAAAAATTCGATCCCACCAAAGGCTATCGCTTCTCCACCTATGCCTATTGGTGGATTCGCCAAGCTATCACCCGGGCGATCGCAGAAAAAAGTCGCACCATCCGTCTGCCCATCCACATTACCGAAAAACTGAATAAAATCAAAAAAGCCCAGCGTCAACTAGCTCAAGATAAAGGTCGCGCTGCCACCATTGCCGAATTAGCCGAGGAATTAGACCTAACTCCCAAACAGGTGCGAGACTACTTAGAAAAAGCCCGTCAACCCCTTTCCCTTGACTTAAAGGTGGGGGACAATCAAGACACGGAATTAGGGGAACTCTTGGAAGATACGGGACTTTCCCCCGAAGATTACACTGCCCATTCTTCCCTACAGGTGGATTTGGAAAAACTGATGGCAGACCTCACCCCCCAACAAAAAGAAGTGATTTGTCTGCGTTTTGGTTTAGATAATGGCCAGCCCCTCACCCTAGCGAAAATTGGCGTTCGACTCAATATCAGTCGTGAACGCGTCCGTCAGATCGAACGAGAAGCGATCGCTAAATTGAGAAAACGCAAGGGCAACATCAGAGAATATCTAGCTAGTTAAGCTAGAGATAACCTAGAATTTGGGTCAAATTAATCGTCTGGATCACAGCCAGAAAAATGACCCATTTCTAGATTCATCGGCGACTTTTCTCGGCTATTTCTCTATTTATTCAAGATATTTTTTCAAAAGGAGCGCTAATTTTTCCTTAGTGGCGACGGGGGCAGAATCTAGAGGGGTAAGAATGGCGTATTTAAGGGCAGAATGAGCGGCGGAAACGGGAGGATTAGCCATCAGACGGCGCACCGTTTCTCGGATGGCTTTTTGGGCATTAATAGGGTTACGGTATAGATTTTCGAGTACCATTTCTACAGTGACCTGATCGTGATCGGGATGCCAACAATCGTAATCGGTAACTAGGGCTAAGGTAGCGTAGGCAATTTCCGCTTCCCGGGCTAATTTTGCTTCGGTTAAAATGGTCATACCGATCACGGTTGCCCCCCAACTTCTATAGAGATTTGATTCCGCTTTAGTAGAAAAAGCTGGCCCCTCCATACAGAGGTATGTACCGCCCCGATGCAAGGTAACTTCCGGTAGGTTTAAACTAGCGACGGCATCCCCTAAAATTTCGGCTAATTGGGGACAAACGGGATCGCCAAAGGGAACGTGGGCAACAATTCCTTCCCCAAAAAAAGTCGCTATTCTCTCTTTGGTTCTGTCAATAAATTGATCGGGAATGACTAAATCTAGGGGTTTAACTTCGGCTTTTAGGGAACCAACCGCCGAAGCGGAAATAATATATTCAACCCCCAACTGTTTGAAGGCGTGAATATTAGCTCGAAAGGGTAATTCGGTCGGTAAAAAATGGTGATTTCTACCATGACGCGCTAAAAAGGCCACTTCTGTTCCCTCCAAAGTCCCAATAATTAAAGCATCGGAAGGAGAACCAAAAGGAGTATCGAGGGATACTTCCCGCATATCCTTGAGGGCATCCATTTTATACAAACCACTGCCGCCAATGATACCAATTTTTACCGTCGTCATAGTCTTGAAAAGAATTAGTTATCGTTGCCTTGATGTTACCACAATTGAGCGATCGAACTGTGATAATTTTTCCGTCAAAGCCCTACTTTTTCTTTTTCTTGCCCTTGAGAGAACCATTAATTAAACCATTAAAGCCATAAATTTCTTCAGTTCCCGCAATGGCAACTAATTCCACCTCTTTCGTGTCTCCCGGTTCAAATCGAACTGATGTACCTGCGGGAATATTCAGATGGGTTCCTTTAGTTAATTCGCGCTGGAACTCCAGGGCTTCGTTAACTTCATAAAAATGATAGTGGGAACCCACTTGAATCGGTCGATCGCCTGTATTAGCCACAGAAATACGCAGGGTGTCGCGACCGACATTAATCTCGATCTCCCCAGATGGTGTGATAATTTCTCCCGGAATCATAAGTGCTAAAAATCTCCTGTTAGTGAATGGGATTGTGAACGGTAACTAATTTAGTACCATCGGGAAAAGTCGCTTCGATTTGTACTTCCGTAACCATTTCCGGGATGCCTTCCATTACCTCCTCGCGAGTTAATAAAGTGGTGCCGTAACTCATCAATTCAGCCACGCTACGACCTTCCCTAGCACCTTCGAGGATGGCGGCACTAATATAGGCGATCGCCTCGGGATAATTTAACTTAATACCGCGGTTTTTGCGTCTTTCGGCGAGCAGTGCCGCCGTGAAAATGAGTAATTTATCTTTTTCTTGGGGCGAAAGTTGCATAGATAGGCCTTTTTTGACACAGATGCTAGAGTTATTGTAGTTCTTGGCTGGTTAGTTGTAGCGATCGAGTTGTGAAAATTTATGTACTTAGCCAGCATTATTGATGAAGATTGGGGAAAATACTCAAAAACTTTGCTAGGAAAGGGCGTTGTCAGATCAGAATAGGAAAGATGTCATGCAATCCTTGCTACCCTTCGACTTGGCTCAGGGCAAGTCAAAGTAATTTCAGTTCCGGGCTGATTCGGAACATCTTTCAATTCGACAACGCCCGTTTTTATGCAGATGAATTGCATCATTCAACCTTTATTTTATCTCGGAGAATAAAGCATCTAAATCTTGACGGGCTCTCTTGGATTTGGTGGGTAAAATGTATTCTAAGATACAGTCCTGCTGGCGAAGGAGTGGAAGAAACCACAGAGACACAGAGGACACAAAGATCGATCCTATGTAAGTTAAACTTATCACACAGAACCTAGAAGAGCCCTTGACGACCATTAACAATCCTTAAAATTTCCACCGTTTCATTCAATTACTCGCTAGAAAATAATATATCCATCTAAAGGTAAACCTCTTAAGGATGGTTTAATATGACTATAGCTGCGTCCTAACCTTGGAAATTATACTAATTGTTGACACTTTTTGTAAAATTTTCTGAATAGTTTTTCAGTTGCTTTAATATTTACTACTAAAAAATAATCGGCAATCTTGTTTAAATATTGACTGGCTGAAGGCGCAATAATCTAACGATTCATAATTATTTTTGTTGCGCTTTTTGAAATTTTTCTAGTATATAATTTATGACTTTTTCTCCATCTAATCCCTCTCCATTATCTAATTCTGTTATGGCACGTCAATTTTTTGACGAGTTTCTTCTACCCATTGTCAGTCATCTTGATCGAGGATTTCTAGCAAGTAAAAAGCGGTATATATGACTTGTTCTGAATTATTAAATCTGCCACTTTTTAACTGTTTTTGGATAAATTGTTCTTGATTGGGTTTTAGTTGAATATTCATGATGACACTAAATTACATTTGTTCTTGAAAAAGATTTTGAAATGGCTCCGTATTTTTCCAACGATAGGTATTGAAATCTCGATAATCAACGGAAAGAATTTTACCTGAATCTAATTCTTCTGCCAAAATAACTAAGGATGCGTCGGCTAAATCCATTGGCAAATCTCTATATTTTTACATCAGTTCTTCAAGGCGTTGGCAGTGTTTAGTTTTGAGGTTGAATACCTGTAGTTCTCCTGTGGATATTTTATGAATAAAGGTTTTTGGAACATTTATTCCTACTCGTTTTTGTAGTAAGTAGCAAGTTTCAGTGACAACGCACCAGGTTGTAATAAATTGTTGATTGATTAATTTTTGAAATTGTTTTTTTGCTAATGGGTGAAGTGAGTCGTTTTTATTGGCAAGGGCCAGCCAGAAACCAGTATCAACAATGATCATATTTTTGATTAAGTTCACTTGTTAAATAGGTTTTATAGTTTTGCGAAAGGTCTGGTTCAGCTTCTATACAACCGATAAAATCAGACCAATCTTCTGTTCCCTGCTCTTTGATTTCCTGTTGGTTGGGAGAATATCGTTTTTTTAGAATATCTACAAGTTCAATAATAGTCTGTTGTGCGTCGAGGGGAAGGGACGCAATATCTTTTTGAATTGTTTCTAGGTTTACCATTGTCATTATCTTTTTATAGTTTATTCTATCAATTTTAAAATAAAATACGCGAGATTCACTATTGGTTTGCTTGTTATCTCGTTATCCCGTTCCCCGGTTCTACCCGGGAATGCTCCCTTCAGGTTCTACCTGAATATCGCTTTAAGGCAGACCCCTATATATTGTATTCCAAGTTGGCGCTAAAGCGCAACTACGAACCTTAACTTAACCTACAGATTACTACCTCAATTTTCCCAAAAAAATCGACCCGCCGCTAGGTGGGAAAAAGAGAAAAATTGAAAAAAGTAAAAAAGGGTAAAAAAGGGTAAAAAGAAAATAAGGGTTACAGAGTCCCCCCGACACCGCACACCACCCGAAAACCCATGAAGCTGAAGCGGTAGTCGCGGCGGTAGCGGTTGCTGCGGTAAGCGGAACGGCAGTCATTCGGATGGTTGAACCAAGAACCGCCCCGCACTATTTGATAATCAGTATCATTTGTCAGCCAAGCACTGCCATCCCTTGGCGCATTCTGATAGTTATTATGCCAATTGTCTTCGCACCATTCCCAAACATTGCCAATCATGTCATGGAGTCCCCAAGCATTGGGCTTTTTCTTTCCCACAGGATGAGTTTTACCCTGAGAATTTCCGCCATACCAAGCGTAATCTCCTAACTGATTAGCATTATCACCGAAATAAAAGCGAGTGGTTGTCCCCGCACGACAAGCATATTCCCATTCCGCTTCTGTGGGGAGGCGATAGGTTTTCCCGGTTATTTGACTCAATTTCTGACAAAAGGCTTGAGCATCGTCCCAACTAACCATTTCTACAGGATTTTGGGGATTATTTTTAAACCGAGAGGGATTTTTTCCCATTACCGCTTCATATTGTGCCTGAGTCACTGGATATTTCCCGATCGCAAAACTGTTGACTTGAACTTGGTGTTGAGGCTTTTCATGACTTTTAGCATCGCGATCGCTGTCAGGAGATCCCATGAGAAATTGACCTGCTGGTAAGTTCACCATCTCCAGTGTTATTCCCTTGGGTAGGTTTTCGGTAAATAGAGTTAGCTTTGCTGGGGGAGGTGGTGGCGAAGAGGGTGATGGTGACGCTACTTTAGGTGACGGTGTAGATGTCACAGTAGCAATAGGTAACGGTGTAGATGTCACAGTGGGGACGCACACCACCCGAAAACCGAAGGAGTTGAAGCTGCCGCAGCGGTTGTTGAAGTAGCGGAAAGCGGAACGGCAGTAATCGGGATTGAAGTACCAAGAACCGCCCCGCAGTATTTGATAATCATTATCCCTTATCAGCCAAGCACTGCCATCCCTTGGCGCTCCGATATAGTTATCGTGCCAATTGTCTTCGCACCACTCCCAAACATTGCCACTCATGTCATAGAGTCCCCAAGCATTGGGCTTTTTCTGACCCACAGGATGAGTTGTCTGCTGAGAATTTCCGCCATACCAAGCGTAATCTCCTAACTGATTAGCATCATCACCGAAATAAAAGCGAGTGGTTGTCCCCCCACGACAGGCATATTCCCATTCCGCTTCTGTGGGGAGGCGATAGGTTTTCCCGGTTATTTGACTCAATTTCTGACAAAAGGCTTGAGCATCGTCCCAACTAACCCTTTCTACAGGATTTTGGGGATTGTTTTTAAAATTAGAGGGATTTTTTCCCATTACCGCTTCATATTGTGCCTGAGTCACTGGATATTTCCCGATCGCAAAACTGTTGACTTTAACTTGGTGTTGAGGCTTTTCATGACTTTTAGCATCGCGATCGCTGTCAGGAGATCCCATGAGAAATTGACCTGCTGGTAAGTTCACCATCTCCAGTGTTATTCCCTTGGGTAGGTTTTCGGTAAAGTTTGTCAGTGGAGTTGGCGCTACTTTAGGTGACGGTGTAGATGTCACAGTAGCGATACTTTTACCCGGAAAAATATCAAACTTTAAATTACTAAATCGCTCACACCAATAACACTTTCCATAACTCCGACTGTAGTAATGATTATCAACTTTGCCACAGCGTATAACCTCATTTAATGCAACTTCCAAAGTACCGCGCCATTCCTCAGCCGTCGGTCGTCTGTGGGGGAATTTATGTCCCTCATTGAAACAACGCAAAAATAAGGCGTGTAAGTTGCGATGTAAAATATTTAATGGGATTGTTGTATTACTAGGTACAAGCAATTTATCCCCAGAAAAAGGCCATAGTCCCCGTCGAATTAGTTCCGACTGTTCCAAGGAATCCCCTCCTCCTTGCCACAATCCCCGAAACGGCGGCCCGCCAAATAGTAGATAATAAATAACAACTCCTAATCGAAAGCGATCATGCACTTCTGTTTGATCTACATCTGCTATATTCACTCCGATTAATTCCGCCGGTGTAAATCCTTCTGAGCCAACTAAACACCGATATATTTTACTACTATCCGGATCTGATACTTGAAATGAATCTGTGTCAATAATTGTAGGCAACGCCCGATTATTCACTAAAATATTTTCTAGCTTGATGTCTCCCAAAACATAACCTTTAAGGTGAATTGCTTCGATAATAGCGGCTATATTCCGCGCTACTACATGAAGAAAATACCAATTAGCTTCTAACTTGTATTTTCTTCTCATTATGGGCGTACAAAGCTTTAATAATGTTTCTGAACCCACCACTTCTGGCATTAAAAAACCAACGACTTTTCCCTGTTTATCTTCCAAGATAGAATAGGGCCAAGCGAAGGAAATATGGTTAAGATGAGCATTAGGATCACTAGGGCGATTTCTCACCATTAACTGTAATTTATCAACCCTTTCATTATGGGGATTGTGGTAGATTTTCGCTAAGTACCCATTAAAGTTAGTGTGCCATACTTTCGCCTCGCCACTGTTCGCCAGTTCTTGCGTCAGTGTAATCCAGCGATTCTGTAGTTGACAGCGATAAGTTAAAGACATCAAAAAATCTCCGAGTATTTGTGCTGTTCAGTCCCATCGTAGCGACTGTCTTGATTGTCAAGGGGTAATTCAAAAAAACTCAAGCAGTTGCCGTAAAACTCAAAATCTCAAGCCGGAAAAAAGCGCAGCAAAAGCTAAGCTGCTCAGGTTAAACCAAAGCAAGCG
>NZ_BJKP01000019.1 GCF_008974145.1 Microcystis aeruginosa NIES-4325 | reverse complement strand
TACTCACAATGGTGGACACATTCATGAAGCGATTTCTACTCAGCCTTGGTCTGGTGAGGCGAATGTTCATGTTAGTATTGTCAATTGGAGTAAAGTTGAACCAGTAAGTTATTATTTAGATAATCATCAAGTTTCTCAGATTAATTCTTCTTTAAAAGCGACTGTAGATGTCTCTAAATCTCCGCAATTAAAAGCTAATCTTAATCAATGTTTTCAAGGAGTGATTCCTGTTGGTAAAGGTTTTCTGGTTAGTGAAAAACAAGTTGATGAATGGATTAAACAAGATTATAAAAATAGAAATGTCCTTAAGTTGTTTTCAATGGGGGCAAATCTAGCCCAAAATCCTCACGGTAAGCCAGAACGCTGGATTATTGATTTTAATGATATGAGTTTAGAGGATGCTAGTGAATATAAATTACCTTTCGAGCATATTAAAGTCAATGTTAAGCCGGAAAGAGAGATAAATCGAGCTAAGAGAGCTAGAGAATATTGGTGGCAATTATTTGCTCCTCGCCCAATAATGAGAGAATATCTTGTTAAAAAATCGTTTTATTTTGCTGTCCCACGAGTCTCTAAATGGGCGGTTTTTATTCCAGCACCTCTTGACTGGCTTCCTGGAGATAAATCTGTAGTAGTTGCTTCCGATGATTATTATATCTTAGGTATTCTCTTATCTAATATTCACAGAACTTGGATGCACACCCAAAAATCTACACTTGAGGACAGAACAGCCTACACTAATACAACCTGTTTTGAAACCTTCCCCTTTCCCCAGAAAACTTCACAGGAACTTGTCGAAAAAATCCGTCAAACCACTGGGGAATTACACGAATACCGCAGCCAACAGATGGAGAAAAAACAATGGGGAATCACCAAACTATATAACCAATTCTTTAACGAACCCAGTAGCCAACTGTATCAACTCCATCAGAAATTAGATAAGCTAGTGATGGAAGCCTATCACTTCCAAGCTGACGAAGATATTTTAGAAAAACTATTAACCTTAAATCTCGAATTAGCAGAAAAAGAGAAGCGAGGAGAAACCGTCATCGGTCCCTGGTCCCCTTACTCTTAGATTGTAGAATTGGTAAAGAGTAATCGTCGGAGTTGTTGGGTTGCGCTTTTTCAAGCGAATTGAGCTATTTTCGCCCCGGTATTGTTGCGATCAACCCAACCTATGCAGCGATGCGTTCCGCTACGCAGTGCCTTCGGCATCGCACTTAAACCCTGACAGGGGGACAAGCAAGCTGAAAAGCTTATGTAGCATGGAATACAGATACAGACTCCAAAAAAAGATAAGTCATACTAAATCCGGTTATTGAAAACTGATTATCTATTCCCCCTTTTGCCTCTTGCCTCTTACCTCTTGCCTGTCTTCATCAGTAGCCTATACTCAACGGATTTAGTATCATATATTAGACCTCTTGTGAAAATCAAAAATTGTTGTTAGGGTTAGGAGTCAGTAGTCAGTAGTCAGGAGAATTAAGAAGGAGTAATAATCAGTTAAATAGTATATTTACAGACTTTATGCCATTTAATCCTTATTTTTGCCGTTTTTTAACCCTGAAAAATTAATTATGCAAGAGGTTTATAGTAAATATGACCTAGATAACGAAAATGATAAGTGAACTATACCAGAAAGTCTTAGAGAATGAACTGGGACGAGCCTGATATCTACAACGCAGATGACACCCACCGAATTAGAATAGAGGATTATCGCATCATTGACAAAATTCAAGATAAAGAAATGCTTATTAAGTACCTAAGCAAAATTAATTACACATATCTAACTACCTCTTGCCTATTACCTTTTGCCTGTCCTGATATGTAGCCTATACTCAACGGATTTAGTATTATCGCCAAGAAAGGTACAAATCAACTAAAAATGTTAAGAAAGCGGGGTAATTTTTCTCCATTATCCCGCCCAAGCAAGTGAATAATTAATCGGGCAATTTATACTGTTCCACAATCTTGTTAGCATATTCAGGAACATGGTCTGCTAATTTTTCAGGATAATTACGTTTAACATAAAGGTAATTACGGGTAAAGTGAGAATCGATGGAAAAGCGAGCATATTCTAAACCTTTAGGCCCGATTTTTTCAATTACTACTCCCATCATTTTTGCCGCCCACATCGGCAAGGTTACACCTTTATCGTAAGCAGGAATGCTATTTTGTACCGCCTGTTTTCTATCACCACTAGACATAACATCTTGGGTGTCTAATTGATCTTTAACTAACTCTAACATTTCCTTGCCAGTATCATTACGAACGACAATCCATTGCCAGCCAAAAGGTGCGCCCATATAGCCCACAACCAAATCGGCAAGGGAGTTAACGTAATCAAAACAAGTCATACAGGAAGGAGCAAAAACATCCTTTAATTTATTAGTCTTTAAGCCAAAAAAGGGAACCATTTCTATCGAGCCGTCTTCGTGTTTAAAGTGTACCCGAAAATCCTGCATAAATTCGTAATGAACCACAGTTTCTGGGGAACGACTGGTGGTTTCTAGAAACTTTTGCAGTCCTGAGCGGGTGACATTATCAACGCAGGGAGTTCCTAAGACATATAATTTTTCTAAACCTAATTTTTTTTCTACTGCTCTTAGGGCTTGAATTTGACAACCAACTCCGATAACTAATAACCGTTTCATGCCCGATTTTTCAATTTCTTCTAGGACTGATAAATTGGGAGAAAGAGTCGGTTTATTAACTTTAGCGGCGAGAATTTCTTCCGTGGTACGGGCAAGAATCGGCTGCGGTTGAAAGCGATCCTCGGTGGTATTCTGCACACAAACCACCCCTTCTACTAAACCACGATCGAGCATTTCACAGGCAATTGTACTGACGATTCCTGTCCATTGCGCCCCAGGAATAGCTTGTTTTTTCTTGGCAGCCATCATCTCTTGATGAACACCAAAATAGAGATCATTTTCCTGATTTAAGTTGCGACTTTTGCCGTGTGCTTCTGCTTCTAAATCGGCGATTTGTTGATTGAGAAAAGCACAAGCTTCTTTAACATAGTGAATATAATAAGTGTCACAAAGTCCGCACTCGCTACACAATTCTTTGGCAGGACGACGACTATTGGGTTTGAGGGCTTTGGCTTTTAGGTGTGGGGCAAGCGAGGTCATAATCTTAAAGGGTAACTAGGTCAAGGTTTTTTCTATCGATCGTTTACCTTAGCGCATTCGATCGCTTTGTTACCAATCTTTTTAAAGAAATGTAACGATTACCCGGATTAGGATTCAGAGCAAAGCTTCTAAGGTGGCGACGACGGAAGCAGCTAAAGTTTCTAAATCATAACCGCCTTCTAAGCCGAAAAGCAGCGGTTTATTGAGAGTTAAGAGGTATTTGGTTAAAATTCCATAATCTTGTGGGTGTAAACAAATGCCCGCCAGAGGATCCGCTTGATTGGCATCATATCCAGCACTAACAATCACTAAATCCGGTTGAAAATTTTTCAGAAAAGGTATGACTTGGCCCTCAAAATGTTCTTGATAATCTTTAATGGTACTTCCCGCCGGTAAGGGAATATTCAAAACATTATTAAACTTACCTTTTTCTCTCGCTTCTCCCGTGCCGGGATAAAAGGGGAATTGATGCAGGGAACAATAGGCAATCTGGGGATGATTTTCGACTATATCCTGGGTGCCATTGCCATGATGCACGTCCCAATCAAGAATCGCTACTTTTTGCACTCTTTTGTTTTCTAAAGCATAATAGGCGGCAATAGCAGCATTAGAAAACAGACAGAAACCCATGCCATAATTAGAAGTGGCATGATGTCCGGGGGGACGGGCTAAAATAAAGGCAGGATCGCCGGTGGATAAGACTCGATCAACTCCATCTAACCAGCCACTAACCGCTAGTAACGCCACGTCGTAACTACGGGCAGAAACGGGAGTATCTGCATCCAATCTTCCCCCACCCCGTTGACAAATTCGCCGCAATCTGTCAACATAATCTTGATTATGAACTTGTTTAATTAAAGGGATTACTTCGTTGCGAATTTCGATCGATGTCGGTAAATGCCATGTTAATTTTGACTGCCATTCTGTTTGTTTTAAAGCCTCGACAATTGCCGTTAAACGCGCCGCTTTTTCGGGATGGTAAATACCTGTATCGTGATCGAGAAATTCATCGGAATAGATAATCGAGATCATAATCAAATTACTGCTTAACTCGTTGATTTTTGAGCAACCCAATGGTTTTAATCTATCAAAAAAACAGGGGCTTGAGGCTCTATAGTGAAAAAACTTTACTGATCTGGCCACTTTTGCCGGATGATGCAATTATCTCCCCCTAAGGTGACAGGAAGCGGCTCTCCCAGGTTTGGTGGGTAAAATGTATTCTAAGATACATTCCTCCTAGCGAGGGGGTGGAACGAACCACAAAGACACAAAGGACACAAAGATTGATCGATCCTATGTAAGTTAAACTTATCACACAGAACCTAGAAGAGCCAGGAAGCAAAAATGCTGACAAATTTTCATAAATTTCAGCTAGAAGTTAATGGCATTACTATCAATGGTGTCAAAGGTGGGTGCGGTTTTCCGCTGCTTTTGCTGCATGGTTATCCCCAAACCCATCAAATGTGGCATAAAATCGCCCCCCGATTAGCGGTCAATTTTACGGTGATCGCCACGGATCTGCGCGGCTACGGGGATAGCGATAAACCCTTACCCCTAGAGGATTCTAGCAATTATTGCAAGCGAGTCATGGCCCTCGATCAGGTGTTGCTGATGGAAAAATTGGGTTATCAGGAGTTTTATCTGATCGGCCACGATCGAGGGGCGCGAGTTTCTCACCGTCTCGCCCTCGATTTTCCAGAAAAGGTCAAAAAAGTCGTTTTACTCGATATAGCTCCAACGCTGGCGATGTACGAGGCTACTGATCAAACTTTTGCCACTGCCTACTATCATTGGTTTTTCTTGATTCAGCCTTCCCCTTTTCCCGAAACCCTGATCGCCGCTAATCCCGATTATTATCTGCAACATTGCTTGCAAAGTTGGGGGCGAGATTTTAGTGCTTTTACAGAGGAAGCTTTAGGGGAATATCGGCGTTGTTTTCGAGATTTAAGCACTATAACCGCCACCTGTGCCGATTATCGGGCTGCCGCAACCATCGATTTAGAGCATGATCGTCAGGATTTAGACCGGAAAATTTCCTCCCCCCTCTTGGTTCTTTGGGGAAAAAAAGGTTTCATTGCACGTCAATACGATGTGATCGCTCTTTGGCAGCAGCGAGCTAATCAAGTCACTGGACAAGCGATCGCCAGTGGTCATTTTTTACCAGAAGAAGCGCCGGAAGAGACGGCACAGGCGATCGAGGAGTTCCTTCAATAAGTAAAGATATTGATAGCGAAATTCTCTGAGTTAGGAGTCAGAAGAAAGGAGGTAAATCCTTAGCTCATCGGGTTTTCACTTTGACAAAATTATGCCCCTGTTAGAATCTTGAACCTAAGATACTTATTAAAGGAAGGCAGACCTACCCAAACAATTGCTGAGTTAGCTGGCTGACAAATTTCTTGATTCTTGTCAGTAAGAATCGCTAATTTTTTGCTGTTTTGCCCATGTTTAGCCTAGTTTCACAGAGACGAAATTTCGCCTCTGTTGGCTGGATCGATAGCCGATCGAATCGCTAATAATTTTCTTGCGGATTTGTGGTCGGAGAATTTTCTTGGTAGGAAAGGCTGTTACCAAACTCGAATTCCTGTCCGTAGGCTTCCTCTCCGTGTTGAGGCACATCTAACCCTTCTGCTTCCGTATTCGGTTTAACCCGCAAATCCATGAATAAACTGAGAACTTTCAGGATGATAAAAGTACCGACGGCAGCAAAGATATAAGTAGCGGCAACGCCAACAAATTGCGTCCACAGTAACCCCGGATTCCCAAAAAATAAACCATCATTTCCGGCTGAATTAACCGCTTTTGTGGCAAAAAGACCCGTAAGCAGCGCCCCTATCGTCCCGCCGACACCATGGACAGGATAGGTATCCAAAGAATCATCAAAGCGCAATTTTGCCCGCAGACTAACCGCAAAAAAACAGGTAAGGGCAGTGATCGAACCGATGAGAATTGCCCCGATCGGCAGTACATAACCGGCAGCGGGAGTAATACCGACTAATCCCCCTAAAAATCCACTAGCAATACCGATCGCTGTCGTTTTACCCCGTAAAATCCATTCTATAAGCATCCATGTCAAACCCCCGGCCGAAGCGGCGATCGTGGTATTAACAAAAGCTGTCGTGGCTAGGGAACTAGAGGAAAGCGCGCTACCACCATTAAAACCAAACCAACCGAACCAGAGTAAACCGATACCTAGGAGAACAAACGGCACATTATGGGGTGCATAGGTTTGGGTACCAAAACTACGCCGCGGACCGATCATCCAGGCGGCCACCAGTGCGGAAATCCCAGAACTAATGTGAACAACGGTTCCACCAGCGAAATCCAGCGCCCCAGTGGCTGCTAACCAACCCTTACCCCAAACCCAGTGAGCTAGGGGAGAATAGATAAAGGTGGACCAAAGCAGTAAAAACCAAAAATAGGCTTTAAAGTTGACCCGTTCCACGATCGCCCCCGAAATTAAAGCCGGGGTGATGATGGCGAACATCATCTGATAGACCATAAATACTTGATGGGGAACGGTGGGTGCATAACCGATATTGTCAGGTGTGGCCGCGGTGACACCGTTGAGAAAAATCCAATCTAGTCCCCCGATAAAAGCTTCAATTCCCTCACCAAAACCACTTTTACCCGGGGTGACATCGAAAGCGAGACTATAACCCCACAGCACCCAAGTTACACCGATTACGCCCATGGCTACCAAACTCATCATCATGGTGTTGAGGACGTTGCGGGAACGCACTAAACCCCCATAAAAAAAAGCCAGTCCGGGAGTCATTAATAAAACTAAAGCCGAGGAGATCAGCATCCAAGCGGTATCTCCAGCACTAATTGGATTGGGGGGAGCGGCGGCGATGGTTTCCGCAAAAACTGGGGCAACTCCGCAATTGAATCCCAGTCCCAGCAAAAGTATGGTTATTCCTACGATCTTTTTCATTGTCGGTTGGTGGTTAGTAGCAAGATTAATTTTTTCTGTCCGGAAATAGACAAAAAACCGAAAGAGAAAAGGTTTAGACGCCAATTATAGCCACCGATCGCAGCGGGGCGAGGCCTTCTTCCTTTTCTCTTTAACTTGTTTCGGGGTAAATTAATCTATCTTTACAAGGTTTACCCTAACGACTGCTAGGCGTTTCCATGTCAACACTGGAAGCATAATGGCCACCGGTAACGATATCGGACTCCTTGACGAAACCGCTATAGGCTTCCATTCCGTGTTCACCCACATCCAGACCTTCCATTTCTTCTTCGGGAGTAACACGAATACCGAGGGTAGCCTTGAGGATTGTCCAAACAATGCCACTAACAATCAGGGTAAATGCCCCCACTGCCACAATCCCAATAATTTGGTTAATAAACAGTTGGAATTGACCGGTGATTAAACCTGCATCTTTGTTGAAGATGCCGACGGCTAAGGTGCCAAACACACCACAGACGAGGTGAACGGAAGTGGCACCCACGGGGTCATCAATTTTCAGGTTATCGAAGAAAGCCACCGAGTAAACCACGACCACACCGGCAATTAAACCGATGATTACAGCCGACCAATAGGATACACCATCACAACCGGCAGTAACGGCTACTAAACCGGCGAGAATACCGTTAATAATCATCGAAAGGTCGGGTTTACCATCTTTCGCCCATGCGGTAAAGGTAGCGGCAATGCCACCGGCGGCCCCAGCCAGGTTAGTGGTGACAGCGATATAGGGGACAGTTTCATTAACTGCCAAAGCAGAACCAGGGTTAAAACCGAACCAGCCAATCCAGAGAATTAGACAACCTAAGGTCGCGATACTCATGTTATGACCGGGTAAGGCACTGGTGCGACCGTTGATGTATTTACCCATTCTCGGCCCGAGAATTGCCGCCCCGGTTAAGGCAGACCAACCACCGACCGAGTGAACCACCGTCGAACCGGCGAAGTCTTTAAAACCAAGGTCGGCTAACCAACCGCCACCCCAAACCCAATGACCGGTGATCGGGTACATGATACCGACGATAATTAAGCTAAAAACGAGGAAATCGGTGAATTTAATCCGTTCTGCCACAGCCCCAGATACAATGGTTGCCGCCGTTCCCGCGAAAGCGACTTGGAACAGGAAGAACACCGAGGTGGGCAAAGAGGCGGGCATAACGTAGGTGGCAGGATCGCTACTGCTGAGGAACCAACCTCCTGTACCGAAAAATTCGTTACTGACAGACCCAAACATCAGGGAGAAACCGATCGCCCAAAATGATATGGTGGAGAGGGCGAAAACGATCAGGTTTTTGGCGAGAACGTTAACGGCGTTTTTCTGGCGACAGAATCCCGTTTCTAGCATCGCAAAACCCGCATTCATAAAGATCACGAGGATGGCGGCAATTAAAACCCAGATTGTATTGAGGGCGTTTTGCACATCTTCGGGGGTTAGGGGTTTCGCATCTTGGGCCTGTACGGCCGTGTTCCAAACCACGAAAATAATCGCAGACAAAGGAACACAGGCTAACCAGACAGGGTTAATTTTCGGTAACAAACCGACAAGTTCCCCAGATTTTCGAGCAATTCGTTTCATCGTTAATTCGTTTACTTTGTTGAGTTAGTAGGTCGATTCATTACTGTTGAAAATAATTACCGAGCAATTATGTCCGTTCAACCGCTAAATCCTAGGAACAGAGGTCAATCATTTCAGAAGACCAAACACCTAGGGATTTATCTTGAGGTGTGAGTAGTCAATATTTTTCGATCTTTGTTTTTTTGATTTGAGATTTCTGTATCCTCTGATACGTTTCACTTTAAAATAGCAATAGCAAAGAAGTTATCAGTTAGAAAGGGGATATAGGGATTTAGGGGTTTAGGGAAATTTCAGCCAAATGCCCCATCACCCCATCACCCCATCTTCCCCATCTCCCAATTCATAATTGATAATTCCCACTCCCCACTGATCACGTTGACTGTTTACTGATCACAGAAAAGTCTCCCCTCCTTTGGAGAAATAAACCATGACCCAGGCAACGGAATTCGATCGCACAATGATGCAAAGATGTCTAATCCTTGCTAGACAAGGCTTAGGGCGGACTTCTCCTAATCCTTTGGTGGGTTCTGTGATTGTTCAAGAGGGTACAATTATCAGCGAAGGTTTTCACCCAGAGGCCGGACAACCCCATGCAGAAGTTTTCGCCCTGAGACAGGCAGCAGAAAAAGCGCGTGGTGCCACTTTATACGTCAATCTCGAACCCTGTAATCACTATGGACGCACTCCCCCCTGTAGCGAGGCAATTGTGCAAGCAGGCATTAAAAAAGTGGTGGTAGGGATGATCGATCCTAATCCCTTGGTGGCGGGGAAAGGCATTGAAAGATTAGCATCGGCAGGCATCGAGACGCTGGTGGGAGTGGAGGAGTCCGAATGTCGTCAACTCAATCAGGGTTTTATCCATCGCATCACCGCTAAAAAACCCTTCGGTATCCTCAAATATGCCATGACTCTCGATGGCAAAATTGCCGCTACTAGCGGTCATAGCACTTGGATTACTAGCCCCGCTTCTCGCCAAATAGTCCACCAACTGCGAGCGTCCTGTGATGCGATTATCGTCGGCGGCAGCACTGTCCGTCAAGATAATCCCCACCTAACCACTCACGGCCTCTCCGATCATAATCCCCTGCGCGTGGTCATGACTCGATCGCTCGATTTACCCCCCTCCGCCCATCTTTGGCATACCAGTCAATTTCCCACACTTGTCTATACAAAAATTGATTCTAATGTCAAGCTTAAGCAACAATTATTAACAAAAGGTGTGGAAGTGATCGAACTCACCGAGGTGACACCCACTTTAGTGATGGAAAATCTTTATCAGAGGGGATTTTGTCAGGTTTTGTGGGAGTGCGGCGGCGGTTTAAGTGCATCTGCGATCGCTGAGGGCATGGTACAAAAAATTATCGCTTTTATTGCGCCCAAAATCATCGGGGGAATTAATGCACCCACTGCTGTGGGTGATTTAGGTTTCCAGTTAATGAGCCAAGCTTTACAGTTAGAAAATGTCACGGTTAATTATCTCAATCCCGATATTTTGATTGAGGGATATTTGCAAAGTAAAAAGTAGAGCTAAGCTGCCCGCGCATTTAAATTGCTTATTGAGATGAGGCAAGAGGCAAAAGTCAAGGGATTAGGGGAGATTCAGCTAATCTAAGGATAGGCGGTTAAAATGCGTCTTAGCTTACTGCAATTCTGGCTCAATCGCCAAATCCCAACCAACCGCTTGCAAAAGTCAAAAAGTGATCAATAACCCCGATAATCTGGCACTTACCCCCGATTTTTGCGATCGAGTTCTAGAAATCGCCCCGCTGCCGTTAAATCCCTTTATCAGTACGGTTATCACCCTAGAAGAAGTTGGGCAATCGCTCTGTGATCAATGCTGCCCTCATCGAGCAAAATAAAAAAGTTAGAATAGTCAAGCCCTTAGTGATTGAACGTATGACGGTACTCGAAAAAGGTAATATCACGATTCATACCGAGAATATCTTCCCTATTATCAAAAAATCCCTCTACACTGACCATGAAATTTTTCTGCGGGAATTGATATCTAATAGTGTTGATGCCATCTCGAAATTAAAAATGGCTGCCTTGGCAGGAGAAGCGAGAGGAGAAGTCCCTGAACCAGAAATTAATCTCGCCATCGATCAAGAAAATCGTACCCTATCAATTACCGATAATGGAATCGGGATGACGGGGGAAGAAATCAAGAAATATATTAACCAAGTTGCCTTTTCCAGTGCGGAAGAATTTATCAATAAATATCAAAAATCAGCCAACGATTTAATCGGTCATTTTGGACTAGGTTTTTATTCGGCTTTTATGGTGGCTAAAAAGGTAGAAATTGATACTCTTTCCTATCAGGAAGGTGCTACCCCTGTCCATTGGTGCTGTGATGGTTCTCCGGAGTTTGAACTAACCGATTCTTCCCGCAGCCAAATCGGCACGACTATCACCCTAACTTTAATGGATGAGGAAGGGGAATATTTAGAACCTGCCCGCATTCGCCAGTTAGTCAAAACCTACTCGGATTTTATGCCCGTTCCCATTAAAATTGATGGGGAAGTGATTAATCAACAACGGGCTTTATGGAAAGAATCTCCTCAAAATCTGACTAAAGAAGACTACCTAGAATTCTATCGTTATCTCTATCCTTTCCAAGAAGAACCTTTACTCTGGGTACATCTAAATACAGATTATCCTTTCTTGCTCAATGGAATTCTTTATTTTCCCAAACTCAGACCGGATGTGGATGTCTCAAAAGGACAATTAAAGTTATTCTGTAATCAGGTTTTTGTCAGCGATCATTGCGAGGAAATTATTCCCGATTTCCTGATCCCCTTGCGAGGAGTTATCGATAGTCCAGATATTCCTTTAAATGTGTCTCGAAGTGCTTTAACCAAAGATCGCACCGTTCGCCGTATTGCCGATTTTATTGCCAAAAAAATTGCTGATCGCCTCAAATCTCTCTACAACGAAGACGCAAAAGAATATATTCGTTGTTGGGGAGATGTGGGAAATTTTATTAAATTTGGTTCCTTGAAAGAGGATAAATTTAAACAGCAGGTAGAAGATATTTTAATCTATCGCACTACCTACAAACCCCCAGAAACCCCAGTACAAGTGGAAGTGCAAACCGATGACGCATGGCAAGAAGCAACGGCGAAAACTCCCCTAGAAGCGATCGAACAGGAAGGTTATACTACTCTCAAAGCCTACCTAGAACGCCATAAAGAACGCCACGAAAATCGAGTTTTTTACTGTACCGATCCTCGAAGCCAATCCACCTACGTTGAACTCTACAAAAATCAAGGTTTAGAAATACTTTTCTTTGATTCTTTCATCGATACTAATTACTTTATTCCTTTCCTAGAAAGAGAATACTCCGATGTGAAATTCACCCGGGTTGATGCTGAATTAGACTCGACACTGCTCGAACAGGATCAAGCTAGTGAAATTATCGATCCCGGCAGTAATAAAACCCGGGCCGAATTAATCAAAGAAATCTTCGTCAAAGCTCTCGATAATTCCCGCATCAATATCAAAACTGAAGCATTGAAATCCGATGATCCCCAAGCTACTCCCCCAGCAATTGTCTTACTTCCAGAAGCGATGCGACGCTTACAGGAAATGACGGCAATGATGCAACAAAAAGCCATGGCTTTCCCCGAAGAACATATTCTGATGATTAATACTAATCACCCCCTAATTCAACAGATTGTCCAGATTAGTCAGGGAAGTATTGTTACCGGTAGCGGCGAATCTCCATCGGCGCAATTAGCGAAAATGCTCTGTCAGCACGTTTATGATTTAGCGGTAATCGCTCAAAAAGGATTTGATGCCGAGGGAATGCAAGCTTTTGTGGAACGTTCCAATCGCGTTCTGACTAAGCTAACCGAAAAGATTTAATCTATTGCTAAACTTTGGCTGTTCCGATATGCTGAGAGTGTGTTAATTCACACTCTATTTTTTTATCCCGATCAATATGATCTAGCGATAATCTATATTGCCGCCGTCAGCCTTGAATCAGTTATCAGTTATCAGTTATCAGTTATCAGATGTAAGTTTTCAGTTCACTTATACTGTTTACTGTTTACTGTTTACTGATAAGTAGGGAGGCACAATTATTTGTAGGATGGGTTAGCGGTAGCGTAACATCAGCGGGCGTTGGGTTTCATGCTTCAACCGTTCGGCAAAAGCTCACGGACGAAGCCCAACCTACGTTCTGTTTACTGTTTACTGTTTACTGTTTACTGATAACTGAAAAATGCGCTTACCCACCCTCAAATATGAGCGAGGAACCTTAATTCTCCATCCACCACCAAAAGGGAAAAAATGGCTAGATTTTGCCACTTGGGATGATCGTATTGAAAGATTTCGCATTTTGGCCATTCATTATCGTCCTCTCGTGGAAACCCTACAGGAGGAGGGTATTAACTTCCAAGATGAAGCAAAAGCTTTCAACAATTTAGAATTAATTGCCAGTTTTGAACGGGAACCCTACCCCCACCAAACGGAAGCGTTAATCGCTTGGAAAAAATCCCAGAGAAGGGGTGTTATCGTCCTTCCCACCGCTGCCGGCAAAACCTATCTTGCCCAATTAGCTCTACAATCGACTCCCCGCAGTACCTTAATTATCGTGCCAACTATTGATTTAATGCACCAATGGTATGCCCAGATGTTGGCGGCTTTTCCCGATGCCGAGGTGGGATTATTAGGAGGAGGTTCTAAGGATAATAGTGCTATTTTAATCGCCACCTATCAAAGTGCGGCAATTTATTCGGAAACTCTTGGTAATCGTTACGCTTTTTTGATTTTTGATGAATGTCATCATTTACCATCGGATTTCTTTCGGAAAATAGCGGAAGATTCGATCGCACCCTATCGTTTAGGCTTAACAGCAACACCGGATCGCGGTGATGGTAGTCATCAGGATTTAGATTATCTTATCGGTACAATTGTTTATCAAAAAAGTCCCCAAGACTTGTCAGGAAAAGCCCTAGCCGATCATGAAATAATTCAAATTAAAGTGAAACTATCCGCTAAAGAACAGGAAAAATATCAAGAAGCAATTAAAATTCGCAATGATTTTTTAAGAAGAAATAATCTCAGTTTGTCCGGTTTAGATGGTTGGCAAAATTTTGTCATGATTAGTGCCAGAAGTAGCGAAGGGCGACGGGCGATGTTAGCTCACCGGGAGTCGAAGGAAATATCTTCAGGAACTGGGGGAAAATTGCGGGTTTTAGCGGAGTTAATCTGTGAACACTATCCGGAACCAATTTTGATTTTTACTAACGATAACGCCACAGTTTACCGCATTTCCGAGAGCTTTTTAATACCTGCCATAACCCATCAAACTCCTGTGAAAGAACGCCATGAAATCCTGACCCGTTTTCGTCAGGGAGAATACAAAATTCTGGTGACTTCCCATGTTCTCAATGAAGGGGTTGATGTGCCGGAAGCAGGCATTGCGATTATTTTATCGGGAACCGGTTCCACTAGAGAATATATTCAGCGTTTAGGACGGGTGTTAAGAAAAGGACAACAAGAGGATAAACGGGCGATTTTGTATGAAGTGATAGCCGAAAATACCACGGAGGAAAAAACCTCCCAACGACGACGGGGAGAGCAGAAAAATAAAACTAGCTATAAAACCGGTAATCGACAATTGGAATTATTGCCTTCTCCTCCGAAAAAATCTTTTTCTTTTCCGAAAGCTGCCGAATCTTCTACTCCTTGGGTAAGTTGTCCAGAGTCAGAGGAAGAATAAAAAATTTCTCTGGGGTATTTTCATCTATAATAAAGATAAAAAATCTGGATTGATACCCCTATGACCGAACTTGCCCAACAAAAATGTCAACCTTGTCAATTGGGTTCTTCTCCTATCACTGCCGAGGAAATTACCGCTTTACAGGCTAAAATTCCCGATTGGAATCTCTTAGAATACGAGGGTATTCCCCGTCTGCAAAAACTCTATAAATTTGCCAATTTTCAAGGGGCAATCGCCTTTACTAATGCCGTGGGAGAAGCAGCGGAAAAAGAAGGCCATCACCCCGCTTTATTGACAGAATGGGGTAAAGTTACCGTTTCTTGGTGGACTCATGACGTGGGCGGATTACATCAAAATGATTTCATCATGGCTGCCCGTACCGATGATATTTATCGCCAACAAAATGCCTAATCGTAGGCACGAATCATCGCTTGGGTTCCCTGTTTAATTCCCTTACCTTCGTCCAATTCCGCTACTACTTTAAATAAAGCTTCTGCTAAATCTGTCCCGGGCAGAATTTCCCCGGCTGTCTGGGCAGTTTCTTTGACTAATCGCAAATCTTTTAAGATATGTTCAATCATAAAAGCCGGCTGTAAATCTTGGGCGAGGATTTTTGGTCCCAAATTTTCTAAGGCCCAAGAACCCGCCGCCCCCGTTTTACACACTTCTATGACTAAATTGGGGTCTAATCCTTGAATTTTTGCCATTTTTAGAGCCTCACACAGCGCCACCATGTGAACCGCCCCCAAGACTTGATTACAGAGTTTTACCGCTTGTCCGTTGCCGATTTCGCCACACCAGCGAATAGTTTTACCCATGGCTTGAAAACAGGGCAAACAAGTCTGAAAATCCGCTTCTTTCCCCCCCACCATAATAGTTAAACTGCCGTTTTTCGCCCCAATATCGCCACCAGAGACGGGAGCATCGAGAAAACAGAGATTATTTTCCTCTAGCTTTTTACCAATCATCCTAGCGGCTTGAGAGCCAATGGTACTCATATCCACTATCAGAGTTCCCACCGCTGCCGATTCCACTACACCCCCCGGTCCTAAAATTACCGCCTCCACGTCAGGCACATCCCCGACGCAGGTAAAGACAATCTCGGCATCTCTGACGGCGGCGGCAATACTAGAACGAATGTTCGCACCTGCTGCCCCAGCAATGGTTATCCCCGGCGCTTCTGGGGTACGATTCCAAGCATTGACAGCAAAACCTCGACGGACAAGATTAGCCGTCATCGGCGCTCCCATCACTCCTAATCCTAAAAAGGCAATTTTTTGACTCATAATTTTCGTAATCAAGGGAATTATAAATTATGAATTGTGAATTATGAATTATAAATTATGAATTGTGAATTATGAAGTGGGAAGTTTTTTCAGTAAACAGTAAACAGTGAACTGAAACCTGATAACTGATAACTGATAACTGATAACTGTTTTAGGATTCTACCATTTGCAGAAATTGGGCTTCTGAAAGGGTTTTTATGCCTAATTTTTGAGCCTTTTTTAGTTTCTCACCGGGGGCTTTACCGAGGAGAATATAATCAGTGTTCGCACTGGGGGAACCAGTAACAGTACCACCGACATTAATAATCAATGATTTCGCTTGCTCGCGACTGATTTTGCTGAAGGTTCCTAGTATAACTACGGTTTTTCCTCTTAGGGTATTTTCTGCGGATTCTTGACTCGTCTGGACTATCTCCGCTGCGGGTTGCACTTCTAAACTTGTATCGGCAACCGTGATTTTTTCTGCTGCTACTACCGGAGTCTCCTCGGCAATCACTGGGGAGGTTTCTGGTTCTGCTACTACTGGAGTTTCACTAATAATTGCTTCAGGTTCATTAGTAATAATAGGGGCAGTTTTTTTAGAGAAATCGTCTCTTTCTTGTTGTAGGGTTTGAATTTTAACCTCTAAATCGGCAATTTCTTCTTGCTTAGTTGCTAACTCACCCTCGAACTTAATTTTTTCCTTTTCTAAAGCTTTAGCTGCCGTTTTTTGGACTTCTAAATCTTGAGTGAGTTGGCGATTTTGTTGGCTTAATTCCTCGATATGACGGGAAGTTGTGGTTTCTAATTGGTCTTTTTCGGCACTTAACTGGTGTAGTTGAATCTCTAAATTAGAAATGTTTTCCCGATAGGTTTCTAGCTGTTGCGGTAACTGGGTTAATTCCTGTAATTGCCCTTCTAAATCAGCAATTTTTGCCTGAGAATCGGCCAATTGTTGGGGTAACTGAGTTAATTCCTGTAATTGCCCTTCTAAATCAGCAATTTTTTCAGCAGCAGTGGTTAATTCTGCCGATAATTCCCCTTTCTGGGCTGCTAAAGCTTGTAACTCCAGTTTAGCTGCTTCGAGATGAGCGCCGAGACTGTCCTTTTCGGCGGTTATAGCTGTCACTTGAGCGACGGTTTCTTGGAGTTTTATAGTTAAATTGTCGCATTCTTGGCCTAAAGAGAGCGATCGAGTTTGACTTGCGGCTAAATCTTCGCTGAGAGACTTTTTTTCCCGCTCTAACCCGTTAATTTGACCCTGTAAGCTGGCTATTTCCTGCTGTCCTCGCTCATACTGTTCTGTTTGCTGAGCCAGATTCTGTTCTAAGGTTTGAATTTGACCTTGCAAGCTGGGAATTTGGGCGGCTAAATCGCTTAATTGTTGGTTTCTATGCTCTAAATCGGCCACTTTCGCCCTTAATTCCTCGGCTTTTTCTATATCTTGCTGTAAGAGAGTTTTATCCTGTTCTAGGGTCTGAATTTGACTATAGAGAGAGGTGGTCTGTTTTTTGGTCAAATCAAATTGACGGTTAATTTCGCCTTTTTGCTGCTCTAAAGTTTGAATCTGTGCCTCTAGGCTAGTAATTAGGGCTTTTTCTCGCTCTAATTGTTCCATCAAACCAGCTTTCTCCGCTTCTATTTCCTTAGCGCTGGTTTTCAGGTGTTCGATTTCACCCTCACCTATCTGGACAGCTTGCTGGAGGGACTGAAGAGAATTTTCTAAATCAGTAGCTTTGTGCTGTAATTGGGCGGAATGTTGTTCTATGTGAATTATTTTGGCGTGCAGCTGCTGATTTTCGTCTTTTAACTCTGATTGCGCCACGTCTAAACCCTTGACTTGAGCCAACAGATCTGAGTTACTTTGCTGTAATTGCGCTTGTGCGGCTAAAAGGGCGGTATTTTTGCTGACGAGACCAGAGCGCGACCAGAGGAATAGTCCTCCGAAAACAGCACTTAAACCTAATCCTTCATAAATTAATTCGTTGAGCATATCTACCCTCCTAGACAAGCGAAAAACAGTCACCTAACCGAACTGATGCGACAATTTTGGTTATAGACCTACATCTCTACTTATATCAGTTAGGGGGTACATTCGGGGGAAGGGCGGGGAAAAAGTCACTTCTTTCATCCTGCTGTAAAAAGGTGATTTAGCTATTCACGTTATGCTAACTTGTATCTGATCCGATTCTTGGGTGATTTCCTGGTCAATTTCTTGCTGATGATCAAAATAGTAGCCCATGGCCGCAGGAGCTTCGGTTGGCTTTAAATTAAGGGTGCTGTCGGCCTAATAGTGAAGATTACCAAAAAGCGCCAGAAAAAACCACAAAGGCACAAAAAACACAAAGATTTTCTCACCCATAACTTTCTAGCAGGAAGTCCTATTATCAAATAATTATCAATGATTTTGCCCGCTTATCGGATGGGGTGTTGGGTAACAGTCGTCAACCCAACCTACCTTCTACTCTTTTACCCTGGTCGGTTTCGGCTAAGTCAATCGCGTTACAAATCACCTTTAGGTGTTTATTGGTGTCTTGTAAAATCGCGGGACGAGGATAGTCTCAAACGGATTCTTGGCAAGGTTGTGGAGGAATAGGATTTGGTTTCATGATTAATTAAAAGACCGTATTTAGTTTAAGAATTTAATAACACAATCTTTGAGTCATCGGAGGAAGCTGTACTCACCATTGCTGAATATTCGCCATTATAGTTAGTAAATTCAGCTGGTGATCTGCGAATATTCGATAAACGAATTTGCCAATCGGAAACCTGGCTATATGTTAGGTGATGAGTGTTGGAGGTTGTTGTCCATACTCCCCATAAACAGGAATCTTCAAATTGGAGCAATCCTGCTTTCCGTAAATTAAAGGCTTGAGGAGTTCCAGGTAAGGGAATAATACTGTAACAGGAAGTTTGAAATTCTAGTTGTGGGTTAATTTCTACCAGTTCATCTACTAGGTCGGTAATTGCTTCCTCAAGACGTAGTAAGTCATCATGGTCATCATCGGGTAAACCAATAATAATGCCATAAGTAACCACAGGTACACCAGTTCTGACTACAGATTTCATCAATGTACAATGCTCTTGCCAGGGTAGCAACTTCTTGTAGGCTTCCCGTCCGAAAACAGGACGTTCAGCAGGGATATAAGCTAAAGGACAACCGACTTGACCATCCCAACCAAATAAGGCTTGAATCAGTTCTTCATCCGGTCTAAGATCAGTGTTTTCATAGTTACGCCCACTTACCAAGGTGGTTTTCCTCAGTTCCAGACCATTCGGCCACATCAGAGATACTCCGATCTCCCGCGCACCATTGGTAATTTCTATAATCTCTTCTCTCCCTTCAGGAAACAGTCCACGGGCGAGAAATTGATCGGAACCGATATTAATCGCAACCGCCCCTGCTTCTTTCTGGATCGCCAACCATTTGAGGGCTGTTTCTGGGGACATTCTGCGATAGCCAGTACCGTAGGTAGGAGTCATGCAAAAATCACAGGTGCGATCGCAACCAATATCTGCGACCAGTGAACCGACAGGGACTTTTCCTTGAACATTGGGAAGTGTCCCTAGACATTCTTTTGCGACTTTCACCGAAGGCAGGGCCCATTCCTCTGGACTTTTGGCTTTAGTTTTTCTGGGATATTGTTTACCGTCAGCAAAAATCACTCCTGTCATTTCTTCCCGTGGCGTTCTTCCCAATACATAATCAAAAAGTGCCCAATTTGCTGCTCCAGATTTATCCTGAACAACTGCTGTTGCACCTGCTTTTAAGTAGTGCTGCGGTTCCGCCAAAGCATCTGAACCACCAACGACAATAGGGCGATTTCCTTTAGCCAGATGTTCAATTACCATACAGGTAACTTGGCGATCTTGAGAGAAATTTACTGTTACACCCCAAGCATCAAAGGCTTCAGGATTAAGGGCGGAAATGTTGCCCCCCACATAAGTTTTCCGCAAGTTCATCCCTTTCCAGGACACCTCACCAAATTCTTCACTGTAATTATCATCTCTGAGGTTTACTAATTGGGCATCAAATCCTCCCGCTTGCAAGTCAGGAATCAAAACTTGTTTACTGATTAAAGAACGATGCCTGTATAAAGAAGTCCAATTTTTTCCTTCTGCATCGTATAGTCCAGTGGCGGGAACTTCAATTAGTCCGATGGTCGGAGTTGTTTCAGATTTGGTGATCATAATCATCGCTCACAGGGAGTGAATTTTTGGCGTGCATTATTACCTGACTGATTCAAAAGTACCTGATAGTGCCTAAAAAGTCAAGGTTTTTTTGATATCCGTGAGAAAACGGGTTTCTTCAAGAAAACCGTTTTCTGTTACGAAACCAGTTGCGGTAATATTTTCAAGCTTCTATCTCATTGGTGATCCAACAACCTCCTAACATCATCTGATACTAAATCTGGTTATTGAAAACTGATTATTTATTCCCCTTTGCCTTTTGCCGTTCGGCAAAAGCTCACGGCCGAAGCCTCTTGCATGAGTGCCTCTCCTCATAACTAGCCTGTACTCAACGGATTTAATATGATGTTTATCATCCAAAAAGATGGCTGAATTGTCTCCATAGAGAAAACGAGGTTTATACCCAGTTAAAGGATTTAAATTATCATTTAACCACTCCCAAACATTACCACGCATTTAAATTATAATTTTCTACTTCTTTGACCAAGCTATCCCCGTAAAGTGCGACATTGTACTCAGCTTCACTCAGTAAGCGAGGGGGGTGTCTGACAATTTTTAACATCTACCTACTTAAAGGATAATTTATTTTGCATGGCTACTTATTTTAAAATGAGAATTGCTGGATTTTTACCAGAGGTCTATTTATTTGACAAAATTGAGACACACCCCGATAAATTCATTTTGCCGATGCGATGCTTCTTCGGGGGACTGGGTAGCTTGTGCTAATTCTTGGTATGATCTGGCATGAGCGATCGCCATTTGCACTTAATCGACTAATTCTGGCACTAATTCCATCTGGCCAATACCCCAATGACGACGATGATCCCCTTGTAGTAAATAGATTAAACCGTTGCGTTGCTGTTACAGGCAATAAATACTACTATTAACCAGCTTAGTTGGGGAAAAAATCTCAATTACCATCAATGGTTGACCTAAGAAAATATTTCAGTCTCTCCGTCGGGAAATAACCTATTAGAGACTGAAAAATCTTAGTCATTCCATTCCCCTTTGGGGGGTACGGGGGGATTGCGTCGAAGATGACGGGTTAAGTCCTCATCCGGTTGTCTCTCTCCTCTTAGCCACTGTTTAATCGCTGTTTCGATAATGCGACTAGGATCGTTAGTCAGGTGTTTAATCTGGTCTAAAACTTCCGAGTCAAGGTGAATAGCGATTTCAACTTTCTCCGCCGTGCGCTGAGTCGGTGTAGCATTGTCGTTCATAAGCTCTATCAATGATTGCTATCTATCATTCTACCCGTCAGTCGAGGATTCTCATCCAAGAGTTTATCTATAGTAATGGGATTGGGACAAATCATACATCTTTACCCTAGCCATTGCCCTTTCCCTGATTTTGTCCCTATACTCAAGCCTACCATAGTTTCCTGTGGATGGCGAGAGGGGAGGCCAAGGTCAAAACCCTGACTATAATTGCAGTTTAGCTTTTTTTACCTTTTACTTTTCACTTTTGCTCCAGCCTTAGAGACTTTACCTCTACAATGAATTAAGGAATCTAAAATTTTATAAACCTCTGACTTTTGCCAGCAGTGAACCACGATGACTGACGTTCCCGTTTCTCGCATTCGCAATTTTTCCATCATCGCTCATATCGATCATGGTAAATCAACTCTCGCCGATCGCCTCCTGCAAATTACGGGAACCGTAGCCCAACGGGAGATGAAAGAACAATTTCTTGATAATATGGACTTGGAACGGGAACGAGGTATCACCATCAAGTTACAAGCGGCACGCATGGATTACACCGCTAAGGATGGTCAAAAATACGTTCTCAATCTGATTGACACCCCGGGCCATGTGGATTTTTCCTATGAGGTTTCTCGGTCTCTAGCGGCGTGCGAGGGAGCTTTATTAGTTGTGGATGCGTCCCAAGGTGTGGAGGCGCAAACTTTAGCCAATGTTTACCTAGCACTGGAAAATAACCTCGAAATTATCCCAGTTTTAAATAAAATCGACCTACCCAGTGCCGAACCGGAACGAGTCGCGGCGGAAATCGAGGAAGTGGTGGGTTTAGACTGTAGTGAGGCGATTCGGGCTTCGGCTAAGGCTGGGATCGGTATTAATGATATTCTAGAGTCGATCGTCCAATTAGTTCCCCCTCCCCAAGATACCCTTGAAGAACCCTTCCGAGCTTTAATTTTTGATAGTTATTACGACGCTTATCGAGGGGTAATTGTCTATTTCCGTGTCATGGATGGTCGGGTGAAAAAGGGCGATAAAATTCGTTTTATGGCTTCTGGTAAAGAATTTGTTATCGATGAATTGGGAATTTTATCACCGCAACAGGTACAGGTAAATGAACTTCACGCGGGAGAAGTGGGTTATCTGGCAGCCGCGATTAAAACTGTCGCTGATGCCCGGGTGGGTGATACGATTACTCTAACCGCTAAACCGGCACAAGAGCCTTTACCCGGTTATACAGAAGCAAAACCGATGGTTTTCTGCGGATTATTTCCCACGGATGCCGATCAGTACGCCGATCTCAAAGATGCGCTGGAAAAGTTAAAATTAAACGATGCAGCCCTATCCTACGAACCGGAAACTTCTAGCGCCATGGGTTTTGGTTTCCGTTGCGGTTTCTTGGGACTCCTACACATGGAAATCGTCCAGGAAAGACTAGAAAGGGAATATAACTTAGATTTAATTACCACTGCTCCCTCGGTAGTTTATCAGGTTACTACCACCGATGGGGAAATTGTCGAAGTGGATAATCCTAGTTTGTTACCTTCCCCACAAAAACGGGAAAAAATTGAGGAACCTTATATCCAAGTGGAAATGATTACTCCAGAAACCTATGTAGGCGCTTTGATGGAATTATGTCAAAGTCGTCGGGGAGTTTTCAAGGATATGCGTTATTTTACTAAAACTCGCACCGCTTTGATTTATGAGTTACCTTTAGCAGAAGTGGTGACGGACTTTTTTGATCAATTAAAATCTCGATCGCGCGGTTATGCTAGTATGGAATATCAATTAATTGGCTATCGGGAAAATGAGCTAGTTAAATTAGATATTATGGTCAATGGTGATCCCGTTGATGCTTTAGCGATGATCGTTCACCGGGATAAAGCTTATTATGTTGGTCGTGCGTTAACCGAAAAGTTAAAAGAATTGATTCCCCGGCATCAATTTAAGGTTCCCATTCAGGCCGCTATTGGTTCTAAAATTATCGCTAGTGAACATATTCCCGCTTTAAGAAAGGATGTCTTAGCTAAGTGTTATGGTGGTGATATTAGCCGCAAGAAAAAGCTGTTAGACAAGCAAGCAAAAGGGAAGAAACGGATGAAAGCGATCGGAACTGTTGATGTCCCGCAAGAGGCATTTATGGCAGTCCTAAAACTCGATCCTCAGTAAAATCTTGGGGTCAGAGAGACCCCAGCTTGGCTCTTCTCGACTTTGTGTGATAATTTTTGCTTATGAAATCGTGAAATGTTTACTGGGAAAGACTTTTAGGACTATTTTGTTAAATAAACTATCAGTATAGACCTCGTTTCCACACAGAAACCAGAAGAGCCCCAGCTTTTCAAGCTGGGGATTCCTCTCTTTCTCTACCTCATCGAGCCTAGCTTTTAGCTCTTGGTTTTCTTGATTCTGCTTTCGGTAAGCTTCCTACCAAAAACCCGCCCCCGTCTGATTCGAAGTCGGAGGCGTTGATTAAGGTGGGCAGTAGTTAGTCGTTAATTTCCATGCCATCTATAATACAGTCCCTGTCAGGGTTCTGTCCATTCTCAATTAACAGTTCTTATTGCACTGACTAATTACCCTTGACATTTTTGCTCTATTATTATAGAGTAACGTCAGTTCGGGGCAATGGGTGAAAGATTTAAATAGCACCCAGCAGCTAAATTATAGTACTGTTGGTATAAAACTATGGACTTATTGTTTAAGAGAAAAATTCAAAGTTATATTCAATTATATTTTCCTCCTATACTCAAAGAACTTATATATAACTTTTATGATTATAATTTAAAATCAAAGCCCTATCTAGAAACGGAAGTTTTAAAGTGTCTATGCCCCTACTCAAAAGTTGCATTAGACATCGGCTCTAACAATGGCCAGCTTATCCCTTTTATGATGAGAAGAGCTAGACAAATAATTGCATTTGAACCTTTACCCAACCTTGCTAAAAGGTTAAGAACTAATTTTCCGTCCCAGTCTGTTATCGTTCATCAATGTGCGTTATCTGACCGAGAAGTTATGGTGGATTTGCGGATACCATTATTAGACGGGAAAGAGCTAGTAGGACTCTCATCGATAGAAACCAGTAATACTCTTAGCGATCTTTCAACTAAAATTATAAAGGCTGAGTGTAAAACCCTTGATAGCTTTAATCTAGAGAACGTGGGGTTTATAAAAATAGATGTAGAAGGTCATGAATTAGGGGTTTTACAAGGTGCAGAAAAAACTATTGCATCATCTCAACCGAATTTCTTAATTGAAGTAGAAGAACGGCACAGAGAAGGAGCTATAGAATCTATAAAACAATTTTTCTATGTCAGAGATTATAAGGGCTTCTTTATTTGTGATAACAAGCTACTTCCTTTAGAAAGATTTAATCTTGTTGAGCATCAGAATCCTAAAAATATAGGTATAGACAAAAAATTGCCAGGAGCTATTTACATCAATGATCTCATTTTTATCCCGACTGATAAAATAGCTAAAATTTTTTCTAAGTACTTGTCATAAACATACCTATAGCAGTCCTAAATGAAATATAAACTCATCTGCTGCCTCCTGTCTATCCGCTACGAGTTAGTTCACAAAGTAGATAAGGATTGCTATAGTATCGTGGGCTTGATGGAGTAAACCTTAGAGTTTAGCAGTTGAATCGCAACATTAACAAAAAATTATGGTAAAAATAATAATAAGAGATTGTAGTGCTTAAAATAATCAGGCAGGGTTGGCATTTTTGCCGACTGGAAAAATTTATGCTAAGATTGTGGACTGAATGGGTGATATAGCAAGCTAAAGTCTAGACTGTCTAAGGGTTGCTGCTCGTATATCTCGGCGATAATTAGCACACTTATGGGGGCTTAAGTTCGTTAATGCCTGAGTTTCAACATAAAACATTTGCCAAGACTCTACCCAGGCGTTAGCTGGCACTAACATCGGATTTTAACAGGTCAAAAGCCTTATTTTAAAAGGGTTTTATCATTATTCAGCATTTAGTTAATCCTTTTTCCCACAAAATGGGGAAAGGTAATTTATTTGCTAACTCTTCTAGGTTGACCCATCGGTAGCTCTGCAGCAATTGTACTAGGATAGATAGAATTAGGTACTGCGCTTTATTGACTTGTGTGACTAGATGATTTTAGTAACTTTCTGGTGACATTTGGTTGATTTTCCTGAAGTTGCTATCATAGCAACTTCTTTTTTGGCTACATTTTGCTACACTTCTCTTATCATAAGGATTTCAGGCTTCTTTGTCATCTCGTCATACTAAATCTGGTTATTAAAGACTGATTATCTATTGCCCCTATTGCATGAGTGCCTATTGCCTGTCCTGATATGTAGCCTATACTTAACGGATTTAGTATCAGACAAACTTTACAGGGACTTTTAGCTGATTATGTTCAACCCTATGATGTTTACGAAAATGATCCCGAACTAATGGGTAGATTTAATTGCAGAAATCATGCCGATTTTCATTTTGCTTATCTAAAGTCTATTTTTGAAGCTAAAGGTTTGTCTTATTCTAAAAAATTCCCTGGGGAAGCTCAAGAACAATACTATCTTAATCAATTAAAAAAGCGTATCGATAAAACCGAACACTTAAAAACCTTTCAGAAATTTATTAATTTTTGTGATAATATTCGTCAAAATTTTAGATAAATTGATCTCTGGTGCTTCTGACGAGGATGAAATATAAGCTGATCTGGCATCGTCTCCTGACTAATAGCTGATTGAGAATACAAGACTATGACAAGGCTTTTGTCCTAGAAATTTCTAGGTCGGCAGATTTTTGTAGTATTGTAGTATAATGGTAACTCCAGAAAAACAATCCCAAAAGTGCCTTTAGTCTCTTCAGTTAGCAGTTACCAGATAGAAGTTAAAAATTGGCAATTTACTTGATGTTATGGCTTCCTTACGGGATATTATCAGTTACTATCGCAATTATCAAAAAGCCGCCTTTTTGAGCATTGCTGCCTCCAGTGTCTTTGAAATTATCGATCTGATGGTTCCCTACGCTGTCGGACAGATTCTTAATGTTCTTTCCGATCAACCTTTAGATGGATTCGTGCAATCTTTAGTTAATCGCACCATGATTTTAACTCCCTTTGCCTCGGAAAAGTGGGTTAGTTTGGCGGTATTATTAGGCTTAATTTTCCTAACCACGGTAATTAAAGCACCAATTCAGCCTTGGCTTGGTGTATGGTTTCACTGGGAAATATCCTTAAGAGCGCGACGAGATCATCTCAAACAAATTATTGCCAAAATTCTCACCTTACCCCTATCTTTTTACGATGAAAATAATCCAGGACGCATCGCTAACCGGATTGCCAAAGGGATGGAAAGTTATACTTGGACTTATCCCGAAGTGGCGGGAATGATGATCCCAAAATTGTTTAGAGTTTTTGGTATCTTTATTGTTATTTGGGTAATTCAATGGCAAATCGCCCTCGCTTTTGTTATTTCTTTTGTATTAATTCTAGTTTTTATTGTCAGAGATTTAAAAGATTTAATGCAAAAAGAAAGGATTCTTGATCGGCACATCGAAAATACCCAAAGTCGCAATTCTGAGATTATTACTAATATCAAAACCGTCAAAGCTTTTGCCACAGAAGGACAGGAATTATATCGTCAAAAACAGCGTTTAGAGAGAGAATTTACCTACGTTATCCATCGCATTCATAAGGGTTATGTGGACTTAATTACTTGGGAAAAAACTCTCGTCCAAGCTAGTTTATTTGGAGTATTTTTCTTTACTCTCCTAGCCACCGTTCAACAGAAAATCTCGATCGGGCATTTTATCACCACCTATACCCTCGCTAGTATGGCCTATGCGGAATTAGATCCCCTATCCCAAATGGCAGAAACTTTCGCTCGTCGTTATGCTTCTATGGCCCGTTTACAGGAATTTATCAACTTGCCTAGTGGCACTGATGCTGGTAGTCTTTTAGCCGATCATGCCCAAGATAATCTCTATCATTTTACAGGGAAAGTCGAATTAAGTAATCTCAGCTTTGGCTATAGTCCTGAAAGAACCATTCTCAAGGATATTAATTTGCTGATTGAACCCTATCAAACCGTGGCATTAGTGGGAAAATCGGGTTCGGGAAAATCCACTTTAGTTAAGTTACTTTTCCGCTATTTTGAACCGAATCAAGGGCAAATTCTGATGGATGGCGAGGATATTCGTCGCTTAGATGTCACTTGGTATCGGCGACGGTTAGCGATTGTTCATCAAGAAGTAGATGTGTTTAATGGTACGGTGTTAGAAAATCTCACCTATGGTAATCCTAATATTAGCTTTGAGAAGGTAGAAGAAGCCTGTCAAATTGCCCGAGTCGATGAATTTATTCAGGAATTACCTAATGGTTATTCCACTATTGTAGGGGAAAGGGGCGTGCGTCTTTCGGGGGGACAAAGACAGCGTTTAGGAATTGCTAGGGCGTTAATTGTTGATCCAGATGTGTTAGTTTTTGATGAGGCCACTTCTAGCTTAGATTATGAGTCAGAAAGAGCCATTCAACTAGCCATGAAATCCATTTTAGGCACTCGCACCACGATTATTATCGCCCACCGTCTCAGTACCGTTCGAGAAGCTGATCAAATTGTCGTCTTGGATAATGGTCGCATTGTCGAGATCGGTAGCCATGACCAATTATTAAATCAGCAGGGAATCTATCAACGTCTCCACTCTTTACAGGAAAGCGGTGAACTGGTTTAGTCTTAAAATGTACTTTGCACGGTTATAACTTGCATTGTTTACTCAAAGACAAGGCCAATTCAAGTCTGAATTGGCGCTTCATGCCGATAATTTCCCCATATTAATTGCTGGAGTGATTAACAACTTCAGGGACAATCTCTAATTCTTGTTCACCAATTACAGGTAAATGATTTTTCTGTAAACCCATAGCAGTTAAACAAGTATTGAGAGAGTTTATCGCTTGGTTATAATCCTCAATTTTTTGGTTAATTTCTTCCTGTTTGCGGGCATTATTAGCAATTTTTTCCGCCGCTTCCTGTTCTAAGGTTTGTTCTAGATAGGAACGAGCTTGATTGAACTGTTGTAGAATAGTATCGGCTTGTTTTTTCGCCATTGGTATCAATTGATTTTTTAAAGTATTATTAATGGTTTGACGGAAGTTTTTCTGAGTCGCTGATACTTTTGGCTCAAAATCTAACATAAGTAATTGACGGATAGCAGGTTCGGCAGCAAGAATACTTTCACAGTCATAACCTTGGGCAGTTTTTTGCACAGTTTGCCGAAATTGAAAGATAGAAAAAGTGCCTTCGTTGTAAAAATTATGATTTTCTCGTACATAGCGATCACACTCAGTTTTTGCTTCGGAAATCAAGGCATGAATTAACTGCAATTCTAGCTGTTTTAGCTGACTTTCTAGGTGGCCATCATTACCTAATAAGCGGTAGATTTGCCGATAATAATCACCTTGTCTTACCGCATCTAAAAGACGCTGACAAAAGCGACTAATTAAACTGGTTGACTCCTCAATTAACACATCTTCTAGCTGGTTAGACAGATAATAAAAAGCTTCCACTAATACTGCTAATAAAGGTGCTGTAGCATTGCGGGGATGGGTTAAAGTCGCTTGCGAGTAAGCATTTCTGACAGAAAAAGTATTTAATAACTCATACAATCTTGATACCATTCTCGCTTTCAGTTTCTTAAAGTCTTCCTCAAATTTTTCATCGCTATTAACCACGATAGCGTTGACATAACCATCGATATGTTTAGTTAATTTCTCTCCCACTTCCTTTAACTCTTGATTGAGGTGATTTAACTCCAGAGCTTTCATCGCCTCAATTTCTCGTGGTTGACTTTCTAAATCACTATAAATCCCTTGATAATAATTTTTGAGAGTGATGCAAAGAGATTGTAAATCATCAGCTAAAGTTGCAAACAATTGCGGACGTTTTTCCTCCGTGAGATAACGAGTAATTGCCCTGCGAAATTCTTCGATACCGCTATCAGCAATTAACTGCTCTAGTAAAGGAGTTCCCCACTCACTTAAAACTCGAAAATAATTTTTATTGGGAGTTTCATAACCGTGGATGGAAACTTTAAAGGGAGTTGCCAGTAATTTACCAGAGTTGGCACAATAGTTATTAAACTCGCTGACAAATTGCGGTGTTTCTTCTTGTCCTCCTAAATTTTTCACACTTTCGGCAAAAATAGAATCTAAACCATAACGCTGATTAATATTGGTTTGATTTTTCACCTGATACCCATAAAACCCTAAAAGTCCGCTGGTTTTGTAAATGCGGGAAGTATCACGAAATTGCGTTTGAATCAGGTTTTCTAAACGCTGTTTTAGTTGGGCTGAGTACCAGGTTTCATCAATGCGGTTAAAAACATAAAAAACTCGATCACGAATACCAGCATTAGAGCCAATTTTTTCGAGTAATTCCGTTTCTTCTGTGGCTAATTCTCCCGCAGAAGCAGCCTTTAAAACACAAACCACTGCCGAAGTATCAGGATGTTCTATTTTACGATAGGCTAAGTCGGCATCTTTTTTGACTGGGGCATCAATACCGGGCAAATCTACCAAAACGTTACCATCTTTAAGGAGAGGATGATGACAGTAATATTCTAGACGTTTTAAGACGGCACTATTACTACCACGACGGGCAAAACTGGCCGCTTCTGCTAAATTAGAAAAGTGAAATTGTTCCATGGAATAGGTGGCATTATGCAGCGTATGGATTCGCTCACGATTTTGAGTAAATCCTTCAATTAATAATTTTAAACCCTGAGCTTGTTTAGCTCGCTCGGATTTGCCTTCTCCCCCTTCCTGTTCGATAATTTTTTGACAGTATTGGTTTAATTGACTGCAGTATTCTTGGGAATTAATGTTACTAGGATTAGTTAATTGCAGATTTTGACAGACGGTATCGACTAAAGTACAAATTTCTGCTTCGCTGAGAAAGGTTAAAACCACTCTTTCCTCATCAGCTTCTGCGTACTCAATATAACATTCTGTACCTGTGGCGTGTCCTTCGGCACTATACAGCAATTCTCGCTCTAAAAGTGCATTGATTAACATCGATTTACCTGCACTAAAAGCACCGGCGAAAACGATTTCAAATTTGGGAGAAATGGCTTTTTGTAGGGCAATTTCTATCTTGCTGGTATCCTGTTGATTGCGGAGAGAGGATTCGCCTTTTAATAGTTCAATTATACTGTTAACATTACCAGCCAGATTACTGCATTGGGGTAAAAGTTCAGTCATGGTAAAACCCAGATCTAGAAGAACAGTGCTATTGTCCCCCAGATTATAACAAAATTCACTGACTAGATGTCACATCTTTGGTCAGCGATTTAAGCAATCAAGGACAAAGTTATCGTCTTCAATCTAGAATCAGGATTGATTATAATCAATTTAGTACATACCGATGTCCGAGAACCTCCTTAGGTAAAAACTCCCTCCTGAATCCTAGGATAATGATAATTATGTGGACAAAAATGGTAATAGATAAATTGAGATTAAAAAAAATTCGGACTATGGGACAGTTAGGATTTTTATTAGGAACAGTTTTTCTTTTGGGTGGCTGTCATTCTCTCAATGTTATCCAAAATCGTCCCCAACCCTTGCCCCAAGATCAATATATTCAAGTCTATTTTAATTATAATCAAGCACGGGGTTCAAATTATACCGATCCCTATCGTCAAATTAATCGTCCAGGTGATAATTTAGAACAGGTTATTATTGATAACATCAACTCGGCAAAAAGTTCGATCGATCTAGCGGTGCAAGAGTTACGTTTACCCGCCATCGCTCAAGCTTTAGTTGCTCGTCATCAGCAGGGAATTAAAGTTAGGGTTATCCTCGAAAATATTTACAATCAACCTATTAATAGTTTAGCCAAAAACCAAGAACAATTAAGCGAAGGAGAACAGGAACGTTATCAAAATCTTTTTGATTTAGTTGATCTAAATCGAGATGGTAAACTAAGTCCAGAGGAAATCGCTCAAAGAGATGCAATTACTATCCTCAAAAAAGCTGGTATTCCCCTAATTGATGATAGCTCTGATCGCTCAAAAGGTAGCGGTTTAATGCACCATAAATTCATGGTTATTGATAATTACACTACTTTAATCAGTTCAGCTAACTATACCTTAAGTGATATTCATGGAGATTTTTCTAATCCCAAAACTGTTGGGAATACCAATCACTTATTAGTGATTACTAATCCCCCACTAGCTAGAGTTTTTCAGAGAGAATTTAATCTGATGTGGGGAAGGGAAGATCGGCCTAGATTTGGGTTAGATAAACCCCACAGAAAACCGCAAACAATTACTATCGGTAATAGTAGTCTGACGGTCAAATTTTCCCCCGATTCTATCACTTATCCTTGGACAATTAGTAGCAATGGCCTGATCGGTGAAACTTTAAATAAAGCTAAAAAATCCGTGAATTTAGCCCTGTTTGTCTTTACGGAACAGCCCTTAGCTAATATTCTCGCCCAACGACATCAAAAAGGGATAGAAATTAAAGCTTTAATTGATCCTAGTTTTGCCTTCCGATACTATAGCGAAGGATTAGATTTATTAGGAGTTGCTCTCAGTAATAAATGTCGTTATGAACCAGATAATCAGCCTTGGCAAAACCCAATTAATACCCTAGGAGTTCCCCATCTAGCGGCGGGAGATAAATTACACCATAAATTCGGTTTAATCGATGATAAAATTGTGATTACTGGTTCTCATAATTGGTCAAAAGCTGCTAACCATCAAAATGATGAAGCTTTAGTTATTATCGATAATCCTACCGTTGCAGCTCATTTCGATCGAGAATTTCAATATCTTTACCGTACCGCTAAATTAGGACTGCCGGAAACTATTACAAATCGGATCGAACGGGATAGAAAGAACTGTCCCCAATCTGCAACAATTAAAAGCGATCGCTTAATTAATTTAAACACTGCCACAAAAGAGGAATTAGACACTTTACCCAGTATCAGTGGCAAATTAGCCGAAAAAATTATCGCAGCCCGGCAACAAAAACCCTTTACTTCCCTAGAAGATTTGGATCGAGTATCGGGAATCGGTCAGGGAAAAATTAACAAGCTGCAAGGCAAAGTCAGCTGGTGATGATTGCCTCGTCTGCATTTTTTGCCCCAGCCCAAAAGGGTTATTTTAACGGTTCGGGAATACTATCGGAAGGAGCCTCAAACTGTCCAGTAATAACGTATTCTAGGCGCAATTTTAGCCAAGTAATAAACTGTTGGTTGAGAGAAACAATTGCCGCTGCTGGTTGGGGAGTTTTCTTTTTGATATCGGCAAAAGCGGGGGTATCTAAAAAAGCCGGATTGGCAATTAACCAAAAATCAATTTCTTGACCTTTTTCTTGATAATTCCTGATTCTTTCCTTCAAAACTTCCTTTTCGAGTGCTTCTTCTTCTAAAAACTTTTGACTGGCTACCAAATAATAATAAGTTGTCATCATCTTTCCTTTAATTTTTCAGTGTAATTGTTCCTTGGTCGGGAGATTAGCTGATAGCCTTTACAATTGCCCACGCATAGCCAATTTCATTTCCCTAACAGCCCGTTCTAACCCGACCAAAACCGCGCGACTGATAATTGTGTGACCAATGTTCAATTCTTCCATATTGGGCAAACAGGCGACGGCATAAACATTCCAATAGGTCAAACCGTGACCAGCATTCACCCGCAAACCCAGAGAGGAAGCGTATTCACAACCTTCTTTAAGAATTGTTAATTCTGCTTGACAATCGCTCTCCTGTTGTGCTTCGGCGTATTGACCAGTATGGAGTTCGATCAATTTCGCCCCCGTATTAGCGGCCGCTTGAATTTGGGCAAAATCGGCATCAATAAACCAACTAACGGGGATATTAGCCGATTGTAGGCGATCTACAACCCGACAAAAACGGTCAAAATTGCCCAGCATATCGATCCCCCCTTCCGTGGTCACTTCCTGGCGCTTTTCGGGGACAAGGGTGACATAATCGGGTTTAATATCGAGAGCAATGGCGATCATTTCCTCCGTCGGGGCCATTTCCAGATTTAGATGAGTCCGCACCGTTTGCCGGAGAATCCGCACATCGCGATCTTGGATATGACGACGATCCTCGCGCAAGTGGACGGTAATGCCATCAGCACCGCCGATTTCCGCTAAAACTGCCGCCGCCACCGGATCTGGTTCCACGGTGCGGCGCGCTTGGCGAATTGTGGCCACATGGTCGATATTGACACCCAAAGTCAGCAAAGTTGAACCTCCTTGTTTGTTAGTCCAACTCTCTATCTTACCACTGCGGTTAAAAGCGATTACATACTGGAGATATTTAAACCCATGGTCAGTTCTTCCATTTTGCTGCGCATGGTTTCCGTGGAGGCATCATAGGCGGCTTTCATGGCTTCTAGAATAGACCCAGCCACAATCTCCAGATCTTGGGAGAGGAGAGCAGGGTCGATTTCAATACCCCGAGGTTCTTGGTTGCCACTGAGATAGACTGTCACCAAGCCATTTTCACTCTGGCCAGGAATTTCCATAGTTTCCAGTTCTTCTTGCAGAACTTTAGCCCCTTGTTGCACCTGTTGCGCTTTTTGGAAAGCGTCTTGTAATTCTTTAATCTTACCGAGACCGAATCCGAATCCTTGTCCTTGTGCCATGATGTTTTTTTTGTTTAAGGGGTCATTCAAGATTTTCATTGTACTGCTTAAGGTGAACTGGGGTCAACTTTTGGCCCTGTGAGGGCAAAAAAGTGATTAATGACAACGATGACTTTCTGACTGGGTTAAAGTTTGAGGGAACTTGTTCTCTCTTAATCCGTCACGGAATGGTCAGAAAGAGAAATCCGAAAAATTATCCTAACCACTCAGTCGATTACCTCACGCCATAATAGAATTGTTGCTTTGACGAGGAGAATAGCAATTTTGAACGCCAAAAAAACGGGAATTTTCTTGACAATTGCCCTAAGTTGTGCTTTAGCGGGAAAAACTGCGATCGCTAACACTTCCCCCTTGGAGGGAACTCGATGGAAACTAAGGGGTTGGACAGCCGGAAGTTTGGTGAAAGAAACGGAAATTACTGCCGGTTTCCAGAAAAATATCCTCAGTGGTTCGGCCGGATGCAACCAGTATAATACTGGCTATCAAGTCAATGATGGCACGCTCAAGGTTAACCAAGCGATCGCTACTACGAAAAAAGCTTGTCCGGAACCGCAGATGAAACAAGAAAATCAATATCTTGCTGCCTTGCAAGGAGTGGAACAATTCCAAGTGACAGCTAAAGGCGATTTACAATTATTTTATCGTACTCCCGAAGGTTTAGGAATCCTCACTTTTACTCCCGCACCGACCACCACGCGCACGGAAAAGACAATTTATATCAATTCGAGGAAACAACCCTGTAGCCAAGGCACAACCAAAGACTGTTTACAGATGCGAGAAAAACCAGAGGAAAACTGGAGATTGTTCCCTAATAGTATCGAGGGATTTGATTATAAACCAGGATTTTTCTATCAAATTAAAGTTAGCGTTGAAACCGTCTCCAATCCAGCTAATAATCAAAATTCCGAAACATGGAAACTATTAGAAGTTATTAGCCAAACCCCAGAAAAAGAGACTCCGCGAGCTTGGTTTGAGCGACCGTTAACTAATTGGAATAAAGCCAAGGCCCCTATACCCAAATCTCCCGTTAAAACCGTGATCGATAACCAGTGTCGTGAACAGGTTCGTCCAGCAATTACTGCCAATGATCAGGCGCTTAATAAAGCAGGATGGTTACTGTACGGGTCTGTGCAAACCTATGGGAAAACTAGCGTTATTTCGGCCATGAGTGGAGTGGATGGAATGTGCCGACCGATGGGTTATCAAGACTTTGTTTTTGTCGATGGTAAATTCGCTGGCACTCTTTCCCCGCGACCGATGGATTCCCGCACTGATGGTGCATCTCAGAGAATTGTTTTACAAAATAGCGATCGAATTATTGTGGTTTTTAATCGCTATAAAGATACGGATCCTCTCTGTTGTCCTTCCCAATTAAGTCGCGTTATTTATCAAATTGAAACAGTCAGCGGATTGCCAGTTGTTGTTCCCAAAGAAGCGGAAACAGAAGCAGTAAGAAACTAATTCAGTTATCAGTTATCAGTTATCAGTTATCAGTTATCAGTGAGATAGGGAAAAAAAGACTGGCAGCTAATATCTTCTTTATTATATCTCCCGCAAAAGTGAGTTTTTAATCGCATTTTCCGGAAAAAGATCGCTTTTCTACTGCCAGAAAATAATCTATTTCTTTCTGCTTCTCCTGACTCGGAGAATACTGGATCGGAGACTCCTCACTTAACGGAAGATTTTTAATTTATGCAGCAGGTTTAGTGATTAGGCACTGATACTAGATAAGTAGTTATAGAATTCTAATAACTCCTCATTAGTTAGTAGTAAACGGGACTTTTTGCCATAGGTAGAAATCAGGTATTCCCGACCTTTTTCTGTAGTCCAAGCTAATCGTTTCATCTCCACATCAATTTTAGTTTTAAGCACTGAATAATCGATTTCTTCGGGAATGACAACAACTGGTTCCGGTGCTGGGGGTTCTTCTGCAGTTAAACTCGCTTCTTCTGGCAATTCTGTTAATAAGGAGTAATTATCGGTTTCCATTTCTAATAATAAAGGCTCTGGTTCCGGTAAGGGAATATCCTTAACTTGGGGTAATTCTGGTTCAATTTTAGCTGGGGTAATATCCTTAACTTGGGGTAATTCTGGTTCAATTTTAGCTGGGGTAATATCCTTAACTTGGGGTAATTCCGGTTCAATTTTAGCTTCAGGACGGGGGATTTCGGTGACTTTAGCCGTTTTGGTCGATTTTTTGGCACTAGGGACGGGTTTAGGTAAATCTTCCGGTAGAGAAATATTATTGGGGCTGACTTTTTCCACAAGCTGGAGATCGGGAGTATTTTCAGTATCTAAAAGCAGTAAAGCTCGTTCTCTGGCTCGATCTTCGGCAATTTCCACTGTATCTGCTGCCGCTAAACCTGTAAAGACCGTTTTTCCCTCAATTTCCACGCTTGCTTTCACAATATACTTGCCGTGATCAATTTGAACTAACTCACTAATCAGGGCAACTTGGGGGTAACGTTGGCGTAACTTTTGTAACATGGTGACTTTTTCGAGTTCTTTTGTACTTATATGAGAATACTCTATCGTAATTATGGAAAAATTTGGCAAGTTCTTGCTAAGATTAAAGGTTAGATAAAATTTTCAGTCCTAGTACCAGCCTTGTCCACAATAACAAGATTCTACTAGGCTGAAACTTCTGCCAGAAAGACTAGCGATCGCTGAAAAGTTTGCAGGTGTTCGCTATTGGCTTATCCTAACGAAGGCTTCGATAATTCTCAGGGTAGGTTCGGGTGTTCGATGCTTGGTCAGTTTACCTTCACTGTCACCACCAGCGATCGCAATTAGCCCGATAGAGATAATCTCTGGAGTCAATGGTTTAAATCAATCTTCTCATTATTAAGTATTTAAACTTAATTATTCACGATTCCGTCAGTGTCTTGTAAGTAAGGATTATTGTTAGATGGACTTCTCGATCGCCACACTCCTCTCTCATCTTAGTGATGATAAATTAGCTACGGGTAAAATTCTCGAAAAAAAACTAGGCTGCGAAGACGATCCCGAAAGCTGCGAAAAATTGCAAGTGATTCTCGATGCTTTGGAACGTCTGGGAATGGTTGTCAAAGAACGCGGGCGTTATCGTCGTGTGATCGAGGAAAATATCGTAGAAGCAAAGCTGCGCTGTTCCAGTAAAGAATTTTGCTTTGCTATCCAAGATATCGAAGATGCTGATGACATCTACGTCTCGAAAAATCATCTCAGTAACGCTTGGAATGGCGATCGAGTTTTAGTCAAAATCATCCGTGAGGGAACCCGTCGTCGTTCCCCAGAAGGAGAGGTGAGATTAATTCTCGAACGAGCTAATCCTTCGCTTCTAGCGCAAGTAAAACAGGAAAATGAGCAGTTTGTGGCGGTTCCCCTGGATGATCGCCTGAAATTTACCCTTAATCTCCTCGAAAATGGTCAAAATCTCCAAGAAAATATCGATCACCTCGTTCATGTTTCCGTCCTCCGTTATCCCCTAGGGGAAATGCCTCCCATCGGCAAAGTTACTCGCATTCTCGGTTCCACGGCCGAGGCCGCTGCCGACACAGATATCGTCTCCTGTAAACACGATCTACCCCATAATTTTCCGCCAGAAGCCCTCGAAATTGCCGATAATTTAGCGTATTTCTTCGATAGTGGCGAAAAAGAACAACTGCGAGATTTAACCCAACTCTTCACCTTTACCATCGAAGATGACACCCCCCTGGATTATCCTCCGATCATTGAAAATGCCTTTTCTTTAGAGAAAATCAACCAAAATCGCTGGCGAGTAGCCATTCATATCAGTGATGTAGTTCGTTACATTGAACGGGGCGGATTATTGGATAAAGTTGCCAAAAAACGGGGAACAGCCGTCTATTTAGGCGAAAAAGTGCTGCCATTAGTCCCGGCTGCCGTTACCAGTCGTTGTTCCCTGTCACCGCAAGAACAGCGCCCCGCTATTTCTATCCTCGTCACCCTTGATGACAAGGGGGATTTAGTGGAGTACGAAATCACCCGCAGCCTCATCCAAGTGGATCAACATTTTACCTATCAACAGGTGCGCGATCTGCTCAGTGAAGAGGATAGCGCAGCTGCCCCCACCGATACCGTTGAAACCCTGAAAGATTTATTTTTCAGCGTTTGCCCCACCCTAAAATCCCAACGTCTGCAGCGGGGGAGTTTTGATATTCAATTAGACAAAATCTCTCCCTACAAAGACGAAGGACGGGGGGGGACTGTTCTCGCTTCTAATAATTTACCAGCCCGTTCTTTACTGACAGAAGTGGCAATTTTAGCCGGCAAAGTCGTCGCTGAACATTTACAGGCCTTAAAATTGCCCTGTATCTACTGTGGACAATCGGAACCGGATTGGGATGAATTAGAGGATTTACTCAAATTGGCCAATAATTTAGGGGCAGAATTAAATTTAACTGCCGAGGAGGAGATTAAACCCAATGACTATCAAAATCTCACCCGCACTTTTTCCGCTTCCTCATCGGTGAAAGTCCTCAATTATCTCCTGCAAGAAACTCTCAAATTAGTTAGATATAGCAGTCATCCTCTACCCCATTTCGGTTTGGCCTATCCTAGCAATTATACCCACTGTCTCTCACCCCTACAAAGATATGCCGATCTTTGGGTACAACGGGTGTTAAAACTCCTATTAACCGAGGGGAAAGATCGCCGCAGCAAAATCGTCAAAGTCGGGGTTAATTTGGGCAGTAATAGCTGTCATGGACAGATTCATTGGAATATTCTCCCAAGCCAAATTCAGGAGGAGTTAGAAGAAGAAAGCCATCTAATTGTTTCCCATCTCAATGATCGCTCAAAAATTGCTGAAGATGCGGAAAAAGACCTAGAAGGATTGAAAAAAGCCGAGAAAATGAAGGAAAGAATGGGTCAAGTTTTTCGCGGCTTAATTACCGGTGTACAATCCTATGGTTTCTTCGTGGAAATTTCCGATTTATTAGTGGAAGGGTTGGTCCATGTTTCTTCTCTCAAGGATGATTGGTATGAATATCGCGCCCGTCATAGCTGTTTGGTAGGACGGAAAAATCGCGTTGCCTATCGTCTCGGTGATGAGGTAGAAGTGGAGGTAAAAGATGTAGACTATTATCGTCAGCAAATTGATCTAGTTACGGTTAGCGGTGGCAGTTCAGCAAGTTATGACGACTTAGAAGAAGATTAATTATGAATCAACCAACCACCGAAAAAATCCAGAAAAACCGCTTTATTCTGCCCTTTTTATGCGGTATTTTTCTCTTTTTAACTGGCTGTGTCCGTTACGATGTGGGCATTAATTTTCCCCACCAACACCACGGGGAAATTATTCAACATATCACCCTCGGACAACGTTTAACCAGTCTCAGTCAAACCGAAGCCACTAAATGGTTAAATAGTATCGAACAGAGGGCAAAATTACTTAAGGGGAAAACCGATCATATTTCCGAACGAGAAATAATTGTCACTATTCCCTTTAGTAATAGTCAGGAATTGGAGGAAAAATTCAATCAATTTTTTGATCCTAGTTCTTCCTTTAAAATCAAAAATTCCCCTAATACCGATGATATAAAGTTACTGCAACTAGATTCAAAACTGGCAGTTACAGAACGAGATTGGTTCTTTTTGACCCAGAAAAACTTAAAATTAACTGTTGATTTGCGGGCTTTAGGTGTGCTTTCCGAACAGGGAAATATTATCGTTAGCCCTGGTTCTTTAGTCGATATCGACTTCGCTTTAAAGACTCCCTTCCCTGGTCAAAATATTGAAGATGACTCAGGATTAAATCCCCCGGTAGAAAAAGTTGACAATCAGTTAATTTGGCATTTAAAACCGGGAGAAATTAACACGATTGCGGCGGATTTTTGGGTTCCTAACTATCTAGGTATAGGCACAATAATTATTGTTTTTATAACAGTTTTTGCCTATTACTTGAAATATAAACGCTTGCCCGGTGTATCCCCATCGACTTAAATTGAGAGAACAACTATTGACCGAGATTTAATGATCAATGAGGGGAAAATTAGCCAACTCTAAAACTGATCTAAAAATTGGCCAGCAATAGGGAAAATTTTGGCTAGGATCAAATCATAGTCATAATTGAGACTAGACGAGTTTCCCTTTTTTTACTTTATTACGGGCAATTACAGTTATGGTTAGCAATATTCCCTTTTCTATCCCCGAATATAGCCTCGATCGAGATTGTACCACCCTCTCCCGTCACGTCCTGCAACAACTACAAAGTTTTTCCCCCGACGCGCAGGATTTAAGCGCAATTATGAGTCGGATTGCCCTAGCGGGGAAATTAATTGCCCGTCGTCTCAGTAAAGCGGGATTAATGGCGGATGTACTAGGTTTTACTGGAGAAACCAACGTCCAAGGGGAATCGGTCAAGAAAATGGACGTTTTTGCCAATGAGGTATTTATCTCGGTTTTTAAGCAAAGTGGTTTAGTTTGCCGTCTTGCTTCCGAGGAAATGGATAAACCCTATTATATTCCAGAAAACTGTCCCATCGGTCGCTATACCCTACTCTACGACCCGATCGATGGTTCTTCCAATGTGGATATTAACCTAAATGTGGGTTCGATTTTTGCCATCCGTCAACAGGAAGACAATGATTTAGACGGAGAGGCGCGGGATTTACTGCAAAATGGTCGTAAACAAATCGCCGCCGGCTATATTCTCTATGGACCATCGACTATTTTAGTTTACTCGATCGGTCGCGGTGTTCATGCCTTTGTTCTTGACCCCAGTTTAGGGGAATTTATCCTCGCCCAAGAGAATATTATTATCCCCGACCATGGCCCGATTTATAGTACCAATGAGGGCAATTTTTGGCAGTGGGATGAGGCAATTCGCGACTATACTCGTTATGTTCACCGTCATGATGGTTACACAGCCCGTTACAGTGGGGCATTAGTGGGAGATATCCATCGAATTTTAATGCAGGGCGGTGTTTTTCTCTATCCGGGTACTGTTAAAAATCCCCAGGGAAAATTGCGCTTAATTTATGAAACTGCCCCCCTTGCTTTTTTAATTGAACAGGCAGGAGGTAAAGCTAGTGATGGGGTGACAAATCTTTTAGATATCATTCCCGATAAATTACACACCCGCACACCTTTAGTGATCGGTAGTGTCGAAGATGTTAAATTGGTAGAGTCTTTTATCGCTGATCGCCGTCATCGCGATCGAGTTTAACTTATAGTTTTATTTAGAGATATTGACATGGATTTACAAGCTCTGAAGTGGACTAAAAATGTAAGGCGACACGATGGTACATGGGCATATCGGGAATATAAGGTTTCTGATTCCTTCAAACTGGCATGGAAAGACGATGAAGTCAATGCCAATAAACCCGAAAAAGGTAGTTTGATACTACTCAGGCAGCAAGGGTATGTTACCCATTTAGTAAAAGTTCTCGACTGCAAAGCCGAACGTGAAATTGGCAAGGATGATTATGACATCTATCGAATTGTTGAGGTGCTTTGGGCTATTGATTTTGATAATCCACCTGTATCAGCCAAAGCAGATGCGATGTTTGATTATCCAGAAGTTCTCGACTATCAAGGTGGTAAGGTGATGGAATTGGAGAAGTTACCAACTTTCAGACAGCGTTGGGATGACGATGGCGGTTTGGGGGGATTCCAAACTTACATTCGGAATTTATTGGGGCTGTCAAGGAATGACTAAGATCCTTGTTAAGCTTGTGTTATATAGCAAAGATCGGGGTGGTTAGGACAATCAATCGCTGAAACCCTTGACCGATAAGAGTTTGAAAATTGAAAGCGTCCTAAATAACCCATTTTTTGCTATATCATTGACAATTTTGAGGGAACTTACGGAACAACTGAGGTGGAAAGTTTTCCTGAACCAGCTTCTACATTAGGCATTCTTGCTCTGGGAGTTCTAGCGGCAGGTTCTTGTTCTAAGCAGAAACTATCTCAAGAAAAGAAGTCAAAACAGGACAATTGAGTTGAGAACTGCGCGATTTCTTTCAACAATTAATCCCCCCTTAATAAAGGGAGGATCTGACAGTTTTTAACACCTACCTACTTATAGAAAAATAGGGGTTGGGTTGAGCAATAGCAAAGCCTAACCTGCTATTTTATAATTGTCAAAGGTAGGTCTTTTTCCTTTCTAACTTCTCAAGATAAGTCAATCGCCTTTTTGATATTTTGTAGAGCTTCTTCTTGAGTCTCACCTTGACTCAGGCAGCCCAGAATAATGGGACATTCCACAATGTACCATCCTTCTTCATCTTGGTAGAGCGTGACGGGGAATTTCATACACTTTAACCAGTAGTTTTGATGTTAACCAGTGATTAAATATTAGTATTAATCTGGTAGATATTCAGGATTGAAAATATCAGTTTTGGCAAAAGGACAGATTTCAGGAAAAGTTTTTTTATCTAACCCTATTTCTCTAGCTGCAAGTAGGCAAGCATTTTGATAACACTGATCAAAAACTTCCTCAAAATATACCTTGAGACTGGGGCTATCTTCAAAAACGTCTAACAATCTCAAACAGGGTTCGGTGATAAAATACTGCCAACTATGAGAAGGTTTAGAGGGTTGATACTTCCATTTAAGGAGATGAAGCAATAGCTTTTCTAAATTACTTTTCAAAGCCTTTTTATCACTCCTACCCATTGCCTCAATTTCCTCAATCAGATTTTCTAAATCGAGGTACTCCCACTTACCTTCTTTAAGTAGGTTAGCAGTTTCTTCTACCCACAGATTAAAGTCTGTGTCATAAAGTTTCTTGGCAGTAGATAGCATATCAGATTTCTCCTACCTCCTTCATCTGATTCGTGGGATAGGTTTGCCATCCATCCTAGCTAATAATAGCTTGCCGATTAGGGATAATAGGTACATCCAGAGGTACAGGTTTCGCGGATTTCGACGGCATAAAGGTTGGGTAAACCAGCTTTTGCCAATTTTTCATAGATCCAGCGCGATAATTCTTCACTGGTGGGATTTTCTAAACCAGTGGTTTCATTGAGATAATGATGGTCGAGAAAATTATCGAGTAGCGGCTGTAAATATTGTTTAATTTCGCCAAAATCCATCACCATTCCCTGTTGTGAGCCTTGGGACTGTAAATAATAACTTTTCACATAGACGCGTCCTAGCCAACTATGACCGTGGAGACGGCGACATTTACCTTCGTAGTGGGGTAAACGATGGGCTGCTTCAAAGCGGAATTCTTTGTAAATAATCCATTCTGCCATGGTTAATCGGTCGATACTATCGGTTACATCTGGTTTATTTATTTTGCCACCGATAGTTATCCATTCTAGTCAAAAGCTTAGTATTCTTATACCATTTTTTCTGCCGCCACTTTTTAAACATGGTATGAGATGCGCGGGCATCCGACGAGGGATTCTTGGGGAAGAACCTAGCTAAAAATACCCCCAGGCAATCGGTCAACCCGATTACGTTAAAATCAAAAGCAGGATACTGTGTATGACGGAAAAACTCGATGAACTCAGTGATTAAAGCGGTACAAACTGCCTATTATGGGGATGCAGCCTATCGGACACCACCACCAGACTTAGAATCTCTCCTGCTCAAAGAGAGGATTGTCTATCTGGGGTTGCCTTTATTTTCCTCCGATGATGTCAAGCGCAATGTCGGGGTGGACGTGACGGAATTAATTATCGCTCAACTGCTCTACCTGCAATTTGACGATCCCGAAAAACCGATTTTCTTCTATATCAACTCTACCGGCACATCCTGGTACACCGGCGACGCGATCGGCTACGAAACCGAAGCTTTCGCCATCTGTGACACCCTCAACTACATTAAACCTCCCGTTCATACTATCTGTATCGGACAGGCCATGGGAACTGCAGCGATGATTCTTTCCGCAGGAACCAAGGGTTTTCGCGCCTCCTTACCCCACGCTACCATTGTTCTCAACCAAAATCGCACCGGGGCCCAAGGACAAGCCACCGATATCCAGATTCGCGCCAAGGAGGTAATCGCCAACAAACAGACGATGTTAGAGATTTTCTCGAAAAATACGGGTCAAACCACTGAAAAACTGGCGAAAGATATGGATCGCACCTTCTATCTCACCCCACAACAGGCGAAAGACTACGGATTAATCGATCGCGTTCTCGAAAGTCGCAAGGAACTACCGAAACCCCTCGCCCAAGTTAGTTAAGATTTATTACAAATTAGCAGGAGTTGTTACCAATTATGCCTATCGGTGTGCCAAAAGTTCCCTACCGTCTGCCTGGTAGCCAATACGAACAGTGGATTAGCATTTACAGCCGTCTTTCGGTGGAACGCATTCTTTTTCTGGGGCAGGAAGTCACCGACGGGTTAGCCAATGCCCTTGTGGCCCAAATGCTTTATCTCGACTCAGAAGATCCCACTAAACCCATCTATCTCTATATCAACTCGCCGGGGGGTTCCGTTACCGCCGGTATGGCCATCTACGACACCATGCAGTACATTAAAGCGGAAGTGGTGACTATCTGTGTGGGATTAGCGGCCTCTATGGGGGCATTTTTACTGGCTTCCGGTAGTCCGGGTAAGCGTCTCGCTCTTCCCCACGCGCGGATTATGATTCACCAACCCATGGGCGGAACCGGGCGCCGGCAAGCGACGGATATCGACATTGAAGCTAAGGAAATCCTGCGTATTCGCCAGCAATTAAACGAAATTATGGCTAATCGCACCGGACAAACCATCGAACGCATCGAAAAAGACACCGACCGCGATTATTTCCTCTCCGCCGAGGAAGCCGTCGCCTACGGTTTAATCGATAAGGTGGTCGAGGGAAGACCGGCTTAAGTCAGTCAGAGGTTAGAACAGGCGAGAAACCTGTTCTAACCTTTTTTTGTGATAATAAACCTGGCTTCTTTACCATAAAAAATGGGAAAAAACTGTATCAAAATTAGCAGAAATGGGCAAAAAAGAAAATAAACTTATTTCCGTTAATTATTGAAGGAAATTTGCCGATGAAACTCGCCATTAAGCCCCTTGTTTTATCCACTGCCAGTTTAGGGTTAATATTTGGGGTGGCACAAAACGCCCAAGCCGCTCTGATTACAGGAGTTACTGTTTCCACCGATATGGGTAGTAATGGTACTAATATAATCAATACCGTCAATGGGGTAGGGTTGCCCGGTAATACACCAAGTCTGACGGGGAATCATGCTCTGGCTGCTTTTAATGCTTGGGCGGGAAGCCAGTCCACCGGTAATATCACTTTTAATCTCAATGGCAGCTATAGCCTCGCTGGTTTTAGCTTCTGGAACTTGAACAATCCTGGTAATACTGCCGGAATTAAGGACGTGACTGTTCAATCCTCCACCGATGGTACGACTTGGACTACTATAACTGGCGCTCCTGTTCAGTTTGCTATCGCAGCTAACGCTCCTATACCTCCGGCTGTGTACAGCTTTTCTCCAGTTACTGCGTCCTTTGTCCGATTTGTTGTTGCTAGTAACTGGGGATGGACCGGTCCTAATACTGGCTTCTCTGAGGTTCAATTTAATGGAACTCCCACTCCCGTCCCTGAACCTTCTTCCTTGCTTGCTTTATTAACCTTTGGTTTAGCAGGTGTTGGTTTAAGAAAAAGAATGTAATCTTGAGATGGTAGGTTGGTTTATAGGATTCGTGGCAAGAGACCAACCTTGCATTATCCTTCTTATAGTACACAAAATGGACTATTAAGACAATTTTTGGACAAAAGAACGAATTTGAACATCCTTAAGCCAGAGGAGGTATTCTATGAGTGTAGATCAGACAGTGATGCAATTCAAACTTGAATTGGCCAGTCTTTAATAACTGGATTTAGTGTTATTTTTGTTTCAATTGGAGAAGACAGGAAGGGACAACCCAAAAGAAAACCCAACCACCGCCATGGGAAGATTGGGTTTTCTGGTTATCAATTGATTTTAAGGGGCTAAAGCGTTACCTCGCAGGAGAGAACCGATGGTTTTAGCAGTAATCTTCATCTGTACGAGAGGATTAGCGGGAACAACGGTTTTATAGAGATAACTGTCAAAAGTCATCTTCTGTACGTCCTTATCGGAACACATTTCCACAAAAGCTTCCCGGGTGGCATCGGTACGATAGAAAACCCGTTGCAGAATATCTAATACCAGATAGGTCATACCGTATTTCTTATCCCAACGCTTGAGGTAGAGTTTTAACTCGTCCTCTGTGGGAATACGTTGGCCGCCGTTGGTGACTTCGACAATGGTTTCGGCACACATCCGCGCTGATTTAGCGGCGAAATAGATGCCTTCTCCCGAAGACTTCGTAACTGTTCCCGCAGCATCGCCTACGAGGGCCACACGACCGACTACACGGCGAGGACGGGGATGTTCAGGGATGGGGTGAGCTTCCACGCGGATGATTTCGCCCCCTTCCAGACGACGGGCCGCGCGAGCGCGAATACCAGCCTGTAGGTCTTTAATCATAGCTTTATTGACCTTCATTGTGCCAGTACCGACGGCAACGTGATCGTATTTCGGGAATACCCAAGCGTAGAAGTCGGGGGATACGTCTTTTCCTACATACATTTCCGCCAGATCTTCGTAGTAGGCCATTTTATCTTGGGGGAGACGGATGCGTTCTTGGAAAGCGATCGCATAGTTGTAATCCCCAGCATCAATAGCTTTGGCAATGCGGGAATTAGCACCGTCCGCACCGATAACCACATCCACCTTCAGAGATTTCATTTCCCCTTGGGAATTGCCGTGGGAGTGATCGGCGTAGTGTAGGGTATAGGGATCGGTGCTATTCGTGGGAATGTCGAGACCGTAAACCGTTCCGTTGATTAAATGCGCTCCTAATTTATGGGCGCGCTCTCTCATAAAACCGTCGAGGACTTCCCGACGACACATACCGATATATTCGTCTTGATTATCGAGATTAATATCGACTTCGACGTTCGAGGGGGAGATCATTTTCATTTTTCTCACCCGGCGATCGATAATTTCAGGAGGTAGGTCAAATTCGCTCACCATACAGAGAGGAATCGCTCCACCACAGGGTTTAGCATTATCTAATTTGCGTTCAAATAAATAGGTTTCAATGCCTGCTTTAGCTAATGTTTCTGCCGCCGAAGAACCGGCCGGCCCTGAACCCACAACAGCGACTCTTAACACTCAGGTTTTCTCCTACATACTTACGAGCGAGTACGCTTTGCAGTTTACCACAGGGGTTTAGCCGAAAGGAACGAGATTCTCCGATTCTGCCCGATCTTGCAACAGTGCTTAACATCCTCTGTTACAAAAGTTTATTTTACTGCCTGTAGATGTTTTTTATCGATGTGTTGTATTGTGTTACACAGATAGAGAAGAAAAGTGCTAAACCCCTCTCCCAAACCGGGAAAAGGGGATAGGTGCGAGGATTGTTAACCTCTTGCTTTCAACCAATCGCTAATAGCGGGGGGTAAATCCCGTTGCACTTTGCCACTAACATACATTCCGATATGTCCCACGGGGAAAGCACAAGCGGTATAGTCAGAAGTACCGATATAATTCCCTAAAGCGAGGGAAGAAGCAGGAGGAACAAGGTGATCTTTGTCTGCATAAAGATTGAGAATTGGCATGGTCAGATTATGTAAATCTACCCGTTTATCTCCTAAGATCACTTCCCCTTTAATCAGTTTATTTTGCTGATAGAAATCCTTGAGAAACTGTCGATAGGATTCCCCCGCTTGGTCAGGACTATCAAAAATCCATCTTTCCATACGCAGAAAATTAACTAATTTTGATTCGTCTTCCATGATGTCAGGAAAATCGAGGTATTTCTGATAACCTAACTGTAAAGGTTTCAATTCTAGAAACTCTAAGTTGAGAAAATCTCCCGGGATATTACCCATAGCATCTACCATTAAATCGATGTCTAATGCTTCGGAACCCAAGGAACACCCCCCGCGCATATTTAAGAGGGTCTCGGTTTGATAAAAGTCCACTGGTGTCACCATTGTCACCAGATTTTTTACCTTATCGGGATAGAGGGAACTATAGCATAAACTAAAGGTTCCCCCCTGACAGATTCCTAACAGATTAATCTTGTCGAGATGGTGACTTTGACGAATAAAATCGACGCAATTATCCACATAACCATTGATATAATCATCAAGGGTTAACCAGCGATCGCTTCTGGTGGGATATCCCCAATCAATTAAGTAGATATCTAAGCCTAATTTCAGCAGATTGGCCACTAAAGAACGCCCTTCCTGTAAATCTACCATGTAGGGACGATTGACCAAAGCATAAACCATCAGCAAGGGTATCTCGAAGGGTTTTTCGACCACAGGTTTAAAGTGGTAGAGAATGATTTTATCTTCCCGATAAACTGCTTCTTTTTCCGATACTCCACACTGAATATCTTCTTCTTTAACTCGTTTGAGATTGTCCAAACCTTTGAGATTTTTCTGAGTTAATTCTAGATAATCTTGGGTAAAGTCTTCCAGTTTCACTTGCGTCAAAAATGGCCACATAATTTAATTCTCCTAGAAAAGTGGGGAAGTGGGGATTTTTCAGTGAGCAGTGAACAGTAAACAGTAATCAGTGAAAAGAAAGTTCCGAAGTTTTCACCTAACACTATATACTGAAAACTGCAATCCGATAACTGATAACTGATAACTGATAACTGATAACTGATTGTCAAGCACAATTAACTAATTGTTACTTTCTACTGCTGGTTTTTCTCCTAAAGCTTTTTTGAGACTTTTTACCTCTTTGCGTAATTCATAGATAGTCCGATGAATTTCATCGACTTCGCTGCGGGTAGGCAGATTCATTGAGCGCAGGTAAATTTCCATTAAATCCTGCTGTTTGAGGCGATAATCATTGAGGGAATTAATAAATTTCCCCCTTACTTTTAGGTTTTCTGGTTGACAAAAAGCCTTTTCAAAAATATCATCAGCGACGACACTCCACACATCTTGAAATTCTCGCCAATCCTTGACAGGTTGACCTTTTTCTGCTAGGAAAACTAATTTTTTAGTTAAAGCTTCAAAGGATTTAACTTGAATATCAGCCAGCACAATTTGATAGTTAATACTAGCTTGATAAAGAACGCGCCAAGTTTCAAAACTATCGAGTAATTTGCGGTTAAATTCTCGCGGCAATCCCAATAAAGGCATCTGTAACCATTGGCCAAAAGTCTCATCATAAAACTTCTGCCAATAGATATTATTGAGTTCGATCAAGGAAGAAGTATTACCTAACCAAGCTTTGGTTATTGTGTCATTTGACAGGACGAAAGGATCGAACCATAAATGATTAAGACTTTGCAATTGTTGCAGGTAAATTGTCCATAGTTGACTGACATCTTGACTACTTTGGGAAGTGGTAGTAGTAAAACTATTCAGTTGACCGCGCATCTGTTGAGCATAATTATCTAAAATTGTTTGCCAGTTTTCTCCTGTTTGCATTTTCGGAAAGATACTTTCCCAAGCTTCCACTGATAATTTTAGGAATTTGATCAATAAATCCCGATTATCGAAATAGCGCTGAGTTGCCTCTTGCAATTCTGGTTTAATATTGCCCATAGGAGTCGGTATCGCTCCCATCATATCAAACCAACTTGACCACATTTTTGCCCCAGTTTCTGTCCAAAGATTGACGTAATCTGCGGCCATCTCACTCCAAGCTTGTGTCGGTTTATCCATTATTTTTGCCCTTTTCCTTTAACTCTAATTTCGCTAGTTTACTAACCCACCCTACACCCGATAACGGATAACTGATAAGTCATATTTCTCCAGACTTGGCAATTTTTGCCAGTAATCTTAACGCTTCATTGACTGAGGCTGAATCTTGAAAATAAGCTTCATAATATTTGCCACGAATACCACTGGAAAAGTCATATTCAGACCTCATCTCGTCACTAACCGTTTCTTCAGACTCCTGATTTATAATTTTTTCTCTCCTGTTTACTAGCTAAACGGGCACTAAATAACGGAGGCAGGGGGCAGGCTTCGACGGTGAGCTCAGCCGAACCGCCGAACGGAGGCCGTTTTTGTAACGGGGATTTATGCCCTGCTCCGAAAAATTTTCGCATTAAAACGCGAGGTTTTAGACCCGATTTTTTCGATAACAAACACATTTTCCATCTTTGAATTAGATGACTGATAACTTACCCAGTGATAACTGATAACTGATAACTGATAACTGATTAAGTGTGATGGGCCCCATTAACTCTGAGGACTTCTCCAGAGACATAACTGCTGGCCACAGGAGAGAGTAAATAAGCAGTTGCCCAGGCGATATCTGCGGGTTCACCGAAGCGACGACAGGGAATTTCGGCGGTGATTTTATCGCGAACTTTATCGGGAATCGCTAAAGTCATTTCCGTGTTAATAAACCCTGGCGCGATCGCATTGGCGCGAATATTATAACGGGCAGCTTCTCGCGCTAAAGATTTGACTAAACCGATAACTGCCGCTTTTGTGGCCGCGTAATTAGTTTGGCCAGCATTACCACGATCACCAGAAATAGAACTAATACAAACGATCGATCCCGCTTGTCGTTCATACATTCCCTCAATAAACGGTTTAATCGTGTGATTAACCCCTTTTAAGTTGACATTAATCACTAAATCCCAATCTAGCGGCGTTAATTTAGGGAAAAAGTTATCTCTGGTAATCCCCGCGTTAGCGACGATACCGTAAACCGGTCCCAATTCCGCTTCAATTTGTTTAGCTGCCGCTTCCATCGATTCCAACTTAGTCACGTCGGCCACAATGCCTAAACCCTGGGGATTATCGGCGACTAAATCCGTGTAAGCCACCTTGGCCCCCAAATCTATCAAAAGAGAGACAATAGCCGCCCCAATGCCTCGATTTCCGCCGGTAACGACGATAACTTTCTCCTCTAGTCCCAGAGATACCATAGCTTTTTCCTCCTAAACTCTTTCAATTGCGATCGCTGTTCCGCCACCGGTCCCATGACAGATGGCCCCCATACCGAGGGTTTTATCCTGTACTTTCAACGCATTAATTAACGTCACCAGAATCCGCGCACCGGAAGCGCCGATGGGATGACCTAATGCGATCGCTCCCCCGTGAACGTTTTGTTTTTCCCTCGCTAACCCCAGATCCATCTCAAAAAGCAGATTATTTAAGGCAAAAGCTTCGTTATTTTCCACTAAATCGAAATCTTCGATCGTTTTATCTAGGGATGCCAGTAATTTTTTCACCGCTAGGACGGGGAATTCTGGGAAGCGATCGGTTTTGCCAGCACCCACAGCGCCGCCAAGGATTTTGGCAATTGGTTTTAAACCGTACTGATCCACAGCTTTTTGACTGGCTAAAAGGATAGCGGCGGCCCCATCGGAAATCTGACTACTATTGCCTGCGGTTAAAACTCCCGACGGATTAAAAGCCGGCCGCAGTTTTCCTAAACCTTCTGGGGTACTATCGGAACGAATACCCTCATCTTGAGCGATAATTGTAGAACCTTTCTTAGATTTAAGCTCAATTGGCACGATTTCGCCGTTAAACCAGCCTTTTTCTGTGGCTGTGGCCGCTCTTTGGTGGGATAAGGCGGCAATTTCGTCTAATGCTTGCCGAGAAACCCCGCGATCGAGACAGAGGCGATCCACTTGGGAACCCATGCCCTCAGTCGTGGTAGCATCGGTTAAGCCATCGTGGAGTAATAGGTCGGTTAATTGTTCTGGCGCCCCCATGAGGAATTTATAACCCCACCGGGCCCGATGGGAGAGAAAAAAGCCGGTTTGGGACATGGATTCGATGCCCCCGGCGAGGACGATATCTGCTTCGCCAGCGCGAATTGAGGTGGCAGCGTTACTAACGGCAATCATTCCCGAAGAACAAACCATATCCACCCGATATCCGTCCACGCTTACGGGAATTCCCGCTTTAATCGCCGCTTGCCGGGGAATTAACTGACCATGACCCGATCCCAAAACATTGCCGAAAATGTACAAATCTAGGGCTTCTGGTGGCAAATTAGCGATTTCTAGGGCGGATTTCATCACTGTTGCCCCTAAATCCGCCGGGGATAATCCCATTAATCCCCCACCAAAACGACCAATTGGAGTCCGGACAGCGGCCACGATATAAACTTCTTGCATAGACTTCTCTCTATTGGGAAGCGAAGATACTAGATAAAATTTACTTAAGAATATCGAGTCCGAAAAAAGCAAAATCCCAATTGACTGTCATTGGTTAAAAGTTCTTGGCCTCGATGTCTTGAGTTTTTGTCTATCTACTCTCGATCTTGCAACAGAATTTCTGTGCCAGAAGATATATTCATTAGAATTTAACTTTTCCGGCAGCAATCCCCTTTTTTTATGGATTTAGTCAAGCGCCTAGTTTTTATCGGTGGTGGTCACAGTCATGCGATCGCCCTTCGTCTTTGGGGGCAATCACCCCTAAAAAACGTTCAATTAACTTTAATTAGCGATGTCACCCATACCCCCTATTCGGGAATGTTACCCGGCCACATCGCCGGTTTTTATGATTTTGCTGAGACTCATATCGATTTACCTTCTCTAGCTAGGTATTCTCAAGCGCAATTCTGTTTGGCTAAAGCTAATTTCATAGATACGGAAAAATGTCAAGTAATTTGTGATAATTCTTTACAGATTCCCTTTGATTATCTCTCGATCGATATCGGCAGCATCCCAGAGGTAGATAATGTTATCGGTGCTAAAGAGTACGCTATTCCCGCCAAACCAGTGCCGATTTTTCGGGAAGGATGGCAAGAAATCCTCAAAAAAGCGGTTAAAAACCCTAATAATACTCTAAATATCGTCATTGTTGGTGGTGGTGCAGGCGGAGTTGAATTAGCTTTAAATATGCAGTCCCGTTTGGCCAAAACTCTCAACTCTAGCAGTAATTTGAATTTGTCTCTAATTCATCGAGGAAAAAAACTCCTACCGAACCATAATAATTGGGTCAGTCAACGTTTAGAGAATATTTTTAAACAAAGGGGAATTAGATTATATTTATCAACGGATGTGACGGCAGTGCAAGCAGATCGGATTATCTGTTCATCGGGGCTAGTTTTCCCCATGGATTATACAATTTGGGTAACGGCTGCCTCGGCCCCTAGTTGGATTAAAGCGTCAGGATTACTGACAGATGAAAAAGGGTTTATTTTAGTGAATAATTATCTGCAATCTCTTTCCCATCCCCATATTTTTGCCGTGGGAGATATTGCCACGATTCCAGATTATCCCCGTCCGAAAGCGGGAGTTTTTGCCGTCCGACAAGGAAAACCTCTGTTCGATAATTTAGGAAGAATTCTGCAAAATCAGCCACTAAAACCCTATTTTCCCCAGAAAAATTATCTGAGTTTAATCGGGACAGGAGACCAACAAGCGATCGCATCTTGGGGCGGTTTCGCATGGCAATCACCGTTACTATGGTTATGGAAAGATCGGATTGATCGAGCTTTTATGAAACAGTTTGATCACCTCTAGTCAATAACACCGAGTTACTGTCAAGGTCGTTGGGAGTGAAATCTGATTTGGGAATCCCACAACCTGATAAAGTAAAAATCGTCCCGATAGCTTGACTGGTTATCGGGAGAGAACGTCAATAGTTTGTTAAATAGTACATATAAACCAATGCCACGTCTTCGCTCGATTATTTCCCTAGTTTTAGTCCTAGTTACTACCCTGCTGGTTAGTTGCAGTGGTCCCCAAGCAACTATCCCCACCGTTTACAGTCCGCAAAAAATCGAACAGTTACAGGTTTATATCCAACCCATAGAAGGATTTCGCCAAAAAATGAGCGTTTTGCAAGACCTCATCGCTGACAAAAATTGGGTAGATACTCGCACCTATATCCACGGTCCGTTGGGGCAATTGCGTCAGGAAATGGTAGGATTATCCCGTAATTTACTGCCCAAAGACCAAGAAAAAGCCAAGCAGTTAGCGAAAAATCTTTTCGTTCACTTTGAACGTATCGATGCGGCAGCCAAAGAAAAAGATGCTAGTCTTGCTGCTAATCAGTTCCAAGAAGCATTAAAAGACTTCGATGCTTTCTTAAATATTGTTCCTAGTTAGTTTGTATCAGTGATCGGTGATCGCCAATCACTGATCACTGACCAGGCCGCAGCCAAAAACCGCTAAATGCTATTTTGGTTTAGTTTGGACGCTAATAGGGCCATTAACCATGGTTTGACAGGCTAAACGATAATTTTCGGGTTTTTTCTTCAGACAGCGCTGCTCAAAGTCGGTTTTAGCTGAGAGATTTTCCATCCCCTCGACAATTGCCACTATACAAGTACCACACTGCCCGTAACCGCCACAATTCATCAATTTACCGCCAAAAGTGTAGATATCAACGCCATTCTGGATTGCTTTCTCTCGTAAATTCGCTCCATCTGCCGCTACCACGATCTTATTCTCTTTGACGAAGTTGATGTTACCCATGACTGTCTTACCCTAAATTTTTGCAAATTAATATTAAAAAATATTAAATTTTTTCGATTGTAACATTTTTGGCTCGCTGTTCTAAATATTCGGCGATGCCAATAGCGATCGCTTTTTTCCCGATAAATTTTCCCAGTGCCGCTTTTGTGACCAAATAAGCCACCTGTTCCCCTTGACTGCCCTTTTCCTCACCCCGATTAGCAATGACGGCTTGATAGCCCTTTTCTAGGGGTTTGCGGGCGATTTCCAGTAACTCCTCCTGACTGACTCCCTCCTGATACTTGAAAGTCACCATCTCTAAATCGGGAAAATTTTCTCTCACCTTGTCAATCACCTTTTCCGTCGGCACAAAATTAAGATTTAACTGCCCTCCACTGGGAATCTTACCAGAAAAAGGGTTTTCTAAGCGATAATCTGCCACTGCCGCCGAGAAAATCCCAAATTGATAATCTTTACTCTCTAATTCTCCCATCACCTTCCCTAGATACTCGTCATAGGTTTCAATAATTTCGTGGGGTAAATAAGCGGGGGGTGTATAGCTGCCGCGTCCGTGGATTAACTGCACCTTTGCCCCGCGCAGGTATAATTCTTCTGCAATAGCGACTCCTAACTGTCCAGTAAAACGATTAGTTAAACGACGGATATTATCGATAATCACGGGTGTGGGTCCACCAGTGACTAAAATCGGCCTATTTTTCAGCACAGAATTACTGAGAATCCCACAGGCTGCCACGGTAATCTCTTTTTCTCCGGGGAGATTGTGCTTACCGTAATCATCCCGGGGTGGCATAATCTCGACTCCCCAGCGATCGAGAGTTTGCAAAGATTCGCTCAGAATAGCATTATGTAAACTGCCGTGCATGGTGGGGACAAGCAGAATTTTAGTTTTTCCCTTTTCCTGTCGTCCCAAGGCCGAGGCCAAGCATGAAGTGATCACTCCGTCAGCGATTCCGTAACGAAACTTATTAATCGTGTTATAGGTAGCGGGGGCGACTAAATAAAGATCAAAGGGAGATTGATCGCTTAAATGTTCTGCTTTTGCCGTTAATTGACTAACTACGGGATTAACCGTACTCCATTCCAAAGCTTCCCTAGTGACGTATCTTAAAGCTTCTTCCGAGACAAAAGCCACGACTGTAGCCCCGAATTTCCGCAAAGATCGGGCAATTAGCGGCGCTTTCATGGCCGCAATCCCTCCCGTTACCAGTAAAGCAATCCTTTTACCCCAGAGATGATGACTCTCTAAGGGGACTTCGCGATCGCCTAAAGGTGAATCCGTGGGAGGGGAGAAATTCCAAGTCATAAATTTTCAGTGATCAGTAAACAGTAAACAGTAATCAGTGAACCGAAAACTCAAATCTGATAACTGATAACTGATCACTGATAACTGATAACTGATTTCAAGATTTGTCTATCTCTGAGGGAGAAACTGGTTATCCTAGTAAATAAAGGGTTGCTTCGGTGTTCTTATGATTGACAAAATTTTAACTAAAGTTCGATCGCTTGCCAAGCCGCTATTAGTTCTAGGATTAGTGACAACGCTGATTTTCGGTTCTATTCCCAGTGCTTTAGCGGCATCGGGGGGTAGAATGGGGGGCGGTAGTTTTCGCGCCCCTAGTCGCAGTATTAGCCCTTCTAGAGGTGGTGGTTACAGTTCACCGGGTTACGGTGGAGGTATTGGTTTTCCCTTCCTTTTACCCTTCTTTTGGGGTGGTGGTGGCGGTGGCTTAATTTCTCTGTTAATCTTTTTTGCTATTGCCAATTTCCTCGTTAATGCTTTCCGCAGTGGTGGAGGCAGTGATGAGAATGGTATGGCTGTTGAACCGGGATATGAAACCGTCTCCGTGGCTAAAGTACAGGTGGGTTTGTTGGCTAATGCCCGTTATCTGCAACAAGAATTAAATCAAATCGCCCTAACAGTCGATACTAGCACCTCCGAGGGACGAGTCGAAGTCTTACAAGAATCGGCCCTCGCCCTGTTACGTCATCCGGAATACTGGGTTTATGGTAACGTCGATTCCCAACAAACCAGCCTGAGCAGTGCGGAAGCGAAGTTTAATCAGTGGTCTCTCAACGAACGCGGTAAACTAACGGCGGAAACCTTAACTAATTACAATAATCAACTGCGTCAAGGTTCTACAGACAATATTTTACCCCAATCGGCTGGGGAATTATCTAAAACCGCACCAGAAGGCTATATTTTGGTGACTATTTTAGCCGGCATTGTTGGTAGATTTTCCCTACCTAAAATTAATGATTCCCAAGACTTGAAACAAGCCCTGCAACAAATTGGTAGTATGGGAGGCGATCGACTTTTAGCCGTAGAAGTGATTTGGACTCCCCAAAGCGAGGGTGATATTCTCAGTCAAGATGACATTCTCGCCAATTATCCCGATCTGAAATTAGTGTAGTTTGTCGGGGGATAACCCTAGACATTGCCCAAAATCTCCCTGTAAAAGGGAGATTTTTTGATTATTAAGGATATTGCCCCCGTTAACAATATAATTCCTGAATCCACTGCCATTCTTGGGCTAATCCTTCGGCTAAAGAGACTTGGGGATTATAACCTAGAATAGTACGGGCTTTGGTGACATCGGCGGCGGTGTGACGGGCATCTCCTCGGGCCAAGCCTTGATGCGATCGCTCGATTGGTTTACCGATAACTTTTTCCATCGTATCCAAGACATCCAGCAAAACCACGCGACTACCCCCACCAATATTAAACACCTCCCCCACCGCTTCCGGGACTACGGCAGCGGCTAAATTAGCGGCCACAGCATCGCTAATAAAGGTAAAGTCGCGGGTTTGTTTGCCATCCCCGTAGATACCAATGGCTTTACCTGCGATAGCTGCTTGAAAAAACTTATGAAAAGCCATATCGGGACGTTGCCGCGGTCCATAAACGGTGAAATAACGCAGGGCAGTGACGGGAACGTTAAAATTCTGGTGATATAGCCAACAGAGTCTTTCTGCCGCTAATTTGGTGATACCGTAGGGTGAAACCGGTTGGGGACAAAGGGTTTCGGGAGTCGGCATCGTTTCCGCATTGCCATACACCGAGGAAGTGGAAGCAAAAACCATCCGTTGTAAAGAAGGGGTTTCCTTAGCGGCCTCAAGAATGATTTGAGTAGCATTTATATTCCTTTCGGTATATTGACGAAATCCATCACCCCAGCTTGCTCTGACTCCTGCTTGGGCTGCCTGATGGAATAATACTTCTACTCCTTGCAACAGTTGTCTCCAGTCAAGGGCTTGTATATCCGCTTCAATTAACTTAAATTCGGGATATTTTGCTAGTATATCAGCATTTTTGCGCTTTAAACTGGGGTCGTAATAATCGTTAAATTGATCGATGCCGATCACCTGATCTCCTTGTTCTAAAAGCTTTTCTGCCAAGTTAGAACCGATAAAACCCGCGACACCAGTAACAATATGAGTAGCCATTTAATCCTAGTCGTTGATATTTTGGATCGATTGTAATCATTTTTGCGCTTTTTGCTGCAATCAATCTCCGCCATCCGCCGTCAGCTTTTAGGGGTCAAAATCAAGAGATTTATTGAAAATAGGCGAATTTTACCGGTTTTATCCCGATCATGGCTCTCGATCGATTCCCTTTTCCCCTCCACCATCAGCCCTCTATTTCCCATCTGAGGGGCTATAATTGGCTAACAAAGCAAAGCATTAAGCGTTCATCGCTACTAGCGAATCACCCCCGCTAATTACCTGATTATTTAGCTAATTTTTCCAGTTTTTTCTTAGTTTTCTGAAGTTTTAAGGCTAAATTACCTTCATGTTCAGGATAGTAAATGTGCAAGAATTCGATAAAATCCTCGATGGTACAAGGTTGATGAAATCCCCCTAAATTACCGTGGAATTCTTGGTGAATTTCTTCTTTAATAGTCACCAAATTCAGATCTAATGTCGCTAGATGGGGATATTTCTGGACAGAGTAAAGATGATGGACAGCGAGATTAAATTTTACATCTTTATCAGGTTTCTGACCTGTCACCTGACAAGTGTTTTTATCTCTAGTTTTGGCTCGTTTTTTAGCCTTTTCAATCTCGATTTTTTGTTTGGTATCGTCATCTAGATGTTCCTGAATTTCTTTAAAGGCACGAGGAAACTCCATTGCAATCATTTTACACATTTCTTGGCGTGATTTATTCGTCAAAGTTTCACTCATGGATTTAGAAATCATCACTATTCCACTTTCAGAGAACCAAAACTCTCTTTTTTCATCTTCGTAAAAATCTACTCCTAATTCTAGAGGTTTATCAGTTCTTTGCTGAAGATGATTCACGGTTTTATTTAGCTTGCTGCCATTAGTTTCTAAAATTCGCCGTAAACTCTGTTTATGAATCATAGCCAGTCCTTGATAAACTTGAATTTCGCCAGCTTCAGTGAGTTCAGCAAAAATTAATTTTCGTGCCAAAGAGCGACGAATTTTTTGATCGTGCTTAGTAAAAAATTCTTTAAATTTGTAGAAAATTCCTCGCTTTTCATTCTTCTCGATATAGGAAGCAATTTTAAAAGCACCTTTAGGGGAAAAGTTACGGAGTTTCTTCTCCTTATTGACAAATTGATAATCGACACCTTCAACTAAATCCCAATCATCATTAGGATCGGCATCAAAAAAGCTAACGATTTCATCCAATCTCTTATGAGAAATGGAAAGCCATTGAATTAGTTCAGCTTCTCTGATAGTAAAAATTTCTTTTTTGCGAGGCATGATTATTTTATCTCCGTGGTGATAGACTTATACATCACAGTTAAACGATCAAAGATGTGAGAGTTTCCTGTTTCTTGGTTATCAGGGTGATAGATCTTAGAAAGACGATAATAGGCATTTTTAATGTCTTCCTTGCTGGCAGTGTTTGGATCAAGCTCGAAAACACGATAGGGACGAAAATATTTAAAAATATTGATACCGTTGATACAATCTTTCCCCTGTTCGTAATCTTCTTCGGGAAGAATACCGATATATTTCCTGTAGATAACCTCCCAACTTTCTCGCTGAGATAAATTGATATTATCAAAGGCTCTAGTAGCCATTTGAAACATACTCGATTTTTTTAATTCTGTGGTATTGCTAACCTCAAAATAGGCATAAACTGCCTGTTTAAGTTGCGTTAGAGTTAAAGGTTTAACTTTTTGGACTGTGGTGGTGGGTTTAGCTTTTGATTTAGTTAACGATGGTTTGGGAGACTTTTTACGGTGGTTTTGGATGACAAAATCAGCAAAATCCTCGAGGACACGACTTTCGATCGAGTATTGCTCACAGAGATGACTAATCTGCCCTAAAATGAGCGAGTTAAGAGGATTAGTGGCCATAATTTCCCTAAGCAGCTGCAAAAAATATAGCCTTTCTTATCAAGATGAAGTGTAGGCTAATTTGGTATTGACGACTGACTCCCGAAAACTTCCTATACCAAATTAATGCCACTGATGTAGCCACTTTGTCAAGTGGTTAATAATCAAAAAATTTGCTTCTCTTATTCTTTGTATGATAAGTTTAACTTATATAGTAGCGATAAATCTTGGTGTCCTTTCTGTCTTCGTGGTTCGTTGCACTCGCTCTAGAATACATTTTACCCAGCAAACCCAAGAGAGCCAAAATTGCTGGCATATTATAGATTTAAGTCATTAAAACTTTCTGTAAAAATCCTACCCTTGGCCACAAACTGTGGCTTATGGAAAGAAGAGGGATATTATCCTCAAGGAGAATAATTTTTATGTCCGTAATCACTTTAAGCATTGATGGCAAAGATGTAGCGATCGAAGCAGGTTCGCGAGTTCTGGCGGCAGCTAGTCAGGTAGGAATAAAAATTCCCGCCCTCTGTCATCTCGATGGGGTTTCCGAAGTGGCCGCCTGTCGCTTATGTTTGGTCGAAATTGAAGGTATTAATAAATTATTACCCGCCTGTGTAACGGAAGTGGCGGAAGGAATGGTGGTTCATACCGATACCCCAAAACTGAAAGAATATCGCCGAATGACGGTGGAATTATTATTCGCGGAAGGCAATCACGTCTGTGCGGTTTGTGTGGCTAATGGTAACTGTGAATTGCAAGATTTAGCCATCGAAGTGGGTATGGATCATAGTCGTTTTCCCTACCGTTTTCCCAAGCGAGAAGTGGATATTTCCCATCCTCTTTTCGGTATCGATCATAATCGTTGTGTTCTCTGTACCCGTTGTGTGCGAGTCTGTGATGAAATTGAAGGGGCCCACGTTTGGGATCTGGCTTATCGCGGCGAAAAAGATAAAATTATTGCGGGAATGGATCAGCCTTGGGGCAGCGTTTCTGCCTGTACTTCCTGCGGCAAATGTGTTGCCGCTTGTCCAACGGGAGCCATATTCCGCAAGGGTTCCGCCGTTTCTGAAAAAGAGGAAGATCGCTCGAAGTTGGAATTTTTAGTTAACGCCAGGACTCAACACCAATGGACGCGTTAGCGAAAAATGGTAGATTCTCAAAACGCTCGTTGGGGACATCTAGGGGTTTATGGCAAGTATCTGCGGGCGGAAATGGCTCTGTATGACGAGATTATGGAGATGAATGAAGATATTCGCTTGATTTCCGATTACTGCGGTATTTCTGATCGGGAAACTCAACGAGCAAAGGACTACGCTTTCGGTAGCGGTGTCAGTCAGTATGAATTTTGGCCTAGTATTGATATGGCAAAGGCGTGGTTGAGGATGGCGCGAGGACAGGGAACGGTGATTGATCGTGTCTTTTTAGAACACGAAATCTTAGAATCGGATTTAGTGATTAATCAGGGTATGAATCAGCCTTCTGCTCACGAAATCGCTCAAGCTCAATATGGTTGGTCCACCCTACTGCGTCAAGCGAATCAATAATGTTATGAATGATACAAATCTCGAACAGATCTTTCTGCAAGCCTTGGATCGCTGTCTATCCCTGCTGGATTATCAATCTCAACCAACCAATTTAGCTTGGTCCGCGATCGAACTTTTCGCCGAAGTTGGGCGATTTCCCCAGATGCTTCGCCAATTCTGTGATCAATACCGAGAGCGTGTGGCGGCCGCAGATCGGGCGATCGAGGATTACGCCAGTAGTGTGGATAATTGGACAGTCAAGGGGACTATTTTCGGGGCGCAGGATCAATGTAATATCTTGCATTTTTTTCTCAATGTCCACACGAAAAATTTTAAGTTTTTTAGAGGTGAAAATTGGACACCACAGCTAATCTGTGAATTTTTGCAAGAATGGAAGGGGATCGATCTTTTTTCTTTAATTGCAGATAATCAGGAACTTGTCGAGACAGGCAAAAACCCGCCCCTCGGTAAACAGCCGCTTTTCTATTAGCTAGTAATCACTATTGCCCAAACCTAACAAACAAGGAATTAAAATTATGTCTAAAATTCGCTTCGCTACTGTCTGGTTAGCCGGTTGTTCGGGGTGCCATATGTCCTTCCTCGATTTGGACGAATGGCTGTTAGAATTAGCCGAAAAAGTTGACGTGGTGTATAGTCCCGTCGGCTGCGATCTGAAAACCTATCCCGAAAATGTCGATGTCTGTTTAGTGGAGGGAGCGATCGCTAATCAGGATAATTTAGAACTAATTCATCTAGTCCGTCAAAATACCAAAACCGTCGTTTCTTTTGGTGATTGCGCTGTGACTGCTAATGTTCCCGCTATGCGGAATATGTTAGGAACTGCCGATCCCGTGCTAAAAAGGGCTTATTTAGAGTTAGGAGATAACACACCTCAACTACCAGAAGAACCCGGTATCGTTCCCGAATTATTAGATCAAGTGCTGCCCGTCCATCAAGTCATTCCCATCGATATTTTTATGCCGGGTTGTCCCCCCGATGCGGACAGAATTCGCGAGACATTGATTCCGATTTTAAAAGGGGAATTACCCGTGATGGCAGGGCGAGAAATGATTAAATTTGGTTAATTGAATCAGTTATCAGTCGTCAGTTATCAGATTTAAGTTTTAAGTTTTAAGTTTTGAGTTTTGAGTGAGCAGTATGTGTTAAGTGAGCCTCATCAAATGGTAGTTTTCTGCTGTCTTTTCACTGATCACTGAACATCTAAATCAGGTTAAAATATCCGATCCTAACATCCGTTGATATTTAGCGTCTAAAGCTTGTTTCAAATTGGGCAAAGTGATTAAATGGGGATCATCTAACATAATTTTTTCGGCGGCATCTCTTGCCAAAACTAACACATCTTGATCCTCGACTAAACTAGCGAGAGCAAAATCTGGTAAACCCGATTGTCGTTGTCCTAAAACTTCCCCTGGTCCGCGAAATCTCATATCCATTTCCGAGATAAAAAAGCCGTCTTGGGATTGTTCCAAAACCGTCAATCTTTGACGGGAATTAGCACTATTACTGCCACTTAAAAGTAAACAATAGGATTGATGGGAACCTCTGCCCACGCGCCCCCGTAATTGATGCAATTGTGAAAGGCCAAAACGTTCGGCATTTTCAATTAACATCACCGTGGCATTGGGAACATCCACCCCCACTTCGATAACCGTAGTTGAGACAATAATTTGTAGAATATTATCGCGAAAAGCTGTTAAGATTTCCTCTTTTTCTGCGGAACTCATGCGACCATGGAGTAAACCGATATTAAAATCAGGAAAAATCTTTTCTGATAAATTTTGATATTCTTCCACCGCAGCCCGAACATCTAATTTTTCCGATTCTTCAATTAAGGGAAAAATCACATAAGCTTGTCTGCCTTGGGCAATTTCACGGCGAATTAAATCATAGGCAGCCCTTCTTTGATTGCCATTTAAAGCGGAGGTTTGAATCGGCTGCCGTCCGGGGGGTAATTCGTCAATTTGACTCACATCTAAATCCCCATGTAGGGTTAAAGCTAAAGTACGGGGAATCGGTGTTGCTGTCATGGTTAAAACGTGGGGAGACTCTCCTTTGCTTAATAATCTTGCCCTTTGTTGTACCCCAAAGCGATGCTGTTCATCAATAACAACTAACCCCAATTTGCGGAAATTAACTGCATCTTGAATTAGGGCATGAGTTCCTACTAAAAGTGGTAATTCTCCTGTCTCTAATTGGGCGTGAATTTCTCGCCGTTTAGAGGTTTTTGTGGAACCAGTTAATAATTCCACGGGTAAATGTAAGAGATTAAACCAGCTAACTAATTTACGATAATGTTGTTCTGCTAAAACTTCCGTGGGAGCCATTAATGCCGCTTGATAACCAGATTGTAGGGCTGCTAAAATAGCATAAACTCCGACAATTGTTTTGCCAGAACCCACATCCCCCTGCACAAGACGATTCATCGGGGTGCTAGAATCTAAATCCTCTAAAATTTCCTCAATAACTCGTTTTTGAGCATTGGTTAATTGAAAGGGAATTATCTGATTAAATTGATCAATTAGTTGACCCTTAGCACTAAAAATAGCACTTTCCTGTGTCTGACGATACTGTTGCCGCCGCCGCAGAAACCCCAATTGTAAAAAGAAGAATTCATCAAAGACTAATCGCCGTCGCGCTTGACTGAGAATCTCGGAATTATTGGGAAAATGAATGTTAGTAATTGCTGTTTTTAAATCGATTAATCCGTATTGTTTTCTGAGACCGAAAGGTAGGGGGTCTTTTATCGCCTCTACTGCCCCAAAAGCGGCGACTACAGCCTTTCTAATTAGGTCGGCGGGTACTCCATCGGTGAGGGGATAAACCGGCAGGATACGCCCGATTTTTAAGGACTCAATACTTGCCCCAGAACTGTCTAATAATTCAAATTCAGGATTTTCTAAAGTTAACCCATATTTTCCCGCTTTGACTAAACCACTAACCGCCACCACCGAACCGACGGGATAGAGTTTTTTTTGTCCTTCCTGCCAAGCACGATTAGTATAGCGAGTTCCCGCATAAAAACGGTTTAATTTTATCTGTCCACTGCGATCCTGTAAGAGCAATTCAAAGATAGCTAACTTGGTATTTTTGGGGCTATTAAAACAATTACATCGCTTGACATTCCCCACTAAAGTTACCGTTTCCCCCTCGGTTAAATTAGCGATATTGACTTGACGACTGTAATCCACATGATCCCGGGGATAATAATATAATAAATCTTCAACTTTGTGGAGGTTTAATCTTTCTAAAAGACTGGCTTTTCTCTCTCCCACTTCCGCTAGATATTTCAAGGGTTGTTCGAGGGTGACTTGTCGTGGAGAATTAGCCTTTGCAGTGATAGGAATAGTGTTAATAATTTTCGCCGCTGCTGGTTCTTTTGGGGTGGGGGTTGCTTCTAAAGTTTGCCGTAATTGTTGCAAAAAATTGCGAGTTTCGGCGACTAATTGTTGTCTTTGTCTGGGATTAAATTGAGAATATTTGGCAAATTTTTGGGCTAATTCTCGCCAGCGATTTCTCTCACTGGTGGCAATTCCCACGGGAGGATTATCCCCGAAACTAAGACAGAAAAACTCGCTAAAACGGTATTGATTTCCCTGGAGATCGGGATAACCTTTTTCCGCTTCTACAGATAAGGCTTTTTGTAATCTCACCCAGTCGGGTATTTCCCCTTTCATAATTGCCTCTTGATTCCAAATTTCCCAGTATTATGTTTCCCTAATACCTCTGTTTGATCATAACTGATTAATCATACCAACTACTGCGCCACGCCGCTTCCGCTTGAGCGATAGTATATTCTTTGCGAATACGATGATATTGTTCCCCTAGACGATTTAATTGTTCCCAAAGGGAGCGAATTTGATTTCTTTCGACACTTAAGCGCGTGTCGGCAAATTCAAGTTCAGCTATTCGTAGATGAATCGCCGTTACTTTAGTGACTTTGCCACTTGAAAAATCATGATCATCCCCATCATCTTCCTCTTTTTCTTCCTCTGGTTCAGGGTTTTTAGCTTCTACTAAAATGTTTAACATATTATTTCCTCCACCTAGGGATTGTCCCTCTTCTCCCGCTTGAATTGCCATATCGATAATTTGACTAGGTAGATGAGGTGGAAGAATATAAGCTTTTTGTAGTTGCTGATTAATTTGTCTAGAGAGATGATTGAGAATCTCGATACAGTTTTTTTCCAGCACTCGACAACAATAAAGTAAAATATCGGGGTTATTAATCTCTCCAGTTGCGGCTAGGTTTTCCGGTTTGTCTAGAACAAGTTTCAGGAAATCTGGGGTGTTAACTGTCTCTGCTGGACTTTTAGAGAATCCTACCCCTGAAAATGTCCCCTGATCGAAGCTCTGCTCACCCAATTGCTGTAAACTGGCTTTAGCCTCTTGTCCTAGAGTTTTGATATCCTCTTGCAGTTTCTGACGATTGCTGTGGGAAAGGGCCAGAAATTCCCCCCCATAGTAACGGGTACAGATATAATACACTGCCCCGATCGCCTGTTTATAGAGAGATTCACCAAGTAAATCAAGATAAATTCGGTATTTTTCTCGCATTTTTTCGGCTAAATTTGCCACTTCCGTTTCTATGTTCTTTAAATCTTGTTGTAGCTTGTTCAGTCTGCCAGTCATAGAAATTTTACTGAGGGAGAAGTTAGCGATCAGCAAATTCTATTATAGCGACTCACTGTCAGCTATAACGCCCTGACATGGGGGAGATGTTCAGACGAAAAGAAGGTAAACTGGAATCTGTGCCGCGTTGATCGTCTTTAAATTTCACTAGCGTTTCTCATCAAGATCAAGTCTAACCTAATTTGGTATCGACCACCGACTCGACAAAACGAAAACTTTCTACCTCACCATCAAGATAACTGCTGTACTCAAATTTATGACTAGCACTCCTTCAGCTTCTTTAAGATTAAAAAAAAACAAAATTACCGACACAAATATCACTCTCTCCCATGGCAGTGGTGGCAGAGCAATGCGGGATTTAATTAACGAGATATTCGTTAATAATTTCGATAATAACTTACTGGCACCCCTTGAAGATCAAGCCCGATTTGAGATTAAAGATTTAGCTAATATCGGCGATCGCTTGGCATTTACCACCGATTCCTATGTGGTTTCTCCCCTATTCTTTCCGGGGGGTGATATTGGCAGTTTAGCAGTCAATGGAACCGTTAATGATTTGGCTGTCGGTGGGGCAATTCCTCTCTATCTCAGTTGTAGTTTTATCCTCGAAGAAGGTTTATCTATCGACACACTAAAAACCATCGTTACTAGCATGAAAATAGCCGCAGAAAAAGCAGCAGTAAAAATCGTCACTGGGGATACAAAAGTCGTTCCCAACGGACAAGGGGATCAAGTATTTATTAATACCTCTGGAGTGGGAGTAATTCCAGCCGGAATCAATTCCAGGGCGAATAATTTACAAATTGGCGATCGCATTCTGCTTAACGGTTTTCTGGGGGATCACGGCGCCGCCATTCTGATTGCCAGGGGCGAATTAGACCTACAATGCACAATTGAAAGTGATTGTCAAGCCCTGAATTCTTTAATTTCTGCAATTCTGGCAGTTTGCCCGCAAGTTAAAGCGATGCGGGATGCCACTAGAGGCGGATTAGCCACAGTTTTAAACGAATTTGCCCAAAGTTCAGGGGTGGGAATACAGGTTCAGGAAACGGCGATCCCCATCCGGGAAGAAGTGCGAGGAATGTGCGAATTGTTGGGTTTAGAACCGCTTTATCTAGCAAATGAGGGCAAATTAGTCCTTGTCGTGCCTCCGGAGGCAGAAAATCGCGTTTTAGCAGTGATGCGTTCCCATCCTGACGGTAAAAATGCCGCTTGTATCGGGGAAGTCGTTGCTTCTCCCCCCAATTTAGTTTACTTAAAAACCCCTTTCGGCACTAACAGAATTCTCGATATGTTAGTCGGTGAACAATTACCGAGAATATGTTAATTAGACAGGAGACAGTTTTAAAGGAAAAAGTGAAAAGTAAAAAAACAGATAGTTGGGGTTTTGGGGTTTTAGTTGAAATTTCCCTGATCACTGATAACTGATAACTGAAAATGCACGAACTAGGAATCACCCAAAATATTATCGAACTTGCTTTAGAACATTCCCGAGGAATGAAAGTTAAGCGCGTGGTGTTAGAGATTGGTAAACTAACGGCAATTATGCCAGAATCGATCGCTTTTTGTTTTGATAGCTGTTGTCAAGGTACTAATATAGAGGGGGCAATGTTAGAGATTCTGCAAATTTCTGGTTTAGGACAGTGCCAAGATTGTGGAAATGAGCTAGAACTAGAATATCCCTACGGAATCTGCGATCAATGTGGTAGTCGCAATATAGTCATTTTACAGGGTCAAGAATTAAATCTCAAATCGTTGGAGACAGAATCCTTATGTGTGTAACCTGTGGTTGTTCTGATAACTCGGAAGTAACATTAACTAATCCGCAAACGGGAACCCATGAACATATTTTAGCCGATGGTACTGTTATTAGTCATAGCCATCACGATCACGAGCATGAGCATCCCCATCATCCTGCGGAAATTCACGCTCAAATTCATGGTAACATTCTCCAAGTTGAGCAAAATCTGCTGGCAAAAAATAATCTGTTAGCCGCACAAAATCGCGGTTGGTTGAAGGGGAGAAAAACTGTTGCCCTTAATCTGGTTTCCTCTCCCGGTTCGGGAAAAACTACCCTGTTAACTCGTACAATTGCCGATTTAAAAAGCGCTATTCCTATCAGTGTCATTGAGGGAGATCAAGCAACAGCTAATGATGCCCAAAAAATTAGTGAAACCGGTTGTCAGGTTATCCAAATTAACACTGGAACAGGTTGTCATTTAGAAGCATCAATGGTAGAGAGAGGATTAATCGAACTCGATCCACCGATGAATTCTTTAGTCATGATCGAAAATGTCGGTAATCTAGTTTGTCCTGCTTTATTTGATTTGGGAGAAAATGCCAAAGTCGTCATTCTTTCCGTCACCGAAGGAGAAGATAAACCGATTAAATATCCCTATATGTTCCACGCTTCTCAAGTCATGATCTTGACAAAAATAGACCTACTACCCTACGTTAATTTTAACCTCGATCGCTGTTTAGATTACGCCTATCAAGTTAATCCCAATCTGAAAGTTTTTCAAGTTTCCGCTACCACAGGAGAAGGTTTAGATGCTTGGTACAGTTGGTTAAAATCACTGGTTTAAATTCAGTAGTAACACACCCAAAAATTTCAGTCTAACCGAAAGAAAAATGACCCTAGCAATTAATCAAAATATTTATAATCAACTGTTGACTAAATTTCAACTCAAGATTATTGAAAACGACGAAGAATATGAGCAAGCGCATCATCTTCTCCTTAATCTAATTAGTAAACAGGATCGACTACCAGAAGAAACTGCGATGGTTAAATTAATGGCGACAATTATTAAGAATTTTGATGCCAAACAACCTCAACCTGAACCAGCTTCACCGCAGGAAGTATTATTACACTTAAGGTCAGCTAACAACATGAAACAAGCTGATTTAGAGCGATTGATTAGTAAAACTCAAGCTAAAATTTTAGGAGAAATGTTTAAAGTGTCTCCCAGTTTATTCATTTAAGTTGATATTAACTGCCAATGAATACAGTCCTCGCTGTTCCCCCGATTAAATGTCAAGGTATCAAAACTAAACTGGTATCATCAATTAAAAGTTTAGCAGATCATCAAAGCTTTTATCACTGGATATAATCTGGGTTTTAACTTACAACCAAACTGTAAAAAAGACCAAAGATTTGCCCAGTCCTATATCACCAAAATTGTCAATCAAGTCACTGCTGTTGCCAAAATTATCTACAATTCCGATTGGACTTTTGCCGTCGCTGACTTTCGTGATACTATCTCTTTAAATCAAAAAAATGATTTAATTTATCTCGATCCTCCCTATAGTGGTAGGCATCACAACTTTAACTATTGCCCTCATCCCCTATAAGTACATACACCAAATTAATTACACCTATCGAACCACCTCTGTCCTGTTGTTTATCCTAACCAAGAGATGAAAAGAAAAGAGCTTAAAATCGGTCGCCGCTATTCTAGCAAACCCCTGCAAATATTTTTAATTATTGCCTTCATCGCCGCCGCTCCCTTTGCTATTTTTTATCTGATTGCCTTGGCTTATCTTTGGCAAGGCGATCGACTTTTGGCGGAGGGGGAGAAGGAATCGGCTCTGTCTGCCTACCGAACAGTTTTATCTTTTGACGAAAATTCTAGCCAAGCCCATATAAAAATCGCTCAGGTCTTACAAAGTCAAAAACGCTATTCTGAAGCCTTACAAGCCTATAATCGTGCCTTTATCGTTAATAATAAACCACCGATCAAACCCTTCCAAAGTAATCATTTAGTGGCTTTGGGAGACATCTTCGCCCAAGAGGAAAAATGGTCAGAGGCGATCGATGCTTACCAAAAAGCAATTATCATTAAACCAACTTTTAAAGCGCAATTTCAGCTAGGAAAAGCTTTCTATAGTTTACAACGTTGGGATGAGGCTGCGAAAGCTCTGCAAGCAGCGGTTTTTCTCGATCCTAGTCAGGGAAAAGCCTATTTTTATCTGGGAAAGGCCTACAGTGAACAGCAACTCTGGCCAGAGGCCAGTTATGCCTATCAGCAAGCTCTAGAATTGATACCTAATCAGGGTGAAACCTACAAAAAATTAGGAGAAGCCCTAGGAAAACAGGGAAAATGGGAGCAAGCAGAGCAAATATATCGACAGGCTTTAATTTACGCCCCTAAAGATGGGGATATTTATAATTATTTAGGCAAAGCTTTAGCGGAACAGGGAAAACTAGGGGCAGCGATGGCAGTTTTTCAACAGGCGCGCCAAATTAGTCCCAAAAATGCCAAGATTTACGAAAATCTCTGTTATACTTATATCAATAGGGGTCAGATCGATGAGGGTCTAAATTGGTGTCGGCAGGCCGTAGAAATCGATCCCAATTTATCAGAAGCTAGATTTATTTTACAGGAAATCCAACGGGGGCGATTAATTCACGATCATCCCGAATTATTGAAAATGCCAGAGATAATTCCCAGTGTTAAGAGTGATCCTCTGGTGAATTTAAAACGCTCAATTGTTAAAATTGTCCTGCGCAGTCAAAATAAAAATGGTATCGGCACTGGTTGGCTATTAAAACGAGATCAAGACACAGCTTGGATCGTGACTAATCGCCATGTGGTCACGAATTACCGTCAAGAAATTGATGCAGAGGCGCGCATTTTTGTCGAGTATTATAGCCAACCACCGAAGGGAAAAATTCGCAAGCGTTCAAAAGCTAAAATTCTCCACATTACCCCCCCCAACGACTGGCTCGATTTGGCAGTATTAGAGGTAAAAAATCCCCCCCCAGATTTAAAACCTTTAGTTTTAGCACCCCTACCAATTGCCGCTAATCAACCAGTAATCTCGATCGGTAATCCTTTTAATCAAAAAGATTGGACTATTAGCAAAGGCACTGTTAATGATCATAACCAAAAATCCTTAAGTTTGTCCATGTTTGTCGTTTCTGGACAGTCGGGAAGTCCAGTTTTAAACGATAAAAATCAAGTGGTGGGAGTGATTTCCCAAGCGAGTTTATTTTGTGATAATCCCTCCACTCCCAAACCCCTAGAATATGCCGTTAGATTGGGCTGCGGTTTCGCAATTCCCATTGACAGAGTGCGAGAAAGGTTAAGGGAGTGGCAATTATGAATTGGGAAGTGGGGAAGTGGGGAAGTGGGGAAGTGGGGAAGTGGGGAGAATAAATAAAAATAATCTCCTATCTCCTATCTCCTATCTCCTGCCGACCGCCTCCTGATAACTGTTTACTGCTATGCTACTCTAGGCAGAAAACCATTCGATCGAGAACACCGTGGCTAACCAAGAAGCAACTTCCCCCGCTATTCGTACCCCCTTATACGACCTAATTGCCCAACAAACCAGCAAATTTACCCCTTTTGCGGGTTGGGAGATGCCGATACAGTTTAGCGGCCTAAAAACCGAACATAATGCTGTCCGCAATGATGTCGGAATGTTTGACATTTCCCACATGGGCAAATTTATCTTAACTGGAGATAATCTGGTTCAATCTCTCCAAACCCTAGTTCCCTCTAATTTAGCCCGTTTAAGGGCAGGAAAAGCACAATATAGCGTTTTACTTAACTCAGACGGTGGCATAATCGATGATATTATCTTTTACTACCAAAGCGAAAGCCAAGGCGTGTTAATTGTTAATGCCTCAACCACCGATAAAGATCGAGAATGGATTTTAGGCAATTTAGAGGGATCGGGGGTCAAATTAGAGGATTTATCCCGAGAAAGGGTCTTAATTGCCCTGCAAGGACCCAAGGCAGCCACGATTTTACAGCCCTTGATCGAGGAAAAATTAAGCGATTTTGGCCTATTTAATCACTGGGAAAGCCAGCTTTTTGGGGAAAAAGTTTTTATCGCTAGGACCGGTTACACGGGAGAAGATGGCTTTGAAATTATGGCCCCTCCTGAAATCGGACAGCAACTTTGGACAGAATTCTTAAATTTAGGGGTGACTCCCTGCGGTTTAGGGGCCCGGGATACCCTGCGTTTAGAGGCAGCTTTAGCCCTTTATGGACAGGATATCGACGATAGCACGAGTCCTCTGGAGGCTGGCCTGAATTGGTTGGTTCATCTGCCAGAAAAAGGCGATTTTATCGGTCGCGATGTCCTCGAAGATCAAAAACTTAATGGTGTGAATCGGCGCTTGGTGGGATTGCAGATGTCCGGCAAACATATCGCCCGTCACGATTATCCGGTAGTATTTGCCGGGGAAGCGGTGGGTAAAGTCACCAGTGGCACTTTATCACCAACTTTAAACACAGCGATCGCTTTAGCCTATCTTCCCACACCTTTCGCTGCGATCGGACAAGCGATCGAAGTGGAAATCCGCGGCAGCACCTACCCCGCTACCGTCGTTAAAAAACCCTTTTATAAAAGTAAAAAGTAAAAAGGTGATCGAGGTTAGGTGGCTTTTCAGTGAACAGTAATCAGTAATCAGTGAAGAGAAAACGGCAACTGCTAGATAACACTGTCCACTTAAAACTCAAATCTGATAACTGATAACTGATAACTGATAACTGAAAATGCAATCCGTAGATTTTACCACCCTCAGCGCCACTTGTGCCGAAATTGCCGCCACTTGGCTACCAGCTAGACTAGAACAAGTGTATCAAATTGATCGCCAAACGATCGCCCTCCATTTACGAACCTTCGATCGCAAGGGATGGTTAATTATTTCTTGGCATCCCCAAGGATCGCGGCTGCATATTGGTGATCCACCGCCAAAAGTCCCTGATACCTTCACTTTCAGCGATCAATTGCGTCATCAACTCAATGGTTTTGCGCTAACAAAATTAGCATTTGTTGCCCCGTGGGAAAGAGTCATCGATCTGCAATTTGCCAAACGTCCCGATGATCCGGCGGTGTGGCATTTGTACATAGAAATTATGGGCAAATATAGCAATGTGATTTTAACTGCTGCCGATCAGCAAATTGTGACCGTTGCCCATCAAGTCAATGCCACCCAGTCCAGTGTTCGCACCGTACAAACGGGACAAATCTATCAACTACCCCCCGTTTTATTGGCAACAGATCCCAGTTTAGAAGAATCCTTGAGCAGTTGGCAAGCTAGGGTTAGTTTAATCCCTAAAACTATCGAAAAACAGTTAGTTAGTACCTATCGTGGGGTTAGTCCCGTCATCGCTCGATCGCTATTACAAAAAGCCAAGATTAACCCGAAATTAAACACCGATCAGTTAGATAATACTGACTGGAAAAAGCTCTTTTTAGCTTGGCAAGAATGGTTAACAATCCTTGAAAATAAAACCTTTCAACCCGGATGGACAAGGGAAGGTTATACAGTGATCGGTGGGGAGATGCTGGCAACGGCTAAAAATGTCCAAGAATTATTAAACCGTTATTATAGCGATCAAATTAATCAAGAAAGCTTTCGACAACTACAGCAAAAGTTAAATCAAAAAGTCATCTCTTTACTGACTAAACTGCAAACTAAAGCGGCGGGATTTCAAACAAGACTAGCAGAATCCGCTCATGCTGATCGCTATAAAGAGCAAGGGGATTTATTAATGGCCAATCTCCAGCAAATACAGCAGGGAATGACTAGCATTACTTTGGCGGATTTCCAGACAGGAAAACCTGTAATTATTCCTCTCGATCCCGAAAGAAATCCCGTACAGAATGCCCAATATTTTTATAAACAACATCAGAAATTAAAAAGGGCGCGGTTAGCGGTGGAACCTTTATTAGAGGAAGTGGTCAGTGAAATTAATTATCTCGAACAGGTGCGATCGAGTTTAAGTCAACTAGAGAATTATAACAGCAGCGAAGATTTACAGGCTCTAGACGAGATACAAGAAGAATTAATTCAACAAAAGTATCTAGAAAGCAATTACCAGCGTAATCGGACGAATAATAAAGAATCCGAACCCATGCGCTTTACTACTCCCTCTGGAATAGAATTATGGATTGGCAGAAATAACCGTCAAAATGATCGGCTAACTTTTCGTAGCGCCAGCGATTACGATATCTGGTTTCATAGTCAAGAAATCGCTGGTAGTCACGTTTTACTCCGTTTAACCCCCGGTACAGTTCCAGACGCCACCGATCTGCAATTTGCCGCCGATTACGCCGCTTATTATAGCCGCGCTCGCCATAGTGAACAGGTTCCCGTCGTCTATACCCGTCCCAAATACGTCTATAAACCCAAGGGCGCCAAGCCAGGTATGGTGGTTTACAAACAGGAAACAGTAATCTGGGGCTGTCCTCAGAGGGTTGAAGATTACCGCAAAAAATAATTTTTTACCAAATTGTTTACTTTTTTTTACACAAACTGGGTATTGTCTGTTACAATTGTTACTATAGAGACAAATGCAGTTCAGGCGCTTGGGAACGCAAGAACTATATTTCCTCAGATTACAACAACAAACAACAGCAAACCAGTGGTAGCAGCCGATAGTTTCGGGAAAGACACCAAAAACCGACTATTCAGGTGATATTAAAGCGACCACTGGTATTTTATCCTCACCTAACCGGTTCTGTCACTTTCCTTAACTTTCTTTTGGGTTTCCGAGACTTATTGCCCAGATGAATGAGTTTGATTGTTGAGAATATTGGCTCTATCTTTGGGATGAAAGAGGGATAGTTGGCATCCAGCTTTTTGTAAAGAAATTTAAACTGCACCCATAGTTAAGCCTCTTCGGCCTAAATAAACGACTAGAAACAGTTTTTTCGGGAGGCCGGGTTTATGGATAGCCCATTAGGGACGATGAACTTTCAACAGACAGAGCTATACAAAAGAATTCAGGCATTTGCCTTGGATCGGCCAGATAGTCAATTAGGGAGCAAGTCAAAGCTGAAGAACAAATAAACTACTTGACAAAAGCATCAATTGGGTATGGGATAGAGAAAAGAGTAGGGAAAAGACAAAAATGACTCCAGAGCAACAACAAGAACTTAACCAACAT
>NZ_BJKP01000018.1 GCF_008974145.1 Microcystis aeruginosa NIES-4325 | reverse complement strand
AAAATTTCTGGAGCCCAGTGGAATGAAGAAAATATCCCTCAAGTGCTTAAACACCGCTGTGCTTACCTAAATAACAGTCTTTAGCTATTGAATAGTATTTATGTTCTGACAAAACTGACTTGCTCCCTTCTAATTAATCTGATCCCCCCGGCTATCGGCACCCCCCTTATTAAGGGGGGAAGGGGGGATCGAACCTAAAATCCATTTTTAATTTAATTATAACCAGCGTCTATGTGAGATATTCTAACAATAGTCCATTGACAAGACAAAATCTAATGATTTCACAAGCATCATCCCCTATTATCTTGACAGAGTCAGAACAAATCCAGCCAAGAAATATGAGTGACCTAATTGTCGATTATTTAGAACAATTAGGGGTAGAGTACGTTTTTGGCATACCGGGAGGACATAATAGTGCCTTCTACGAAGCCTTAGCACGCAGCGAAAGACGCGGGGGGGTTCGTGCCGTTTTGACTTGTCACGAAACCGGTGCCGCTTTTATGGCTGATGGTTATGCTCGTGAAACCGGAAAAATCGGGGTTTGCTGCGGCACAACTGGACCGGGTAGCACCAATTTTATTACAGGATTAGCCTCAGCTTATGCTGAAGGGATACCTCTACTTGTTATCACCGCACAAACTGCCCTACCTCATTTTAGCTGGAGTGCCTTTCAAGAATCATCGCCTGATACCATTGATACAGTGGCCATGTTTAAGCACTGTACCCGTTATAACACCCTCGTCACTCACCCTAATCAATTAGAAAGAAAATTAGCAGCGGCATTAACAACAGTTTTACATTCACCTTTTGGACCGGCTCATCTTAGTATTCCTGTGAATATTTTCCGGGTTGAGTCTCCCTCATCCCTTGCTTATCACCAGGTAGCGACTCAAGCTGCTGCATTAGTTGATTTAAAAGCCTTAGATGAGCTTGATAGTACCATAAACAATATCTTAGACCAAGGTCAAACCATCGCCATCTGGGTTGGTCAAGATTGTACGGAAGCCACCCCAGAAATTATGGCATTAGCCGAATTAATTAACGCTTCTATTGTCACAACTCAAGGCGGTAAAACCTGTGTTAATCCTTATCATCCTTTAGTAAAAGGTGTCTTTGGTTTCGCCGGACATCAAACGGCCCGTCAAGCTTTAACCGATGATTCTGTGGCTTTAATTTTAGCGGCTGGCATGAACTTAGGGCAATGGGAAACCTCGGCTTGGGATCAGGCATTGTTAACTAAAAAAATAGTTCATATTCATCACGCAAGGGACTATTTTAAAAGTTCTCCGATGGCTAGTTTACACATTCAAGGTACAATCAAAACCACCTTGGCAGAATTACTAAAAAGATTGCAGAAAACTCGGCAAAGGGGACAATTAAACCCGCAGTTATCAGGCAGCTTATCCCCTGAATTTTCCCAGCCTTATCAACCCGCTCACATTGCCGTTAAAGAACCAGATAGCTATCGACTGTTAGAGGATAATTCCTCGGTTAAACCCCAGCAATTAATCGGTGAACTCCTACAACATTTTCCCCCAGAAACCCGCTATCTAGTGGATGTGGGTAATTGGTTAGCTTGGACAATTCACTATTTCTTCCCACCCCGTCCAGAAAATTTCCGTTTAGCTGTGGCAACTGCCCCCATGGGTTGGGGAATTGGTAGTGCGATTGGAACAGCTATGGGGGCAAAAAATACCCCAGTGGTTTGTCTTACGGGTGATGGATGTTTTCTAATGCACGGCAACGAACTTGCCGTTGCTGTTGCCGAAAAATTACCGATTATTTTTATCATTCTTAATGATCAATCTTTTGGTATGGTTAAACACCGACATCTGCAAACGGGAGTAGAACCCCTAGAGTTTGCTTTATCATCAGTAGATTTTAGTCAAATTGCTCGAGGAATGGGAGCGAATGGTTATATTATTCGTAATAGTCAAGACTTGCAGGAATTAGATTATGAAGCAATTTATCGGGATACCAAACCTACCGTCTTAGATGTGCGAATTGATTCCAAATATGTTCCCCCTATAGGAATGTTTTAAAGCCACAAACAATGATCAATACTTTATAACTCAAAAGCGATGTCCTACACCGAGTTACCCGCCAAGCGATTACTAATTAATTCTTTGCCCAAAAGTGGTACTCATTTGTTAGCCAAGTCCGTTGAGATTTTGGGCTATAAAGAACATTTTGAGGATCAAGAAATTAAGGAAGTACCCCTATTTTTTAACTATCGAGAAGTAAAAAAAAGAATAGGGAATCAATCCCAATCTAAGCAAGAAAAAATTAGCATAGGGGCTTTAACCCCGTACTATGTAGATTTGGCGACTATTCGACATTGGTTAACTCTCATTGCTGAAAAGCAATACATTTTAGGTCATATTCCTTGGACACCTCTATTAACTCCAATTCTTCAGGACTTGAATTATCAGCATATTTTCATTATTCGTGACCCTCGTGCTGTTATCGCTTCCTCAATCCCTTTTGTTTTAGATACGGGAAAAATGCCAGCAAGACACTTTTTAGAAGAGGATTTTAAGTCCATGTCTCCTAGCCAAAGATTAGATTTTATTTTAGTGGGAGGCTATGGGGCAAAAGCGGGAGTAGAAATCAGAAATTTTGCTGAAGTGTTCCGTTCTATGTTAGCTTGGTCTCAAGAGCAAAATTGTTTATTTATCCGTTTTGAGGATCTGGTGGGAGAACAGGGAGGTGGCAAGTCGGAAAAACAAAGGGAGACGATGGAAAAAATTTGCCACCATTTGGATATTCCTTTTAATGAAACTATTGTTTCTCATTTGGGGGAGATTTATAACCCTTCTGCTAGAACATTTAGAATGGGTAAAATAGACGGATGGAAAGACTCAATAGAGCCGGCAGATATCGAAAAATTAAACACCTATTGTCAACCATTATGTCAAGAGGCGGGTTATGAAATGTCTTGAGTTATACCTAGTATTAGTCTGATAAATTCCCAGTTTATTGGTGATTATTTTCCTAGATATGGTATGATCCTTCCACGACTTAAAATAAGGAAACACAAAAATGGACTTACAAGCAAATCTTGAGAGATTTAAAAGCAAACACCCCATCAGTCGCAATCATTATATTTCCTATCGTAGTATATACAAAGCTACTCCCAGTCTCAAATTCATATTCAAGCATTATTGCCCGATTTATCATATTTCACTAGATGAGTTTTTTGAATATTATCCCCTTTTAGCATTTATTGAATACCTTGTCTATGAAACTGATACAGAGATGGAAAGCAATCAAAAGGATAGCAACCCATCAAGTCAGTGTTCTTTGTGGGATCATAAAAAAATAATCATTCGATCTTTTTTACAAGAATTTGATTTAGAAGCTCCTATGATTTTAAATCAAATGGATAATTTAGGGGAATATATTAAATTAGAAAGTCAGCTATTGAACTCTGAAAAGATCACATTAGAAGACGTAATTCGTGCTTCTGAATTGCGGTCTTCTGACGATTTAATCCTCCACTGTACCTTGATTGCTATGTCAGGTAAACCTTATAGAGATGAAATTTTTGAGATTATGTCACCGATAAACATTTTGCTAGAATTTCATGATGATTTTCGTTCCTATCAAGAGGATAGGGCAGCTGGTAATTATAATACCTACTGGATGTTTCAGAAATTGTATGGAGAGGAAGCACACCATTATTTAAAAGCAGAAATAGACCGCTACAGTAAGCTATTTGAGGCAACCCTGAAACGATTATCTGAACAAGACCAAGAAGTTTATTCAGCAAAATGGTCTCGTTTATGGCAAAATGTATTTCCCTATTTCTCTAGTGCTGAACTTCTTCGTCAAGCCGTTTTAGAAGGAGTTTAAACCTGTTATTTGACCGCAGAAACTTATTTGTTTGAAAATTCAAAAAGGAGAAACTAAAATGAACCCGCCAATGTCCCCTGCTATGATTGAAAGAAAAAAAAACGTTAGTCAAATCCCTTATATTTCCTATTATAGTATCTATAAAGCTACCTCAGTTTTAAAGCCGTTTTTCAAAATATATTGTCCAATTTATAACATTTCTGATAATGAATTTTTTGAATTTTATCCCCTCTTAGCATTTATTGAATATCTGATCTACGAAACCGATGTAGAACTAGAAGAGAGTAATCAAAAAGATGGCTCACTATTAACTCAAGTTTCTCCCTGGGATGCCAGAAAAAAAATTATTGAATCTCTGTTGCATGAACTTGGTGTAGAAGGCTCCGCAATTCTAGCACAAGCAGACAACTTAGGTAAATATATTGAATTAGAAGGTCAGCTAATTGCTTCTGAAAAAATAACCTATGAGGACTTACTTCTTGCCTCTGAACTAAGGTCTTCTGATTTGAGAATTCTACATTCTGCTCTCGTTCAGATTTCAGGTAACCCCTACAGAAGTGAAATTTTTGATCTGATGTCACCTCTAGAAGTTTTACTAGAATTTAATGATGATCTTCGTTCCTACAAAAAGGATATGGCAGCAGGTAGTTACAATACCTACTGGATGTTTCAAAAATTCTATGGAGAGGAAGCGCATCATTATTTAAAAGCAGAAATAGACCGTTATAAAAATCTATTTGAGGAGAAACTTAAGCAATTTCCTCGAGAAGAACAAGAGATATATTTAGCAACATGGTCTCGTTTTTGGCAAAGATTTCCCTATCTCTCCGATGCCGAACTTATTCATAAGGTTGCTCTAGAAGGGATTTAAAAAACACATGACTAAACCTGTGACTCAACAGTTAGACCTGAAAGCGGAAGTAAATTTGGATTCCTCGATTCAATTTGAGCAATCGCTTTCCAAGAATGTACTAGAGCCAAAAGCTATCTTATTGACAGGAGCAACTGGTTTTCTTGGTGCTTATTTACTCGAAGAACTTCTCCAGAAAACCAGGGCAGATATTTATTGTTTAGTTCGCTGTTCTAATATAGAAGAGGGTAAAAATCGTCTTCAAAAAAACTTAGAGTTTTATTCTCTTTGGCAAGATGATTTTAATTCTCGTATTATTCCTATTGTCGGAGATTTAGGGAAACCTTTATTCGGTCTTTCTCAACTAGCATTTAATGAATTAGCGGCAATAATTGATATTATTTATCACAATGGAGCTTGGGTTAACTCTGCTCGTCCCTATTCCACCTTAAAACCGGTAAATGTCTTGGGGACGCAGGAAGTGCTAAGATTAGCTAGTAGGGAGCAAACTAAATTCGTTCATTTTGTTTCGACTCTTGGGGTTTTTCTCGGTGATAATCAGGAGGAAATTGGCAGAATCACTGAAATGGATAGCCCTAATTTTGTTAATCTTCAAGGAGGTTATCGCCAAAGTAAATGGGTGGCAGAACAATTAGTGATGGTCGCACAAAAAAGAGGATTACCTGCTTGTATTTATCGTCCTTCAAGAATTATCGGAAATAGTAAAACGGGGATTAACGGTAATTTCCAAGATTTCCTGTGTATTTTGCTAAAGGGTTGTATTCAATTAAGAAAATTCCCCGATTTAAACACACAAATAGATATCGTTCCCGTTGATTATGTCAGTCAGGCAATTGTCGGTTTATCCCAGCAAAAAAACCATGCTGGTCAAGTATTTCATTTAATTAATTCTCAGCTAATTTCCTGGGAAACTTTCTTTAATTCTCTTCAACTTTTAGGCTATTCCTTAGAAAAAGTTGATTATGATAATTTTTATGCCGAATTAAAATATCAATTGTCCCAGTCTCCCAAGAACACACTATATTCATCTTTATTACTGCTTTTGAAACTGTCAAAACTATTTTCCCCTGATAAGCTAGAATTTGACGCAACTCGAACATTGATAGAATTAACAGAGCTATCTATCTCCTGTCCCGTTATTGATGAAAAATTGCTCAGTTTATATTTTTCTTAACTTTCAGAAAGTTGGCTATTTTCCCCCTGTTCTAGACCATAATTTATAGGAAAAATCTTCAATTCTTGCTATATACTTTTAAGATTTTGGAAGATGGTAATTGGCTGATGAGGATTCGTAACAATTTCCGACCATATCTGCATGAAATCTCGGTTAATTTGAGTCATTGAATCAAGCTCAAAATAATCTTTTTTATATTGCCACCAACCCTTAAGAGAGGGTTTTGGGGAAGTTTTATTTTCCCAGAGTATTAACTCTAAGTCTGGCCTAACTTCAAACTCTTCCATTTCCCAAGATGTCACCTCTAACCCCGGTAGTTTCAATTCTTCTTCGGGGGACTCTGACAAAACCGTAATAACTGCTTTAAAACTAGAATTATCAAGGCGATATTCTGGTTTAATGACTTTTGCTAAATGCTCAAAGGGAATATCTTGATACACTAAAGCTTCTAATACTACCCTTCGCACTCGCGTTAGTAACTCTTTAACAGTAGGATTACCACTTAAATTAACTCGGAGCAACATTATATTACTAATTAAACCGATTAGAGGCTTCAGGTGTGGATGATTACGAGCATCACGGGGAGCGTGGATAATAATATCTTCACAACCACTATAGCTATAGAGTAACACAGCAAAGGCGGTTAGTGCAGTCATAAATAAAGTGATTCTTTGCTCTTGACAGAGGATGTTTAATTTCTCTGTGAAATCCCTAGGAATTTCAAAATCAAAATTAGTCCCTAGACTTAAGACCGATGAATCGGATAATTTATCGCTAGATTTAGACGGCAAAATCAGGTGTGGGGGAATTTTTAAGGTTGGTGGATCTCCCGCTTCTAAAATACGTTTATAGTGGTTAATTTTCGGTTCAATTAGTTGAGAACTAAAGGATTTTAGTTGCCATTGAACATAATCAACATACTGGATAGGTAAGGGAGGTAAAGGGGAGGAATCACCTAAGACAAAAGCCTGATAAAGTAGCTCCAATTCTTTAAAAAAGAGCGTCAAGGATGAATTGTCTATAATAATATCATGGATGTGAGTGAGGAGAATGTGAGCTTTCTCATCCAAACGAATTAATATCAGTCTGATTAAAGGGCCATTAATCAAGTCAAAGGGTTGATTAATAATCTCTTGTAATAATCTTGCTAATTCCTCATTTTTCTGGTTCTCTGGCCAGGTTTGTAAATCAATTATGGGTAGGTTTTTTTCGGTGTAGGGGTTAATTAACTGAACGGCGGAACCATTGACTTCTCGAAAGGTAACACGCAATATTTGATGGCGATAGATAATCTCATTCAAGCTGGCTGTTAAAGCGGCTAAATTGAGGTCTCCTTTAAGGTAGTGTCGTCGAAAATTACCCGAAAAATGGACAACTGTATTAGATTTTTCATAGGCCCATCTTTTCTGTTGAGTCAAAGATAAGGGAAAATAAGGACAGCCGGATAAGGAATCAATCTCTGGGGAAGAATCGGCAATAAAATCCTCGTCTATGATTAAGGGATTAATTACCTCATTAAATTTTATCTTCTCAATTGTTTCGATTAGTTCTGGATGAGTTTTCCGTAAATATTCGGCAAATTCGACCACCGTTGCAGCATCAAGAATAGTTTCTACAGCAAACTTTTTTTGAAGATAAGACTCTAGCCTCTTACAGAGGGCAATAACTTTGAGGGAATGTCCCCCCAATTCAAAAAAGTTCTCATCAATTCCTACTTTTTCTAATTCCAAAACCTCCGCCCAAATTGCGGTTAATAGTTCTTCTTCTGGGTTTCGTGGCGGTGTAACCAGACGAGAAGTATCATAATTGAGGGGCAATTTAGCTAAAGCTGCACGGTCAACTTTATCATTGGGTGTCAAAGGCATCTTTTCTAAAATTACTAATGCCCGGGGAATCATATAATGGGGTAACTTTTCTTTGAGATAGTCGCGCCATTGAGCGAGAACTTGCTCGACTTTAACGGTGGGGTTAATAACAGCATAAGCGATTAATTGAGGATCATTTAACTGCTCTTGACGGACAATGACTACCGCTTGGTGAATGGCGGTATTTTCGTTTAAGATGCCTTCAATTTCCCCTAATTCAATTCTTAAACCACGAATTTTAACTTGAAAGTCTATACGCCCTAACCATTCAATATTACCATCAGGAAGATAACGGGCTAAATCGCCGGTTTTGTATAACTTCGCCGATGGATTATCATCAAAAGGATGGGGAATAAATTTTGCCGCAGTTAATTCGGGACGATTGAGATATCCCCTAGCTAAACCTACTCCCCCAATATGTAATTCTCCCGCAACCCCCACAGCCACTTTTTTGAGAGACTGGTCGAGGATATAAGCTTGCGTATTGGCAAGAGGACGACCGATGGTTAAGGGACTATCAGGGCTACATTCTGCTATGGTGGCATCAACGGTGGCCTCGGTGGGGCCATAGGCATTAAAAAAGCGTCTTCCCATTGACCACTGGGCCATCAAGGCAGGGGGACAAGCTTCTCCGCCGACAATTAATACCTGTAGGTGTTTTAAGGGTGCTTGAGGGAGGACGGCTAATACTGATGGGGGAATTTGTGCATGGGTAATAGCTTTTTTTTGCAGAAAATTAAGCAAGTTGTCTCCCGGAAGTAAGGAGTTAGAATTTCCTAGACAAAGTTGCGCTCCCGAAGAAATAGCGGTGAAGATTTCCGAAACGGAAGCATCAAAATTTAAGGAAGCAAATTGCAGAACACGACTTGAGGGATTTAAGTTAAATAGTTTAATTTCTGTTTGAACTAAATTAACTACTCCTTTATGAGTAATTAAAACACCCTTCGGTAGGCCAGTGGAGCCGGAAGTATAGAGAATATAGGCTAAGTTGTCGGAGTTTACATCAGTTTTAGGGTTTTCTTGACTTTGTTGAACTAGGGACTGATCTTTATTTAAAAAAATTACTTTTATCTGGTCAAGGGGGAGATTTATAAGGGGTTTTTCCTGTGTCAATAAGATAGATATATCGGCATCTTCTAGGATGAATTTTAGCCGTTCTTTGGGGTAAGCAGGATCCAGGGGTACATAACCCCCTCCCGCTTTGAGAACACCTAAAACCCCGATGATCATTTCTAGGGAACGCTCAACACAGATTCCTATTAATTGTTCTGGTTTTACTCCTAATTCAATTAAATAATGGGCGATTTGGTTGGCCCGGTCATTTAACTGCCTATAGGTTAAGGAGGAATCTTCAAAACTTACCGCAATCTGATTAGGGGTCTTCTCCACCTGGGTTTCAAATAATTGATGAATTGTGGTGGAATAAGAATAATTTTCTCCCCTAAAATTCTCCTCAATTGGCTGTAATTGTACTTCAATCATGATTTAAGTAGCTGGTTATAATTAAATTAAAAATGGATTTTAGGTTTGATCCCCCCTTAGTCCCCCCTTAATCAGGGGGCATCTGAAAGTTTTCAATACCTACCTACTTAAGATAGTGCAAACAATCAATTATGTTTTCTAAGTCTGGTGATAATGTGGCCAATTCCCGTTCATGTTTGCGCCATTTTTCTTGTCTAGGAGCAGATAGGGTTCTTTGAGCGATGGGTAAGGGTTGAGAGAGAATTTGCTCGATTTGTTTGTCTTGATGCAGTTGGGCAAATTGGGCAATATGATTAATGGTTTGCCCGGGATGTTCAATTAAATCGCGATAATTGACCGAACACCAACAGGAAGGGTTGAGGGACTGAAGGTCTTCTATTAGGTAGGAATTAGCCATTTTCCACTGATAGGCGGCAATTTCTACCAGAGAAGATTCCTGGAGAGATGACCAACCGGGTACGAGCAGAAAACTCCACTGACTATGCTCCCAACCGGGTAAGGGTTGATAGCTAATAAAACGATGCGATCGCCATCCTTCTAACAAACTACTAATATTTTCCCTAGCATCTCGATAAAGATAGATAAAGAGAGCATCAGGAAATACAGCCTTTAAGAAAGGAACTCTTAGGGCGTTTTTGGGCGTTTTTTCTAAAAAACGAATTTTGCTAGGACGCTCATTTTCAGCAATGTTTAAATATTTTACCCCCTCCCGATTTTGTAATTGTTGGGTAAAACCTTTTCTGAGAGTCTTACTAATTTCTGGGGTAGCATCGCCTTCATCCAAGCGGTTAGAGCTAAAATTGCGTGCGGCAGGATGTAAAGCGGGGATTCCTTCGATAATTTCGTGACTTTCATCTCCAATTGTCCATAAATCGGGGAATTTAGCCAGGGTTTCAAACAATAAACTACTTCCTGCTCTGGGTGCAGAAACAATAAAAATCGGCTTTTCAAACTCTGGGATTGAGAGGTTTTTATCTTCTACTTCTAGCGGAGATTGGTGCTTTTTTTTGGCAATTAACAAACGCTTTTTCTGCATCAGAGAAAGCATCTCGCCATCTTTTCCCCTCAGGGGTGGAGAAGGCGATAGGGTTGAAAGCATGGAAGTAATAGGATTAATTATCTCTTGGATTGCCACCGATGAAGATAGCCATTTTTGTAATAATGGTGCTATTTTTCGGCTAAATTCCCCGATTAAATCTCGATAGGCTAATTCTCCTCGATAGTTTTGTCCAAATTTGGTAAAAACCGCTTGCCATTGGCTTTGAAATTCTGCCAGTTTTTCGGTCAGTTGCTCTAGTTGTCCCTGGGGAAGGGAGCAATTTTCAAGAAGACCATAAATAGCGGCTACTTGCTCCTCGATTTCCGCAGCAGTAAGCACGGGTAAATCATTAAGTGGGACCTGAGCTAAACTGTTTGTTCTGCACATCTCATCTGGGTCATTTTCAACAATGAACAATTATTAGTTAGCGATTATCCAGTTTCTATATTTTAAATGAGTAAGGGGTTCTGACCCCCCTTACTCAGGGGGGAAACTGACAATTTTTAACACCCACCTACTTACTAACTTTTGAGTTTTTTGAGAGATGCTGCTAAAGTTTCGCCCACATAGTCCCCATAAAGAATTCCCTTAGGGGTTAATTCAATTTCTTGGGTAGATACGGTGACAAAACCATCTCTTTCAAGTGCGGACAAAGTTTCCCCGCAAAGGGATTGTAATTTAAACCCATGTCTTTGCTGAAATGCAATTAAATCAAAACGTAATGTCTTGATTCCTAGTAAAACTTCCCGCACCATCCGGTCCAAGCTAGTCAGCTTATAACCGCGAGATAAGGGTAGTTCTCCTTGGGCCAGAAGGGTCGCATATTTTTCCATATCGCTAGTATTTTGTAACAGAGAATCCCCTAAACAGCCAAAAGCAGAGACCCCCAGTCCATAAAACTCCATTCCGTGCCAAATATTAAAAATGTATTCACTGCGATATTGTTGGGTACTTGTGGCCAAATCGCTGTCATTTTTAACATAGGTAAAATGACTCCAAGGATTATAGTTTGCTTGGGCAAAGCGCTCCATGGCCAACTGCATAAACTGCATTTCTAGCTCTGCTGATGGCAATTCTATAATTTCTTGGCGAACCCCTTGATCAAATACTTGGGTATTGGCAAAAGCTTCCATTTTATAAACGGTGATGCTTTCTACTCCGGTTTTTAGAGCGCATTCTAAGCTTTCTTGCCAAGTTTCTACAGTTTCTCCTGCTAGTCCACTCAACAGGTCAATATTAATTGACCATTGCCCCTCGCCAGCTTTTTGAGCTACATCTATCGCTCGATAAGCTTGTTTTTCGTCATGACCTCTGCCACTCAGTTTGATGATTTGATCATTAAAAGATTGAACACCTAAACTCAGGCGATTTACTCCTAATTCTTTGAGTAACCTCATTTTTGAGGGGGAAACACTCAAGGGTTCTGCTTCTACGGAAAACTGTTTCTTTTCTTCAAAGTAGGAGAAATTTTCCCGTAAATTCTCGACAACTTGGACTAACTGGTTTCCGGTTAAGGTGGTGGGAGTTCCTCCGCCAAAATAAACCGCCTGAATCCGTCGGTTTTTCAAATTGAATCTTTCGGAAACGAGTTTAATTTCTTGGCAAAGCGTATCTACATAGGCCTGTACTTGGCTCTCTTTTAGGTCAACGGTTTTGTAGTAACAAAAAGCACAGCGTTGAGTACAAAAAGGGATATGGACATAGAGACAGATTGGCTGTTCTTCTAGTTTTTCGGCGATTACCCCTGCTTTCCACTGGCGAAAGGGGGGATAGTTAGGATTTAAGGGTAAACGTTGCGGCGTTTGGGTTTTCGGAAGTTCAACGGTTAAAGTCATGGTTTTTGACTGAGATATTGTTATTGAGGTTGCATTAACTCTAGATCAAGCTGTGACCGTTAATTGTTCACTTGCTGGCATTTTCTGAGCAATACAACTAGCTAAAACGTTAAGATTACTAAAGGATTCTAGATTTAAATCCGATTCCGCAAACTCAACCTCGAAATGCTGTTCTGTCAAAGCAATTAATTCAACTATTGCTATGGAATCCAATCCTAACCCGTCTTCAAATAGGGAGGCAGTTTCGTCAATTTCCTCGATTTTGAGATTGATGTCCAGTTTTTCGGCAATAATTGTCTTGAGTTGATTTAAAATATTTGTCGCCATTTTCTAAGCTTTGGGTAAAAAACTGACTAATTGCTGATGGTCGATCTTCCCGTTGGGTAACATCGGTAAGGTTTTCAGAGTAACAATTCGGTCTGGAATCGCTCTTTTCGGTAGTATATCAAAGCACAATTCTCTGATTTCATTCTCAGATAGATGACTCCCTTTTGTCAAGACACAAAAAGCGACTATCCCTTTGCCTCTTTGACTCTCTCCATGGCATTGAACCGCAACCGTTTCAATTGCATCTAGGGTTTCCATATTTTTCTCGATGTCAGAAAACAAGACCAATAGACCATCCCGGTTAATACTGCGATCACATCTTCCCCAAACTTCCAGATGACCGTCTAAATGTAGCTTACCTAAATCTTTAGTAGGGAACCAATCATCAGAATTTGTTGACATCAGCGGCACTCCTGCCGGATCAACATAACCATCAAACCCTGATGGATGCTGACAGCAAATTTCCCCAACTTCTGACATTTCCGAGTTTAAAGATTTCTTAAGTTGCAATCGCACACCTGGCATAGGTAAACCGACCGTTTGACAACGGAGGGATAATTCTTCTTGGGGATTACCTGCGGCAATTACCCCCATTTCGGTGCTGCCATATAACTTAACTAGGGGTCCGAAATTCTCTTCATATTTGATAAAAGTGTTTTCTTTGATCAGATCTCCCGCCACCACTGTTAATTTATACTCTCTGGCTGATTTTCTGCCTTTAACTAAGGTTTCACAAAAGCTAGGAGTCATAAAAGCAATATTAGGATTAAAGTCTTTTTCTCTCTGAAGATAGCGTAAAAGGTTGGCACCTTTCTGTAAATCAATAGAGGCCCCCACAGCCACACTAGGAAGAAAAGCAGCTCCTAAACCATAGAGATGATAAATCGGTACTGGAATCGCCACTCTCGCCTCTGAATTTAATCTCAATCTTTCCACACAGTTAAGCACATTTTCTAGCAATTTAGTCTGAGAATGAACCACTATTTTTGGGGTTCCTGTACTCCCAGAAGTTCTCATATATAGCCTTTTACCTTTGTCATCGATAGTTTTATATTGATGATTTTCGGTAATTTTTAGCCAATTGGTAATTTGATCCAAACGGTCGTTTTTTTCCAGTTTGGGAGTGAGGCAATAGTGACAAAACTCAGGAATAATATAGGGCGAATTTGACTGAGGCTGCAAAAAGAAACTATAGCCCTTTTCTAACAAAAATAACAGGGTTAAAGCACTGGGAAGAGAATTTTCACATTCCAGGGACAAGCAGTCTGCTAGATCGATTTTTTCTTGCCTGAAAAAGCTTGACAAATTGTCAAATATTTCCCCAACATCTTGCCAAGGATAGGTTAAACATCCATCGGTAAGCACGTTGGACTGATACGAGTCTAGAGAGGGAATGCGGGCTATAAATAAGCTGTTCAACATTTACATTGGTATGGAAGGTTACATGGGGTGAGGTAGTGGCGGCAGAAATCAGGGTAAACCCAGCTAAAACGGCATTGATAATTGGCTAATTTTGGCGGCCGTTGGTCTGCTGTTTAGGCATTTCAAATGCTACCAGTCAATCAGAATATTTACGAATTGTCAAGGATTTTTAAAATAGGTTTATCCCTCGGTAAAAGTGTGTTAGACTCTGGGAGATTAATTTTTAGGAGTTTCTCATGGACGAAGTTAACGAACAGGCCGCAGCTGATGAATCTTCATCCCAGAATGTTAACGAACAGGCTGGCGCTGATGAATCTTCATCCCAGAATGTTAACGAACAAGCTGCCGCTTCAGAATTTTCTTGGGAGGAAATCAGCAAAAAACTAAAGGCTGCCCCGGGTGAAATCAGCAAAAAACTGGCATCCTGGGGGGTTTCTTTGGACGAAGTAGCCAAGAGAATTGGTTCTTTGGGACTCCCAGGCGTAATTCTCGTGGTGACGGTATCCACCTCGGGAGCCACTACTTATCCCATTGCCTTCGCTCTGGCAGCTTTAGGGGGTCCCCTCGGCGTTTTCGGTGGTTTGGGACTGCTTAGTCTGACCACTGTGGTGGGAGATGTCTTGACGAACTATGGAATTGAAGCGGTTCTTGCCGCTATCTATAAAGATCGTCGTAAACAGGAAGCTCAGGAAGACTTAATCAAAGAAGTTGAAGGTTTACCGATTACCCAAGCACTGAAACTGAAGCTCAAACAGCAAATAGAGTCGGTGGAAGTTGTGTCTGAGGATATTGGTTCCCCGAGAAAAATTGAAATTGTAGAATGATAATTTAAATTAATTTATCCTTTCATTTCAAAAGCTCACAGTCCTTATTTGAATTTGATGAAGATAGATTAATTTGTTCTCTGTTTTGCTATACACACAGAGGAAATGGAGGAAGAGAGTTTTATTCCTAGCTGCGCTTTGGCTGCCTGTCCCCAGCTAAAGCGCAATAAGAGATACAATCAATTTGTTCGTCTTTTTCCGAGGAAATAAATCCACTAATTATCGATGGGCTAACTTTATAAATCTCTCTCTATCAAGCAAATTAAGGAATTGTGCCATGATGCCAGAGAAACCACCGAATCGGTGTAAAATCGAGTTGCTAAAAAATAGTTTTAGCAAAACCCCTCTTAATCTTTCGGAGTTAAGCACACTCCAGCGAATCATTTTAATAACCGATGGGACTCTAACCGACATTTTAGAGATTTATTTGTTGGAAAAAATGTCAATTGTTAAACTGTCTGAAGAAGCGGTATATTTAGAGGAAGACTTGCCAGTTTTAGAGCTTGAAAAAGGTAGTAAAATTATCAAGAGAAAAATATTTCTTCGCAGTACAGTTAGCCAAAAAAATTTAATTTATGCCGAGTCTATTATTGTTATTGATAGGCTAAACACCAAGTTTCAAGAGGAATTAATCAATTCAGGAAAACCCATCGGTAAGCTTTGGTTAGAAAATCGGATGGAAACCTTTAAGGAAATCATTGATTTATCTCAAGAACCTGCGGGGGATTTGGCTGAGGATTTTCAAATCAGTCCAGAAGAAAAACTTTTTTCTCGTACCTATCGTGTTTTCTCTCAGAAGCAAGCGATTATGATGATTACAGAAAAATTTCCTGAGAGTTATTTCGTCTAAAAATATCTCTGGAGTCATTCCATTAACAACCATCTCAACTTTGCTCATTCAATCATGTTTAATCTTCAGCGAGAAAATCCTGGGCAAATGTCTGATAGAGACACTGTCTTGCAGATGATAAGGGGTTTTCAGATTAGCCAATGTATTTATGCGGCCGCCAAATTAGGAATTGTTGATATGTTGGCAGATGAAACAAAATCTTATCAACAGTTAGCCACTGAAACCAATACTCATGCTGATTTACTTTATCGTTTTTTGCGGACGTTAACCAGTCTGGGGATTTTAGAAGAAACCCAACCCAACTATTTCCAAAACACTGCTTTAGCAACTTATTTAAGAGATAAGCAACAGGGAACTGTTCGCAATTTTCTGATGGCGGAAATAGAAGAAAGTTATGCTAGTTGGGGAAATCTGACTCAAAGTTTAATCACAGGTCAAGGTGCTTTTGAGTCTATGTATGGTGTCAATATTGAAGAGTTTCATCAACAAAATTCTGATCAAGCTGAAGTTTTTGATCAAGCAATGGTTGATATAACTGCAATTCAAAACCCCCTGATTTTGGATGCTTATGATTTTTCTGTTGGGGAAATTGTCGCAGATATTGGCGGAGGATACGGAAAATTTCTGGATGCTATTTTACAAGATTATCCCCAGATTAAAGGGGTGCTATTTGAACAACCTTATTGTATTGAGCAGGGGAAATATCTACTAACACAAGAGGGAGTGATCGACCGTTGTAGTTTGATTACTGGGAGCTTTTTTGACCCCATTTTCCTTAAAGCAGACATTTATTTACTGAAGAAAATTCTGCTCAATTGGGATGATCAAAAAGCCCTTGAAATTCTCAAAAACTGTCGTCAGGCTATGGCCCCATCCTCTCGATTGTTAATCGTGGATCGAAGTTTTGCACAAAAATCGTTGGAAGGATAATTTAGCTGATCTCAATTTATGGATGCTAGGTTCAGGAAAAATTTGCTCGGAATCTGAATTTAGGGTATTATTAGAAACGGCTGGCTTTCAAATAACTAAAATTATTGACAGTCAATCTATAGAGAGTTTAATTGAAGCTACTCCACTCTAAACCAGAAACTTAAATACCGATCTGTTTGCCAAACTACTCAATTTAACCTGATCAGGAAAAATTTTATGACTAACAACATCTCTACTAAACCTCTCAAGCATATTGCCATCATTCCAGACGGTAACAGAAGATGGGCAAAAAATCAGGGCTTATCTCCCCAAGAAGGTCACATAAAAGCATTTATAGAGGTGGCACCTTCCCTATTAAAAACGATTTGGGATAAGGAAATTTACGGCGCGACATTGTGGCTGTTCTCCACCGAAAACTGGAAGCGTTCCGATAGCGAAGTTGACAACTTAATGGATGTTTTTAGTCAGTTTCTCAGCAATTTATTGCCCTTATCAGTTGAATACTCAGTACAGTTGCGACACTTAGGTAGAAAAGATCGCCTTCCTGAACATCTCTTGTCTATTGTTGAGGAGGTAGAGCATAGCACCAAAGGAATGACCGGTCACATCTTCAATTTTGCCCTAGACTACGGTGGTGAAGATGAGATAATCCGCGCAGTCCGCCGCCTAGTAGAAAAGGGGGTTAAACCTGAAGAGATCGAACCTCATCAGCTAATGGATCAATTTTGTCCGCCGCCAGATCTGATTATTCGGACCTCTGGAGAATGTCGGTTATCTGGATTTATGCCCCTACAGAGTTGTTATAGTGAACTCTACTTTACAAATACCTTCTTTCCCGATCTAACTCCAGCAGATATTGAAGAAGCTATCCACTGGTTTCAAAATCGCGAGCGTCGCTTTGGAAAATAGGATCAAGCAAATTAAGCCAACTATGGCCCTTGAGTGAAATCAAATTACTTTAGTTCCCATGACTCAATCTATTCATCAATTATTTGAACAGCAGGTACAACGCACCTCTGAAGCTATGGCGCTGATTGGGGAAAACTGGCAAATTAGCTATGAAAGCTTAAATCAAAAAGCCAATCAACTGGCCCATTATTTACAAAAATGTGGGCTAAAACCGGAAAGTCTCGTCGGCTTATCTGTTGAACGTTCCCCGGAAATGGTGATGGCCCTTTTGGCTATTCTCAAAGCCGGATGCGCCTATGTTCCCCTCGACCCCGACTATCCCCCGGAGCGCTTGGATTATATGATACAAGATGCTCAATTATCTCTTATAATCACCAATAGTTATTTAATCGGTAAATTCGGGGACAATCAGAGAGTTAAATTTCTGAAATTGGATGAAGATTGGGAGCTAATTGCCCTAGAAAAGCCAGAAAATCCCGATATTGAAGTTAACCCCGAAAACCTCGCTTATATTATCTATACATCAGGTTCCACCGGAAAACCCAAGGGCGTGATGATTGAACATCGCTCTGTGGTTAATTTTATTGAAGTGGTTAAGACTACCGCTAATCTCAGTCAAAGCGATCGAATTTTACAATTTGCCTCGATTAGTTTTGATGTTGCCGTCGAGGAAATTTATCCTTGCTTAACTGTTGGTGGCACAGTGTTTTTGCGAACTGAGGCGATGTTAAGCTCATTTTCTAGCTTTATCGAAAAGTGTCGAGAATGGCAACTAACAATCTTAGATTTACCCACAGCTTTTTGGCAGGCTTTAATTAGCGAATTAGCGCGAACTAAGGAACCCTTCCCCGAATCGGTGCGATTATTATTTGTGGGTGGAGAAAGTTTATTACCCGAAAAACTCAAACTATGGCAGCAATATATAGAAGAAATGTTACAAACTGGGAAACTCCGCCGAGTACCCCAATTAATTAACGCTTATGGACCGACAGAAACCACTGTCGAAGCAACCTATTGTGATTTATCTAATTATAAATTAACAGAAAACTGTACCTCTGTCCCTATTGGTCGTCCCATCAATCAGACACAAATCTATATTCTTGATCAGAATTTACAGCCTGTCCCCCAAGGAACTCAAGGGGAATTATATATTGCTGGTATTAGTTTAGCGAGAGGTTATCTCAATCAGCTAGAATTAACCCAAGAAAACTTTATCAATAACCCTTTTAATCCCTCAGAACGGCTTTATAAAACTGGAGATTTGGGTCGCTATTTAGGCGATGGTGACATTGAATACTTAGGACGCATTGACAATCAAATTAAGATTCGAGGTTTTCGGGTAGAACTAGGAGAAATTGAGAATGTATTGATTCAACACTCGGCGATTGATTCGGCGGCGGTTATCCTCAGCCAAGATCAATTAGGGGATAAACAGTTAATCGCTTATGTCGTTCCTCATCTAACTTCTGAGGATTCCTTAGAACAGGAAAAAACTCAACAAGAATATCTGGCTCTTTGGAAAACTGTTAATCAGCAAACCGATAGTAAAACACCTATTCAAAGTGATCTTACTTTTAATATTATTGGTTGGGATAGTAGTTATGACGGACAGCCAATTCCCGAAGAAGAAATGCACGAATGGGTTAATAAAACCGTTGAGCGCATTCAAGAATTACACCCAGAAAAAGTTTTAGAAATTGGCTGCGGCACCGGATTATTATTAACTCGAGTTGCCCCGGATTGTTCCGAGTATGTAGGTCTTGATTTTTCTCGTCCTGCTTTAGATCATATTCGGAAAATTCAGCAAACAATAGGCGGTTTAGATCATGTAACTTTGTGGGAACGAAGCGCCGATGATTTAGCGGGGTTGGAGTCAGAAAGTTTTGATACTGTTATCATGAACTCTGTGCTGCAACATTTCCCCAGTACCGCCTACCTATTGCAAGTTTTAGAAGGGTTAATTAAACGGGTTAAAAAAGGAGGTCATATTCTTGTTGGAGATATTCGTAATTTAGCCCTTTTGCCAACCTATTGTAATTCTGTAGAAGCTTATCGGGCTAATGATCATGTTCTTGCCTGTCAATTACAAGAAAGAATTACCCGCAAACAACAAGCAGAAGAAGAGTTGTTATTACATCCCTTTTTCTTCCTAGAACTTCAACAACAATTTCCTGAAATTACTCATGTGCAAATAAAACCCAAAACTGGGGTTTATGATAATGAATTAACTCGCTTTCGTTACGAGGCGATTTTATCTATCAATAGTTCCGTTGAACCGTTGACAGAGATTGATTGGTTAGACTGGCAAAAAGAACAACTGAACTTAGACGAAGTTAAACGTATTTTAACTGAAGATCAACCGAAAAATTTAGGTATTTCTCGTATTCCTAATGCTCGTTTGAGCAAGGAAGTTAAGGTTCAACAATGGTTAGAAGAAGCTGATCAAAGCGACTCACTTAAGCAACTAAACCAGTGGCTAGGTAAGCAGCCGAAGCATGGGGTAGAAATTGATCGGATAATGGCTCTTGTGGAGGACTTACCTTATCACCTAGAGATTAGCTGGATTAACACCGATGCCACAGGATATTATGATCTAGTTTTTAGCCATAAATCCGCACCATTCCAACCAGCAATTTTTTCCATTAGTTCTCCTATTGAAGATATATTTACCTATGCCAATAATCCAATCGAGATTAAATTTAAGCAGCAATTAGTATTAGAACTCAGTCAATTTATCAAAAGTCAATTGCCAGAATATATGCTGCCCAATGCCATCAGTATTTTAGACAAATTGCCCCTTACGCCTAATGATAAAATAGACCGTCTAGCCTTGTCAAAACTGGCAAAACCGAGTTATCTATTAACCAGTAATAAAGCTAATTTTGTGGCTCCTCGTAATCGAGAAGAAGAAATATTAGCGAACTTGTGGTCTGAAGTTCTGCAACTAGAGCCAATAGGTATTAATGATAACTTCTTTGAGTTAGGCGGAAATTCTCTCAAAGTCATTATTTTATTGAATAGAATCCAAGAAAAGTTGAATAAAAACTTGCAGATGCTTGACCTATTTCAGTCGCCCACCATTGCTGAATTAGTAACTTGTTTGTCAAAAAAATCATCAACATTTAACAGAATTGAAGCAACAAATTCCCAATCTGCTGACGAAATTCGCTATTATCCGCCCTCTTTTGCTCAAGAGCGATTTTGGGATTATCGTCATTTAGGTAGCTTTTATTATCTACCTAACTACTTCCATCTGGAAGGAAAGCTGAATGTAGCTATTTTGGAAAAAAGTTTTAATGAGATTATTCGTCGCCATGAAATTCTAAGAACAAAATTAGAAGAAATCAATGGTTCTTTAAGGCAGGTTGTCTATCCCAATACAAAGATAGCTCTTGAAATTATTGATCTGCAAAACCGCTCAGAAGTAGAGCAACAGCAAGAAATAGAAAGAATAACCGCAGAAAAAATCAAAAACCAAGTTTTTCTGGACAAAGATCCTTGGTTGTTTGTTAATCTACTACAATTGTCGGAAACATCTCATATTTTGCTGATCGGTTTACACATAATGCTGGCCAATGAACAATCTTCGGAAATATTAATGGCAGAGTTGAGTCTTCTCTACGATACTTTCCTCTCTGATAACCCTTCTCCTTTGGACGAATTACCCCTACAATATAGCGATTATGCAATCGCCGAACGTCAATCTCTTACAGAAGAAGGACTAAAAATAAGGCGCGACTATTGGCAACAGTGGTTAAGTCGAGAACCCCAACCTTTAAACCTTCCCACTGACAGATCGCTACCAGAGGTGCAAAGCTTCCAGGCAGCCACCCTAAAAACGCAGATTTCTCCTGAACTGACTACTCAGTTAGAAATTTTGAGTCAGAAACAAAAAGTGACTTTTTTTACCACCATCGCCACTGCCTTTGGACTTTTACTCCATCAGTACGATTCTCAGGAAAGTCTCGTTATCTGCGTTCCAGCGATTGATAGCAATCAGCAGCAATTTGCATCTGTCATGGGAGATTTTGGTAAGCACTTGCTTTTAAGACTTAATTTTGGCGAAAATGACCACTTTTTTCACCTATTAAAACGGGTTCAACAGGAGATGCTTGCTGTTATCACTCACCAAGATGTACCTTTTGAGCAAATCGCCAAAACCTTTGACCCGCCGATAGAGCGAAATAAACGCTTTTTTAGAGTGTATTTAGACTTTTTACAAAAAGCTCCCACAGATCATTTAGAATTATCGGGTTTGAATGTCACCCCCATACCGATTAAATCATCAATGGCAAGAGTAGATTTAGGAATATTGTTCTGGAAAAAAAATACTCCTTCAGGAACTGTTATTCAGCTATGGTGGAAGTATAAAAAAGAGTTGTTTCAAGCAGATACTATCACTAGGATAGCGTCAAATTTTGAAAATTTATTAGAGGTAATCGTCAATCAATGAAACCCGATCAATCCCATGTTTTCAATACAACTCGTTGGCATAATACCTGTTTAATGGCAGAATCGGGAAAAGGTATTTATGTTTATGATTCAGAGGGAAAAATCTATCTAGATGCCATCGGGGGGACTCATGTTATTTCCATCGGTCATGGTGTCACAGAAGTGGCCGATGCCATGGCAGAACAAGCTCGTCAACTGTGTTTTATTCATAAGGCTCAATTCACCAGTGAACCCCAGGAAAAGTTGGCCAATGTGGTGACAACAATGGCTCCCGAAGGTATGGATAGAGTCGGTTTTGTCACCAGTGGTTCAACCGCTAATGAAATGGCTTTTCAAATAGCTCTTTATTACCATAAACTACGAGGCAAAGCCAGCAAATACAAAATTATTTCTCGTTGGCATAGCTATCACGGACATACAATTGCCACTCTCGCCATGACTGGTAGTAGGTTTGTGCGAGAAAGTTTATCACCCTTTGACCTCTTAAATTTTCCCCATATTCAAGCACCTCACTGTTATCAATGTCCCTATAAACTTACCTATCCCAGTTGTGAATTAACTTGTGCTAATGAACTAGCAAGAATAATCGAACAAGAAGGAGCAGATACCATAGCAGCTTTCGTGGCTGAACCGATTATTGGCGGTGCCGGGAGTGCCATTGTTCCGCCTCCTGGCTATTATGAAAAAGTGCGAGAAATTTGTGATTTCTATGATATTCTTTGGATTTCTGAGGAAGTTATCACGGGTTTTGGTCGAACGGGTAAAAACTTTGGGGTTGACCATTGGGCGGCAATTCCCGATATAATTACAGCCACGAAAGCCTTAAGCAGCGGGTACGCTCCTATTGGTGCAGTTATTGTTCATCAACGGGTTCGGGAAGTATTTGACAATGCAACTAAAAATATACCCCTGTCATTGTTTACCTATGCCGGTCATCCTATTAGTTGCGCTGCGGCTTTAGCTGTGCAGAACTATATGGCTAAACATAATTTAATAGAACGATGTGCAGTGATGGGTAAATACCTCAAACATCAATTAGAAAAACTGGCTGAACGGGAGCCAATCATAGGCGATGTTCGGGGGGAAGGATTATTAATAGGAATTGAATTTGTTAAAAATCGAGACAATCATCAACCTTTTTCTCGTTCCCTGGGTATTACTGAAAAAATTATGCAAGTAGGCTTAGAAAATGGATTAATCCTCAGAGGGAGGTTTGGTACTGGTGTCGGAGTCGATGGAGACCATATCTTAATTTCGCCACCCTTTATTATCACAGAAACTCAATGTGATGAATTGGTGGAAAAGTTAGAGTTAACTTTCAAGCAAGTAAAACATTCTTTAAAATTGGTTGAGGTGTGTTAAAGATGATCGCTCAAAACAGTCTGCTACAAACAGCTAAATCCTATTTAATATCATCCGTTGCCCCTAATGCAACAGAAATTGATCGGGACACCAATGCTTTGCGACAAGCACTTCATGGTCTGGCAGAATTAGGTTTATTGGGATTAAGAATTCCCCCTCAATGGGGGGGGACTCAAGTGAGTCAAGAAACTTTTGATGATTTTCAAGCGTTAGTAGCCAGATATTCTGGTGCTTTGGCATTTTTGCAAACTCAACACCAGGGGGCGGGAGTCATGCTGTCGCGCAGCGAAAACTTGACGTTAAAACAAAAATATTTGCCTTTAATGAGCCAAGGCAAACTTTTGTTAGGCGCCAGTAATTCTCATTGGCGAAGGACTAACGAACAGCCCTTAAAAACCTTCCCCGTGCCTGGGGGCTATCAGTTAGAAGGAAAAGTACCTTGGGCGAGCGGTTGGGACATATTGGAGGAACTTATTGTCGTGGCTGCTTTACCTAGTGGTGACTCTCTTTTTGGGATAGTTCCTTTTCAAGAAATGGTTCAGGAGCAAGGGGGTGTAATTAGCTTTACTGAACCAGCGCAACTAGGGGCGATGACATCCACTAACACGGTGAGTGTTATCCTGAACGAATGGTTTTTGTCTGAAGAGCTTGTGGTTGATATTAAATCAGCAAGTTGGATGGCGGAAAATGATAAAAATAGAATCTTGACTCGATTTACTTTTGCAACTATCGGATGTGCTTATGCAGCCTTAGATATCCTACAAAATACTGTGCAAAAAAATTCTCAGCCTTTTATTAAGGATGCTTTTGAAGCCTTGTCTTCAGAATTAGATAGCTGTAAAAATTCTCTCAAGAAAGCTAATAACAATCCAGCTTTAGATTTGGCAGAAAAACACAAATTGCGAGCTTGGACTATTGACTTGGCATGGCGTTGTACTCTGGCGGCGGTTACTATTTCTAAAGGCGCAGCTAATTTAGTCAGCCACCCCGCTCAAAGAATTTATCGAGAGGCTCTAGTTTTTGCTGTTTCTGGTCAAACTGAGGGAATAATACAGTCAAGCCTAGAATTGTTGACAAGTAAGGTAAAATCGTTAATAATTTAGCCAAGGATCTATTCTTAGCAAAAAATACCCTTTTTAGGGAATCCGTAAGCTCAATCAAAAAGGTCATTAAATTATGTTTAATCTTCCTGGGGAAAACCCAAATCAAATATCTCCTAGAGACACCGTTTTACTGATGATTAGGGGGTTTCAGATCAGTCAATGTATTTATGCTGCTGTAAAATTAGGAATTCTTGATCTGTTAGGAGATGGCTCAAAACACTATCAAGAATTAGCGACGGAAACTAACACTCATGCTGATTCTCTCTATCGTCTTTTACGAACTTTGGTCAGTTTAGGAGTTTTGCAAGAAAATCAACCGGATTATTTTCAAAATACTCCCTTAGCGGCTTATCTAAGGGATGATCAAGTGGGAACTTTACGCAACTGGCTAATTACCGAGATAGAAGAAAGTTATGCTTGTTGGGGCAATTTTACCCAAAGTTTAACGACTGGTGAAGGAGCTTTTAAAGCCATGTATGGTCTTGATATTGAGGAGTACCATCGAGAGAATCCTAGCCAAAATAAAGTTTATGATCAATCAATGAATGATATAACCACATTCCAAATAGCCAAAATATTAGAAGCTTATGATTTTTCCTCCGTAGAAGTATTGGCAGATATTGGAGGCGGTCAGGGAAAACTGATTGCTGCTATCTTAAAACGTTACCCTCAAATAAAAGGGATACTTTTTGAACAGCCATACTCCCTTGAAAAAGCCAAAAATTTATTGAAACAGGAAGGGGTAAGCGAACGCTGTGAGTTGATAAGTGGAGATTTTTTTGAATCGGTTCCCGTCGTAGCGGATGTTTATTTACTTAAGCAAGTTTTGCTCAGTTGGAATGATCAACAAGTGGTTGATATTCTCAAAAACTGTCGCCAGTATATGCCTTCCACATCTCGATTATTAATTGCAGAAAGAATTATCCGCAAAATTTATTGGAGAGACAATTTAGCTGATCTACAGTTATGGATGCTTCATTCAGGAAAAATTCGCTCAGAAAATGAATTAAAAGTCCTATTAACAAGTGCTGGATTTCAAATAGATAGAATTATTGACACTATGCCTGTGCAGAGTTTGATTGAAGCAAGTCCACTCCCTAAATTAAATTAGATATGTCCTAGCAAATAATGAGCAATCAAGAATGTATTCCAAATTTAAAAACAGAAGCTATTCTTAATCCTGATATCAGTTTTGACAGTCCTCTGAAGGAGGATATTGACGAGCCAAAATCAATTTTTTTAACTGGCGCTACTGGATTTTTAGGGGCTTATTTGCTCCGGGAACTGATCGATCAAACCACCGCTAATATCTATTGTTTAATTCGTTGTCATACTTTAGAAACTGGTAAACAGCGACTAAAAGAAAACCTCCAATCTTACCAACTTTGGCAGGAACCTTTTGATGATCGTATTATCCCAATGCTTGGCGATTTGGCTCAACCATTGTTAGGTCTTTCTGAGAAAGAGTTTTGTCAATTAGCCACCGAGATTGATGTTATTTATCATAACGGATCACAAAACCACCCGATCCCCCCTTACTATCAAATGAAAGCGGTTAATGTTCTGGGAACTCAAGAAATTCTTAAGTTAGCCGGACTAAGAAAAACTAAACCTGTTCATTTTATCTCGACACTGGCCATTTTTTTTAGTCAGGCTCATAGACAAGATACACCCATTAGAGAGACAGAATTTCCTCGATTTTCTCCCAGTTTAAATACGGGCTATAAACAAAGCAAATGGGTTGCTGAAGAATTAATACACCTAGCTCAAAAAAGAGGTTTGCCCGTCTCTATTTATCGACCCACAAGAATTATGGGTGACAGCAAAACTGGAATTTATAGAAAATCGAATAATTTCTTTTTTCAGTTTATTCAAATATGTATTAAATCAGAAAAATTTCCCACTTTTGATGTGGATATAAATATCATTCCCATTGACTATGCCAGTAAAGCTATTGTTTATCTCTCAAGGCACAAGCAACTTCTGGGAAAAACCTTTCATTTAGTTAATCCTGAATCAATTTCATGGCAGAGACTTTTTGAACTAATTAATGCCTGTGGTTATGCCACTGAAGCGGTATCCGCTAAAAATTGGTTAGTGATGGTTGAAAATTACCTTTTTGAGCAGGGAGGAGAAAAAGCCGTTAGTTCTTGCTTCCCAATTATTTTAAAATCAGCTAAAATGATTGGTCAGACAAAGCCTCGCTTCGATGCTTGTCAAACTATCGAGGGATTAGCCCATAGCTCAATCGTTTGTCATCCTCTCGATTTATCCCTGATCTCTACTTATTTACTTGCTTGGAAAAATATGAGACAAAAATGTTAAACTAGCAAAGGCTCAACTGCTGCCCGACTACCAATAGCGTCAACCCCTTTTTTTTGGAAATATGTCAACCCAAGTTGCTGAAAATAAAAATGTACTTGCTTCTTTTAACCAATTTTTGAAAGATGTCAAGGCGATTACTCAACCTTACTGGTATCCGACCGAACCAGGAGCAAGAAGCTTTCCCGCAGTAATTCGTGGCTGGGGAATGCTATTTTTGCTACTTTTTCTAATCCTCGGGCTAGTAGTCGTAACGCTTTTTAATAGTTTTGCTATTCGTCGCTTGATTGACGCAATTGTACAACAGGGAGACTATGCCAAATTTAATCGGGAATTGATCGCCTATGTGATTGGGCTGATCTTGGTGACACTGCTAGTCGGTTACAGTAAAAATATTTCCAAAAAAATTGCTTTAGATTGGTATGAATGGCTAAATAGTCAGGTTTTAACTAAATACTTCCATAAACGTGCCTATTATAGAATTAATTTCAAATCTGATATTGATAATCCCGATCAACGCATTGCTCAAGAAATTGAACCGATCACCAGTAATGCTCTTAGCTTTTTCTCATCTTTCCTAGAAAAAAGCCTGAAGATGCTTGTCTTTTTAGTGGTGATTTGGACGATTTCTGAGCGGATTGCTATTCCCCTACTTATTTATACAGTCATCGGTAATTTTATCGCCCTTTATTTAAATCAAGAATTAATCAAGATCAATGAAAAGCAATTAGCTTCAAAAGCTGATTATAATTATGCGTTAACTCACGTTCGGAATCATGCTGAATCCATCGCTTTTTTTCGGGGGGAAAAAGAAGAATTAAATATCATTCAGCGAAGATTTAAAAAGGTATTAGAAGATACTCTCGATAAAATTGATTGGGAAAGAGGGAACGAACTGTTTGCTAGGGGCTATCAAGCCGCTATTCAAGTATTTCCCTTCTTAATTCTGGGACCTTTGTATATTAGAGGTGAGATCGATTATGGACAGGTGGAACAAGCTTCCACAGCCTGTTATATATTCGCTACTTCTTTGGGCGACCTGATCACTGAATTTGGCATTTCGGGACGATTTTCTAGTTATGTTGAACGTTTAAATGAATTTGCGACTGCCCTAGAAACCGTCACTCAACAACCGGAGAATATCAGCACGATCAAAACTATAGAAGAAAATCATTTTGCCTTTGAGAAAGTCACTTTACAAACTCCCGACTATGAGCAGGTAATTGTCGAAGATCTATCTCTTTCTGTTCAACCAGGTGAAGGATTACTGATTGTTGGCCCTAGTGGCCGCGGCAAAAGTTCCCTCCTACGAGCGATCGCGGGTTTATGGAATTCCGGTACCGGACGTTTAATACGGCCACCCCTTGAAGAAATTCTCTTTTTACCCCAACGTCCCTACATTATCTTAGGAACCTTACGCGAACAACTGCTCTATCCTCAGACCGATCGTCAGATAACTAATAGCGAAATTCAAGCAGTATTGCAACAAGTCAATTTACAAAACGCACTAAGTCGGGTGGATGAATTTGACTCTGAAAAACCCTGGGAAAACATTCTCTCCCTAGGAGAACAACAACGTCTAGCCTTTGCTCGCCTCTTAGTTAATCCCCCCAGTTTTATCATTTTAGATGAAGCAACCAGCGCCCTAGATTTAGTCAACGAAAGGATTCTATATGAGCAATTAAAAGCTCGTAAGACAACTTTTATTAGTGTCGGTCATCGAGAAAGTCTCTTTAATTATCATCAATGGGTTCTAGAACTCTCGGCTAACTCTAGTTGGGAACTCTTGACTGTTGAAAATTATCGCCTTAAGAAAGCTCAAGAAATGTTTACTAATACCCCTAAGGACAATTCTGTAAAACCCGATATTACCATTAATTATGGGTCAGAATCCCCAGAAACCGATCAGTCTCTTGAGGGACTTTCTCATCAAGAGATGAAACTATTAACCGACTTATCGCTCTCTAGTGTTCGTAGTAAAGCTAGTCGCGGAAATTTGATCCTAGCCAAGGATGGTTTTACCTATCGTTATGACAAAAATCCTCAAATCTTAAAGTGGCTTAAAATCTCACCTTAAGCTCTCTGGCTGGAAAAGATTGATATAATCAGGCCAATAGCCAGACCTCGAATCGACCCCAGAACCTGGACAAACCCGCCAGCTGTCTGACGATGCCAGCAATTTAACTGCCAGTTTCTACCAACAAGAATTGAGTAAGAATATAGGATGAGAGGCTATTGAAACTAAATTTTACGAAAACTTCTCACTTATATCGCTAGATGATTAAAATGTGGTAAGCTAGGCGATAACGTTCACAAAGACCGCGACAAATAGATCAATCTCTTATTAGTCAGAGTCCCTGAACCCCTGATTACCTCTTTCTCCCCTAGGTGATTACAAAACCAATGGCTGAACAACGCTCTGTACTAAAATTTAATGGCATCGATGATTGCATGGAGCTATCCGGGAGATTTCTCGATATCGATCAGAGTGTTACCATTACATTTTGGGCAAAAGGAGAAAATAATTTAGCTACAGAAACTACTCTTTTAGAAGCTGTTAATCGCGAGAATAACCGCATACTACATATTACCCTTCCCTGGGGGAATTCCGTCAAACCTGCGATTTTTTGGGATGCAGGTAATGAAGAAGGTTTCGATCGAATTGAAAAAAAAGTCAAGATTAAAGATTATAGTGATTGGACTCACTGGGCCTTTGTCAAAAATGCCACCACAGGCCGAATGTTAATCCACCGTAACGGGATCATATGGCATCGTGGCAACGGTCATAACCGTACCTTAACCGGAATTGAAAAAATCATCTTAGGAGCCGCTGTTAATCTCTCCCATTATTGGCAAGGTTGTCTCGCCGAACTTTCTGTTTGGAATCAAGCACTTAGCCAAGAAGAAATCGAAAAAACGATGTATCAATCTCCCAGGGTTGATGACCTTAGCCTAGTCACTTATTTATCACTCAATGGCAGTGCAGAAGATCAAACAAGTTATAGCAATCATGGTATTCTTTATGGGACAACCTGGCAACTAGATAGTCTTCCCGCCAAACCGACCTCGCCCCCTAAATCAAAAACTCAGACTAGCAGTAAAGTTAGAAGGAATGCAAAAAGGATAACAATGGTCAACGAAATATTTAACTCCCTTGAAGAAGAAGAAGTAATTGAACAGGATGCTCCAGCCGAACATCAAGAACCCTCCCCAGAAGAGAATCCAGAATCAACTATAATCACCGAAGAAGCTGCCCTTACCAGCAATGAAATGGAGGAAATTACTGAAAAAGCAATTTCTCAACCAGATATACTGACTTATTCAAACCAGAAAAAACGGTTAATTATTTGTTGTGATGGTTCTTGGGAAGACTCGGCCAGTGCTTACCCCACCAACGTGGTTAAATTCGCCGAATCCATTAAATATATTGCCGAAGATCAAACCCCTCAAATCGTCTTTCTGTCAGGTTCTGGCAGCCCAGAAGATAACGAATTCATCAAAAGTTTAGGAAATGAAACTTTTGGCTGGGGACTCGATCGAATGATTCAAGATGCCTATCGTTTTCTTGTCCTTAACTACAATCCCAAAAGCGAAGATGAAATTTATTTATTAGGTTTTAGTCGCGGAGCATATATCGTTCGATGTTTGGCAAGTTTTATCGATAAATGCGGAATCCTAAAACCCTCTAAGATTAAAGAAATTCCCCAAGCTTATCAACTATATCGAGATCACACCGTTAGTTCCGATAGTGCCAAAGCTCAACAATTTCGTGCCGCTAATGCCAAAAAAATTGAGACAGAAAAAGAAGATTTTCAAGATCGTATTCCAGTCAAGATGTTAGGTTGCTGGGATACAGTTGGCAATTTGGGTATTCCCGATTTAACTCCCTGGTTTCCCCTAGCGAAGTTTTATCATAAAAAATATGAATTTAGTAATACAAAATTAAGTCCGATTATCCAAAATGCTTTTCATGCAGTTGCCATTGATGAAAAACGGAAAAACTTCCCTTCCACTGCGATCAAAGCCAATCCCGAAAATCCTGAACAAGTTGTCAAAGAAGTTTTATTTGTCGGTGAACATACCTGTCTAGGTGGTGGCAAAAAAGAATATCAAGGACTTTCCGACTACCCCTTACAATGGATGATTAATCAAGCCAAAAAATTGGGATTAGAGTTTAACTCAAATACCTCTGAATCCGAGGAATTCCAAATTAAACCAGACCCGACCATCAAGTTCGATAATACGGTCAAGGGATTGTCGGCCTTGGGAGGTGAGCAGTCGCGACATTTCAACACAAAAGTTGTTACCGTTCATCACAGTGTGGTCAAACGATTAAAAGCTTTTTCCGATTATCGTCCCAAAAATCTTGAACCGTTTCTTCAAGCTTTACTTGACAGCGAGCAACAGACAGATTAACCTTGCTTTACAATTAAACTAATCCTTCGCTAAAAATTTGAGGTGATTTTTATGGAACTCGATAACATTATTAAAAAAGTGGCTGGTGCTTATTTAGCTTCCGCTATTATTGCTGTCATCGTGCTAATTGTTACCCTCGGACAACCCTTTGTCGTTTTTCTGGGTATCGGAGCGATGGGGTTGGTGACTGTCTTAGGAGATGCGATCGCCGAGTACGGAATTGAAGCGGTTCTCAATGCTTTTTACGCCGAGCGAAGTAAAAAAGAATCTCTGGAAACACTTTTGGCTGAAATTGATAGTTTACCTCTGACTGATGACTTGAAATTAAAAACCAAAAAACACTTAACCGAGCATCAAGAACAGACAGTAAAGCAGCCAGAAACGGTAACTGATCCAACTCCTGAAAGTCCTCAAACAGTTGTTATTGAAAATGAACCAGTTATTGAAAATGAACCAGTTATTGAAAATGAACCGGTTGTTGAAAATGAAACAGTTGTTGAAAATGAAACAGTTGTCGTTGAAAATGTTTAATTAGGGGTTGCTCCCTCTTGTAATAGCTGGGGGAACCGAATAATTATTGCTAAGTATTGAGAAATTTTTTGGTCTAAGATAGCTATGCTAAATAGGAACTCTCAACATCTGATGACCTATAAAAAAATTGCCATTTATGAGCAAAGCTATCAACTTCCTGTTTTTAAGAATAGATGCTTAAAACATTTTCAGAAAATCATCAAGGAACGTCGGAAATTAATTCAGGAAGGAGTTCGCTACCATTACTATTTTGGTAAGATTATTAAACGAAAAGAAAAAATTACTCAACAAGAAATCCTGATTGAGACGCAGTTATTAATTAAAGACTATAATTTATTAATTAACGGACTAGAAATCTATCAAGACGGATATTATCGTTTTTTACTCCAACTCAGTGACAATCTCAAAATTTTATTTTCCCAAAAATATCAAGAATTAAAAATCTTAGACTACGAGAGAATAAAGTTAGAGATTAAAAATAATAATAATCAAAATATTCTCAATCAACTCAAGCTAGAAAAACAGGAAAATTTTCGGGCAATTTTGCTACTGGGAAAAACATCTTTTTTGATGTTGAGAAAAACGAAATTACTAGGGGAAGGAGTGCAAAAATTAGCCGAGTATACTCAAAAGCAGAAAAAAATTGTGCAAGCAATTATTCAAGAACTCAAAATTTATGAGGAATTAAATCATTACCAACTCAAATCCCAACAAGTTCGCCAAGAAATTGCTAATCTTGCCCAAAATGCGATTAATTTTGAAAACTACTTACAGGACTATTTTGCTCCTTTTCAATTATTAATAGAAGAAGTCCTTAAGGTGGATGAAGAATTTTATGCAACAGTGGGAGAAATTAAGTATTTGGTAGATAATATTTTTCCACCTCAACCTGATCTTTTAGAAACGTCAGATTCCGCCATAAATTCTGAGTTTTTGTTAAATTTTCTAGCAACTGGTTACGAGAAAGAAGCAAGGTTAAAAGAGGCTTTTTCCTCTGAGCAATTTGATGATTACTTATTCAATGAAAGTGAATGGTCAGCACAATTTATTTCCCTAGAAAAAACCATCAATAAATTATCTGCTCATTTAGCGGAACAAGAGGTTTGTCAAAAAGACACTATCCCCAAAATTCCCCTGGCAATAGTTGTTTCTCAATTCCCTCAAAACAATCTTGACAAATCTTCTAGTTCTAAAAATCCCCCGACTTCTCCAAATATCTTAACTCAAGAATCGGCGGATCTTGATTATAGTCAATTACAAGATTTGCTAAAAAAGCAACAGTGGCAAGCGGCCGATCGCCAAACAACCCAACTACTATTAAAAATTTTGGGTAGAACCTACTGGAATGAGGTTTACCCTCAAGATATTGCTCAATTACCTTGTTCAGAACTGAAAAAAATTGATCAACTGTGGCTGCATTATAGTCATGGTCATTTCGGGTTTAGTATTCAGCAGGCTATTTTCTCTAGTCTCGGTGGTTTAGTGGATTATGAAACTCAAAAGAAACTTGGCGATCGCTTAGGTTGGCGGAAGGAAGGTCAATGGCTCAATTATGAGCAACTAAACTTTCAATTAGAGCCGAATTCTCCCCTCGGTCATTTACCGGTTCATTGGTTGATTTTTGAGGAAAATCTTGGTTATTCATCTGCGGAAGCTTCTGATCATCAAAACTCCGTGGCTTTCTGGAGAGTTGGTAATTGGTTATTATGGCAACTTCACCTCGTTTTCAGCAAAATTCAAGCCTGTGGAATTATTCCTCTTTCTGACTTTTAAAGCCATTATCCCATTAAAAACTGATTGGGTATCCCTACCAATTTCTTGACCGATAGTTAATACTAAATCTGGTTATTAAAGACTGATTATTTATTCCCCTTTTTGCCTTTTGTGAGCAGAAAACGGGTTTCTCGGAGAAACCCGTTTTCTGAGCGTTAATATCGCCAAAAAATCTCCCCTTTTTACTGGAAATAAAAAGGGGGAGAAAATATTAGATAGCTTTAGGATTCAGTCATCCATTCCGTATGGAAAAACTCACCTCTGGGTTTATCGGTACGTTCGTAGGTATGAGCACCAAAATAATCCCGTTGTGCTTGGGTGAGATTTTGCGGCAAATTAGCCCGACGATAACTATCAAAATAGTCCAAAGAAGAACTAAAAGCCGGGACGGGAATTCCCAACTTATTAGCCAAGACTAACACCTCACGCCAAGCTTCTTGGCGATCGAGGATACTTTGCTTAAATTCCGGCGCTAACAACAAATTCGGCAGCCCCGGATTTTCCGCAAAAGCTTTGCGAATTTTATCCAAGAAACCGGCCCGAATAATACAGCCGCCCTTCCAGATCCGGGCCGATTCCGGCAGACTGATATTATAGTTAAACTCCTGAGAAGCTTTAGCGATTAAAGCCATACCCTGGGCATAGGAACACATTTTCGAGCAGTAAAGAGCATCACGCACCTTATCCACAAATAGTGCCGCATCCCCTGGATAGGTTTCCCCAGGTCCGGGTAACTCTTTGGCGGCTGCTACCCGTTCATCCTTATAAGCGGACATCACGCGAGCATTAACCGCAGCATAAATGGTCGGAATCGGCACCCCCAACTCCAAAGAACTTAACACAGTCCAGCGTCCGGTTCCCTTTTGTCCCGCCGAATCTAAGATTAAATCTACCAGATGATGACCGGTTTCTGGGTCAACACACTTAAAGATATCGGCGGTAATTTTAATTAAATAAAAAATAAACTCATCGGTGCGATTCCACTCGGCGAAAGTTTCCTGTAACTGCTGATTGCTTAGTCCTAGACCATTTTTCAGCACATCGTAGGCTTCCGCAATCAACTGCATATCGCCGTACTCGATGCCATTGTGAACCATTTTCACATAATGGCCTGCACCCCCGGAACCCACATAGGTGACACAGGGACCATCATCGACTTGGGCGGCAATTTTGGTTAAAATCGGCTCTAATTCCCGATAGGCGAACTCTGTACCCCCTGGCATCAGGGAAGGACCGTGCAGAGCACCTTCTTCGCCACCACTGACTCCCATCCCGACAAAACCCAGTTTAGTGGTCGATTCTAGGTCGCGGGTGCGTCTTTCCGTGTCCTCGTAGAGGGAGTTACCGCCATCGATAATCATATCTCCTTCTTCGAGAAGGGGTTTTAATTGTTCGATCACGGCATCCACCGGCGGGCCAGCTTTGACCATGACCAGGATTTTGCGGGGACGCTCTAAAATTTGGACGAATTCTTCTAAACTATAGGCCGCCTTGACATCTTTGCCGACGGCGCGAGTTTCCATAAATTCTTGAGTTTTGCTGGCGGTGCGATTGTAAACAGCGATAGGAAAACCCCGACTCTCCACATTGAGAGCGAGATTTTCTCCCATGACAGCTAGTCCGATAACACCGAAGGTACGTTTAGTCATAGAAATTCAGTCTCGGCTGATGCGTTCTTCCTCCCCTTTTAGCGCCTACTTTCCCTAAGATAGCTAAACTTTCCCTATTTCTTAAGCCTTGACTAATCAGTGATCAGTGATCAGTAATCAGTAATCAGTGATCAGATTTGGGTTTTCAGTGACTGGCATTGAGTGAGGAGTGTGACAGCGTTTCTCCTCAAGATGAAGTGTAACCTAAGTAGATAGGTATTAAAAACTTTCAGATCCCCCCTTATCAAGGGGGGATCAAGGGGGGATTAAAGGCAAAATCCATTTTTAATTTAATTATAACCAGCTACTTAATTTGGTATCATCCCCAGACGACTGGCTACTGTTGCCTGTTCCCTAAAACCAGAGACTTCCTACCTCACCATTAAGATAACTGCTATAAACGGCATTCACTGATGACTGAAAAACCCCCAAGCGCAGAAAAATTAATGCTAATGTTAAATTAAATTAAGAAAATCCTCATTCTTATTATATGCAGTTAACTTGGCTTGATAGTAATTCTTGGTTAATCGAAATCGGGGGAAAACGCCTGCTTCTCGATCCTTGGTTGGTAGGTTCCCTGACTTTTGGTAATTTAACTTGGCTATTTGAGGGCAAAAAAACCGCTAATCATGCCATTCCCGAACATATCGATCTGATTCTTCTCTCCCAAGGTTTGGAAGATCACGCCCATCCTCCTACTTTACAGGTACTCGATCGCCAAATTCCCGTGGTGGCTTCTCCTAATGCCGAGAAAGTAGTTCGAGCGCTTAATTATACCCATCTCATCCCTTTAACCCACGGCTCTAGTTATATCTTTGACAATGCGATCGAAATTACTGCTGTCCCCGGTTCTCCAGTCGGGCCGACTCTGGTGGAAAATGGTTATGTTATCAAGGAATTAGCGACAAATCAGAGTATCTACTACGAACCCCACGGTTATCATTCTCCTAGCCTCGATTCTCTCGGTAAAATCTCCGTGATTATTACCCCTTTGATTGACTTAAAAATACCTTTCCTCGGACCGGTAATCAAAGGACAAGAAAGCGCCTTAGCAGTCTGTCAACGCTTGCAGCCCGAATATATTATTTCTACGGCTGCCGGTGGTGATATCGAGTTTAAAGGATTATTAATGGCGGTGTTAAGTGCTGGGGGTAGTCCCGAATCTTTTCAAGAATTATTAACATCCCATGACTTGCCGACAAAGGTAATTGATCCTCGTCCTTGGCAACCTTTTACAGTGGAATTGGGCGAGTGCGTTCCGGGTTTGAGCTAATCTAAGTTAAGGGAAGAATAGAAAAAAGTCAAAACTTTCTTCCCGTTTTTTATCTAAAAAAGTAGAATTTTTGTTATATCTTTGCTGGCTACCGATAACATTAATTGTTTAAAAAAACTGGCTCTCTTGCATATTGGATGTAAAATGGGTAAAACCCCACACCCCACACCCTGCCCCCAGGAAAAACTTTTTCAGCAAACCCTAATTAAAAGTGGCTCTTCTTTACTAAATTTTCTATGAATCAGTTGCCCTTATTTTCTCAATCAAAATCAGTACGAGACTTTTATCAACCTGATGCCGAAATAATTCTTTATCAAGGAGATAGCAATAATTTTATCAAGACTATACCAGATAATTCTGTGAGCTTGATTATTACTTCTCCTCCCTACAATTTAGGAAAAGACTACGAAAAAAAAATCTCTTTGGATACTTATCTGGAAACCCAAACCAAAATTCTGCGAGAATTCTCTAGAATCTTGCAAGATAATGGCAGTATTTGCTGGCAGGTGGGAAATTTCGTTCAAGAGGGAGAAGTTTATCCTTTAGATATTTTTTATTATCAGCTATTTAAACAAATGGGTTTCTTTTTAAGAAATAGAATTGTCTGGCATTTTGGCCATGGATTACATACCTCTAAAAGATTTTCTGGCAGGTATGAAACTATTTTGTGGTTGACAAAAACCGATAAATATACCTTTAATCTTGATCCAGTGAGAATCCCCGCTAAATACCCTGGTAAGCGCCATTTTAAAGGTAAAAATATCGGTAAACCCTCTGGTAATCCTTTAGGGAAAAATCCCAGCGATGTTTGGGAGTTTTTAGCACAAGAATGGGATGAGTTACTATGGGATATTCCTAACGTTAAATCTAATCATCCAGAGAAAACTATCCATCCTTGTCAATACCCGATCGAATTAGTAGAAAGATGTGTTTTAGCCTTGACAAATGAGGGGGATTGGGTTTTTGATCCTTTTGCCGGAGTCGGAACTTCTCTGATTGCTAGTATTATGCACAATCGTCGAGTGATGGGGAGTGAAAAAGAAGCAGAATATGTGAAAATTGCCAAGGAAAGAATCGCCGCTTATTGGCAAGGAAATCTCAAAATTCGTCCTTTAGGAAAACCTATTCATCAGCCTACTGGCCAAGAAAAAGTCGCTCAAATTCCCGAAGAATGGCACAAGAATATATAGGAAGTAACACTGAATCTCCCCATGAGAGTACAGGTTTTTGCTCTCATATCCTTGGGTTTTAATGCTTACTGCCGTCTAACCCATCCGACAATGATTGATAAGTTTTTTTGTCACCATTTTTAGAGAAAACTTTGCAGAATTGTGGCGGTTTCTTGGCTGGTTTTTTCCCAACTAAAAAGCTCGGCGCGCTGGAGACTGAGGGATTTTAATTTTAGGCGTAATTGTTCATCGGTGGCGATTTGCTGCATTGCCTCTCTCATCTCATCAATACTATAGGGATTAATTAAAATTGCCGCCTCTCCTGTGACTTCTGGGAGAGAGGAAAGATTAGAAGTAATTACAGGAGTTCCACAGGCAATCGCTTCTAGTACAGGTAATCCGAAACCTTCCCAAAGGGAGGGATAAACTAAAGCAGTTGCTTGGTTTAAAAGTTGCGGCAATTCTCCATAGGAAACATAGTTTAAAAATTGCACTCTTTGAGAGATTGATAATGCTTCTACCTGTTGCTGTAGAGCCGGGGTAAAACGGGGGTCAAATTGACCGACAATTAATAATTGATATTCGGGATCGATTTGGGAAAAAGCAGTAATTAAACGACCGAGATTTTTATGAGGATCATAACGACCAAGATAGAGAAAATAGGGACGAGTCGCCAGATTTAGCGGACGAAAATTATGAGAATCATATCCAGAAAGAATCACGGTTATTTTGTCAAGAGATATGTTAAAAAACTTATTAATATCCGAGGCAGTTGCTTGGGAAACAGCGATAATATGTGTGGCTTTTTTCAGGACTTGGGGTAAATAGTATTTATTATAAAAAGTTAGGGGAGAAAATTTCGGAAATCGCAGGGGAATTAAATCATGAACTGTGACAATATAGCGGCAATTTCCATAAATAGGTGCTTCGGGAATGGGGGTAAATAGTAGGGAAGACTTTAATTGTTGATAGGTTTGATAGAGTTGGGTTTCTGTCCAAATTAAGCGCCTAATATTGCCTTTGGTTCCCTGTTCTTGGGTGAGGTTTGCCGACACAGGATAGGTGTTAAAATCTGGGTAAGTATTAGAAGTGATTAGGGTAGGATTTAAGTTGGCTAATTGGGGAATGAGATTTTTAGTATAGGTAGTCAATCCAGTATATTTAGTACCGAGAAAAGCGAGATTGATTAATAATTGATTATTCCTATTCATAGATATTAGCTACTTAAGTAGGTAGGTGTTAAAAGTTGTCAGACACCACCCTTATCAAGGGGGGATTAAGGGGTGATCAGCACCCCCCTTATCAAGGGGGGATTAAGGGGTGATCAGCACCCCCCTTATCAAGGGGGGATTAAGGGGTGATCAGCACCCCCCTTATCAAGGGGGGATTAAGGGGGGATCCATCTTAAATTTAATTATAACTACTTACTTATTATAAAAGAGAACGATAAGCTTTTATAGTAGCTTGTGCGGTTTTTTGCCAAGAGAATTTTGCCGATTGTTTTTTTCCTTTAGTGATTAATTCTTGACGGAGAGATGTATCACTAATAACTTGATAGATTGCTGCAGCAATTTCTAGGGGATTATCGGGATTAATTAATATTGCCGAATCTCCAGTGACTTCGGGTAAGGATGCAGTATTAGCAGTTACCACGGGACAACCTAAAGTCATCGCTTCTAAAACTGGTAATCCAAAACCTTCATAAAAGGAAGGATAAACAAAAACATCAGCTTTTTGATAATAATCCGCAACTAAGTCATCGGCAAGATAATCAAGATGTTGAATACTATCTCGGAAGGGCGACTGAGATATTTTATCGAAAATTGGTTGATACTTCCATCCTTTTTTGCCAATCAGAATCAGATTATGGTCTAGTTTATACCTGTACTTGAGATAGTTAAAAGCGGTGATAAGATTAATAATATTTTTTCGTGGTTCTAGGGTACTAACAAAGAGTAAATAGGGTTTAGTGATAGTTAGGGATGAGGGATAATTGGGGAGGGAAGAATAACGACTTGCGAGGGGAGTAACAAAAATTTTCTCTGGGTTCACATCTAAATATTCAATAATATCTCGTTTGGTACTTGCGGAGTTAGCAATAACTAAATCTGTCCATTGTAGAGATTGTTTAATGCGTTGGGTGTAGGTTTTGACAATCCCCGTGACAAACTCAGGATATTTAATAAAAGTAACATCATGAATAGTCATAATTTTGCGACTCTGACGACAAGGATACACCACATGATCCAATCCGTGGAGAATATCGGGAGAATCAAGAAAGTTTTCTAGATAGGGAATTAGAGGATTAGGAAATCGGGTTAAGATATTGCTAAGACTGACGGGAATTGGTAAACATTTAACCTCTGGATAGGATTGCAGTTTTTCGGGGATAGAAAGATTACCCCGCAGCCAGTTTTTTACCGATGGTTGAAAACAGATGGACAGGGAAAAGTTTTCTTGGTTTTGTAATTTAGCTAATTCGGCAATCAGGTGATAAGCATATAATCCAATTCCACTAGGATTTTGTCTTATCGGTGTACCATCAACTAAAATTTTGAGCATTTGCGGTTAGATGAGATTGACGGGATAGATATTTTAAAAATTACACATTCAATTGTCAATTTTGCTCGGTTAGGACAAGATTAAAATCGGCAATAAATTCCACCCTAATAGTTAATCTTACCCTATAGCGCCCCTGAATAGCAGCCTTTTTGGGCTAGGTTACGGCCAATACTTAATTTATCGGGCAATTTTTTCGATTATTGTCCCCTCACCCACTCTACTACTATGATTGTCAACGGGTACTTATAAGCTAAGACCTATTTTAATCGCCTATCCTTAGATTAGCTGAATCTCCTTGACGAGAAACGCTGTAATTAGTTATAATTACGGAAGAATAGCTTCCCCGTACTTGTGGTGATCAGAAAAAGTTATCTCAGGGATGGCTTAGTCTCCTAGAGAACAACCAACATCGGGTAATGCCGAAAAATCTTGATTAACTAATGTTTTCAGTTTTCTTGTTTTCCGTTAAGATGGTCTGATGATTAGTAACTTGGCAGTAACGTATGAGTAACAAAAAGTTAACCATCACCCTAGCTCTCACTGTTGGTTTTGTTAGTCCAGCCGCTCCGATATTAGCCGCTAATATTTCTACCACCGTTCTCGCAAGCGGTTTAAATAATCCTCGGGGCATGACCTTCGGTCCTGATGGCCAGCTTTATATCGCCCAAGCAGGAAGAGGTGGTAACGGAACTTGTATTTTGTCAGGAGGTCAAAGTCAAGTTTGCTACGGACCCACTAGTGCAATCGCTCGTTTGAATACAACCACGGGAGCAACGGAGGTCTTGATCGATAATTTACCGTCCTTGGCTCAACAACCATCAGGCAATGAAGGTACTGGTCTTCAAGACCTTTACTTCGACCAATCAGGGCAGCTATTCGGTATTATCGGTTTGGGAACTAATCCAGATGTTAGGGATAATACTTTAGGCGTTCCTGCCTTTGGACAGGCGATCGCCATCAACCTCACTGGAACACCTAGTTGGTCGCCCGTAGCAGATTTAGCTGATTTTGAGAGAGATAATAATCCTGATGGGGATGAAGTTGATAGTAATCCCTACTCCCTCGTTGTGCAAAATGGTGTTATTTATGCCACCGATGCGGGGGGAAATTCCTTGCTCAGAGTTGATGGCAACGGGGCTATAACAGCGATCGCTGCTTTTCCTGTTCGCTCAGTTACACCACCACCCTTTATCCCTAATTTACCGAATCCTTTTCCTATGCAAGCCGTACCCACAGGGATGGCTATTGGTCCGGACAATCAACTCTATATCGGTCAACTTACTGGATTTCCTTTTCCCGTTGGTGGGGCTAATGTTTATCGGTTTAATGGCACCAATTTAGAAGAATTTGCGACAGGTTTTACTAATATCATTGATCTTGCTTTCGCCCCCGATGGTAGTTTATATGTTCTAGAATATGCTAGTAATTTTCTGGCAGGAGATTTTAGTGGTCAGCTTTGGAGAATAGCACCTAATGGGACTCGTCAAAGTATTTTAGACGAGGGTTTATCCTTTCCCACGGGTTTAGCAATTGGGGATGATGGAGCTATCTATGTTGCCAATCAAGGCTTTGTGGGCGGACAGGGGCAAATTTTAAAGATAACTTCAACCCCAGAAATGACCTCGGTGATCGCTTTAGGAGTTACTGCACTAACGGGTTTACGATTACGCTCTAAAAAAAAGTCAACTTCTTTGTAACCGTTCGGGGGGGGACGAAATCTGGCAATCTGAGAGATATCGCTCTTGGAGGGAGTCTGGCAAAAGTCTTACAGTCTCTAAACTCTAGCTCTCTTATGGGGTAAGCCTTCAAGCTATCGCTAACTAACAGAAACCCGAAATTTGAGTTTTTATTAGAAAAAAAGTTAGCGATCACTTGTCAACCAAGAGTTTCAGAATCTGGATTCGGTCAGGGATTTCCGAAAGTCCCAGAAGAGCGATAAATTCATCCCTCTTCTAGGTTCTGTCTGATAAGTTTAACTTACATAGGATCGATCAATCTTTGTGTCCTTTGTGTCTTTGTGGTTCGTTCCACCCCCTCGCTAGAAGGAATGTATCTTAGAATACATTGTACCCACCAAATCCAAGAGAGCCCCTACAGAACCGCTAACATCGGGTCATGTCGAAAAATACTGATTAACTAATGTTTTCACTATGTTTAACTCCTTAGTATCTTTTAAATCCCTAGAAGGCCATGAAGGTGAGGTTAAATGTCTAACTTTTTCCCAAGATGGTCAATTTTTGGCTAGTGGAGATAACGAGTTAACCGTTATTGTTTGGGATTGGCAAAAAAATCAAAAATTTAGTTTACAAGGACATGAAAAAGCCGGTTGGTGGGATAAGAGAGTTAACTCTGTTGCTTTTAGTCCCTGTCAAGGATTTTTGGTTAGTGGAGGAGATGATCAAACCGTAAGAATTTGGTCACTGGAAACTAAAGAACTAATCTCTACCTTAACGGGACACCAAGACAAAGTTACAGCAGTAGCTGTTCATCCCGATGGGGAAATTATTGCTAGTGGTAGTGAAGATAAAACCGTGAAAATATGGTCAGTAAAAACTGGAGAAATTCTGTCCACATTACAAGGTCATAGCGATAAAGTCCTAACAGTTAAATTTAGTCAAAATGGTCAACTTTTAGCCAGTGGTGGCGGCGAAAATGACAAAACGGTAATTATCTGGAATCTGGGAGAAAAAAGCAGTATTACCTTAAAAGGTCATTCCGATTGGTTTGGAGGTATTTTATCGGTAGATTTCGGCAGTAATAACAAATTTTTAGCCAGTGGCAGCAAAGACAAAACCATTAAAATCTGGGATATTAAAAGAGGTACAGAGGTAAAAACTCTCAGCGAACATAGTGATCATATCAATTCAATTAGTGTTAGTCCTAATAATCAACTATTAGTCAGTGGTAGTGATGATAAAAGCCTAAAATTATGGGATTTAAAAGCAGGAAAAGCCATTATTTCTATTCCCCATCCCCAGAAAATCTATTCCGTTTGTTTTAGTCCCGATGGTAATTATATTGCCACGGCCTGCCAAGACAAAATCGTGAGAGTTTATGGCACTTCCGAACTACAATCTTTAGCAAGTTGAGCAATCTTTAAGCGCACCGGATGCTTATCGCTGTCTAATTATCCACTAGAGATCGCTGCTGGTCTGTTCCTCTCGGAAGTAAAGTTGATATAATTGACAGCTAGGCTGGGCTAGGTCGCCTTTTAACTGAATTAAACCCATACTTTCCAGTTTATAGGCAGTAATCGGTTCTAATCGCGCTCCTTTATCGGAAGAATTAACCACTTCCCCCATCGCTGTCAATAATTCCGGCTGTTTTTGCAGATTATCCCAGTGATGACGCAGGTGTGCCGCATAAATTCCCCCTTGGGTAGCAGCATTAGGGAGAATATTTTTTTCCCCACGCACCCGTGCTTCCAGGGCCAAACGGCTAAGATAGGGATGACCAGCGACTAGAGCAATTAAATCCCCGATAAAACGCTGATTATCATCATTTTTAGGCAATCCGTAGCTACTAGCCAAGTTTTCCAGTTGTTCGAGGCTAAAACCGGGTAATTTAATCGCACGACCGACATTAAAGGGAGATTGATTAGCGTCCAATTGAATATAGATTTCTGTGGAATTAGCAATCGCTAACCGCAAATTTTGCCAGATTTCCAAATTATTAGCTTCTTCGTGCCAACAGCGCAAAAGCGGCAGAAAATCCCTAGCGATGTCGGGATACTCGAAAATTCTGTCTAAATTATCTAGGGCCAAAAAGAGCGGCCCGTTAATCTGTTCCAAAAGATAGGACTGAAAATAGGTTTGACAACTGATTAAACTGCCAAATAGTTCCTCATCCCAATATTCATCTAATTGAGGCTTTAAACCCAATTCTCGGCTAACATTTGCCGAAAACCAGCGACAAAATCGGTCTAAACTGGCAAACATCGCCTTTTCTGCCACTTGACAATTAATATAAACTGTGCTATGTCCCCAACTATCTGCCTGAGCGAGCAGATGTTTAAGTAGAGAAGTTTTACCAGTCTTTTCGGGGGATTTAATGCGAATGAGTGACCCCGGACGATTAATTTCTTGATAACAGTCGCTTTCGACGGGAGGGCGGCTAATATAAGTATCTATAACTGATTTTTCTGCTAGTATCGGGGTGGGGTAATTTTTCCATTCAGGATATTTGATATCTTTGAACCATTCCCGCAGGATTTGGAACTTACCCGGCCCTTTACTACCTAATTCGAGTTCGGGACAGCCATTATCTTTATCTGCCGAGAAATAGCTATAGATTTTAGTCATTTGTTTTTTATAGGTTTCATGGCTGGCGGCCTCGGCCATTTCCCAAATTTCCTCATCGGGTTTGCGCCAATTTTCGTAGGCAAAACGAACCAAAAAAATCTCCTTTAATTTGCCTTGAACACCGTATTCTCTAGCTAGATGTTTAAGAAACTCGTCCCATCCCTGTGGTTTCATCCGGTTCTACTTTATCCTACTTATATTCCCTTTTTTTCCATGTTAACCCCTTTTTCCCTCTTGGCAATGGGACTGACATCCGAGCGGGAAAACCCTATGGTAAAAATAGGTCAATTACCTGATGGTGTCTAAGGGAGTAAAGCCATGAAAATCTCGTTAACCTTGTTTGTCTTGGTCTCCTTGCTGTTAGGTTTTCTTCCTCACACTTTAGCGGTTAATAGTCAAGATAACCATTTTGACGATTCCTCTTGGCCGCTAATTTTACAAAACCGTGACTGTAAGGGTGATAAGGACGATGATTGCAATTAGTCCTGATTATCTCGGTTAAGGTTCTTACTGTATATCCCCCACCGATGAAAAAATCGTGGTCGGGATTTTTTTTATCGAAAATTTTGGTTTTAAAATCCCGACTTTTTTCTGCTCTATGGAATTGTTATTTGTCGTCGATACCATAGACGGTAAGAGTTGCTTACAGATATAGCCAAGGCATAGTTTGACGAGTCAAGACGCGAATTGCGTATTTCAACTGTTCGGAACGACTACTATAGTCTTTTCCCCCAAAATGTCCCGCAATACCAGAAAATTTCGGTTCAACGGGAAACCTTTTACAAACATTAGCCGATTGTGATGCTAAATTAATAGCTTGATAATATTGATGTTCACTGTAAAAACACCCCTGCTGATGATTTTTGTGCATCGGCTGCAGGTATCTTTCATAGAAGCATTTGCTAAAGACAAGGAAACGAGTATCTGCATAGGAAGGATTATTTTGTTTGTTCTGTAATTGTTGCAAAATCGGCCATTTAAAATCACATAAACACTCAAAGGGACTTTTAACCCTCTCTAAAATATCGGTCATATTGAGAAGATAAATTCTCCCAGTTATCTTGGCAACATAAGTAGATTCTTTGACCAGTGCTGATTTTAAAATTCCCTGCTCTATTAATAGGGTTTCGCCGTAACCTTTGCCAAAATTACGAGGAAAATCATTGGCATCTAGTGAAATAAATTCAATTTGTTTGTTATGGGGATTTTCTTTAGTCGTTTCTTGCAATCGCTCAAGAGGCCAACCAGAATTTTCCACAAATAGTATTTTTTTGATACGAGGATGGAAATTAATATAATACTTCAGGGAATTATAGTAATCTTCCTGTCTTTGCTCAGGAACAGTTGGATAGGCTTTCGGCATACCTTTAATATTAATTGTTGCTGTTAAAAGTAAAACTAATTCCTGCTCTACATTTAACCAACCAGCTTGAAAACTTGTTCTTGATGCATTCATAAGCTATTGTCTGTATTTATTGTGTAATTATTGAACCATTTGTTCAGAGTGTGCTGCCATGATCTAGAAAATGAGGATTGATTGAGCGACTATAGATAATGCAAACCGTAGTTAGCTTATCATCGTAACTAACCGATCAGAATAATTTTTAGATTCAAGACCAATTATCTCAAGAAGTCGCCTGTAATTCCTCTAAACGCGCTAAAACTTCGGCACTGTGAATGGCAGGATTTACTCCTAAATAAATCTCTTTTAAAATCCCCTGCGGATCGATAAGATAGGTATGACGCAGGGAAACATAACCCATCCAAGAACCATAGGCTTTACTAACATCTCCGGTAGTGTCTGCCAGTAAGGGAAATTTTAACCCCTCCGAGTCGCAAAATTCCGCATGAGAATCGACATCATCGGCACTTACCCCTAAAATTTGCGTATTTTTAGCCATATATTTCGGCAAATCCTGCTGAAAACGCCGCGCTTCTAGGGTACAGCCGGGGGTAAAATCCTTGGGATAAAAATACAAAACTACCCACTTACCCCGATAGTCCGATAGGGAAATATTCCCTTCTCCCGTGTTAGTCGGTAGGCTAAAATCGGGTGCCGGTTGATTTAAAGGGGGTTGGGAACCACCTAAAGCGTTAGCATCGGGAATAAGGGCAAAAAATGCCAGAATTACTACGCTTAAAAAACTCAACAGTTGACGACGAGACATAATCAGTTATCAGTTATCAGTTATCAGTTATCAGTTTCTTGGTGTGATAAGTTTAACCTAATACGGGAGCGATCAATATCAGAGAAAGTTTTGGCCGCATAGTTTAGGGAAAAACTGGCCAGATCGATCTTATCCTCCTCAGTCCAGGTATCACTTTGATCTAGCGATGGTTGTTGTTGTTGTCCGACAAGTTCATTGAGAATGATTGTGGCCAATCGCAAACGTTCCCCAGATGATAAGTGACAAACCAGTTGATTATAAACTTCTTGGGCAGTAGTGGGCATGACAAAAAACTGATGACCGAATGCTTCTAGCTTAATATTCTTTACATAACTTGACAAGGAAAGGACGAGGTAAAGGGGGAAAATAGATCGAGCTTGTCTTCATCTGCCTAAAGATCATGTCTATTGTCACCCTTAACCCCCTTCAATCCCATCAAGATTTAGTCATCGATCCAGCCAAAATCACGGGATTACGCGGAAAAATCACTATCCCCGGCGATAAATCCATATCCCATCGCTCCCTGATGTTAGGAGCGATCGCCGAAGGAGAAACCGTTATTCATGGGTTATTATTAGGCGAAGATCCTCGCAGTACCGCTAGTTGTTTTCGTGCCATGGGTGTGGAAATTTCCCAACTCAACAGCGAGAAAGTGATCGTCAAAGGTAGGGGTTTAGGCAATCTTGAGGAACCCTTAGAAATCCTCGACGCGGGCAATTCCGGCACGACGATCCGCTTGATGTTAGGATTATTGGCTGGTCATCGGGACCGTTTTTTCGTCGTCACTGGTGATGCTTCCTTGCGATCGCGTCCCATGTCCCGGGTGGTGAAACCCCTCAAGGAAATGGGGGCGCAAATTTGGGGCAGAAAAGCTAATTCTTTGGCTCCTTTAGCCGTTTCTGGGGAATATCTGCAACCGATCCACTACTATTCTCCCGTCGCTTCTGCACAGGTGAAATCCTGTCTTCTCCTCGCTGGACTGTTAACCGAGGGGAAAACTACGATCACGGAACCCGCTTTATCTCGCGATCACAGTGAACGGATGCTGCGCGCTTTTGGGGCAAATATTGAGGTGGATGGGGAGACTAATAGCGTCACGGTGACGGGTTATCCCACTTTAACCGGACAAACGGTGATCGTACCTGGGGATATCAGTTCGGCGGCTTTTTGGTTGGTAGCGGGGGCAATCGTGCCTAATTCCGAGTTATTAATCGAAAATGTGGGAATAAACCCGACTAGAACTGGAGTTTTACAGGTTTTACAGGCAATGGGAGCAGATATCACCCTCGAAAATCAACGGGTGGTGACGGGGGAACCGGTGGCGGATCTGCGGGTGAAATCCAGTCCACTACAGGCAACCACGATCGCCGGTGAGATTATACCCCGTCTGATCGATGAAATTCCGATTTTGGCAGTAGCGGCGGTTTTTGCCCAAGGAACGACAATTATCAAGGATGCCGAGGAATTACGGGTGAAGGAAAGCGATCGCCTGACGGTGATGGCCACCCAACTCGATCGCCTAGGGGCAAAAGTAAGGGAATTACCCGATGGTTTAGAGATTACCGGCGGTACGGGCCTATTAGGCACGGAAGTGGACAGTTTTACCGATCATCGTATTGCTATGAGTCTAGCGATCGCTTCCCTCAATTCCCGTCAACCCACCACTATCCATCGCGCTGAAGCGGCCGGCATTTCTTACCCCGATTTTGTTAGCACTTTAAAGCAAATTTGTCAAGAGTAGAAATATTAAGTTTTTCTGCGAACGGGCGATGGGTAACTGGTACAATTGCAGGATAAATCACAGAGTAGTAAGTAGGCCGCCTGTGTGATAATCAAGTTCATCGATCAAAATAGCGGAAAATAGAAGCGTCCCTAACTCGCATTTCCCTGAAAAATATCTCCCCATCTACTCCACTCCCGTCTTCTATTCCCCACCGATAATGGAAATCATCGCCCAATTAGAGAAAGTTTCCTATATTTATCCCGAATCCTCCAATCTAGTGCTTAAAAATATCTCTTTAGCAATTCATCGAGGAGAATTTTTAGGTATTATCGGGCCCACAGGTGCGGGAAAAACTACTCTCTGTTTAACTCTTAACGGTATTGTCCCCCAATTCTACGGAGGGCGTTTTTTTGGTTATGCAACAGTAGCCGGTTTAGATACTTTAACCCATCCCGTTAGCACCTTGGCCCGCTATGTGGGGGCAGTATTTGAAGATCCCGAAACGCAACTTTTAGCCACTTCAATAGAAAATGAAATCGCTTTTACCTTAGAAAATTTACGGCTACCGCGAGAGGAAATTAAAGCGCGCATTCCCAAAGTTTTAGCGGCAGTACGGTTAGAGGGAATGGAAAAAAAATCCCCGGGGGAACTATCGGGAGGACAAAAACAACGATTAGCGATCGCCGCCGCACTTGCAGTTCAGCCCGCTTTGTTAATTCTCGATGAACCCACCTCCCAACTCGATCCGGTGGGATCCCAGGAAGTTTTCGCCACCATTAAGGAATTAAATCGCCATCTCGGTGTCACCATTGTGATGGTCTCCCACGCGGCCGAGGAAATGGCCGAATATGCCGATCGCCTGGTACTATTAAGGGAGGGTGCGATCGAAGCCATGGGAACCCCAGCAGATATCTACTCCCAAGTACAACGTTTACAGGAAAATGCCCTGCGTCCCCCGCAAGTGGCCACTACTTTTGCCTTGATCAATCAAAAAATCGGGGCGGTCGCAACGCGCTCGCTACGCGAGATCGATTCTATTCCTGTCACCCTAGACCGCAGTTTTGCCCGTTTAAACGAGCTTAAATCCTTTTACCATCAAATAACACCAAACCCTCCCTTATCGTCGGTTTATGACCCCTTACCCCCCCTACTGAGGGTTAAAAATCTCTGCCATACCTATCCTGATGGTACTACCGCTTTGCGGGATGTGTCCCTCGATATTGCTGAAGGGGAATATCTGCTGATTATCGGTCAAAATGGCGCAGGAAAAAGCACTTTAGTCAAGCATTTTCTCAATCTTCTCTCGGCAACCACCGGTCAAGTTATGATTGACGGACGTTCGATCACTAGCTTTTCTGTTAGTGATTTAGCTCGTTCGATCGGTTATGTAGCCCAAAATCCCGATAATCAGATTTTTAACACCACTGTCGAGAAAGAGGTATCATTTGCCCTGACTAATCTCGGTTATTCCCCAGAAATCGTCATCCAACGCACGGAAGCAAGTCTAGAAGCCATGGGATTGCTAGAATATCGCTCCTATCATCCTCTCTCTTTGCCGAAAGGCGATCGAGCGCGGGTAGTGATTGCGGCAATTTTAGCCATGGAACCGCGTATAGTGGTCTTTGATGAACCCACCACCGGCCAAGATTACCAAGGAGCTAAGGCAATTTTAGAGGTGAGTCGTCAATTACACCAAATGGGCAAAACCGTGATTGTGATCACCCATCACCTCTATTTAATGCCAGAATACGCCGAAAGAGTAATTATCATGGGTCAAGGAACTATCCTTTTAGATGCCCCAATCCGGCAAGCTTATCATCAAACCGATCTCTTAGCCAAAACCTATCTAACTCCACCCCAAGCAGTTTTATTAGCACAAAAATTAGGACAACTTTCCGGTTATCCTAATTTCCTTTTAACTCCCCAGGAAATTGCCGATTGTTTTCAGAGGATTTAGCCTTGAGGTTATTTAACTTTTTCTAAGATCAACTTTGATCGCTTAACATTATCAGGTACAGGAATCGGATAATCGCCATTAAAACAAGCAGTACAGAAGGTTTTCGGATCTTCCCTCGTTGCTGTTAACATTCCATCGTGACTGAGATAAGCTAAACTATCCACCCCGATTTGTGCCTGAATTTCCGCCACCGATTTAGTTGCCGCAATTAATTGCTCTTGGTTGTCCGTATCAATGCCATAAAAACAAGGATGAGTCACCGGAGGAGAAGATATTCTCATGTGAACTTCTCTTGCTCCCGCATCGCGTAAAGCTTTAACTAATTTCCGGCTAGTGGTTCCCCGCACGATCGAATCATCAACAATAATAACTCTTTTTCCCTGTAAAACATCCTTTAAAGGATTCAATTTCATCTTAATTCCCGACTCTCTCATGTGTTGGGTTGGTTGAATAAAAGTCCGTCCCACATAACGATTTTTAATCAATCCTTCCGCGTAGGGAATATCAGAAATGCGCGAAAATCCGATCGCCGCTGGAATACCCGAATCGGGAACTCCCATCACCATATCTGCTTCTACCGGCGACTCTTTAGCTAATTGTTCCCCCAAACGTACCCGATAAGTATATAAAGATTCCTCGTGAACAATGCTATCGGGACGGGCAAAATAAATCATCTCAAAAACGCATAATTTTTTCTCCGGTTTCATGGCCCAATCCACCGAAGATAAGCCATCTTCACTAATCCAAACTAATTCCCCCGGCTGCACATCCCGCAGATAATCGGCCCCGATAATATCTAATCCGCAGGTTTCCGAAGCCAAAACATAACGGGAGGGATTGCCTTCTTCTTGCAAAACCCCAATTACTAAGGGTCTGACACCATTGGGATCCCGCGCCCCGATAATTCCCGTCGGTGTGCCGATAACAAGGCTGTAGGCCCCGCTACAATAGCTAAAGGCATCGATCGCCGCTTCTATCCAATCCTTGCCACTATCCACCTCCTGGCCGATAGCGACTGCGATCATTTCCGAGTCGGTGGTGGTGACGAAATCACAACCGCGCTTTTCTAATACATTTCTTAACTCAAAAGTATTGACTAAATTGCCGTTATGTGCTAGGGAAAGTTTACCCAAACGGGTTTCGATCACAGCAGGTTGGGCATTGGCCCGACGGCTGGAACCAGTGGTAGAGTAACGAGTATGACCGACGGCGTGAGTACCAGGCAAGGTTTTAAGGACAGTTTCGCTAAAAACTTGGGAAACTAAGCCCATTTCTTTATAACAATGCACCGTTTCCCCGTCGTAGGTGGCAATACCTGCCGATTCCTGTCCTCGGTGTTGCAGGGCATAGAGTCCGAAATAGGTCAGTTTTGCTACTTCTTCCTCGGGGGCATAGAGTCCAAAAACTCCACAGGCTTCTTCAGGCTTATCGACGTGGTTCAAGAATAGGGATGAGTCGGGATGGCTAGACATGAGAGGACTGGGGTTTGGGGCTACTTTTGATACAAAATCTTAACTTATCTTAATCTCTTTTTAACACCTTATTTACGGGGATTTGGGGGATGGGGAACAGTTATCAGTTATCCGGGTTAAGTTTCCAACTCCTGACTTGAAAGAGGGTGTGGGGTGTAGGGTGTAGGGAAGGAAACCTCTTTCATCTGTGGGGGTGAAAATTTTTTCATCGGGACTGACTCCCGTCTCCTGTCTCCGTTCGGACCTCGGCGTGAGCTCGGTCGAACGCTGATCTCACGGCCGAAGCCTGTCTCCTGACTCCTGTTTCCTTCCCTAAAGCCTTCTTTCGATCGCTTTTGACCAAACTTGCCGTATAGTTTCTAGACTAACATCGATCGCTGGTTGTTTATTCCGGTCAAGAATTAAAAGATTATCGCTTTTTTCGCTAACTTTGCCAGTCATTTGCCAATAGTCTCCTAATTGTGTCTTTAGGTATTCTTCCCAATCTTGCTGATTTTCGGGGGAAACGGAGACAATAATGCAACTAGCTAATTCTCCGAATAACACCGCATCAAAACGGCCTTGATGCTGCCAAGAAAGGTCAATTTCGGCCCCTAATTGGCCCCCAATACAGCATTCTGCCAGAGCAGTGGCTAAACCTCCCTCGGCGCAATCGTGGGCAGATTTCAGCCAACCGGCGCGAATTCCCCGACGACAGGCCGCTTGTACCTTTCTTTCTAACTCAAAATCAATTACCGGCGGTTTTCCCGTCACCAAACCGTGAATAACGGCTAAATATTCCGATGCGCCGATAGTTGGCAAGGAGAAACCCAAAATATAGATTAAATCCCCCGCTTTTTGCCAACCTTGGCCGCAAATTTGCCCGATATCCGGCACTAATCCCACCATCCCAATCACGGGAGTGGGATAAATAGACTGGGGGCTGCCAGCTGCATCAACGGTTTCGTTGTACAAAGAGACATTACCCCCAGTCACTGGTGTATTCATTTCCCGACAAGCTTCGGCAATACCCTGACAAGCAGTGGCTAATTGCCAATAGCCGATTGAATTCTCTGGACTTCCGAAATTGAGATTATCCGTGACAGCAATGGGGTCAGCCCCAACACAACTAAGGTTTCTGGCCGCTTCTGCCACGGCCAACTTAGCTCCGTTATAGGGATCAAGATAAACATATCGTGGATTACAATCTGTAGTCGCCGCTACACCGCGCCGAGAATTTGCGGGATTAGCACCCAGAGGACGCACGCGAATCACGGCCGCATCGGCTCCACCGGGGAGAATAACGGTGTTATTCTGGACTTGATGATCATATTGACGATAAACCCAGCGTTTTGAGGCAATCGAGGGACTATCCAGCAGTTTTAATACAATCTCGTTATAGGATTCGGGAATAGGAATAGTAGCATCTTCCCATAATTGAGCTTTTTGGGCGTATTCTGGCGGTTCTGCCCGTAATTCCCGATGATAGATAGGAGTATTATCCGCTAGGGCCGTGGCAGGAATTTCGGCCGCAATTTCCCCTTTAAATAATATACGGACGATCGGTTCTGCAATTACCTGGCCAGCTACCACAGCCTGAAGTCCCCAACGATGGAAAATCTCGATTAATTCGCCTTCTCGTCCCGATTCCGCCACAAATAACATTCTTTCTTGGGATTCCGATAGCAGATATTCGTAGGGAACCATCCCAGTTTCCCGGACGGGGATTTTATCGAGGTCTAATTCAATTCCCACCCCTCCCTTGGCCGCCATCTCGGAAGTAGAACAGGTGATCCCAGCAGCCCCCATGTCCTGGGCCGCCACCACCGCGCCGGTCTTAAATGCCTCTAAACAAGCTTCTATCAGGGATTTTTCCAGAAAAGGGTCGCCCACTTGCACTGCGGGCCGGTCATCCATAGATTTATCGGTTAATTCGGCGCTGGCAAAACTCGCCCCTCCCATACCGTCGCGGCCGGTGGTAGAACCAACGTATAAAACCGGGTTTCCCAGGCCTTTTGCCCCGGATTTGACGATTTCCTCAGTTTCCATTAGCCCTAAAGCCATGGCATTAACGAGGGGATTGCCATTGTAGGCATTATCAAAGTATATCTCACCGCCCACCGTGGGAACGCCCACACTATTGCCATAATGACTTATCCCCTCCACGACTCCGGCAAAAATGCGACGATTGCGGGCATCTTGCAAGTTACCAAAACGAAGGGAGTTGAGGATAGCAATGGGCCGGGCCCCCATGGTAAAAATATCCCGCAGGATGCCTCCAACTCCGGTAGCGGCACCTTGGAACGGTTCCACCGCAGAAGGATGATTATGGGACTCGATTTTAAAGGCTAATCGCAATCCATCGCCTAAATCCACTACTCCGGCATTTTCCCCCGGTCCGACGAGAATTTTTTCGCCAGTGGTGGGGAATTGTTTGAGCAGCGGCCGGGAGTTTTTATAACAGCAGTGTTCCGACCACATCACGCCAAACATTCCTAATTCGGCTTTGTTGGGGTGTCTTCCCAGTCTTTTGACTATTTCTTCGTATTCTTCGGGTTTGATGCCTTCTGAGGCAATTTCTGCGGCAGTGAAGGGGGTAGTCATGGGACAATGCGATCGAGGGACAAGGTAATTTTATCCTGAAAGTTGCTGGTTAGACCCATGTTATCCTGATAATAACGGACTTAAGTAACAATTGGCAGGGAGTAGTTATTTATCCTCGGCGTTCAGTGGAAAGCGTAGAGACTGATCGTTATGGGGAGTTAATCAACTCCGGCAGGATTTTACGTTTTTATCTCGATCGATTAAGAGAAGTGGAATACTTGGGAATATCAATGTTACAATCAACCATAGCACCAACCCCAAGAATGATCGAGTAGGGAAAACAATTAATTCCACGGATTAGACAAGAATTACCTAAGGTTAAACAACAGCAAGAACTTTTAGAATGGTTGTTGATGCGTTGAATGGCGGTTTCCAGTTCGATTTCCTCATCAGGGATTTCCACTTCCGTCCATTGCCATCCTTCCTGCTCGGCTCGCTCTAATGCGATCGCTAAACGGCCGCGCTTTTCTTCGCTGGTGACAAGGAAATTGAGCAAACTAGCCGATAGATTCTCGTTTTTGCGGAAAGATAGGGCCGATTCGGAACTGAGAATGTTCTGGACGAGGGATTCCACTTCGCTGACACTGCGGGAAAGTTCCCCGTCAATGGTCACTACTCGATCGATCAAGCCTTGAAACTGTCCGATAATTGGTTTTAGGTATTGTTCTAGATTAATGGCTACTTTGGCCATTTCGATCGCTTCTTGTTCCAGATTATCTAACTCCAGCTGCAACTGATACACTTGTTTGTACCCGTTTAACTCGCCGATCATTTTCGAGAAAACCTGTTTTTGTGTATCCTGATACTGTATAGAGATGAGCAGTAATTATTTATGGAAGCTGGCGGTTCACAAAGGGGGATTTCCCCAACTCTTAGGCAAAGTGGTATCGGTTTAATGTTACTGGCATCGGGGGGAATATTAATCTGGTTTATCGCCTGGTTAAGTAATTTTAGCTTCGGGGGACGTAGTTATCGAGCCAGCTTCCTTTTTCCTAATGTGGGTGGCATGATGGTGGGAACCCGCGTCGGTTATCGGGGAGTGAGAATCGGGCAAGTGACGGCAATTACCCCAGAACCGGAGGGAGTCGCCGTAGAAGTGGAGATTTCGCCAGCAGATCGCCTAATTCCCAGTAATTCCCTCATCGAAGCCATTCAATCCGGTTTAGTGGGTGAAACCACGATCGATATTACTCCCCTGCAAGCTTTACCCGTCGGTGGTGTCAAAGAACCCCCTTTGAGTCCTAACTGCAATGGGGAGGTGATTATCTGTAACGGTTCCCGTTTACAAGGGCAATCGGCGCTAAATGTCAATACCTTGATCAGATCTTTACTGAGAATTTCTAATCTAGTTAGCGATCCCGATATGGTGGCCGGATTTCGTTCCTTTACCCAGCGCGCTGCCAATGCCTTGGGGGGACTCGATCGCTTTAGTGGTGAGGCAACCACCGCTTTAAGCGAGGTTCGTCGCAGCGGTACTCTAGGTAAACTTAATTCGGGGATGAGATCCCTAGAATCCTTACCCCAAGTATCCGGTTCCCTCGATCGCCTTTCTAGTGATCTTTCCGGTGTCGGGGGATTGAGTCAGGAAGCTACTACTTTACTGAGAAGTTTACAGGGAAGTGGCGGCCTGAGAAATTTAGACGCTACTCTAGTAGAGGCCCGAAAAACGCTGCTTTTGGTGGGAGAAACTACCGAAGAACTGCGGGTTTTTTTGGCAGCTAATCAAAATCGTTTAATTGCCACTCTCGATAGTATCAAAACCACTAGCGATCGCCTACAAACTACTCTCGCTGCTTTGGATCCGATCCTGACGCAAGTGCAGAAAAGCCAAATTATCGAGAATTTAAACACTATTTCGGCAAATGCTGTTAAATTAAGCGAAAATTTAGGCAACTTTACTGCTTATCTCTCCGATCCTGCCACTGTTGTCACCCTACAGCAACTCCTCGACTCCTCTCGCGCTGCTTTTGCCAATCTTCAGAAAATCACCTCGGATGTGGATGAAATTACCGGTAATCCGCAACTGCGACAGGAAATTATCCGTTTAATTCAGGGTTTAAGTCGTTTGGTTTCTTCTAGCGAACAACTACAGCAGGAATTCGCCCAAGGTCAAGCAATGACAAGAATGGCCGCCCAAATTGCGACAATAGCCCCAAATCCCGCCGCTAATACCCCAGAAAAAGACGCTAAGAAACCTGAATCTGAGTAGCAGAATTTGGGGTTAGGGGTTAGGAAAAAAAGTCCGAATTTTGTCTAATTTTTTATCATAGCTAAATCTAAATGAGGAATTTCTTCACCATGTTGACGATAACTTTCTTTAACGCCTTCCCAAGCTAGAATTAACTCATTGAGTGCTGTTTGGGGGCTATTTCTTCCTCATGTATTTTTTAAAATTGTTTGACTTGATCAGCTTTTGCTTTACCGTTTTTTGTTGGTTGAGTAATTTATCTTGGTCCTCGTTGTCGTTATTCTATTCAAATTTTACCAGTCCAAGTTTAAAGTAGTTTAAGATGATTTTGACAACGGCAAAATTCTATGAAAATAAACCTTTATCAACCGACATTATCGTTATTATTGCTGCTGTTCCTATCCGGTGGTTGTGCAGTGAATCAGGAAAAAGGGAAAACTACCAGTCCGTCAGTGCCTCCCCTAGCAGAAATCGTTCCTTGGCAGACCGTCGAACGGGTTACTATTTTAAAAGCCGATCAGGATCCCATCTATGCTTTGGCCATTAGTCCCGATAACTCCCTGCTGCTGAGTGGTAGTTTTGACGGCACTGTTAGGGAGTGGGACCTAAAAACCCAAAAACCTCTTAGGACTTGGCAACTGGGTGATACTGTCAATGCTATCCGATTTAGTCCCGATGGTGAGACTTTCGTAACTGCCAATGCGGGGGGAAAAGTGCAACGCTGGAATACGCGCACGGGAAAATTAGAAATGACCTATACTGGCCATGCTTTTCTCGTTACTGATGCCGCTATTTCTCCCGATGGCAAAATTTTGGCTACGGGTAGCTGGGATCGTACAGTTAAACTCTGGGATTTTCAGACGGGTATACTGTTAAAAACCCTGCGCGGTCATAATCATCCGATTCAAGCGATCGCATTTAGTCCCGATGGTAAAGGAATTGTTAGTGCCGATTACGATGGCTTCGTTAAACTGTGGAAAGTGAGTACAGGTCGCTTTATTCGCGCCTATGCGGGTAATTTGTTCCCCGTTTATCGGGTGCTTTTTTCCAAAGATGGTAATATCGCCGGTACTGCTAGTCAAGACGGTTCGATCCGTAGTTGGCAAGTGAAAAGCGGCATCGGTACCACTACTATTCTCGCCCATAACGACGCTGTTACCGATATGGCCCTGCTCGATGGGGGTAAAGTTTTGGCCAGTACATCTGGGGATGGCACTGTGAAATTTTGGGATGTTAATACCCGTCGGCACTTGAATACCCTAAAGGGAAACGTCATCTTAAGAATGGTTGCCAGCCAAGATGGTCGTTGGTTAGTCACTGGAGATCAGGACGGCGCAATCGCACTCTGGCGGGGAATCTAATTGACTATAATTAGGGACTTCCAGAGAATAAAATACCCAGCAAAAAAATAGAAAAGTGTTTTTTTTGAAAAAATAATTATTTTTGTCCAGGAAAACAAAGAGTCTCCCATTACAACCCATTTTTCCGAAAAAATAGGCAGCATAAACTTTTGTACTTCCGAGCTTTTTCCAGTATAACAAGGACAAGTTAAAGAATCAAAGACAGTTTTTAGCCAACCATCTTAGTTAACTACAAACTAGGTCGTATCATAATAGACTCAAGGAGTGACAAAGAGGTTCAAAGGTAAGCAAGATAAAGACTCTAGCCAAATAAACCCAAAAGAAATAGAGTGGTTGAGACAACCACCCAAAATTTCAAAATGTTACCATCATTCTATCAGGCCTGTTTACAAGCCAGCTTGACACAAGCACAATATCTGACTCTACAAATTCTTATACTGCTCCTACAAAGCCATAGAACAGTACAATTAGAGAGATTAGCTGCCTTATTCCCGCAACCCATTACTTTTGAAAGCAGAAGAAGAAATTTACAAAGGTTTCTCAAGTTACCGCAATTAAGTGTAAGATTGTTGTGGTTTCCGCTAATTAAACACATTATTAAGCAAGAGTTTAGACAAAAAAATAAAAATCGACATCAAAGAAGAAAACTGAAAAAGCTTAAGCATCTAGGACATCTGTTACTGGTGATTGAGCGAACAGATTGGAAAGAAAGAAATTTATTTGTGGCGAGTGTTATTTGTGGAAAAAGAGCGCTGCCTGTTTACTGGACATTGTTAGATAAACAAGGAGGTAGTAATCTAGGGGAACAAAAAAAATTTCTAAAGCCTGTTTTAAAACTCTTGACATCTTATCCAGTTGTCGTGATAGGCGACCGAGAATTTCAGAGCGTTCAACTAGGGAAGTGGCTGGACGAAAAGGGTACAGCCTTTATTCTGAGACAAAAAAAGGGAACATCTTTGCTGTGATCAGGTGAAGAAAAATATCAACCACTAAAAGCTCTGGATATTCAACCTGGGACTGAGCAGTTTTTCTCGGAAATTTATTATACATCTGCCCATAAAATTGGACTTTTTAATTTGGCAACTCGTTGGAAGAGACCCTATCGTAGTAAACAAGCCGACGCTCCCTGGTATCTTCTTACTAATCTTGACTCTTTAGAGAAGACTTTAAAGTTATATGAATCTCGTTTTGGCATTGAAGCTATGTTCAAAGATTGTAAAACGGGAGGTTATAATATCGAGAAGACTAAAGTTAGTGAACCTCGCTTTTTAGCTCTTGTTTTATTGATTGCTATCGCCTATTCTTTAAATACGATACGGGGTCAACAACTTAATACTTTACACCACCGTGTTTATATTTGTCGACTCAAAGAATCTAATCGTTCTGCTGAAAGACATAGTGATTTTTGGATAGGCACTTATGGTAATTTTTGGGTTGAGTCGATGGATACTTTCTCGGAACTTGCCTTTTCTTTGATATGCCTCAAACCCCAGAAAAACCCTTATTTCTCCAAAGGACTAAAGGCTATGAGCCTGATCAAGCAAGCTCTTTAACTGCTCTGTCACCCCTTGAGGAGTATTTTAGATCAGGGTAAGCGCATCTTAACAATCCTTGACAAAATGAACTTTATGTGAGTTGTTTACCCAGAGAGCGATTCAGGCATATTTGAGGAGAATTGGCCATCTCAATTGTTAAGCAAAAATCGACCAAATGTGAAGATTTCGTAACTATGCTGATTGACTGGTATCACCTGAAATGCCCACACAGCAAGCGGCCCACAAAATTGGCCAATTGTCAATAGCTTTTGAGATGCTCTCACCCTGTATTTTAGATGAAATCGAAACAGCTTTAAAATTCGCCCAAACTATGACTTGGAAAGGAAAACACCCGAATGTTAAGTTGATTAATGAAACTTACGAAAAAAAAGTAAAGCTTACTAAAAAAGCCAGGGAAGAAATTGAAGAAAAAATCGAACGTCTCACAGAATCAACGAATCAAGACTTTCCCAATTTGGGTCAATGGTTTATTGATATCTATTATGATACGACCTAGTTTGTAGTTAACTAAGATGGTTGGCTAAAAACTGTCTTTGATTCTTTAACTTGTCCTTGTTATACTGGAAAAAGCTCGGAAGTATAAAAGTTTATGCTGCCTATTTTTTCGGAAAAATGGGTTGTAATGGGAGACTCTTTGTTTTCCTGGACAAAAATAATTATTTTTTCAAAAAAAACACTTTTCTATTTTTTTGCTGGGTATTTTATTCTCTGGAAGTCCCTTAGTCTAAACTCCAGCTGTGAGCGATCGCTAATATCATTGGGTAACTCGGTCAGGTGTATTTGTCCATCTCGATAAACACCTTCGATGGTTTTCAGCATAAAATTCCCCTTTATTGACTTTTTACTCGTTAAAGCGAGATTCGGACGGGAGTGCGACTGGCTTTAATTTCCACTTCGGCTGGTTTAATCAGCGATCGCCCAGTCATTTCCACCGGGACGGGAATTTGTAGAATTTCAAGGATAGTGGGGGCAATATCGGCTAAACGACCATCATCCCGCAGCTGCACATCGCCACCGTGGCCGGGTATTTTTCTCTGTTCCCCTTCAATTAAAATTAAAGGAACGGGATTAGTCGTGTGGGCTGTCCAAGGATTACCCGACTCATCCACCATCGTTTCGGCGTTACCGTGGTCGGCAGTGATTAACACTGTTCCCCCCAATTTATTGATGCTACTTAACAACTTAGCCAAGCATAGATCCACCGTTTCTACTGCTTTCATGGCCGCATCTAAAATGCCCGTATGACCCACCATATCGGGGTTAGCGTAATTGACCACCACGAGACTATAGATCCCCTGTTTGATCGCCGCAGAGACCGATTCTGTCACTGCGGCCGCCGACATAGCCGGCGCTTGGTCATAGGTGGCGACTTTTGGACTGGGAATTAATTCGCGCACTTCTCCCTCAAAGGGTTTTTCTAACCCCCCATTAAAAAAGTAGGTGACGTGGGGATACTTTTCGGTTTCTGCACAACGAAACTGTTTTAATCCCTGTTGAGCGATCACCTGTCCTAAAATATTATTTAAATTCTGGGGAGCAAAGGCCACATCTACCGGTAACTTCGGATCGTATTGGGTGAAAGTGACAAAACTGAGGGGAGAAATTAAATCTCGATCGAAATCTTCAAAATCGGGCATAGTCAGGGCATAACATAACTGTCTAGCTCGATCGGGACGGAAATTATAGAATATCACCCCATCGCCCGCTTCGATCGCCCCCGGTGCAATTCTGGTGGGGGGAATAAATTCATCGGTAATATTTTGATCATAAAATGCCTGTAATACTTCCGTGATCGATCGCCCGTCGATACCTTGATCACTGGTCATCACGTTATAGGCTTTTTCCACCCGATCCCAACGGCGATCCCGATCCATGGCATAATAACGGCCACTGAGAGTCACGAGGCGACCGAGTTTGATTTTATTAATATGTTCTTGAATCCGTTTAATAGCGAGCATTCCGTCGGTGACGTTGGTATCGCGACCATCGGTGATGACATGAATGCAGACATCACTAATCCCTTGCACTTTCGCTAAGTCTAATAAGCCCAGTAAGTGATCGAGATGGGAATGGACTCCCCCCTCGGAACATAAACCAATTAGGTGTAATTTGCTTTTTTTAGGGCGAATCTCGTCGCAGAGTTTTAATAAAGCTTGATTTTGTTGAATCGAACCATCTTCGATCGCATCGGAAATCCGTACTAACTCTTGTGGTACAACTCGCCCCGCTCCGATATTTAGGTGGCCAACTTCCGAGTTGCCCATCTGTCCTTCTGGTAGTCCCACATCCTTAGCGGATGTGCGGATTAAGGTGTGGGGATAAACTTCCCAGAGACTATCCATAATCGGGGTTTTCGCCATTGCGATCGCATTATCCGACCTTTGCGGGCGATAACCCCAACCATCAAGGATAACCAGCACGACTGGGGATATAGGTGCGTGGGTCATGATATACAGTCCTAAATTAAGAGTGGATTTCCATGCACTAAGATAATATCATCGAAACTTCCATTGATCACTGGTGTGGAGGCGATCGACCCCCTAATGTCAGCAAATGATGGGGTAGTGGGGTAGTGGGGTGTTAGGTGTTGGGTGTTGGGGTAGTGGGGGGGTGGGGAATTTAGCTGAAATCTCCCCATCTCCCCAAATCCTCATATCCGCAAATCCCCATCTCCCTAAATCCCCTAACTGATCACCGCTCACTGAATAATTATGTCTCAAAAAAAAGAAACAACTGCTTTAATAATCGCTCTTTTAGCCACTGCGGGCATTTTAGGTGGGGGTTACTTCTGGCTGCAAAGTCAATGTACTGCGGGTAAAGAATTTTTTCTCTGTGGCAGCAGTAAAAGTCCGCAAAAATCCCCAACATCGGGAAGCACCTCCTCTCCCCTACCCCCTCCCCCCTCCCCCCAGGAAGTGGTTAGTTTTGCCCCACCGACTTTTATCCCCAGTGGCACGACAATTCGCATTAACGGCTCTACCAGTATGGTACAGATTAATCAAGCCTTAAAAGCCGCTTTAACTGCCAAATTTGAGGGGGTAGAGGTATTGACAAATGCGCAAGGATCTGATAAGGGATTAGAGGAATTGGCCCGGGGGGCGATCGATATTGCGGCGGTGTCACGACCTTTAACCGAGTCGGAACGCTCTCAGGGATTTGCTTCTAGTCCAATTGTCCGAGATGCGATCGCTATTATGGTGGGGGTAAAAAATCCCTTTGCGGGGGGGTTAACCACTGCCCAAGTTAAAGATATTTTTACCGGAAAAATCACCTCTTGGTCGAAGGTCGGGGGTTCTGCTGCTACTATTCAAGTGATTAATCGTCCGCCTATTAGTGGCACTTATCAAAGTTTTCGTCAGGAAGTGCTGCAAGGGGGGCAATTTGGTACAGGAACTAATTTTAAAATGATGGAGAGGGATGCCACCACCCCAATTTTGCGAGTTTTGGGACTGAATGGCATTAGTTACGCAACCTATAGCCAAATCGTCAACCAAAAAACCGTCAGAGCGCTCGCTATTGAGGGAATTTTACCCAGTGAACCTAATTATGCCTGGCAGCGTACCCTTTACTACGTTTACAAAGAACCTGCTAGTGAAGCGGTCAAAGCTTTTATGGGTTTTGTGGCCTCTAGTGGTGGTCAAGAAGCAATTTTTCGGGCCAATGAAGACCTACAAAAGTAGTCGAGGAAAACTAACTCAGAAGACAAAACAGGATAGACTTTTCTCTAGTCTGATCGATTTTGGTGGCCATGAAGGATTTATTGGCAATTTTTAGCAAGGAATTAAGCTCTTGGTTTCGGCGCTGTTGGTTAGCGGTACTATTAACTGGCAGGGTTTTTTACTTCCTATTCACGCGCCAACCCGATTGGCGCGTCACCCAAGAACAAATGATGGCAGCTGGGCCTGCTTCGCTGATTATCGCTATGATCACGGCCGCGGTGATCGGGATGATCTTTACGATCCAAGTGGCGCGGGAGTTCCAAGCTTTGGGCGCCGGCAGTATGGTGGGGGGAATTTTGGCTCTTGCTCTCGGTCGGGAACTCTGTCCGATTATGATGGCGATCGTGGTAGCCGGTCGGGTAGGATCGGCTTTTGCGGCGGAAATCGGCACCATGAAGGTGACAGAGCAGATCGACGCACTCTATATGCTCAAAACCGATCCTGTAGAATATCTGGTGCTGCCCCGTTTAATTGCCTGTTGTCTGATGGTTCCGGCTTTGAGTATTATGGCGTTGCTGATCGGTTTAGGTAGCGGTTTGCTAGTGGGTCAAAGTTTATACGGGATTGCTAATTCAGTTTTTCTCGACTCGGTTCGCGGTTTCCTGCGCGTGGAAGACGTGCTGAGTGGACCAGTTAAAGGGTTGGTTTTTGGGGCTTTAATTGCTATTATCGGCTGTAATTGGGGTTTAACGACCGATGGCGGTGCTAAAGGAGTCGGTCAAGCTACGACCGCAGCCGTAGTCACTATGCTCTTAGCGATTTTTGTATCTAATCTGCTGATGACTTGGATCTTGTTCCAAGGATCTGGCAACAGTTCGGTTTTATTTGGACAGTAATTTAGTTAAAAACGCCCATTTTCTAGCCATTGTTCTAAATCATCTACTGACTGAAAATCTAATAAAGCTTCTCCTATCTTGAATGATGTCTTTGTTTAATACTAATCCGGCGAGAATTGCGGCTCTCCTCGACTTTGTGTGATAATCAGTGCTTATCATTCCTAGTAGTCTTACCAGACAAGGCTTTAAAAACTATATTTCTAGAAAATTATCGGATGCATCTCCTATTTGTGACTTTCCCTCACCTATAGGTGAGCAGCAGAAGTTATTCAAAGAGGGGGAATGCAATTCGCCCGTACAATAATATTATTGCGCCAATGGTAGAGGCGCACCGCGTGCGCCCAAAACGTCCTATAGAACCCATTTGGTATCTTTTATAATGTAGATGCTAGGCTGAAAAGGTGAAGCGAAAACCTTGTCCACTATAGGTTTCAGGGAAGAGAGTCTGTAGCCTGTTTAACGGCAATACTTTGGTCTGAACCCCGTCAGTGAATGCGCCACCGTCTAGTCGTCCCCGAAAATCGATACTTTGGAGTAAGCTAAAATGTACTCAAGTAGTATGGCGAATGAAGAGTGGTCTATCGTAGAACCGCTATTGCCAAAGAAGAAATTGACTTGCCCCCCGAAATGGACAAAACGACAGATTTTAGATGGGATTTTCTATCAACTCAAAAATGGCTGTAATTGGCGGGACATCCCGAAAGATTTCCCTCCCTACTCCACCGTGTTCTGGCATTATAAACAGTGGAGAAGTCAGGGAATCATCCAAAAAATAATGGAAGAATTACATCGCCGATTACGACAACAAGAAAAAAAACTGGTGGACGACTCTAATTATGATTGATTCTCAAGCCGTCAAAAATACCTGTAATGCGAGTGTTGAGACGAAAGGATTTTGTTTCTACAAGTGCACCAATGGAATTAAACGTCATCTAGGGACGGATAGTCTTGGTTTTCCCTTTTTCGCTCATTGTACTCCCGCCAACCTATCGGATGACCAAGGATTAATTGAGTTGTTAACTCGAGGTATTGACTATTTCAAGTTAAAACCGTCGGAACTGCCTAAGACGACTATTCTTGTAGATAATAGACATCTCCAAAAATTATAACCTAGTCACAGCTTGCATTTGTCTATTGTACTAGCCAAGTAGTTCAATGGCTGAAATGTATATCTATCCTTGCTAATTCAATTTTACTGAAAAAATATGATGCAATTAAAATCATTTTTATTCGGGTATATTCCTTAACTAGAGAGACTTTTGGTCTTGAGATAATATTAGGTCGATGTCTAATGGTTATCATCCTGACAAAATAGAGAAAGAGTTGGTTAAGGTCTATCAAGAGATAATGACTAAAATTCAGTTTGAACTGTCTCCAAAACCGTCAAAAACTGAAAAAGCGGAGAAGGGTTTATCAGGATTGGTACCTGTAAAAACTCGATGGGTGATTGAAAGAAGTAATTCTTGGATGGAACGCTACAAATCTTTAGTCAAAAATTTTGAGCGCACTTTAGAACACTCCACTACCAAAATTCATCTCTGTTTTCTTCGACTTCTACTACGACGATTAGCTGTATCCTAAGATGCCAAATGGATTCTATAAAGAATGATTTCCCTTTTGGACTAATTTTGATCGGTATAGTTAAAATGTACTAAATAAATTGTCGTATTAGCTAGGAGAAACCCCTATTTGGTCTTTCTCTTGCTTTCGTGGTTATTCGATAATTTTCCCGCTTCTCCCTAAAAACTACCGTCTCGCTCGCTAAACTGCTAAATTAATAAGCTCCTTTGACCTTTTGCCGCCTTATTGAGCAGAACTAGGTATAAACACTTTCTTAAGAATTAACCTATGTCACAATAGATGAAGATAAACCAAATAGTATGAAGTTGTAAAGTAGGTATTTACTGAATGGAACCGCTTTATCAGTACGCGTGGCTAGTTCCCGTCCTACCCTTGGTAGGCGCTACCCTAGTGGGCGCGGGCTTAATTTCCTTTAATGAAGCCACCAATCGTCTGCGACAGGTGAATGCTGTATTGATCATTTCTACCCTCGGCGCATCGATGGTGCTGTCTTTTGCGCTGCTGTGGAGTCAAATCAATGGACACACCCCCTATACCCAAATGATCGATTGGGCATCGGCGGGTAACTTTCACCTGAAAATGGGTTATACGATCGATCATCTCAGTGCTTTAATGTCGGTTATCGTCACCACCGTGGCCTTTTTGGTGATGATTTATACCGATGGTTACATGGCCCACGATCCAGGTTATGTGCGTTTTTACGCCTATCTGAGCATTTTTAGCAGTTCTATGCTGGGTTTGGTCATCAGTCCCAACCTCGTCCAGATCTACGTTTTCTGGGAATTGGTGGGGATGTGTTCCTATCTGCTAGTAGGTTTCTGGTTCACTCGTCCGGCGGCCGCCGAGGCCTGTCAAAAAGCCTTCGTTACCAACCGCGTCGGCGATTTTGGCTTATTACTGGGAATGCTGGGTCTTTTCTGGGCCACCGGCAGCTTCGAGTTTGATATCATGGGTGAACGTCTAGAGGAATTAGTCTCTTCTGGAGCTATTGCCGGCAGTTTAGCGGCATTATTCGCCGTTTTAGTCTTCCTTGGACCCGTGGCCAAATCAGCCCAATTTCCCCTTCATGTCTGGCTACCGGATGCCATGGAAGGTCCGACCCCGATTTCGGCCTTGATTCACGCCGCCACCATGGTGGCCGCTGGAGTTTTCCTGATTGCCCGGATGTATCCCGTTTTTGAGCCAATTCCCACGGCGATGACGGTAATTGCTTGGACGGGGGCCTTTACTGCCTTTCTAGGGGCAAGTATCGCTCTCACCCAGAACGATATCAAAAAGGGTTTAGCCTACTCCACTATCTCCCAATTGGGTTATATGGTCATGGCTATGGGTATCGGTGCTTATAGTGCGGGGTTATTCCACCTGATGACCCACGCTTATTTTAAAGCGATGTTGTTCCTCGGTTCTGGTTCGGTCATCCACGGTATGGAGGATGTGGTCGGTCATGAGCCAGTTTTAGCGCAAGATATGCGGATGATGGGCGGTTTACGCAAGTATATGCCCATTACTGCCCTAACTTTCCTCGTGGGAACTCTGGCCATCTGTGGGATTCCTCCCTTCGCCGGTTTCTGGTCGAAGGATGAAATTCTCGGTTTAGCTTTTGAGGCTAACCCCGCTTTGTGGGTAATTGGTTGGGGTACTGCGGGTTTAACGGCTTTTTATATGTTCCGGATGTACTTTAACACCTTTGAAGGGGAGTTTAGAGGCACTAATAAGGAGATTAAACGCCGACTGTTAGCCAATGCGGGTGCGATTCCGGCTTTTGGACCAGGGGCAATGAATGTTAAGCAATTAGACTCGGAAGCGCAGGAAGAAGACAACCACGGCCATCATGCCCATGAACCCCACGAATCGCCAATTACTATGACTTTACCTCTCATGATTTTGGCGGTTCCCTCTTTGTTAATCGGTTTGGTAGGTAAACCTTGGCAGAATTTCTTCGAGGGTTTTATTCATGTTCCTAACGAAGTAGTGGAAGAAGTTCATGCTTTTGATTGGACAGAGTTTCTGATTATGGCGGGTAATTCGGTGGGGATTGCTTTAATCGGGATTACTGTCGCTTCTTTGATGTATCTCCAGAAGAAAATTGACCCCGCAACTATTGCCGAAAAATTCCCCGCTTTGTATCGTTTTTCCCTGAACAAGTGGTACATTGATAATCTCTATGATCGAGTTTTTGTCCAGGGTTGTCGTCGTCTCGCACGGCAAATTATGGAAGTAGATTATCGCGTTATCGATGGGGCTGTGAATTTAACCGGTTTAGCTACTCTTGTCAGTGGTGAAGGTCTCAAATACCTCGAAAATGGTCGCGCCCAATTCTACGCTTTAATTGTCTTTGCCGCAGTTTTGGGTTTAGTAATTGTCTATAGTCTGGTGTAGATTTTAATACGTTGACTAAAGATTTTTGGGGGCGCAAAGCCCCTTTTTTTAGCTTTAAGTCCCCCTTTTTAAGGGGAATTTAGGGGTAGCAAACTCTTATAGTCATATTTTGGGAAAGCGATAGCTTTTGATATACTCTTTAAAAATAGATGATAATTGAAATCGGTTTTGCTCCCTTTGAATTAAATAACGTTGTTGCAAGGATTGTAAACCATTGATTAAATCACCAGCAGATAAATCTAGGTTATTTTTTAACTCCTCTCTAGATAAAGGTTGAGCAACTTTACTTAATTCTAAGGCGATTTGTTGAGCAAGGGGAGAACAGCGACCAAAAATCTGTTTTAAATGAGACTGCATTTTTTTAGTAATACCTAAGCTATTTTCTGCCAAGAAATCATTAAAATTGCTATCAAAAACATCTTCAATCAAAACAGTAATATCGATTAAATAAAAAGGATTACCTTCGTATAATTGAATTAATTATAACTATCTTTTCTCATCTTGTAAACCTTTATTTACCAGAAGATTAATTGCTTAAAATCCTGATAATTCTAAACATTGAATAGGAGAATTTTCCTGATTAAGATGGTGGAATTCCAGTAATTACAATTTCCTGAGAGATCAAGAAAACAATCAGATGAGTTTAAAATTGCCTTTCCCGAAGATTTTAGGCTTGATTAAGCCAATTGATTAAGTCAGCTTGACTCTCAAGGTCTAGTAATGCTTCTCCTAAGTCTTCTAATTGTTCAACGGCTAGTTTTTCGATAGTTTTGGTAATATTCGGTGGCAGTTGACCAAAACGTCGGTTAAGCAAGCGTAGCACTAGCTTGGATGCTTCTTTTTGAATTCCGATAGCTTCTCCTTGTTGAATCGCTTTTTCTCTATCTTGTTCGTATAAAGGGGCTAAACGCATAATAAATTTCCTCTCCTCCTGGGTTCTTTTTGGTAAGGCTTGCAAGTTCCTACTCAAATTGTATAATAATTTCAAGGAAGCTGATTTGAAGGGATGATTAGGAGGCAAGGGCTCTAATTCATCAATCGCTCTGGTTCTGGTTCCTCCTCTACCTAATAATCTTAACCAAAGGGTTTCAGGGGTTTCAGGTAATTGATGTAGGACAATAAGGGCTGTGGTTAATGCTGGAGGTAAAAAATAAATTCCTTCTCCCCAATCTGGATTATTGAGAGCGGAAAAAGCAGTTATAATTCTTTGACTGGCAGTAGGAGTTAGTATCCATAGTCTAGGAATATTTTCTGGTAATAAGGGTTGTTGATGACGGTGAGCTTCTCTTTGTAATTGTTCCCGCACAGTCAACAGTTTAGATAAACAGGCAATAATGCCATCAATCGTGACTGGATTGCGATAGGGTTCCAATAAACAAGGGGTTTGAGCTAATCGGCCCAATAAACCTAATTCGGGCGGCATTTCTGGGGAATTCGGTCGAAAATACACATCAATTTCTTGAGTTTCTGCCGTCACATCAAGGCTAGTTTTCACGTCACTGGAAGAAGGGAGAAAGGTTTCGAGGTAATCTTTACTAAATTTATCCCAAAGAAAGCGAGTCAAGACTTAAGTGATTACATCAGCGATGATGGTTACTTTATCATCTTCAAAGCCTGATCAGGAAAATTGGCAGCATTGCAGCTTTAGCTACAGATTTTTCCGAGTTTTTGCGCTAAAACTGAAACGTTAATCAGCAAAAAACGCGCTCGACGAATGAAACCGCAAATCATCGTCTGTGGATTAGGTCGCACGGGTTATAAAATCTTTTGTTTACTCAAACAACAATCTGCGGCAGTAGTGGCGATTAGCGATCGCCAAATGGTCTGTGAATATCAGTCTGATATTATTATCGGCGATCCCTGCTCTCCTAAAACTCTCCTGCAAGCTGGTCTCCCAGATGCAGAAACCCTAGTTTTGGCCACCGATAACGACGCACTCAATCTGGAAATTCTCACGCGCGCAAGGATAATTAACCCGAAAATTCGGATAGTTAACCGACTATTTAACGAAACTTTAGGAGAAAGACTCGATCAAACCCTACCTGCTCACGTTAGCATGAGTGTTGCTTCCCTAGCAGCCCCGATCTTTTCCTTTGCTGCCCTTGGCAATAAAGCTATCGGTCAATTACAGCTATTCGATCGCCTTTGGCCAATTCAAGAGATAATTATCGAGGAAACTCATCCTTGGTGGGGATTACCCCTCTACGAACTTTGGGACGATCCGGCCCGGATGTTAATCTATTATCTCCCAGCCCACGACGAAATCGATCTAGTTTCAGCAGTTCTTTTAGGTAAAAAACTCCAAACTGGCGATCATCTAATTATCGGCAATAAACCGACAATTAAGGCAAAACAGCGTTTTAAACTGCAAAAGTGGCTGAGAAATCTGCTCAATCTCCGTCCCTATCAGCACTATGTCCAACCAGTAATTCTTGTCACCCTTTCTCTCCTGGGGATGATTTCCCTTGCTACCATTACCTATCTCAGCGTTAATCAAAAAATTTCCCTCGTCGATTCCCTCTATTTCTCCGTCGGGATGATTACCGGTGCCGGAGGTAACGAAAAAGTGGCCGAATCTACCCCCGATAGTATCAAAATTTTTACCGTGGTCATGATGATTGTCGGTGCGGGGGTTATCGGTATCTGTTATGCTCTCCTCAACGATTTTATCCTCGGTAGTCGCTTTAAACAGTTTTGGGATGCTACCCGCATTCCCGTCCGCAATCATCACATTATCTGTGGTTTAGGAGGTATCGGCACCCGGATCGTGCGACAATTGCACGAGCAAGGCTGTGAAGTGGTGGTGATCGAATCAGACCCCAATAACCGATTTTTGCATTCCGTGCGCTCCTGGGGAATCCCCGTCATCATCGAGGATGCGCGTCTAGTGGCTACCCTAGAAACGGCTAATATTAACAACGCCGAATCTTTGATTGTGGTTACTTACGAGGATATGATTAACGTGGAGATTGCCCTCACTGCTAAAGCGATCGCTCCTAAAATTAATCTAGTTTTACGCTGCTCTCAGGAACAATTCGGGCGATCGATTCAAGAGGTTTTTGATTTTGATACGGTATTATGTCCCCGGGATCTAGCTACCTATTCCTTCGCTGCGGCCGCTTTGGGCGGTAGAATTCTCGGTAATGGCATGACCGATGATCTCCTCTGGGTTGCTTTGGCTACATTAATCACACCTAATCATCCTTTTATGGGGCAAATTATCAAGGAAGCGGCGATGAATGCCGATTTTGTGCCACTTTACCTAGAAAAACAAGGTCAAACTATCCACGGTTGGCAATTACTGGAAATTACTCTCGATCAAGGCGATATTCTTTATCTAACTATGCCAGCTATGCGTTTACAACAGGTTTGGCAAAATACTTCCCTAACTATTCCCCAATCTTTCCCCGATTTAAAATGATTTCTGGTCTTAATTATCTGAGCAAAGCTAGTTATCGCTGTATCTTGAGTTTAGGCAGTGCTGGCAGTATTTTAAGTCTAGCTAGTGCCGGCAGCATTTTAAGTCTGGTTAGTATCGGCAGTATGCTCAGTATTGGCAGTGTCGGCAGTATTCTTAGTATTGGCAGTGTCGGCAGTATTCTCAGTATCGGCAGTGTCGGCAGTATCTTTGGCATTTTTCAATATCATTCTCTGCCTAACCATCCTGGATAGGTCTAATGAACTACTCCTCATCGCTTCTTTGTCGATGGCGGTTTTATAAGTTTAAACTGTGGGGCGATAGCTTTTTATGAAAACAAAATAGAAAGAGCGATCGCTTTGTGATCATCAGTTAATAAAAGAATAAAGTTCAGGAAAAATGAGCCAAGCCAGTATTCAATATTTATCGGATGAAAATGGCGAAACAATCGCTGCTGTTGTGCCTATTGATCTATGGCGAGAGATTGAGTCTGAACGAGAAACGGCTTATTTGTTAAGTAGTGAAGTGATGAAGGAAAGGCTGTTAACGGCGAAAAGTCGTCAGGGGGAATGAAGTTAGAGGAAGTCTGTGAAAAGCTGGGAATTTGATCGGTTTGCCCTATTTTGGTAAAATCAACTATAATGGGGAGAAGTTAATCTTTGCCAAGCTTGAGCAGACTTAAACTAATCCCTGAGTGAGCAAGCAATTGAATCCTATGCTTAAAATTGCCCTTTTTGGAACCAGTGCCGATCCTCCCACTGCTGGTCATCAAGCCATACTAAAATGGTTATCGGAACAGTACGATATCGTTGCGGTTTGGGCTGCCGATAATCCCTTTAAAAATCATCAAACCAGTCTCGAACATCGTCTGATGATGTTAAATTTGCTCATCCGGGATATTCAACCCCCAAGAGATAATATACAACTGCGACGAGAATTAAGCGATCGACGTAGCTTAATTAGTGTGGAAAAAGCGCAAGCAATTTGGGGAGAACAGGAAGAATATACCCTAGTCATCGGTTCCGATTTAGCCAGACAAATTAGGCACTGGTATCGCAGCCAAGAATTACTAGAAAAAGTCAAAATTCTCGTGATTCCTCGTCCCGGCTATCCTATTAATCAAGATGATATTGAACAACTGCAAACATTAGGGGGTGATTGTCTGATTGCCGATGTATTTGCTCCGGCTGTATCCTCAACAGATTATCGAGAAAAAGGCGATAAACAGGCTGTTCCTGCACCGATTAAAGATTATATCGAAGGTCAAAAACTTTACGCATGAAACCGCCAAAGACCCTAGCTAATAAATCTCTAGCTGATTTTAAAGTCGGAGTTGATAACGTGATCTTTTCTGTTGATACCCAATTAAATCGGCTGCTAGTGCTTCTGATTAAACGACAGGAAGAACCCTTTAGTAATTACTGGAGTTTACCCGGGACTTTAGTGAGAAATGGGGAATCACTGGAAACGGCAGCCTATCGAATTTTAGCCGAGAAAATTAGCGTCAATAATCTCTATCTGGAACAGTTATATACTTTTGGCAGTCCAGAGGAAGATTCCCCAGCAGCGGCCGAGAGTTTTGGGAAACGTTATCTATCGGTGAGTTACTTCGCTTTAGTGCGGTTTGAAGAAGCAAAATTAATCACTGAACGGGATTATAATATCACTTGGTATATGATTCATAAAGTGCCAGATTTAGCCTTTAATCACGGTCAAATTTTAGAATATGGCTGGCGAAGATTACGCAATAAAGTAGAATATAGTCCCGTCGCTTTTGAGGTTTTACCAGAATTATTTACTTTAAATGATCTTTATCAATTTTATGAGACAATTTTAGGTAAAAATTTTAGTGATTATTCTAACTTCAGAAATCGGCTATTGAAATTAGGATTTCTCAAGGATATGGGTTTAAAAGTCTCTCGTGGTGCTGGTCGTCCTGCTAGTTTATATCGCTTTGATGAAAAAGCTTTTGCTCCCTTTAAAGATCAACCGTTAGTTTTTGTTTAAATAGGAAAAAATATGAGAATTGCTATCGCTCAATTAAATCCCATTGTTGGAGATATCGAAGGAAATGCCCAAAGAATTTTAGAGGCCGCTCAAACGGCATTTAATCAGGGAGCAGAATTACTTTTAACCCCAGAATTATCCCTCTGTGGTTATCCTCCCAGAGACTTATTATTAAATCTGGGTTTTGTCGAGAAAATGTCTCGACAATTGCAATTATTGTCCCAACAATTACCAGAAAAATTAGCCGTATTAGTCGGTTTTGTCGAAAAAAATCCCTCGGCAACGGTCAGAGGAGAAAAGCCGTTATTTAATAGCATAGCTTTGTTACAAAATCAAGAGATTAAACAAATTTTTACTAAACGTTTATTGCCTACCTACGATGTTTTTGATGAGGATCGTTACTTTGCTTCTGGGAAAGAAAGTCAATATTTTCAACTAACAGAAAATAATATAAAAATCGGTGTAACTATCTGTGAAGATGTTTGGAACGATGAACAATTTTGGGGTCAGCGTCAATACACAGTTAATCCCATCGCTGATTTAGCTAATTTGGGAGTGGATTTAATCGTTAATCTTTCCGCTTCTCCCTACAGTGTCGGTAAGCAAAAATTGCGAGAATCTTTATTATCCCATAGTGCCACTAGATATAATTTACCTATAGTTTATGTCAATCAAGTGGGAGGTAATGATGATTTAATTTTTGATGGTGACAGCGTGGCTTTTAACAGACAAGGAGAAGTGATTTATCGCGCTCAGGCATTTACTTCTAGCCTAGAATTGATCGAGTTTAATCAGGATTTGTTACCCGCAGTTATTCATCCTTTACCCGTCGATGAAGATGAGGAAATTTATCGAGCTTTAGTCTTAGGAGTGCGAGATTATGTGCAGAAATGCGGTTTTAAACGGGTAATTTTCGGCTTGAGTGGTGGGATTGATTCCAGTTTAGTTGCCGCTATTGCCAGCGACGCATTGGGTAAAGAAAATGTTCTCGCTGTGATGATGCCTTCTCCCTATAGTTCCGACCATTCCATTAGCGATGCAGTGGCTTTAGTTAATAATTTAGGTATCAAAAGTGAGAAGTTAGCAATTAAAGAAATTATGAGCGCTTATGATCAACTTTTAGAGCCGCTTTTCGCTGGGACTGATTTCGGTATTGCTGAAGAAAATCTTCAGTCACGCATTCGCGGTAATTTATTAATGGCTCTCTCCAATAAATTCGGTCATTTACTATTATCCACTGGCAATAAATCAGAAATGGCCGTGGGATATTGCACCCTTTACGGTGATATGAATGGTGGTTTAGCAGTGATTGCTGATGTGCCGAAAACCCGCGTTTATTCCCTCTGTCGCTGGTTAAATCGGCACGGGGAAATTATTCCCCTTAATGTGATTAATAAAGCTCCTAGTGCTGAATTAAAACCCCATCAGAAGGATCAAGATTCTTTACCTCCCTACGAGATTTTAGATGCTATTTTAGCACTATTAATCGATCGCCATCAATCCGCCGAACAAATTATCGCCGCTGGTTTTGAGTCTGAAATTGTGCAGAAAGTAATTAAATTGGTTAAAAATGCCGAATTTAAGCGCAAACAAGCCCCCCCGGTCTTAAAAATTAGCGATCGCGCTTTTGGTACTGGTTGGCGAATGCCCATCGCTAGTCGCTGGGGTTAGAGGGATTTTTCAGTTATCAGTTATCAGTTATCAGTTATCAGTTGGGTTTCGTACTTCAACCCAACCTTGTATATTGAGAGAAGTGGCAGACCGTCCCAACCTTGGTCAGAAAAGACCGCTTCGTAGCAAGGGTCACCACCATAATCTCCCTGACAAAACTCGAACAGTCGCCGGGGTCGTGGCGAA
>NZ_BJKP01000017.1 GCF_008974145.1 Microcystis aeruginosa NIES-4325 | reverse complement strand
GGGAAATTGAAAATAGTCCCAAATCTCGTTATCAAGAATTCTTTGAGTCAGGCCGGGTTAACTGTTATTATCTGAATCAGTTAGATGAGGGGGATTCTCTGGGGGTAAAAGTGTTACAATTAATTGTGGAATCGGAACAAAATACCTTAGCTCAAGGAAAAGAACTGATTCAACAAGTTAGACAACAATTTCAGGAGTCTTTAAAAAGAGAGGACATTCTAGAATTAATCGAGACAATTCTCATTTATAAATTGCCCAAATTAAACCGTAAGGAGATTGAAAAAATGTTTAGTTTAAGTGATTTAAGGGAAACTAAAGTCTATCAAGAAGCTTTGGAGGAAGGAGAATTATCCGCTAAAAAAAGCCTAATTTTGCGTCAGCTAAACTTAAAACTCGGTTCTATTCCTTTAAAGCTAGAACAAAAAATTAAACAGTTAAATCCTAATCAATTGGATAATTTAGCTCTTGCGTTGTTGGGGTTTTCGGATTTAGAAGATTTGCAGCAATGGTTAAATTAAAGAAAAAAGCCTTAGATTCAACAAGTTAGACAACAATTCCAGGAGTCTTTAAAAAGAGATGACATTCTAGAATTAATTGAGACAATTCTCATTTATAAATTGCCCAAATTAAACCGTAAGGAGATTGAAAAAATGTTTAGTTTAAGTGATTTAAGGGAAACTAAAGTCTATCAAGAAGCTTTAGAGGAAGGCAAAGAGGAAGGCAAAGAGGAAAAAGCTCGACAAATTGCCCTAAAAATGCTATCTCCTGGCTTTCCTATCGCAGAAATCGCCCAATTTACCGATTTATCCCCCGCAACTATCGAGCAATTACAAAGACAGCAGCGCAATTAAAGCTTTTAACCGCAAAGGGTGGGGAATTGGCAAAATTTGGCTTATCTCCCCACCCCAAGCGCGGTTAACGACGTTTAGCGAGGCAACGCACCACTAAACCACCACCTAAGAACACCAATCCTGTGATCATACCAGGTTCAGGAACTGCGACGGGAACAGAGGCAACAGAGGCAAAAGAAGCGCTATCGATGAAGAAGGTATCTGTCGTAGTTATATTATTCCCAAAGACGATCGAGCTAAAGTTTGCGTTACCAATAATGCCCAGAAAGCCGTTTTCTCCGCCGATACTGTCATTCACAAGCAGAGTTTGGTTTCCTGTACCATCGAAATTTCCCGTTAGGTTTAGCCCGCCAGCATTAGCACTTGTAAAATCCGCTCCGAAGGCAAACACAGGTGAGGGAAAAGTCCAAGTGATAGTTGCGGAAGCATTACCCGCATCTCCATCAGTGGCATTGTTGAAAAATCCTCCACTAACGCTATTATCCCCAAACGCAACTGCGGGTGGAGAGGAATTCGCCGAAACGATGCCCGAATCCAGTGTTATTGTTTGAGCAGAGGCGATGTTGTTGGTAAAAGTATCGGTGGTGGTGACACTGCCAGCGATGGCATCGACGGCAGCTTGCCAAGCGGTGCGATTAGTGAAAGTAGTGAAAGCTTCGGCGGAAGATACCGAACTCAGCACAAGGGTAGTGGTAAAAACCGTGGCTAGGGAAAAGGATTTGAGCAGAGCCTTTGATAAGCTATGCTTCTCCCCCCCCCCGTGATTGATAAGCTTGGCTAATGACATAAAACTTCGTAAAATTTAACTGATTGTAACCTAGTCCTTCTTCTAGTAATTGTCAAGAAATTTCTGAGAAGATTTTAGTCTATGGTTAGAATTGAATTTTGTCTATAATGTATTCTGCGCTACTATTCTCTTCGGCAACAGTTACGGCGAATACAGGATGTCAACACCGGCGATCGAGGGTATCCTAGGAGAAACGGAAAGTAATCCCTGACAATGTTTGATAATATTTGTAAATTTATCGCCGAAAACTTCTCCGATGATCTAGCCTCTTGGTTATTGGGTTCTCCCCTCTCCTTAACCGTCCTCGACCCGACAGAACTACAATTAGACCCCATTCGTGCCGATTCTCTGATTTTTTTGCAGTCAGAGGAATTAATTCTCCATACTGAATTTCAAACCGACCCCGACTCCAAAATTCCTTTCCGAATGCTCGATTATCGCATTCGCGTCTATCGTCGTCATCCCCAAAAACAAATGCGTCAAGTGGTAATTTATCTGCGACGCAGCGACTCTCCCCTCGTGCGAGAAAATACCTTCCGTCTGGGGGAAACTTTTCATTCCTTCCAAGTTATCCGTCTTTGGGAAGAAAATACACCACAATTTTTTCATCATCCCGGTTTATTACCCTTTGCCGTCCTCAGCAATACCGATGACCCCGAACAGGTGTTAAGTCAGGTGTCCCGTTCTTTAGAAACTATCTCCCAAAAACAGGTGCAAAGCAATCTCGCTGCCGCTACCAGTATTCTCGCCGGGTTAGTATTAAATCGAGAGACGATCAAAAAAATCCTTCGGAGTGACATTATGAGAGAATCCGTCATCTATCAAGATATTTTAGAAGAAGGCAGAGAGGAAGGCGAGGAAAAGGGACGACAAGAAGGACGACAAGAAGGATTGCAAGAAGGCAAAGAGGAAAAAGCTCGACAAATCGCCCTAAAAATGCTATCTGCTGGTTTTTCTATCTCAGAAATCGCTCGATTTACCGATTTATCTCCCGATGCGATCGAGCAATTACAATCGAGAGACGACTAAAAAAATCCTTCGGAGTGACATCATGAGAGAATCCGTCATCTATCAAGCTATTTTAGAGGAAGGAGAATTATCCGCTAAATTAAACTCTATTCCCCGTTTATCGGTCTTAGGATTAAGTGTAGAACAAATTGCCCAAGCTTTAGACTTAGAGATTGGGCAATGATTTGGTAGTAGTGCCGTAGCCCTCTTGCTTATCTGGTAAAAAGTGTATAAAATATTTACCAATAAAAATAATTTGCTCAAATCAGTCCTTAAAACTCTAACTTGATGACGACTTTTCTGATAAATATCTCTTGATGGCTTACTCAAAGCCACTGATTACTGATTACTGATAATTGCCATGTTAAAGCAATTGAAATAAAACCGAGAGATTATTAGCTGGCATAGGAATTACTTCTAACAATTGTAAACCTCGAACGCTGGCTTCTTGCACCACATCTTCTAAATTCCTAACTCCCCAACTGGGGTTTTGAGAACGGAGAGAAAAATCAAAGCTTTCATTACTAGGAGAAGTATGTTTGCCCTGTCGTTTATAGGGACCATAAAGATAGAGGATTCCCCCTGGATTAAGAATTCGATTTGCTCCTGCCATTAAAGCTAAACAAGCTGACCAAGGAGCAATATGAATCATGTTAATATTAACAATGGCATTAATGGCGATATTTTCCCTCTCTACCGCCCAAACTGACTGATGAACATCGATAAATAGGGGGCGATCGAGATTAGAACTAGGACAATAATCGCACCAACTGCGAATACTATCTAGAGCCAGAGGGTTACAATCGGAGGGAATCCAACGACAAGGAGCAAGACGAGGAGCAAAAAAAACAGCGTGTTCACCCGTGCCGCTGGATATTTCCAAGATATTGCCAGTCTTCGGTAAAAATTGGCTGAGAACTTCCAAAATCGGCTGACGATTGCGTTCTGTTGCTGGGGCGTATTGACGTAAATCAGACATAACACTAAATCCGTTGGCTCTCTTAGGTTTGGTGGGTAAAATGTATTCTAAGATACAGTCCTGCTGGCGGTCGCAACGCGAGACCGAGTGGAAGAAACCACTCCAGACACAGAGGACACAAAGATTGATCGCTTCTATAGTAAGTTAAACTGGTCACACAAAGAATAAGAGAGCCAATCCGTTGAGTATAGGCTACATATTAGGACAGCCGAACGGCAAGAGGCAAAAGGGGGAATAGATAATCAGTCTTTAGTAACTGGATTTAGTATTACAGCCCACATTCAGCAGATTAAATTCCATACTTTCTAGGGCTAATTTTGTCCAATTATGGCTTAAAAAAGTCTCTAACAAAATCTACTAATTCTGATAAGGGACTAATAAAATCTTGGGATTTTTGTCTATTTAAATCTGTCTCTTTTTCATTATCTAATTTTTTGGACAAAAATGCTTTATCAAAAAAATTTAACATTCCTCGTTGTTGAGGATTGTTAATTTCGTTGTAAAAATTAACTGTAACAAAACAGATAAGAGGAATTTCTGGAACATTATAGTTAATGCCGTATTTTTCCTTAATTTTAGAACCATGATCATTAGCTATTTCTAACAAAAGTTTCCATTTATAGGTTTGCGATGCTCTTTCTCGCAAAGAAGTTTTTAACGATAAAATTATACATTTAGGATAGGGTATTTCTTGATTATTACCATCACTTATATTTGCAGAAGTATGGTAAGAATAAATGATCAAATCACAATCTGGTTTTTGTTGTTCTCCATCACCCAATTTAATAGTGGATATATTTTCAAATCCTCGAACAGCAGATTTTTTATTAGTTATATAAATATGTTGATCAATATTATTGATTTCCCTATTTTTGAGAAAAATATAGATAACTGCATAGGTCAGAAATGTTGAATCCTTAGATAAAACTTTACATACAAGCTGACAAAAACAGCATAGTCATTAAATTCCATAATTGCAAAAGTGTTTTAGACAAACTCAATTATAAACAAAGTAATGCAATTGAGAATTTAATTTACCTTATCCTATTTTTAGCCCTGAAATATATGATAGCGATGATAGTTTAAAAAATCCAAATCCGGTAAAAAGCGATCGGGAACATTTAAAGTTTTACCGCGATAGTTGATAAAATTTAGTTCTAACGTCTCGCTACCTTGATCCTGAGCCTTTTTTTCGATCTCGTGACCAATAATTAATCTTAAATCCTCATCGAAACTAATTAAACCTCGATCGAAAGCAGTATCATGAGTACGAGCTAGGCAAAGGCCATTATGAGGGTTTAAACGTTGTTCGGGAAATTGACTCCAGGGTAATATATGACTAGCTGTTAATAACAGAGGAATGGGATTTCCTGTAATACAGCAACGATAGTTATATAGGGCTAAAATTGTCTTTCTAAAAAAGTTTTGTCCGATTCTAACTTTTCTGATTGCCTCGGTTTCTGTTTTGATATTTTCTGAAAAATTAAGTCTAGTAAAATCCTCTTGCTGCTCGTTGATAACCCCTAAAAGAACTTGTAATTTTTCCTCACTTTCTAGGGCTAATTCTGTCCAGTTATCCTCGAACTCCTGCCAGATTTGCCGATCAGCTTTACTGATACCTTTTAACCCCTGTACTCCTCGCAATTGATGTCTGGGATCGAGAGAACCAAAATTACATAATTTCATCACCAGGGCCGATGGTGTTCGCCGTAACTTTTCAGCGACTTCGATAATAACAGGATTATTGGTGTGGAATTGTCCATAGGGAAATTTATAGTATAAATTGAGAGCGATCAGCAGCTCATCCCTTGTCCATAAATTCTTAGTCATAACCCCTAAAAAATACCACCATCAGCCCTGAAATTACTGCTCAAATCAAATCGGGAAAAACTTCGCGCACTGCTGGATGAATTAACCGATGATTGGCGACATTTAACCCCTTAGCGAGGGAAACATCTTGATCCAAGGCTTTTAACCCATGGTCGGCTAATTTAATAACGTAGGGTAGGGTACTATTATTTAAAGCTTGGGTTGCCGTCCAGGGTACTGCTCCAGGCATATTAGGCACCCCATAATGTACTACTCCCGACTCCAAGTAAGTCGGTTGACTGTGGGAAGTGGCCCGCAGAGTTTCCACGCAGCCCCCTTGGTCCACCGCCACATCGACAATTACAGAACCAGGGTTCATTTTGGCGACTAAAGAGCGAGAAACTAGAGTCGGCGCTCGTTTTCCTAAGACTAGCACTGCTCCAATCAATAAATCGGCCTTAGGAACCACATCTTCTAATTGTGCCGGGCTACTATAAAGCAATTCTACCCTAGAACCGAATAAAGTTTCTAAATAGGCCAAGCGCTCGACGTTAATATCTAAAATAGTCACTTTTGCGCCCATACCGATGGCAATTCTGGCCGCTTCCGTACCCACCACACCACCGCCAAGGATAACCACTTGTCCAGGACTCACCCCGGGGAAACCCCCCAGTAAAACTCCTCTACCTCCCTGTTGTTTTTCCAGATAGCGGGCCCCAAATTGTACCGAAAGACGACCGGCAATAACACTCATGGGAGTCAAGAGAGGCAAACGACCATCGGCAAGCTCGACCGTTTCATAAGCGATCGCAGTTGTTCCCGACTCGATTAATGCTTCCGTTAAATAGCGCTCGGCCGCTAGGTGTAAATAGGTGAATAGGAGAGCTTCCTTGTTTAAAAAGCCGTATTCTGCCTTAAGCGGCTCTTTTACCTTGACAACTAGCGGTTTATCCCAAACTTGGGCCGCTTTTTCCACAATTTTGGCCCCGGCTTTTTCGTAATCCTCATCGCTGAATCCGGCACCCAACCCGGCGGCCGTTTCCACAAATACCCTATGACCGCGATCATTGAGTACACGCACACTACTGGGACTTAAACCGACGCGAAACTCTTGATCTTTAATCTCTTTGGGAACGCCTATTTCCATGGTTTGCTTCTGGGGGACTATTTCTAACTACTTTAGCCTGTTAGTCCTAGTCTGCGAGTTATCAGGCACACTATTTGGGAATTTTAGCAACTTTTTTGGTATTCTTCCAGCAAATCGATTAAATCTATCTGACATTTGCTGGGTAATAAATCCGCTAGGGAAACTTGCAGATGACCACCTCCGAGGGTGACTTTTATCTCCCGCAGGATAGACATGACTGCATTCTCGCTTAAACTGTCGTTTTCGAGCAAAGGGAAGACTTTTTCGGCAACGACGCTGTGTAAATGGGCTTCCCGGAGATAGAGATGCCATTTAGCCACGTCAATGTAGATATTGTCGCCGATTTGGGCCGCCAGATTTTCGATGTCCTGAGTTGTGTTAGCCATGGGATGTTACCGAGTAGTTAGCGATCGCCGCTATATAAATCAAATGTCCTACCAATAGAATAGCCCAAATTCCCGTGAACAGATTTAACCAAGTCCAATCGGAGAATTTAATGATATGAAAAAACCACAACCCTGAATTAATCGCTAAAAAACCCGCCACATGAACGGCGAAATTCATGCGATCATCTAAACGTCGGAAAGCGGGATCGTTTTTGCGGTCGGGTTGACGGGGCCAACGGGGAGGCATAAGCAGTGATCATTTATCAATTATCAGTTATCAGTGTACCGTTTTTTTTAGCTAAGTTAAGCTGCCAGAGTGCCTATCCTCACCAAGAAGTTAATTTTGTCCTATTACTTATCTACTGGTGGCGATTTCCACTTCGGGTAAGATTTCTAAAGATAAACGGGTTCTGACAGTGCCAGAAAGACGTTTAAGCAGTTGCGGGCGTAAATCGCGCAGAATATAGATTAATTCGTCTCCTGTGCGCCATTCTTCCCTTTCTGTGACTACCTGTAGGGAATTATCGCGACGCAATAGTAGGGGCAGCAGTTCGCCATTTTCGATTAATTTAGTTAATCTGGTCTGTTGTTCGCTCAAATCATCGGCTTTAAAGATAGTTTTACCCAATTTAATCTGATTATCGTCTAAATACTGATTCCATTCCTTGACCGAAAAACTGGGGAGAAAAACCTGATTAACCTTATTTTTATCTGGGTTGGGGGTTCCCGCAAAGGCAGCCAACACCCGGGGAGGATGAAATTCCTCCCCGGCTCTTTGGGCTAAAACCAGATTAACCTCGCTATTATTAGTCAAAACCAGAAAAGTCCCCATGGATTCGATGCCCGCTTCTTGCAGTATTTTTGTATCAAGTGCGCTACTCTGCAGCACCGTCAAACCCTCTTCTTTTGCTTGCTGACAGGCTGCGGCATCCGTATCGATTAAAACCACGTTTTCCCCTTGTTCTTGGAATAAAGAACCGATTAAGCGACCTAGGGGATTACAACCGACGATTACTGCCCCTGTTGCCGCAGAAGAAGTGATTTTTAGCCCTTTTGCCACCCAACGCGCCGTTAATCCCTGAATAAAAACGGTCATTAAAATTGTTAAAAAGACTAAAGCTTTGATTGCCTCACCGCCATTAATACCGGCGCGGGTGAGTAAAATGGCAAATAAAGAAGCTACGGAAGCAGAAACGATTCCCCTAGGGGCAACCCAAGCGATAAATAACTTATGTCGCCAATTTAGGTCACTTTTTAGGGTACACAAAGCCACACTCAGGGGACGTACCACCAGCATCAAGACTAACACGGTCAGGACGCTGCCCCAACCCAAAGCGATGACACTGGCGATCGAAAGATCCGCCGCTAGTAAAATAAACAGTACCGACACGCAAAGAGTGGTTAATTGACCCTTAAAACGTCTTAATAACCGCTCATCGGGAACTGCCGCCGCTTTTAGCACAATTCCCGCCATTACCACCGCCATTAACCCCGATTCACTGCGACTAAATTGCGATAAACCAAATAATCCCCAGACTCCCGCTAAAACCACAAGATTCTTTAGCTCAAAAGTCAAAAAATTGCAAGTTTTTATAATAAAACTTAACAATCCCCCTCCAGCAATGCCGATCGCCGCCCCGATACCTAAACGCAAGGTTAAACCGGTGATAATTGCCATGGGGCGGGAATGACTATCAATAATCGTATTTAGCACCACTACGGCTAAAATTGCGCCCACAGGGTCGATTAATACCCCTTCCCCTTCCAAAAGCGTCGCCACCCGTCGATCCACGGCTACTTGCTTCAGCAAAGGCCCGATCACTGTCGGACCGGTTACTACCACTAAAGAAGCGTAAAGAAAAGCGATCGGCCAGGGAAATTCCCCCAACCAGTGGGCTGCCATACCGCCACCGATGAGAGTGATGGAAGTACCGAGGGTGACAAGATTGCGTAAACTGCCAGAAACTCGCCCTAATTCCCGTCCGCTTAGGCTTAAACCGCCTTCAAATAGGATAATCGCCACAGAGAGAGCAACAAGGACTTCTAAGCCAATTCCCAGACTTTGGGGGTGTAAAATTTCCCAACCATCGGACCCTAAGGCAATCCCAAAAATAAGCAGGAAGACAATACTGGGAACTTTCAGGTATTCGGCAATGACTTGGGCTGTAATCCCTGCCACCACAGTGATGACAATTTGCAGGGTAAGGGCGAAAGATGGATCCATGTTTAGCGATCGGTTATCGGCTATCGGTGGTCGAGGCGGGGTTATGGTTGGGGTTTAATGATTCTAATTATAGTTTTGATTCCTGCTGTGGGGGAGCATCCTGACCGCTAAAACTGAGATTATCGGCAAACTTAAACAATCTTGGTTAAATACCTATTACGACACAGAAAACGGTCAAGAGAAAAAGAAAGAATTACCTAGTTTTAAGGAATTGGGTAAGGATGGCCTTTGCCTCTGGCTATTTTACAAGACTAGGCTTCTGTAGGAAGTTTTAATTAGGGTTTGCTGAAAAAGGCCTAGGGTGGGGTCAGGAGATCGGCAGGTTTCGGCTGTGATACTTCGGCGTGAGCTTTTGTCGAACGGGGGCAGCAGGCAGGAGTTTCAGGCTTTGTTGCCCTACTTTTTAGTACCAGTTTTTGTACTAAAAGAAGGATGATGCAAGGTTTTTGAAGGTCTCAATCCTATTTTCCGGTACTAGCATCGGATTTTAACAGGTCAAAAGCCTTATTTTAAAAGGGTTTTACCATTATTTAGCAAGCCCTAATTAAACAGCTAATTTAGTCAAGTGATTGGCTTTTTTAAGTTGTTTTTGCGGTTTCAATCATTGGAAGTGCGATCGCCAATAAAAGTAGCAGAGTCCAGCAGTTACCCCAAGACTAAAAATTGTTATCCCCGCTGGAATTCCAAGCATCCCCGACTTGGTTACTGATATGTTGTACGATTGTAATAAGAGGATTTTTTTCCTGAAAAATTGTCATATTTGAGGTTTTGATTATGCCTTATACAAACGAAGAAGGTGGACGCTTAAATAATTTCGCAGCCGAACCGAAAGTTTATCAAGCGGATCCCCCCACTAAATCGCAACAACGTAATTATATTTTCTGGGGTGTTGCTGCGATCACACTTGTCGGTGGACTGTTGGCCGTCGCTTTTTACGCATCTCAAGCTGGCTAAAATTTAGTCCCTCGTAGTTGCGATTTAGCCTCTTTCACTCCTCTTTACCGCTAATATCACAACTACTCCCTATTTTAAGGCTTTTGACCCTGAATTAATGCCGCTGCTGACTGAGACTTAGCCGCAGTACCCTGTTTACCCTGAGATAACGCTAGACGGGCAGCCGCTTCTAAATCAGCGATCGCTTTTTCCCTGTTTCCCAATTTATAATAGGTTAAACCCCGATTGTGGTACGCTTCGGCAAAATTAGCATTGATTTTCAGACTCTCATCATAGTCCCTTAAAGCCATTTCCTGCTGTCCGGCTCGGTTATAGGCCAGGGCGCGATTATAGAAAATGCGATCCTGTCCTCTGGTTCCCTGTAAACTCAAAGCTTTTGTGTAATCCTCGATCGCTTCTAGGTGTTTACCTAAGTCATCCTTAGCATTACCGCGATAAATAAAGAAATCAGCAAAATTTCCGTTTAAAGCGATCGCTTTTGTGCAATCATCCACGGCTGCCTCGTATTTTTTCGTCAGATAATAGGCATAACAACGATTACCGAGGGCATTAACATAATTAGAGTTGATTGTCAAGGCATGGGTATAATCTGCGATCGCTCGCTCGTACTGGCCGAGAACTAATTCTGCGTAGCCGCGATTATAATAAGCATCGGCATCCTTCGGTTCTAATTGTAGAGCTTGAGTAAAATCGGCGATCGCCCCTGAGTAATCCCCTGCGGTTAAACGATCCACCCCCCGATTATAAAATTCTACAGCTTTCACAGGGTTAGCGGGGTTTTGAGCGCTTAGGGGAGAGACAGTCAGTAAAAAAGTCGCTATAGCCATAATAATTGTCAATTTTTTCTTAATTCTCATAATCCCTTCACCTAAACAATTCAAGGTAAAATTAAACAGCCCTACTCACAGGTCAAAATATCATGATTAAATCTCTTTTGGCGACTTTCCTCCTGATCACCACCCTCCTTTTCACCGCTTGTGCAACTCCCATCGCTGGACTGCAAGGATACACCAGCGGCAGCCAAGGCTATCAATTCTTATATCCTAAGGGTTGGACGCAGGTGGATGTGAAAAAAGTTGCAGGAGTAGATGTGGTTTTTCATGACCTGATCGAAACGAGCGAAAATTTAAGCGTTATTATTAACCCCGTCCCCGACAATAAAACTTTAACAGATTTAGGGACAGCCTCGGAAGTTGGCTATCGTCTCCTGAAAAATAATAGTCTTAACCCCAATCTCGATAAGGAAGTAGAATTAATTCGCTCAGAATCCCATCAAATCGACGGCCAAGATTATTATATCCTCGAATATCAAGTTAAATTAGCCAACGGCCAAGAACGTCATAATCTGGCCAGCGTCACGGTTAATAATCATAAACTCTATTCTTTTAATCTTTCCACTTCCCAAAAACGTTGGACGCAAATTCAAGAACTCTTTGAAACTATCGTTGATTCTTTCTCGGTTAGTTAGGGAAATAGGGGATTTTCAGTGAACAGTAATCAGTGATCAGTGAGTGGAACGAACTACAGAGACACAAAGAACACAAAGACTGATCGCTACTATATACTATATAAGTTAAACTTATCACACAAAGGATAAGAGAGCCGTGGAGTGTGGTAACTGGTAACTGATAACTGGTAACTGATAACTGATAACTGAATATGAGTAACTCGGAAGAAAATAGACTAGATAGACTCGGAGCTCTTGCTGAAAATACCCTAACAGAACTACGGGAGATTAAATCAGGACTACAGGAGATTAGATTAGGACTACAGGAAACCAATCAGGGATTAAAAGAAACTACAGCGATCGCTAATTCTAACGCCAAATCAATCGAAGCGTTAACTAATAGTCTTGCTGAGTCTAAAAAAGAATGGGAAAAAGACAGACGGGGACTTGATCAACTGCTAGGACAATTAACTCGATCGATGTCAGATTTTTATGAGGTTCAGTCAGACTTTTACAATCGATTTAACAATGAAGAAAGAGAATCACGCATGGTTGAGATTTTAGATCGTTATTTTCCCCGCAAAAATCCTGATAATTCCTAGCATAAATAGCTAAAAACATGATAACTGATGGTGGGTTACGGCAAATAGATAAATTAATAATTAATTCTCATAATTTGTCATTGCCTAACCCACCCTACCTAACTTTTTTACTTTTTCCTTTAAAACTTATGTCCATACCCTTGATTCTTGCTTCCGCTTCTCCCGCGCGCAAAAAACTTTTACAAATGGTGGGAATCGATCCGATTGTGCGGGTAAGTAACTTTGATGAATCGACAATTAATGCTGATGATACTCTCCATCTTGTCCAAACTTTAGCCCAATGTAAAGCGCAAACGATCGCCCCCCAATTTGATACAGGATTAATTCTTGGTTGTGATTCCGTCTTAGAAGTAGCGGGGGAAGTCTATGGCAAACCCAAGGATAAATCAGAAGCGATCGATCGTTGGCAAAAAATGCGCGGTCAGGTGGGTGTACTCTATACAGGTCATGCTTTAATAGATCGAGTTAATAATCAAACCTTGACTCGTTGTGGGATCACTAAAGTTCACTTTGCCAATATCAGCGATGAAACAATTATTGCCTACGTTGACACCGAAGAACCCCTTAAATGTGCCGGCTGTTTTGCCCTAGAAGGAAAGGGGGGTCTATTCGTGGAAAGATTAGAGGGATGTCACAGTAATGTTATCGGTTTAAGTTTACCACTATTTAGGCAGATGTTAACGGATTTTGGCTACCAAATCACTGACTTTTGGTGATCTTTTTGCCGATAATTTCCCCAAATTTATTGGCAAAAGGGCTTGACAAATTCTCAGATTTGTGTTAACCTTTTATTATAATGGGAATCCTTGTCGCCCTGCGAACCCCTCTTTTTTCTATCGGATAGCCCCAAAATTTTTAACCCGTTCCTTTTCACTTTTTCCCGAAAAAACTATGTCTTGCTTGCGCGTGGGAATTGCCGGTCCGGTGGGTTCAGGAAAAACAGCCCTGCTCGATGCCCTGTGTAAAAATTTGCGGGATCAATATCCGATCGCCGTAGTCACCAATGACATTTATACTCAAGAAGATGCCCAATTTTTAGTGCGATCACAAGCTTTAGCCCCAGAAAGAATTTTAGGGGTAGAAACGGGAGGATGTCCCCATACAGCTATTCGCGAGGATGCCTCAATTAACTTAGTTGCCATTGAACAGTTAGAGAGAAAATTTGCTAACTTAAAGCTAATTTTTCTGGAAAGTGGTGGCGACAATTTAGCGGCAACCTTTAGCCCCGAATTAGTAGATTTAACCATCTATGTGATTGACGTAGCAGCTGGAGATAAAATCCCTCGCAAAGGTGGACCGGGTATCACCAAATCGGATCTATTGGTAATTAATAAAATAGATTTAGCCCCGATGGTGGGGGCAGATTTAGGGGTGATGGATAGAGATGCCAAAAAGATGCGCGGGGATAAACCCTTTATCTTCACCAACTTAAAAACACGAGAAGGATTAGAGCAAGTGATTGCCTTTATCGAAAAGAATTTATAATAACTATTACTAGGAATAAAAAAGTGATCGCCAGAAAAATTTAGGTAAAGCTAACATTCTTTTCCAGCGCCAAGGTTCCTGATAGAGTCGATACAACCACTCTAAATTATTGTCACAGAAAAAGCGAGGGGCGCGGATTTTTGTCCCGGACCAGATATCAAAACTCCCCCCCACACCTACCCAGATAGCTTGGGGACAGAGATTGCGATGTTCCCTAATCCAATATTCCTGTCGGGGTACTCCCAAACCAACTAAAATTAAGCGCGGTTGTTGATCTTTTAATACCTCAATCCAATCGGACATTTCCTCGGAGGATAGATAACCATGATTAGCCAGAATACGGATATTAGGTATCTTTTTCTGCCAATTACTTGCCGCTTTTTCTGTAATCCCTGGTTTACCACCAAAAAAAGCAATAGGAGAACTCTCTCCCTGCATTCCTAACTCAGTAATTAAGGATTCTGATAATTCAATACCGGGGCAGCGGGTTTGTTTTTTGCCCCTTAATTTTAAGTAAATAACAATCCCAGCACCGTCGGGAATAACTAAATCTGCTTCTCGAATAACTTGGGCTACTTTGGCATCATTTTCCCCTAACATTGCCATTTCTGCATTAAGAGTGACAACGTGGGAACCAAAACCTTGATAGGCGCGATCTATTAACCAACGACTGTAGTTATCGAGAAGATGAACCGGTAACCCGAGAACTGAATATTTAGGGGGAGTTTCTAACATATAATTCATCTTGATTTAGTTGTCATTTTATCGAGAAATTGGCACAAAATCCACCCCAAAACTAGAACGAGAACCGGGTTGAACTACCACTAATTGTACAGATTGATTGCGATCGCCAGAGGGTAAAAATCGCACTGGATTAGTCGCCCCGGGAACGGAAAAATTACTGCTTCTTAACGCCTGTTGAACTCCCTCTCGGCTAGATTCTGCCTTAATTCCAGCGATTAAAGCCTGGGTAGCGTCATAGGCCGTAGCTGTGCGCCAATTTACGTCTCCTTGCCACAATTGGCGGGAATTATTCACAAAAGGACTGTTCGGATTAGCCGCCAAATGCCAAGCGACAGCGACAATCATGCCAAGGGCATTTTTTCCGCCTACATCCAGAGTTTTGGGGCTATAAACGTCATCACCCGCCACAATCAGTAATTTTTGACCATTGATCTGAACCACCTGCAAAGCCTTATCTAGGGTACCACTATCCCCAAGAAGGGCGATGAGATTTGCTCCCTCCTGTTGAGCTTGTTGGAGGCTTTTAGAAGGGGTAAAAGTGAGGGAAGATAGATCAAATTCACTCACCACTTGACCTCCTCCTAATCCTAAAGCGGTGGTAAATTCAGATTTTAGGGATTGACTATAATTACTTTGGGAGTTAAAAAATACCACTGCCTTGACGTTAGGAATTTTTTGTAAGCTAGATTCGGCTAATGCCCGTGCCGCCACAAAATCACTGGGAACAGAACGAAAGATATAGTCACCAAAATTGGAGAGTTTAACTGAGGTACTGATGGGGGAAATCATTACTAATCCTGCTTTTTGATAGATAGCAGCCGCCGCTAAAGAGGTGTCACTGCTAGTGTGTCCTACTACTCCTAAAATGCTGTTGTCAGCCGCTAATTTTTGGGCAATTTGAGCAGCAATTTCAGGACTATCAGCATCATCAGCAATGATAACTTTTAAAGGAATGCCATTAATTCCTCCGGTTTGATTGATTTGATTTTGAGATTGGGCAACTCCTCGTAAAACTTCTAGGGCGGTGTTGACATTGCTACCAATTGGCACGGAAACGGCGATAGTATAGGACTTAGCTTCACCAATACGGGCGTTATTTAAGTAGATGAGAGCTTCGGGATCATTTTGATTAGCTCGCAGGGATTTTTCTAGGAGGTAAACTGCTTGCTGAAAGTCTCCTTTGCCGAGTGCCTGTATAGCAGCTTGTTTATCGGAAGAAGCCCCTTCAACTATTAATAAGTTTTCCCCTTGACTAAATTTTGCTTGTGCCGATACCGATTTTTGCTCCGGTGATATTTTCTCGATTTTAGAAAGATTGGTTGGGGTATTTTTTCCTTGAAAACGATTGTATAACCACCAACCACCTGCCCCAAAAAATATTAGGGTAATCAGCAGGGCTAAAAGCAGGGTGACGGTCTCATTTTTCTGGCTCATGGGCTGATCAACTAAGATTAAATTAATGGTTTAATCGAGATTTATAGCTAATAAAAGTAACATTTTTTTGTTTTTAATAGGGCTAATTCAAGTTTGAATGGCACCACTATCCGATCTACCTTGATAGAATAGCTCATTTGGGGTCTGATAGTCAAGACATTGTTTAAATGCGTCTTAGCTTATTAGCAATACTTTACCTTTTTGTTTGGGAATCTTCTAAATGTTTTATTAAAACATTCGAGGATAAAGGACCGTGCAAATGACTCCAGGGTAAAACCTTTTCTAAACGCCATTGCTGATGGACGTAATAATCTAGAGGGGGAATTTGTCCTTTTAGTTCCTTAAAAGCCCGTTTATAACTGCCTAAAGAATCACCGTAGCCACGAGTTAATTCTAACAGGGAAGTTAAGCGGCGATCTCCTCTAGATAATAGGGCTTGAATCACTGACCAATTATAACTCTCTGGTCGAAATTCTATGCCCTGTTTACCCAATTGTTTCTCTAGATATTTTAATCTTTTTTCGGCCATTTTATTAACGCCAAACCACTGAAAAGGAGTATGGGATTTAGGCACAAAGGTGCTGCAACCGAAAGAAATTCGCAGTCCAGAGGCGGCTTTTTTTAATGCTGTTAACATTTCCATAGTCGCCGCTATGTCTTCGGTTTCTTCTCCCGGTATTCCCACCATACCATAGAGTTTTATCCCTTTTAAACCGCCCGCTTTGGCATTAATGGCAGCTTGGATAATTTCATCATTGGCTAACTTTTTGTTGATGATTTCCCGTAGGCGATCGGAACCACTTTCTACGGCAATAGTAATTGATTTGCTGTCTCTTAGGGATAAAATTCTGGCTAATTTTTCCGTGACAGTATTAGTTCTAACTGAAGCGATCGAGAGTCTAACTCCCTCAAATTGTGGTTGAAAAAGATAATCAAGTAAGGTTTCAAATTCGGGATGTTGGCTGACAGAAGCCCCTAATAAACCCAGGCGATCGGTCACTTTTAACCCTTTTTCAATGGCGGGAATCAGGGATTCTAAACTAGCGGTACGAAAGGGTAAAGTTAGATAACTAGCTAAACAAAAACGGCACATTTCTGGACAACTTCGCACCACCTCTACCATATAAATATTCTCCCATGCCGCTTGTTTTGTTACCACCGTAGAAGCTGAAAGGGTATTACTGCGATAGGTTTGTTTACTAACAAAGGTAGGAAGATTATTATCTATGGGTAGAATTGACGTAATTTCACCTTCTGGACTATCATAATTAACGGTATATAAACTAGGAACATACACCCCCGGAACCTGGGCTAAATGACGGAGTTTTGTCTGGCGATCAGCGTTTCTCACCTCTTGATAGGCATTAATAAAATCAGCAATTAAATTTTCACCATCTCCCAATAAAATTACATCAAAAAAAGCGGCAAAAGGTTCGGGATTAGCGGTTAAAACTGGTCCACCCCCAAAAATTATCGCCTGCTGATCTTGCCGTTGATGACTGTGACAAGGAATTTCTAAAGATTCTAACAGTGAGAGGATATTAACATAGTCTAATTCCCAAGAAAAGGAAAAGCCAACTAATTCGGGATAACGGGGTAAAGATTCTTGAAAATCCGTAAATAAACGACTAACTTGTATATCTGATCGCAGGGCTAAAGTTGCCCAAACAATTTGATAACCTAAACTGGTTATACCCACGGAATACTGATTAGGAAAAGCAAAAATAGTTCTAATGGCATCACTGTGGGGTATTGCGGGAATAAAGAGAAGTTTTTCGTCTTGTAAGATAGTCATTTCAGTTATCAGTTATCAGTGACTGCCGCCGGTCGTCGGTAGCTTTGAATTTTCATTCTCTTGAAAGGGTAAGCTTGTTACCTCTTGTTTTTGGTCATATATGAGTTTAATTTAATCTGGAGGTGAAGGAGGGTAAAATATCTCATACTAAATCCGTTGAGTACAGGCTAGTTATGAGGAGAGGCAAAAGGCAAAGGGGAATAAATAATCAGTTTTTAATAACCGGATTTAGTATCAATATACAGTTCTATGATCATATCTCAGGTTATGCTCCTAGGGAGTCGGTGGTCAAGAACAAATTCAAGTTATACTTCCTCCCTAGGGATAGCTATTGTATTTACAGGAGATTTTCTCTTATATCCTAGCAATTTTCACAGCTTAACCAGGTGTCGATTTTATTCCTGAGCGATGCTTTCAAGCAAATCTTGATCTCCTTAACCCCAACCAGAACGAAATCTATGAATAATCCAGAAGAATACGTTATAATCATGGCGAAAATCCTAGATTTAACCATTCCCGATCGCTATTTAAATTCTGTGGTTGAAAACTGGCAACGCTTGCAAGAAATCGCCAGTTTAGTGACAGAATTTCCCTTAGAGGATGACGGGGAAAGCGCCCTCAGCTTTGAACCATGACTATTTCTGTGTGCAATTTAGCTCGATCGATCCAAAATCGTCAAACTAGCGCCTTAGAAGTTATTAGCCAGACTTTGGCGGAGATAGAAGCGAAAAATCGCCATTTAAATTGCTTTACCGACATTTTACAGCCTAGGGCGCTCGCTCAAGCCCAAAAAATTGATCAAGCGATCGCTAATGGGGAACCCGTCGGTGTCTTAGCAGGAGTCCCCTTCGCCGTCAAAAATCTCTTTGATATCAAGGGTATTGTCACCCTTGCCGGTTCCAAAATCAATCGAGATCACCCTGCCGCCGGACAAGATGCGATCGCTATTCAAACCCTAGAAGCAGCTGGGGCAGTTTTGGTGGGGGCGACCAATATGGATGAGTACGCCTACGGTTTTGTCACCGAAAATGCCCATTATGGAGCCACTCCCAACCCCCTCGATCCTAGTCGCGTATCGGGGGGATCCTCCGGCGGTTCCGCCGCTGCCGTTGCCGCTAATTTAGTGCCTCTCGCCCTCGGTTCCGATACTAATGGTTCGGTGAGGGTTCCCGCCGCTTGCTGTGGCGTGGTGGGGCTAAAACCCACCTTTGGGCGCGTATCCCGTCAGGGCCTATTTTTGTTCGTTAGTAGTTTGGATCATCCCGGATTTTTTAGCGACAATGTGGCGGATATGGCGGCTATTTGGGGTCTTTTTGCCAAGAATAACCTTAAAGTCCCTTTAAATGGCTTAGAGGGCGTAAAAATAGCCCTTGCCGATGATTATTTTCAGCAGGGAGCCGAACCGGAAGTATTCGAGGCGGTGACAGCGAGCGCCGAACGTTTAGGAGTGACCAAAAAAATCACCATTCCCGAAACCGTCCGCGCCAGGGCAGCCGCCTATATAATTACCGCTTCCGAGGGAGCAAATTGGCATTTACCGCGTTTACAGACCAGATTAGAGGATTTTGACCCCGCAACCCGGGATCGCTTCTTGGCAGGGGCATTAATTCCCTCTAGCTGGTATTTACAGGCTCAACGTTTTCGCCGTTGGTATCGCGATCGTTTGCGAGAGATTTTCGCCGAAGTCGATATTATCCTCACCCCGACGATTCCCTGTATTGCGCCGCCGTTAGGAGTAGAAAAAATGATTATTGACGGGCAAGAGCTATTAATTAGACCTAATTTAGGCAGATTCACCCAACCTTTTTCTTTGATTGGTTTACCTGCCCTTTCTTTGCCGATTAAACGTCCATCCCAGCTACCTTTAGGTTTACAAATCATCGCCGCCCCCGATCGCGAAGACTTAATCCTAAGGGTAGCCAGGGTTTTAGAAGAAATGCTTGCCTAAGAATCCGCTTCAATCACATCTAACCAAGCGGCGGCCGATCGCTCCCAGGTGTCATTTAGGGCAATTTGACGACATCTTTTGCGCTCTTGGGACAAAAGCTGGGGATTTTTCAGTAATTCGACAATTTTCCAGCCTATAGCTTCCTGAGTAGCCGGATCGGTTACTTCCCCCGGCACTTTCACACAGTAGTCTTTTTCTCGAAAAACAGCAAAATCCGTCACCACTGGCAGACAACCCACCACTGCCGACTCGCGCACGGAAATACAATCGATCTCACGATAGGTGCAACCGTAGTAATGAATAGCAGAGCGCGCTTTTTCCTCGATTAGTTGACGATAACCCATCATTCCGCGATCAACTACCCCCGGACTAGCTTTAATCAAAGCCATTAAATTATCGCGCCATTCCCTGCGATCGCCAATTTCATCCCGTTTAGTAAAACCATAGTAAAGATGTAACTCGGCTGCGGGAATTTCCGCCTTGATAATCGGCCAGCCATGCTTTAACATCGACTCTAGGCCCCGATAATAACGAGAGGCATAGACTAGACGATAGGGAAGATACTCACTTTGTGGCACCGTCTCACTTACAGCCAAAAGGGAAGTATCGATACCATTAGGAACAATTGGACATTGATGATCGGGACATAAATCCAGTAAATCCCTTTGATATTGGCTTTTACAGAAAATTTTGTCGTATCTAGCCAAAATTTCGGGGGTATAGGAGGCTGCCGGCACTTTAATATCTTGCCAATCAAAAAAAATTCGTTCTGCCTTGGTACCGGGGCGGCAATAGGTGGGATGGCGAGAGATCACCAATGTCTCAAAGTGATCTTGCCAATTCATCTGGTAATAATTAACATAGCGAATACCGTCCTGTTCCCCTTCCATGCCCTCACAATTGCCAAAAATCGTCACTTTATAGCCGCGTTTCGTCCATTCCTGCGCTAAAAAAGCCACCGATGCCTGGGTGCCACTGGCCCCCCGTTGCCAAATTTCCGCCGGACGCATGGGACGATATTTTTCTGTGTAAATAACGATCGATTTTTTCGGCCAACGACGGGCGCTCAAACGTTGTTTAATTTGAAATAGGGAAGGTGCGCTGGCTCGCAGCCATTGTTTGAGATTAGATTGTAGGGATGGAGTAGCTTGTGACACTCTTTTTCTCCAAGATCGAGGGAAAATAGGGGCGATGGGTGACAGAGTCTTAGTTCCTTGAATTTAACTCGATTTCTCGACTCAATAGAACAATTCGAGCCTATCATATAATGGGTTCATGTCAAAAATCAATCTTTTTATTGCCATCTATCTGCAAGGAAATCTATGAAAATTGTCATCCCGATCGTGTTTTATCGCAAAGGAGGAGTAGAAAGAGTCATTATCTCTTTAATACCTAGCTTATTAGAACACGTCGAACAAATTATTATCGTCCTCCCTCGTAAGGAAATTGAATATTTTAAGTCTTTAATGCCCGATTCCGATAAACTTATCTACGAAGACTTTCATTTTTACCCCCAGAGTTTTGAGACAAAATTAATCTATTTTTATGGTCTTCTAGCGAATTTTTATAAAACCATAAGACTGACTTCTACTCATCGTCTTTTCTCTCGTAGAATTGAACTTTTACGCATCGAAGCAAGAATTAATCAGATTATCAAGCGTTACCAAGCTGATCACTGTTTGTATGGGATAACTAATCGGATTTTCCCTCCTGATGTTAACGTTACTTTAAGTGGCATTATTTATGATGTCTTTTGGCAATTTGCTCCCTTAACTTACTCAGAATCCTATCAAGAAACCTACAATGAAGTCTTAAAAGAATGGTTAGATAAGGCCGATCTACTCTTCACAATTTCTCAAAAAACTAAAGACGATGTTTTAAAAGTTTTTCCCAATGCTACCTATGCCAGTAAATTAAAAGCTGTACCCTTAGCGGGATTTATCGATCAGTCTCATCCCAAGAGTGATTTAGTCAAAAGCGAGCTAGTTACTTTTTATTTTCCCTCCTCTTTTGGTATCTACAAAGATCATTTAACTTTGCTCAATGCAGCAATTACACTAGCGAAAAAAGGTTTAAAATTTCAAATAGTTTTTATCGGTAAAGAAACCGATAATCTAGTTAGTGGAAATCTGCAATTGTCTCAACAGTCCAAAACCCAAGAATACCAAGACTATCTCAAAGAATGTACCCAACTTTATCAGGAAAATAAAGAAATTTTCGAGAGTCATATCAAGGGATTAGGTTATCAAGACTATGAAACCTTGCAATTTTATTATCAAACCTGTTCCTGTGTGGTATTTCCCTCAAAATACGAAGGTTTTGGATTAGCAATAGCGGAAGCCATTTTACAAGGTATTCCCGTTATTGCTTCCGATTTAGAAGTGTTTCAAGAACAGGTAGAATTATATAATTGTCCCGAAAGAGTGCAATTCTATCATAGGGGAGATGCGGACAGTTTAGCTAATTGTTTAGAACAATTTATCCTCAATCCAATTCCTCGCTTGTTACCCGAAGATATTCCCAATAAAATTAATCTCTGGACGTGGGAAGATGTGGCTAAAAAATATGTAGAACTACTGAAAGAAAATGCAGGTTACTGATCTCTATATCTACCCGATTAAATCCTGTCGAGGTATTCAATTATCCCAAGCTGAAGTGACTCCTAAAGGTTTACTCTGGGATCGGGAAATGATGTTAGTGGATGGCAAGGGTAAATTTATCACTCAAAGAGAATATCCGCAATTAGCCAGGGTTTCTGTCACGATTACAGGAGATAAATTTTCTCTGAAAACATCTCAAGATTCCCTGACTTTTCAGCCTAATTTCACAGGAGAAAAAAGAGCGGTTCAAATCTGGGAATCCCAAACCATAGCCATGGATCAAGGAGATGAAATCGCCGAATGGTTTGAGAAAATTCTCGACATTCCTTGTCGTTTAGTGCGACAATCTCCCGATTATCCACGTCCTGCGAATCCTCGCTATGCGGGGAACGATCATACTCCCGTCAGCTTTGCCGATGGTTATCCAATTTTATTAACTAATACTGCTTCTTTAGAGGACTTAAATCGGCGTTTAGTCACACCGGTGCCGATGAATCTTTTTCGGACTAATATTGTTATTAGTAGCGATCGAGCTTTTAGCGAAAGTAGTTGGCAAAAGATCACAATTGGAGAGATAAATTATGCTCTAGTTAAACCCTGTAGTCGCTGTATTATTACCACCACTGATCAAGAAACAGGTAGGAGAAATCCCCAGCAGGAACCTTTAAAAACCTTAAGCACTTTTCGCCGTTTCCCCGGGGGCATCATGTTCGGAGAAAATGTCATCCCCGAAAAGACAGGTACAATTAAAGTCGGCGATCCTATTACCGTAATCTAGGGAAATGGGGGTTATCAGTTATCAGTTATCAGTTATCAGTTATCAGATGTGAGTTTTCAGTTCACTGATTACTGTTCACTGTTCACAGCAAAAAACTCCCCACTCCCCACTGATAACTGTGCGGGCATCAAGGTTAAGATAAATAACCATAAGAACAATACTTGATTAGAGACACTGAAACCATGCCCCTTGATACCGCATCGATTTTAGAAGTATTACGTCCCGTTCAAGATCCAGAACTGCAAAAAAGCCTAGTGGAATTGAACATGATCCGCAATGTGGCGATCGATGGCGGAAAAGTTAGCTTTACCCTAGTTTTGACCACTCCTGCCTGTCCTTTACGCGAATTTATCGTGGAAGACTGCCAAAAAGCCGTTAAACAGCTGCCCGGGGTGGAAAGTGTCGCCGTGGCAGTAACTGCCGAAACCCCGCAACAAAAAGCTTTACCTGATCGCCAAGGTGTGGAGGGGGTTAAAAATATTATCGCCGTTTCCAGTGGTAAGGGCGGTGTGGGAAAAAGTACCGTGGCTGTCAATATCGCCGTCGCCTTGGCTCATTTAGGGGCAAAAGTGGGGCTATTAGACGCGGACATCTACGGCCCCAACGCCCCAACAATGTTGGGCTTAAATGACGCACAAGTGACCGTACAGGGCGCAAATGGCGAGATATTGGAACCCGCTTTTAACCATGGCATCAAAATGGTTTCCATGGGCTTTTTGATCAACCCCGATCAACCGGTAATCTGGCGCGGTCCGATGTTAAACGGCATTATCCGTCAGTTTCTCTATCAAGTCAATTGGGGCGATTTAGACTATTTAATCGTCGATATGCCTCCCGGTACCGGGGATGCACAATTAACTTTAATTCAATCGGTCCCCCTAGCGGGTGCGGTGATTGTCACCACTCCCCAGACGGTTTCTTTAATTGATGCGCGCCGGGGTTTAAAAATGTTCCAACAGCTAGGGGCGCGGGTTTTGGGTATCGTGGAAAATATGAGTTATTTTATCCCCCCCGATCAGCCCGATCGCTCCTATGATCTATTTGGGTCCGGTGGTGGGGAAAAAACCTCGCAAGAATTGGGCATTCCTTTACTGGGATGTGTGCCTCTGGAGATATCCCTCCGGGAGGGCGGTGATACTGGTGTACCAGTAGTTTTAGGGCAACCAGAATCGGCCTCAGCTAAAGCCCTGATAGCGATCGCTCGTCAGGTGGCGGCGAAAGTATCCGTGGCAGCCTATAGTCAGTAAATATGGGGAGAGAAATGGTGAGAAGACAGTCCCTTGTTAGTAGGAAACTAAGCGGTTTTAACGAACAGTTTAGCTTCATTTTCCGGGATATAGCCCAAATTGATTGGCTTTTGTTCGTTTTGGTGACGGGTTTAACCGTTTTCGGTGGTTTAATGATTCGTAGTGCCGAAAGACATACCACTGCTCTCGATTGGTGGCAACACTGGTTATTCGGGGCTGTGGGAGTGGCGATCACTTTATTTCTGGCCCGTTGTCGTTACGAAAGTCTGCTGAAATGGCACTGGTTAACCTATCTTCTCACCAATCTCTCCCTAATTGCGGTAATTATCCTAGGGGTGACGGCGAATGGGGCGCAAAGTTGGATTAATATCGGCAGTTTTAACGTGCAACCGTCGGAATTTGCCAAGGTAGGTTTAATTATCACCCTAGCAGCCCTCCTACATCATCGTCCCGCCGATAATCTTTTTGCGATCGCTCGTGTCTTTGCCGTCACTGCCATCCCCTGGGTATTAATTATGGCGCAGCCGGACCTGGGGACAGGATTAGTTTTTGGGGCAATTACCTTAGGCATGATTTACTGGGCTAATGCGAAACTGCCTTGGATGATTATCCTCTTATCCCCCCTCGCATCGGTTTTTCTGTTTAATTTACTTTTTCCTGCTTGGATTGTTTTAGCAATTATCATCGCTGTGCTTGCTTGGTTTACCCTTCCCTACCGTTTTTTATCTACTTTCATCGTGGTGGCAACTAATCTGGCAGTGGGTAAATTAGGCGAGGTTTTTTGGGGTTTATTAAAAGAATATCAAAAAGATCGTTTAACCCTATTTCTTGACCCAGAAAAGAATCCTTTGGGGGGAGGTTATCAATTAATTCAATCCCGCATTGCCATCGGATCCGGAGAATTATTGGGACGGGGATTACACCAAGGCACCCAAACCCAATTAAATTTTATTCCCGAACAACACACCGATTTTATCTTCACCGTAGTCGGGGAAGAATTTGGTTTTGTCGGCAGTATTCTAGTTTTAATAGCTTTCTGGTTAGTTTGTTGGCGTTTGTTAGTCATTGCTAACACTGCTAAAGAAAACTTTGGTTCTTTAATAGCGATCGGTGTTCTCTCGATGATCGCTTTTCAGGCAATTCTTAATATTAGCATGACCGTGGGATTAGCCCCGATTACAGGGATTCCTTTACCCTGGTTGAGTTATGGACGTTCATCTTTATTAACCAATTTTATTGCCTTGGGTTTAGTGGAATCCGTGGCTAATTATCGCCCCCGTAAGCGTTTGTACTAAGTAGTCGTGCAGCTATCAGTTATCAGATTTGAGTTTTAAGTGACAGAGTATGGCTCTTCTGCTTTCTGTGTCGTGAACTATCAATTGTCCCTTGACAAGATAGTTAAATAGTGTGATAATATAATCTACCAAGGGGTTGTGTCGTGAACTATCAATTGTCCCTCCACGCCCAAGAACAGATAGAACAGCGAGAAATTCCTCTGGCAATGGTTGAGTCAGTACTGGTCAGCCCACAGCAGTTGATTCCGCAGTCAGATGGCACGAAGGTCTATCAGTCCCAGCTTGATTGGGGGATGGAAAAAATTTACTTGCTGCGTCTGGTCGTCCGTGATGAAATTGAACCTTGGCTGGTGGTGACAGTTTATAAAACCAGCAAAATTAGCAAGTATTGGAGAACGCCATGAAAGTGACCTATGATCCAGTCGTTGATGCTCTCAAAATCACCTTGAGTAATGTGCCGATTGCAGAAAGCGACGAGCAGAGTCCTGGAGTGATTCTCGACTATGATCAGTCGGGCAACGTTGTGGGGTTAGAAATCCTCAATGCTCAGGATCGGATGGACAATCCCCAGTCTTGTGAATATTCGATTCTGACCACTAAACCGGAATTAGTCGCCACTTACCCAGTCCCAGTCTCTCAGAATACTGCCAGCTATGGCGAGAAAGCGCTGAGATAACTGTAAGAACTACTTGACCCACTTTTGTTAATGTGCCACTTTAGATACTGTTTACTGATCACTGAAAAACCCCCGTCTCTCAATCTCCGTGATCCTCAAAATGATTAGCTAGTAGGAGTTTTCGACTGGTATTTAACTCTTGCCAAAGCTGGTTAATTTTCTCGTAAGCTTCCGTGGAGGTAAGTTTTCCCCCACTGTGTAAACCAGCGATAAAAGAGACTCTCAGGGCAAATTCCTGCAAATTAGCGTTAAAAACTAGATTTTGTGGCGTGAATAAGCCCCTGTAGCTGGTTTTAGGGTAGAGAAAGTTATCTTTAGAATTGAATTTTTCCATTGTGACCACCCCCCCAGTATAGGATACCTACATTATTATATATTTAACCTTTTGTTAACTTAAGCTTAACCTAAGAATTTAAACCTTCTCTAGATTCTTAAGAGAGTAGCTGCTGAACTTGATTAGCCGCCGCTATCCCAGAAGTTAAGGCCGTTTCTAGGGAAGAATTTCTCGATAAATCTCCCCCTTGACACCAATCACCACAGGCAACTAGAGGTAAAGGACTATTAACACTTAAACAGGGTACAGCTAAACCCTGACGGACTAAAGCATAACGCCAACGGTGCATCTGAGACCAATCCGGGAGAGGCAAAGAAGCACGAGCGAGCAAATCTAGCTTAACTGCTTCTAAATCCTCGCTATCGAGATATTTAACCGCAAAATCGGCACTACTATGCACAACAAAGACATAATCAGGGGATGATTGCCGTTTACTGCTATCAAGTCCTAACCAAGCGATAGCGGTGGAGGGAGTAACTGCGGGTAAAGAATCGCCATAACCCGCCATTACCGTTAAACAGGGATCGTAAACGATTGATCGCAATTCTGGCATAGTAGTTATGGGAGAGTTTTCTAACAATAACGCTGCTTGCGGGGCGGGAATAGCCAGGACAATCACCGAAAACTCTCCCCGAATTTGACCGTTATTGTCTAAAACCCATGTTTCTTGACGATTTTCCAGACGAGTAACCAAAAAATCTCGTTCAATTTCTAAACCTTTAGCTAAAAATTTCGCCACGCTATTGATGCCAGAAGGAGCAACATAGCTAGAATCAAACCAAGAAGTAACTATATTCTCTCTCAGGAGATTATCAATTAAAGCCGCCGTTTTTTCGCCCTGAATAGTCAAAAAAGGCAAGCCATGATCCACAGCAATCTCTTGATTGGCTCGGTTAACCCGTCGCGTGGCTAAACGACCACCAATGCCTCTAGACTTATCAAATAGCTTCACAGTATAACCTCGATCGCACAACTGACGAGCGCAGGTTAACCCGGCTAAACCTGCGCCAATGATCCCAACATTAATCGAAAAATTTGTCACTAGCCTTCCTAATCCTGTGAACCCTTGAGTTAATATTATTAGTAATCGGCACTAGCGAAACTAAGTTGATTATTGGGGCTGAGGAGGACAAACCACATTGGACGAACTACGCACAGCTTTGGAGTTAGCCACCGAGGAGGAACTACAGCAAATCACTAACATCCTCTTTTGCCGTCGTTTTAACCCTCTCGATTATCTACGAGCGCCCGACGCAATCGCCGTTCAAAGTCAGGATTGGGAAAGTTGGTTAGATAGCGTCGAGGATCGTTTTCGTTATTTGGCTGCCGACGGTGTGACAGTATTAAAAGGTCAAACCGAAAAAGTTAGTTATCGTCAAATTCTCGTCCGTGTCTGTCATTTCCTCAAGGTTCCCTACTCCCAAAAAATGCCGACAACGGAAATTGAAGCGGAAATCTATCTTCATCTGGTTAACAAAGCTTGGAAACGTCTCCCCCCATCGGAACAAAAATCCCTCTCGATTCAAATTCAAAAGGCGCTCGCGGATTGCCGCACTCCCCAACCCTTACCGGTTCACCTACAACACAATCCCCTCGATATAGTCCTCAAAGGCAGTAGCGTCATCGCCCTTAATTCTATCCTGAAACCGATTCTGCTCAAACATATCGCCGGGCAGTTCGCTCTCCATTTTGTCCGCTATCAAGGGGCAAAAACTGCCGTGATCCAGGGTGGGGCAATTGCTAATCAATTAGCCCTACAAACGGCTAAACAGGGCATGACTAGAGCGGCAGCCCGCTACGGAGCGGTCAGAACCGTGTTAAGCTTGGCTGGACCTGCTTTATGGGGTTGGTTTATTGCTGATCTCGGTTGGAAAGCGATCGCCACCGATTACGGCCGGATTATCCCGACTATTTTTGCCCTTGCCCAAATTCGTCTGACTCGTGACGATTGTTGGCAACCTGCATAGCATGAAAAAGATTTTTTGTCAAGGGTGGGAGTGGAATTTAATACTTTTTTCAGTTTTTATCGCCATGATGCTGCCGGAGTTGGCGGGTATCGGCATTATTATCGTCTTAATTAGGGTTTTTATCGGCAATTTTCGGGCAATTATTCGGTCACGTCTCAATCAAGGTCTCGGTATCGTCACTTTTTGGCTGATGTGTAGTGCCAGTCTTTCCCCAACTCCGGGGGATGCTTGGATTGGTTTGGGAAATTTCCTACCTTTTTTCTTCTTTTTTAGCAATATCAGACAATTAATTAAAAAACCCTCTCAATTGCGTCAACTAGCTTGGGTGATGGTTATCCCCTCAGTTTGGGTAGTGGTGATGGGATGGGGACAAATTTTTCTCGGTTGGCAAAAACCGGAAGCATTAAAAGGGATTTTTACCTGGCCCTACGGAGCGGGGGGTGAACCTTTGGGGCGAATGTCTTCGGTTTTTATGTATGCTAATCTTTTGGGGGCTTATTTACTCATAACTCTGATTTTAGCGATCGGTTTATTAATTCTAACTTGGCGGCAGTGGCACAGACAAAGAAATCGGAATTTAAATCTCAAAATCGGGTTTTTAACTTTAACTATATTTATCGACAGTGTAGGGCTATTTTTAAGCAATTCTCGCAATGCTTGGGCCTTAGCCTTTTTAGGTTGCCTAATTTTTGCCCTTTATCTGGGTTGGAATGCCTTAGTCGCCTGTTTTGTCCTCTTGGGGGGGGTGATTTCTCTTGCTTCTTGGGGGCCAAATCCTTTGAGGGATAGTTTGCGTTTCTTGGTTCCTAGGGCGATTTGGGCGCGATTATCCGATGAAATGTTCCCCGATCGCCCTCTAGCTACTCTCAGATCAACTCAATGGCGTTTTACTCTAGAAATGACCCAAGAAAGACCTCTATTGGGTTGGGGATTACGCAGTTTTACACCTCTCTACGAAAAAAGTCAGGGATTATGGTTAGGTCATCCCCATAATTTATATTTGATGTTAATGGCAGAAACGGGAATTATCGGCTTAATTTTATTGTCTGTTTGGGTGGGTTGGATTTATGCCCAAGGGTGGCGTTTATTTATCTTTCTGCGGCAACAAAAAGCCGGGGGTGAGTTAATTATCTTTACCTATCTGGTGGCCTTTGGCTCTTGTGTTTTATTTAATCTCGTCGATGTCACCCTCTCCGATGTCAAGATTAATACTATTGTTTGGTTTCTCTTGGCTGCCATTGCTGGGGTGAGTCAAAGGTTAAATTATGAATTATGAATTATAAATTGGGAAGTGGGAAGTGGGAAGTGGGAAGAATACTGCCTACTGCCTCCTGCCTCCTGAATACTGACTCCTGACTCCTAACCCCACCAACAAACTTTTTCAGCAAACCCTACTTATAAATAGACTTTTAATACCCAAAGAAAGAAAGGAATAGTCAGAAAACTAGCAAGGGTAGTGACAACAACTGTGCGGGCCATTAAAGCGGCTGAACCACCGAATTCTGTGACTAAAATGACAGTATTAACGGCGGTGGGCATGGCACTTTGTAGGATGAGAATTTTTATATCCATACCGGTTAATCCTAAACTATTGCCGATGGCAAATGCCAAAAGAGGAGCGACTAAAAGACGCAAACCAGTCCCTAATAATTCTAATTTACCGATCGCTAATTTTTGCTGAGATAATTGGATACCTAGGATAATTAAAGCCAAAGGAATTGCCGCTTGTCCTAGATAGCTAACACTTTTATCTAATTGCAGGGGAAGATGAAAAGGGAAAGTTTGAAAGCCAATGCCGATAAAAATTGACCAGATTAAGGGCAATTGAAAAACTAAGCGAAATCCTGAGAGAAAGCTTTTTCCTCGCAAATAAGCGGGACTAATACCAAATAAAAGAATACTAGAGCCAATCATATAGATTATCGCTCTTTCCAGTCCGGCCGCACCCAGGGCAAAACTAGCCACTGGTAAACCCATATTACCGTTATTGGGCATCACGGCGGCAGCCATGAGGCTTTTGCGGGTATCGGCATCGAGACTGAGACAATAGGCGATAATTTCGACGACAATCACCATTACCAGTGAAATAAGGGCAAAGCCTAGGAGAATTAAACCGATATTGCTGCCGGATAAAGTGGTGTGATAGAGTCCATCAATCACCAAAGCGGGGGCAAGAATATATACCGTGATTTGGGAAAGGGAATGCACTTCCACAGTGAGAATTTTTCCTGCTATCACACCGATGAGGATGATAAAACCCACTGGAACAATAGCGGAGAGAATAGCAAGCATTAATCAAGTAAAAAGTAAATAGTACATAGAAAAAAACTTATCTGATTTTTTAACAGATTTCTGTTATATCTTCGTATAAAGATTCGATCGCACAGTGAACATCGATACTAGCTAGATAAATATCTGCTCCTTTGCTGTAGGGATAAAGAACCCAGAATCCTTCGTCATTGCGACGAAAACAATCTACACCGATGCGTTCTTGACTGATAAGAACATATTCTTCTAAAGTTTCAAGGGAACGATAGTCGGCAAATTTATCGCCCCGGTCAAAGGCAGCAGTAGTGGGGGATAATACTTCTACAATCAAGCGCGGATAACGGATAAAATCTTCTGAGAAAGACTGATTATCTCGCGAGTCGCAAGTGACTACAAGATCGGGATAAAAATAACTATTAGCTATTTCTAGACGAACTTTCATATCTGTGGCATAGACAAGACAACCACTACCCCGCAGCCGGTTTTTTAAAAGTGTGGCTAAGTTGATAATAATCATACCGTGGGCTTTACTCGCACCAGCCATGGCGTAGGTTTGACCGCGAATGTATTCGTGTTTATTTTTAGCTATTCTCTCCCTTGCTAAATAATCTTCTGGGGAAAGATAGTTATAGTCAAAGTTAGCAATCATTTGATTAAATCACCTTTATTGTCTCTAAAATCAATTCTAACTCTCGATCGAGGAGCGGTACATTTTCAAAAATTGTCTGACCAACACCTGCAAATTTTGCTGGTTGCTCGGCAAATTATCGAGCTAATTGACCTGCTCGGACAATATCTAGTAAAAAAGCCTTATCCCGCCACATAAATCCCTTGTGCTGTCCCTAAAATCTATCGTTGACGAATCCAATTATGACTCTGCTCGATCGATTTTTTCGTTAGCAAATCAACTTTCCGTCCCAATAAATTCTCTAATTCCCGTTTCATCCTCGAAAACTCCAGAAGTCCCCAAGAAACACTATCTTGGAAACTGACCAGTATATCAATATCGCTGTCTGGACGAAAATCTTCCCGTAAAACCGATCCGAATAAACACATTTCAGATATCTGCCATTTCTGACAAAATTCGCTGATTATTTGCTGGGGTAGTTCTATTTTCAATTTTTTCACCTCCCTGTCACTGGTAATCAGTGATCGGCTTTCAGATTTAAGGAGAATTATCGCTAACGACACGAAAACCAATATCATAGAGTCCGGCAGCAGCCAGAAATTTGACTCGGTAGGCCGAGCGACATTTGTTAGGGCCATCATTCCAGGAACCGCCGCGTAAAACTCGTCTGTCTTTATCTTCTATTGTGGCCGTTTGGTAGTTATCGCGCCAGTAATCTGCACACCATTCCCTGACATTTCCGTGTAGGTCGTACAGTCCGAAAGGGTTAGCGACGGCAAACATTCCCACTGGTGTGGTTTCCCTGCGATCGCATCCGAGGGAACCTTCCCCATAACGACCATAACTGCACACTTTCCCGCCATAATCCCAGTCCACCCCAGAATAGTTGGCTAAATCAGTGGAAATTGTCGGGCCAAAGTGGAAGGGGGTGGATGTTCCTCCCCGACAAGCGTATTCCCATTCTTTTTCTGCGGGTAAACGATAATTCAGTCCCGTGAGACGAGATAGGCGATCGCAAAATTCCACCGCTTCCCACCAGTTAATTTGTTCTACGGGGCGATCGTAACCTTCAAAATGGGCCGGATAGGGATTAAGTTCAATATTTACCGGTTCTAATTTTGCCACCTCGCGCCATTGTCGTTGGGTAATTGGGTAGCGACTCAGACAAAAAGCCTGAATATTAACCGGAGATTGGGGACTTTGACTCGATTTCCAGCCTAACTCGCTTTTGGGCGCACCGATGAGGTATTGACCGCCAGGGATAGAAATCATCTCTAAAAAGGTTTTTTTGCTTAAAAAATATTTATAACCTCGATTAGTGACTTTTTCCCGTTTAATTTCCTCACCTTTGCCATTAACAGTGACCACCTCATCGGTAAAATCTAGCCATTCTCCCATTCTGCCCCCCTCTATCGGTTATCGGTTATCGGTTGATTGGGTTAAGCCGCGAGCCTAGAAAAATCTCGAAACCTACCAGTTATAAGAATAACAAGACTTCGATCGATTACCTAGAGACTGTTGGTATTTGAGAAAAGAATTGAGATAGCCTCTGTTGGTTGTGGGAAAAGGGTTTGAGCGATTATGTATAGCTGATTACAAATCAGCCGGTTGCAGGTTCAAATCCCATTTAACAACTTTTGAGTCAAGACCTAATCTAGCAGCGTGATTGCTCTAAAATAAGGTCATCGCCTGATCAGTATATAGCAATGACCTTAATCGCTGTCATCGATTATGACATGGGAAATCTGCACTCTGCCTGTAAAGGACTGGAAACCGTGGGTGCAGTGCCGAAAATTACCGATTCTCCCCTAGATCTAGAAAAAGCTGACGCTATTGTTTTACCCGGAGTCGGTTCTTTTGATCCTGCTGTCCGGCAAATTCGCAGCCGTCATCTCGAAAAACCGATCAAAGTTGCGATCGCTAATGGTAAACCCTTTCTCGGTATCTGTCTCGGTTTACAAATTCTTTTTGACTCATCAGAGGAAGGTCAAGAGGCGGGTTTAGGGGTTATTCCGGGGACAGTGCGCCGTTTTCGCTCGGAACCTGGCATTACCATTCCCCACATGGGTTGGAATCAATTAAACTTCACCCAGCCGGATCATGCTCTTTGGCAGGGATTACCCCCGCATCCTCACGTCTATTTTGTCCATTCCTATTATGTCGATCCCCTTGATAGTCATCTAACTGCTGCCACCGTCACCCACGGCAGTCAAACGGTGACAGCAGCGATCGCTCGTGAGCGTTTGGTGGCGGTGCAGTTTCACCCGGAAAAATCCTCGACTAATGGCTTAAAAATTCTGGCTAACTTTGTTGAACAGGTGCAAAAATTAGCTTTAGTCTCCTAAATAAGCCTTTAAAACCCGCTCGTTTTTTTGGATTTCGCTGGGAATGCCATCGGCTAAATTTGTCCCTTCTGCTAATACCCAAACGTGGTGACAAAGGGACATAATCACATCCATATTATGCTCGATAATTAAAAAGGTAATTCCCTGACGATTCCATTCGATAATATGGTCGCTGATTTGAGCGATTAAAGTGGGATTAACTCCGGCGGCCGGTTCATCTAATAAAATTAATTTTGGCTCAGTCATTAGCGCTCGGCCAATCTCTAATAATTTACGCTGTCCTCCCGATAAAGCCCCCGCATAATCCTGCGCTTTCTCCCCTAGACCGATCAAATCTAATATTTCCAAAGCTTTGGCACGATTTTCCTGTTCCTGTTGGCGAATTTTTGCCCCCTGAAACCAGACTTTCAGAAAATTTTCTCCCGTTTGTCCAGGACTAGCTAAGAGCATATTTTCTAACACCGTTAATCGGGATAATACCCTGGCGACTTGAAAAGTTCTCACACATCCTTTTAGGGCAATTTGATAGGGAGGCAGTTGATGAATAGGCTGACCATCAAGAAAAACTTCTCCTTTATCTGGGCGAATAAAATTAGATAAAAGGTTAAAAAGTGTAGTTTTGCCGGCTCCATTTGGCCCAATTAACCCCGTGATGCTGCCCTGCGGCACGTCCAAATAAGCATTATTGACGGCGCGAATGCCTCCAAAACTTTTCGATAATCCTTTGGCAGAAAGTAACATATATAAATTATGAATTATGAATTATGAAGTGGCAAGTGTTTTCAGTTAACAGTAAACAGTGAACAGTAATCGATGAACTGATAACTGATAACTGAAATTATTTTCCCAAAGTTAACTCCTCTTTTTTGCCGAGGATACCCTGGGGGCGCCAGATCATTAAAACCATGAGCAGCAGACCGATAATCATAATCCGTAAAGCCCCTAATTGGCTATCATTAAAAATATCTAATTGGGGTAGAATAAAACGAGTCAGGGAATCGTAGGCCCAGAAAATTATTGATCCTAGTAAGGTGCCGGCATTGCTACCAGAGCCACCGAGAATGATAATAATCCAAGCGTTAAAAGTCAATAATGGCTCAAAATTAGTCGGGTAAATAGTGGTTAATTGCCATGCTAAAAAAGCCCCGGCTAAACCAGCGATCGCACCGCCTAACATCAAAGATTGTAACTTATACCAAAAGACATTTTTTCCCAAGGCCCGGGGAATTTCTTCATCTTCGCGGATAGCTTTGAGGATGCGTCCCCAAGGCGATCGCAAAAGTAATTCTAAACCAGTATAAACGAGAGCGAGGAGGACTAAAACTACCACCATCAGCCCAGCTTTGTAATTATAGTCATTCAAGGCAATTACACCGTTTATATACAGAAAAAGCAGTATTATCGCCCCTAACGACCCCCAAAAGATTAAAGCCCTCTTTTGCGTCGGTTGATAGCTTTTACCGCTAATTTGCCCCGCTTCGCGCCATTGTCGTTGCAGATTGCGCCCCAATTGCCAGAGAGCAAAGATAGCAAGCAGGGTAAACAGGGCAATAATTAATAATTTGACGGGAAAACTGGGATTTATATCCAAAGGTAGGGGATAACGTTGTAGTCCGAAACTGCCTTTCGTTAACCAATCCTCGTTAAGCACCAGCAAACGAATTAACTCAGACACCCCGATGGTGACAATCGCTAGATAATCAGATCTTAATCTCAGGGTGGAAAAACCGATTGCCAATCCCAACAATGCCCCTAGTATCGCCCCGACAATGGCGGCAAAAATCATCGGTACACCCTGTAAAGTCAATAAAACCGTTGCATAAGCCCCTAAAGTGGCAAAAGCAACGTGACCAAAGTTAATTAAGCCAGTAAATCCCCATTGTAGATTTAAACCGAGGGCAAAAATCGCGTAAATACCCGCCCAAATTGTCAAGGAAACCAAATAATCTGTCATCTTAAGTAAAAAGTAAAAAAGGGGTTGGGGGAGTGAGGGAGTGGGGGAGTGGGGAGATGGGTAGAAAAAAGCTGAAAACTCACATCTGATAACTTATAACTGATTACTGATCACTGAAAAGACTGATTGCTAACTGCTAGTATAATATCAGTTAAAACGGCCTCTGTAGCTTGATGGACAATTGTGATGAGCGGAGGGTGCTAGGCTATTAATAACGAAAAAACCTTGTCCTGTTAATTTCTATGCCTCTTTTGATTCTAATTGCCGATGATGACCCTGGTATCCGCCTAGCGGTCAAAGACTATTTAGAATTAGCAGGTTATAGTGTGGTAGCGGCGAGTAATGGTGTGGAAGCTTTGACTTTATTGGATACCTATCATCCCCATCTTTTGGTATCGGATATCAAAATGCCGCATTTAGACGGTTATTCTTTGGTGACTAAGGTGCGGCAACAGCCAGAATTTAGGTTATTACCAGTAATTTTTTTAACCGAAAGAGGGTCAACAGAGGAAAGAATCCGCGGTTATCAAGTGGGTTGTGATATCTATCTTCCTAAACCTTTTGAGATGGAGGAGTTAAAAGCAGTTATTCGCAATCTTTTAGAGCGATCGCAAATGGTGCAAAGTGAACGTCAATATCAGAAATTAAAACCAGAAGAAAGCCCCAAAACTAGGGATGTTTTAACTTCTTCTTTACAGGACGATTTTAAGTTAACTAATCGCGAGCGGGAAGTGTTAGAACATTTAGCACGGGGACTTTCTAACAGTGAAATTGGGCAGAAACTGCATCTTAGCTCTCGCACGATCGAGAAATATGTTAGCAGTTTACTCAGAAAAACAACTACTAACAATCGCGCCGAATTGGTTCGTTTTTCCCTCGAACATAGATTAATTGATTAACTGGAAGAAAAAACTTAAATTTTGCGTTTTACTTCCTCCAAAAGACTGCCACAGGAGTCTAAAAGTAGCTCGATTACACGGTCAAAACCTTCACGACCACCGTAGTAGGGATCGGGAACTTCTTTTTCTGGGTGATAACGAGCATAGTCACACATTAACTTGACCTTTTTTTGATATTTTCCTGTCCGATCTAGGGATAAAATATCTTGATAATTGGCTTTATCCATGGCTAGGATTAGATCAAAATTCTCGAAATCTTCGCGGGTAAATTGTCTAGCTGTCCCTTGCAGAAGAATACCGCGTTTTTTGGCGGCCGTATTCATGCGAGAATCAGGAGGAGAACCGATATGATAACCGGCAGTCCCCGCAGAATCACAGAGGATTTTATTGCCTAATCCTTCTTGTTCAATCAGATAAGTCATGATATTCTCGGCAGCGGGAGAACGACAGATATTTCCTAAACAGACGAAGAGTAGTTTATAGGGCATAAATTGACTGGTAGAATCATCACTAAATTGCCAATTATAGGGCATTTCTAACATCCCGATAAAGATTTATCCTCAAAAAACTCCTCGCTGTCCATTAACCTAATTTTGGCTAATCCCAAGCTTTCTAAATAATCTTGCCACCCTTGGGGAGTATCTTCGATCGCTAATAATCCTAATACCCTAGCTACGTCTGCTACCCAGGGTAGGGTATGAATTCTATAACCCTGCCAGTTTACCTCTAAGGATAACCAAGCGGGAATCTCTTGGGGGTTAAATTGTTGGGAGGCAATATAATCAGCTTGAAAGCAGTAAATCCGAGGTGGTTTTTGACTCTCTAACAAGGTTAAACACTCCTTCTAATCTGGACATTAATCTCTTTCCCCATATTTTAGGGGAACCTCAGCATAATTTCTGTTAAATATGAACTTCTCTTGTCAAGAAATGGTTAAAAATGGCTGATAACTAGGCTGAGTTTACCCAAGGAAATTTACCCTTAATTCTCTCCTAAGCGAGGACGAATAATTAAATAAATTGCCGGACCGATTAGAGGCAAAATGGAAATTACTGGCAACAGGAAAGGATTTTTAAATCCCCGTCGGGTTAGATCATCTTGCAGCAAAATTGGACATAATAGGGTTAAAAGACAGAAATCTAAACTCATAACATGAATAAAACGGCTAGTTTGCCACTGATACCAAAAATCAGACCAATTGCCGTTAATTAATCCGTAAGCGATTAAAATTGCCGCAGTAATTAGGGCAGTTACTCCCAACCAAGGTGAGTCTAAGAGTTTAATGACCAGATTTTTTTTACCAGTAAAATTGCTGTTGGGTTGACGGAGGGTTAGATAGGGTAAAATAGCGAAAGCACCCACAGCAAAGGATGCAAAAGCAAAGGGCCAAGCGATGATTTTTTGGTCACGACCATCGATAATTAAAAGGCTCGTGTAGATAAGTGGCCAAACTCCCATCAGGTTAAAAAGGGCAATAATTAACGGGTTGATGTCTTGCCATTTGCCAGTGGAAAGATTGATAATTAAATTCATTGTATCTGGTTGGTCGGGGGGTGCTAGTAAAAAAGCGTATAATCCGAAGCCTAACCAAAGTAAACAGAGAATGATTTTTGTTAACATGGGAGTAGATAATTAGGTTAATTGAGTAATGGTAGTTCATCGGATACTTTAGTATAAAAGTGATCAAAAGGTCAAGCAATATTACCTAATCAATGATCACTAATTTTTAGGGAAGACGACGGGGATTCATGGTTTCTCCTGGACTAATTTCTGCACTTTGAGAGTGGAGTAAGCGAGTTTGTTCGAGGATAGTTTCTAAGTCTTCATCTGAGAATTCTTGTACATAGTTTAATTTGACTTCTTCTAGGAAGATAATTAATAGCATCTCGATTCTTTCTAAACTGTGACGGGATTGTAATTCCCCAGCGAGAGATTGCCCAAAACGCTGGACTAATTGCTGCAATAAACGCTCAAAAACTTCGTCTTCTTCGATAATCTTTTCCGCTATGTTAACAAAGGATTGATACAATTGACTAGATAAGCGATTGCTCAAGTCAGTTTTTAACCCTTTCATTCCGGGTAATCGCAATAAGTTTTGATAAGCGGGAGTTTGACTGAGAATTTTCTCGATATTGTATTTAATTAAAGCTTCTGCTTCTGGTTTAACTTGCGGTAAAACCTTGTCAACGGTGCTATTAACTACTAACCGAAAAATTTCGATAACTTCATTAGTATCATTGAGATTATTATATCCACCATTAAGGGATCGATCGAGAAGTTTCTCCACTTGTCCTCGTCGAATATATTCCTGAATTTTATTAATAATTCTCAGGACAATTATCTCAGTAATATCTTTAGAAATTAGCGCAACTAAGCCTTTAACTGCCTGTTCTTTAATCAACCTTAAGTTAATAATTTTAACTTGATCTAGGCGAATAACGGTAGGAATAAATCGCAACCATCTCCAGATAGGAATAAACAGAAAAATATCGTACCATCGCCATAACATAGCCTCGCGCCAACGCAGACCTTTATGAGTGCGAGCAATCCACCAAGTTCTTAGCATAAATTCCCAGAAAAAGATGGTACCAAAGAAAAAATCGATCGCCTCAAAGTTATCTATCGGTCTCCCATCTTCTCCCAGGGGACGAAAATAATTAGTTTCTATTAAAGGTTGAATTTCTTGATTAAAAAACTTCAACTCTTTTTCCCAGCCATTTTGAATGAGATAATCCCAAGTCCAAAACTTCTGAAAGGCTGCTTTTGCAGAAACATTTTCTGTTTTAAAAACCCGCAAACGCATTTTATTTTTAATCTTCTCTAAAGTCCCAGTTTTCTCCGCCGAGGCAAAGGGATTATTATCGACCATATTGACACTTTTTTGGCGCAAGTTATCTAAAACTTTCTCGATTTCTTGGCGATATTCTTGCAGATTAAACTCTGGTTTAAAGAGCTTTTGATTAATTAGCTGATTAAGTTTATTAACCGTATCTAAATATTCACTGGTACTGCGATAGGGTTTAATTCCTTTCACCACATCATAATTAGCGATTCCTCTAACAAAGGGAATTTCTAGGGGTTGATTGGGAGGTATTTGTAATTCTTGAAAGGCAATCGGCCCGATTTTTATTGGTTCATTAAATCTTAATAAGGTTATTTGCAAGCGTCCCTGTAACCAAAAATCTCGCAGGGGAATATAGGTTAAATCGAAAATAACCAGAATATAATTACATAACACCAATAGAGCCATGCAAGTCTCAAAGAGATTGCGCGGGGAAAAACGACGGTTTCTGATCACGGGGGTTTTAGTCAAAGTCATTAGCCTAGAAAGCACACTTTGACTATGGTAAACCGAAAACGCCTAATTTTTTGGACACAAAGCGATAGAAGTGGTGAAAAAAGAGCGGTTAAACTTAGTTCTGCCTCAGTAATTAATAGATGTAGTCTTCTATTCTGTAATAGCATCCTAGCAGATTCAGTTAAGCAGTTAGCTACAACTTCTTTGGCAAGAACATTTTTATTATAAGTCGGTAAGTTGCAGATTAGCATAAAATCACCCTGAATTGATTTTTATCTGTCAATAAGCCTAGAGCCTCGTAGGGTGTTTTTCCTTGCGTCAACCCAACCTATAATAATTGCTGCTCTCGTAGGGTGTGTTAATAAAGTATTGACAATGTAAATACATACCGCCTATACTACAAGTATGGATGTCTATTTTGTCCTCAGTGGCATTACTTTTGTTTGGAATAACGAGAAATCTAGGATTAACCCGATCAACCATGACGGTATTACGTTTCAGCAAGCAGCAGAAGTCTTCTTCGATCCACTGCTGGTTGTTGTTGATGCAAGTCGCAATGATCAGGCACGAGATGCGGTCATTGGGTTAGATAGACGGTGGAATCTCCTGTACGTCGTCTATATTGAGCGTGAAAACGACATCATTCGGATCATTTCGGCTCGCAAAGCCACACGCAAGGAACGTGAGTATTATGAAAGTTGAGGCATTAAAAAAACGGCTGGAGAGAAATCGCCCTATGACTACAATCACGATTCGTATTCCCGAAGATGTGATTGAAGATTTAAAGCGGGTTGCACCGTTGCTTGGTTTCTCAGGTTATCAACCTTTGATCCGTGCTTACATTGGACAAGGGCTGCGTGCGGATTTGGAGCGTCTAGAGGGAGATACAATTTCTGCTCTCGTTGCTAGTTTGAAGCGTCATGGTGTAAGTGATGAAGTGCTGCAAGAAGCGTTGAGTGAAGTTACTCCGCGTTAGTCTAGGTTTTCAGTTGTAGTGCGATCGCTTGTAGAACATAGAGTTTTATTGAAGATATTCTCATCATAACCCCCCGTCAAGCCTTAGATATTCTTCAACAGGTTATCCCTACCTAGGATGAAAATAATTATAAATTTCCTTAGCTAATTGTTCCCCAATTCCTGTCACCTGTTGCAATTGTTCTAGGGAAGCTTCGCGAATATAATCCAGAGAATGAAAATGAGCTAATAACTCTTTTTGTCGCTTAAAACCTAACCCCGGTATCTCATCAAGACGGGAACGGCGACTTTTTTGCATCCTTTGTTGTCGGTGAAAGCTAACAGCAAAGCGGTGCGCTTCATCCCTGACTCGACGCAATAATTGCACTCCGGGTTGTTCCTTATCTGTCTCTAAAGGAGAGGATTCCCCCGGTAAAAAAATCTCCTCTCTCTGTTTAGCTAAACTAACAACTTTTACCTGTTCTAATAAATTCATCTCCCCTAAAACTGCCACCACGGCCGATAATTGTCCTTTTCCCCCATCAATCATGACCAAATCGGGAAAATCATCACTTTCGGCAATATTATCGTGATTTTCGGCATAACGACGGAAACGCCGCCGAATTACTTCTGCTAAACTGGCAAAATCATCGGAATGGCCGATTTGAACCTCGGGATTTTTGATTTTATAGTGACGATAATGTTGATTAGCGGCCACCCCATCGATAAACACCACTGACGATGCCACCGCATGGGAACCCTGAATATGAGAAATATCATAACCCTCAATTCGGTGCGGCAGTGCCGGTAAATCGAGAATTACCGCTAAATCCTGCAAAGACTGTAAATCCCGGTCGGCGCTTCTTTTCGTCTTTTCTAACTCATAAAGAGCGTTTTTCTCGACCATAGCTAATAAATCCGCTTTACTTTGCCGTTGGGGGACAGTTAACTCGACTTTGCGACCCTTTTTTTCCCTTAACCACCCCGCTAACACCTCACCTTCCGGTAATTCGCAAGGTAACAGGATTTCGCTGGGAATTTCCACCCCTTCTACCGATAAATAATGTTCTTCTAGGACTTTTTGCAGGATTTCTCCCTCGTTTGCTGACTGACTATCGGCAAAAAATCCCAAACGTGCCACCAAACGACCGGAACGCATTTGAAATAATTGTATGCAACAATGCTGCTCGTCCTTAGCTAAAGCGATCGCGTCCCGGGATACGGTATCATCGGATAAAGAGACTTTTTGATCGGTATTAAGGGCCTGTAATCCGCGAATTTGATCCCTAATCGTGGCCGCTTTTTCAAAATCTAGGTTTTCCGACGCTTCTAGCATCTTTGTCGCTAATTTGTCTAATAATTCCCCCGTTCTTCCCTGAAAAATCATCGCCACTTTCTGCAAGGTTTCCCGATAATCTTGGGGACTAATTAATTTTTGACAAACCCCCGGACAACGACCGATATCATAATTTAAACAGGGACGGTCTTTAAAAAGAGGTTGGGGACGTTGACGCAGGGGAAAAGTGCGTTTAATTAGGTGTAAAGTGTGGCGAAGCAGCCTAGTATCGACGTAGGGACCATAATAACGGTCTTTTTGGTTATTTATCCTACGTTTGCGGGTGATAAAAATGCGCGGGTAGGTTTCCGACCAAGTAATACAAATGTATGGATATTTTTTATCGTCCTTGAGGAGAGTATTAAAATGGGGCTGATGTTGTTTAATTAGATTAGCTTCCAGGGCCAAAGATTCTGCTTCTGTGTCGGTGACGATAAATTCAATTTCCGTCACCTGTCGCACCATTAAAGCAATGCGGGGACTGAGGGGTTGACTGGGACGAAAATAGGAACGGACTCTAGACCGGAGTTTTTTGGATTTACCAATGTAGAGAATTTCGCCATTTTGGTCGCGCAGGAAGTACACCCCCGGTTCGAGGGGAATTTCCCGAAGACGATTTTCTAGGCGATCGAGGTCTTGGATTAGGGTAGAGTTAAGATTATTCCCGAACATCTTTCTATATTAGACAAAAAAATTACGCCAGTGGGTATTAGCTGACGTTTGGCAAGATATTTAGGGCAAATCTTCACAAAAATTAATAGGCTTCCGATTCGATTTGCTTAATCGGTACGAAACATTCTCCGGGGAGAAGAATCGGTTTATTGTTAAAAATCAATTGGCCGCGATGATTGTCGCGGTTAATTGCGACACCGAAAGGACGTTTACTAACTCGGCTATTGAGGGTACAGTAGATGCGATAAATGCGTCTGGCTGCCCGTAAGACAGTAGGATCTAACAAAATTGGGATTTCCATATCGACACGCTGTTGTTCTGTTTTCTCGGATAGGGCTACCATATAACTCGTCTCCCCACGATTAAATTGACATATTTATCAAATCAATGTTATACGACGATTTCCGAATTTGTCACTTTTGTTAGAATTCTAAAACTTTCAGGATAGCCTGGCCCATCCCTTGGCATCCCACCAAGGTCATACCTTCCGAGAAAATATCTCCAGTACGATAACCGATATCTAAGACTTTTTCTACGGCTTTTTCCAGCGATACTGCCGCTAAAGGCTGATTTAGCCCATATTTTAACATCATAGCAGCGCTGAGAATCTGGGCGATCGGATTGGCCTTATCTTGGCCAGCGATATCCGGGGCTGAACCGTGGACGGGTTCAAAAACTCCCACCCCAGCAGTCCCTAAACTAGCGGAGGGTAACATTCCGATACTACCAGTTAACATGGCCGCTTCATCGGAGAGAATATCACCGAATAAATTGCCCGTGACGATAGTATCAAATTGTTTGGGGGCCCGGACTAACTGCATGGCTGCGTTATCGACGTAGAGATGGGAAAGTTCCACATCGGGATAATTAGCGGCCATTTTCGTCATCCGGTCGCGCCAGAGTTGGGAAACATCAAGAACATTGGCTTTATCGACGGAACAGAGTTTCTTGCCTCGTTTTTGGGCAATTTCAAAGGCCACCTTAGCGATGCGGTCCACCTCCGACTCCAAGTAAACCATGGTATTTACACCGCATTTTTCTCCCGTTTCCGTCTCAAAAATCCCCTTCGGTTGACCGAAATAGACACCCCCGGTCAATTCCCGGACCACCATGATATTCACTCCCTCGATAATCTCCCGTTTGAGACTAGAAGCGTCGATTAATTGCGGAAAAATGGTGGCAGGACGTAAATTAGCAAAAAGACCTAAACCAGATCTTAAGCCTAATAATCCCGTTTCTGGCCTTTGCTGCCGGGGCAAATTATCCCATTTATAACCCCCGATAGCGGCCAAGAGAACAGCATCACTATTTTTACAGGCGCTAAGGGTTGCTTCTGGGAGAGGACTGCCGGTTTCATCAATGGCTGCCCCTCCAATTAAAGCGGTTTGGAAGTCAAACTGGAGGTCAAATTTTTTACCGATGACTTTCAGTATCTCTACGGTGACAGCGAGGATTTCCGGCCCGATGCCATCGCCGGGTAGTAGGGTAATGCGATACTGTTGCGTCATAGTTCTAGAACGGTAAAATAGGTCAGACCCTTGATTATAACATAGTTAGGTGAGCTTTTTTCTCCTAACTATGTCAATCTTTGTCAGAAAAACCAGGGAACCGCCGCGGAATTAGCTAGGGAAATTCTCGATCCTCTGGTATTAATTATAAGGATCAGTTAATCCCTGATAACTAGACTAATTCCACATGGGAATCATCCCCAATCATAAAGCGTAAAGCTTTCGGACGTTGGGGGGCGATTTCTAGTTTTGCCCGTCGTCCGATAACACTATCAACTATGCGCTGATGAATGCCAATAATCTGGGCATCTTTGAGAATAACACTGTGTTCTATGTCGGCATCAATTAATTTTGTGCCATTAGCTATACTGCTATAGGGACCGATAAAACAATTCTCAATGTGACAATTTTCTCCGATAATGACAGGACCGCGAATGGTACTATTAATGATTTTACTACCCTGACCAATTTGTACCCGTCCGATCACCTGACTATTAGGATCAATTTCTCCCTGTAAAGCAATTTCTAGAGAGGTATCAAGGATAATCCGATTTGCTTCTAATAAATCATCTTTTTTACCCGTATCTAACCACCAACCTAGCAGTTTATTGGCTTCTACTGCTTTATTTTGATTGATTAATTCTTGGATAGCGTCAGTAATTTCTAACTCACCCCGGGCCGAAGGTTGAATAGATGCGATCGCTTGGTGAATGGTGGGGGCAAAAAAATAAATCCCCACCAAAGCTAAATTTGAGGGGGGTTCTTGGGGTTTTTCGACTAGGTATAAAACTTTGCCAGTTTCATCTACTTTAGCCACCCCAAAAGCGCTAGGATTAGACACTTTTCGCAGGAGAATTAAAGCATCAAGGGACTGTTGGTGAAAAGAGTCTAAAAAGGGCGATAAATTATCCTCGATTAGGTTATCACCCAAGTACATAATAAAGGGGGAATCTCCTAGGAAAGATTGGGCAGTTTTGACCGCGTGGGCTAATCCCGCCGGTTGATCTTGGCGAATATAAGTTATCTTAGCCCCAAACTGTTCACCACTGCCCGTAGTCTGACGAATTTCTTCTCCAGTTTCGGGACTGATAATAATGCCAATATCGGTAATTCCTGCGGCCACAATTGATTCGATTCCATACCATAAAATCGGTTTATTGGCCACGGGAACTAACTGTTTTGCACCAGTATAAGTTAGGGGACGTAACCTCGTACCTTTACCACCAGATAAAATTAGTGCTTTCATAGTTTTAAAGATTAAATAGTTGGTTGAGCATAGCTGTGAGGGAATCTCGCCAATAGGGAGGAATATAACCCAATTGTTGCGAGATTTTTTGACCGGAAAGAACCGAATAGGCTGGACGCACTGCTGGGGTAGGATATTCAGCAGTAGTAATGGGAATTACTCTCTGAATTTTTAAGGGAATACCGCTTATTTTTGCCTCCTCAAAAATCGCTTTAGTTAAATCAAACCAACTGGCGACACCGCTATTAGTAAAATTATAGATTCCTGAGGGATTATCGGCATTAATTAAAAGGTGAGTAATTGCCGCAGCGATATCTTTTGCCCAAGTGGGACTTCCCACCTGATCAACAACTACTTTTAACTCCTCTCTTTCCTTGCCTAATCTCAGCATAGTTTTGACAAAATTACTTTTGCCATAACTGCCGTAAACCCAAGCAGTCCGCAGGATAATTGCCTGAGAATTAACAGTTTTAATCTCCTCTTCTCCCCTTAACTTTGATTGTCCATAAACCCCTAAAGGATTAGTTAAATCGGTTTCTAGATAAGGGGTATTTTTCCGACCATCAAAGACATAATCTGTGGAAATATGGAGAAATTTAGCTTTAATTGTCTCGGCAGATTCCGCCATAATTTTCGGGGCTATAGCATTGATAGAATAGGCTAAATCTGGCTCAGTTTCGGCTTTATCCACTGCCGTATAAGCGGCGGCATTAACCAGATAATCGGGGTGAATTTCCCTAATTAACTGGCTGATTTTTTCCGAGTTAGTTAAATCTAGTTCTTCTCGACCGATACTAATAACTTCACCCAACTGCGGTAAAGTTACCTGTAACTCTTGTCCTACTTGACCTTTAGCACCAATTAGTAAAACTTTTTTCATCGTCTTTAGGGGAAAACTTCCACGGATTTAAAGGGTTGTCCAGCTTGGTCTTTAGGAGAGAGAATCGGCGGGGTCTCTAGGGGCCAATCAATCCCTAAATCGGCATCATTCCATAAAATGGTTTTTTCGTATTGAGGATAATAATAATTAGTGGTTTTGTAGAGAAATTCGGCTTGATCGGAGAGGACTAGAAAGCCATGGGCAAAACCTTCGGGAACCCAGAAAATCCGTTTATTTTCCGCACTTAAAACACAGCCTACCCATTGCCCAAAAGTGGGGGAACTTTTACGCGCATCCACGGCCACATCAAAAACACTACCCCTCACTACTCGCACCAGTTTACCCTGGGGATTAGGGATTTGATAGTGCAATCCTCGCAGGACATTTTTTAAGGACATAGAGTGATTATCCTGGACAAAAGTGGTATTAACCCCAGTTTTTTCTCGAAAATCTTTCTGATTAAAACTCTCCAAGAAAAAACCTCGATCGTCTCCGTAAACTTGCGGTTCAATAATCAAAACATCAGGAATTTCCGTCGGAATAACTTTCATAAAATCGGAGACAAGATAACTTTTGCGGGTAGTCTAGCACAAAAGGGTATTTTTTTCTAAAGTTTTTTATTAATCTTTCCCCGAACCTCAACCCTCGGTAACTGAACAATGATAAGATGAGCCTAACTTAGTCAGAGCATAAACGACGTGGTACAAGTCTCTACACACACCGCTACTCAATCTATCCCCATGGAGGGAGAAGCCTTAAAAAACTGGTTACAGACTAGGGCTAATCAGATTATCGCCGGCGATCGACTCAGTAAGCAAGAGGCCCTCGCTTTAACTGCGATCGAAGGTCAGGAAAATATTTTCAGCTTATGTGAGGCTGCCGATCGCATTCGTCAGGCCTGTTGTGGCAATACGGTGGATTTATGTAGCATTATCAACATAAAATCGGGAAGTTGTTCGGAAAATTGCAGTTTTTGTTCCCAATCCGTCCACCATCCCGGCCAAGATTCGCCTATCTACGGTTTAAAAAGTCGCGAGGAAATCGTCACCCATGCGAAAGCGGCAGCCGACGCGGGGGCCAAACGCTTCTGTTTAGTTAGTCAAGGTCGGGGATTAAAGTACAATAGCCCTAAATCGCAGGAATTCGAGGAAATACTGGCCACAGTGCAAGAAATCATCGAAACCGCCAAGATTAAACCCTGTTGCGCCTTGGGAGAGTTAACCCTTGCCCAAGCCCAGGCCTTAAAAGAAGCTGGAGTTACCCGTTATAATCACAATCTGGAGGCTTCCGAGAATTTTTATCCTAACGTGGTCTCCACCCACAGTTGGCAGGATCGGGTAGAAACGGTAAAAAACCTGAAAGCGGCGGGAATTCAAGCTTGTACGGGCGGAATTATCGGTATGGGTGAAAGTTGGACCGATCGCATTGATTTAGCTTTCTCCTTGGCGGAATTGGAAGTGGAATCAGTGCCGATTAACCTATTAAACCCCAGAAGTGGCACCCCTTTAGGTCATTTACCCAAACTGGATCCTTTTACTGCCCTAAAAGCGATCGCTATTTTCCGGTTTATCTTACCCCAACAAATCCTCCGTTATGCTGGGGGACGGGAGGCAGTGATGGGAGAATTGCAAAATCTGGGGCTAAAATCGGGAATTAATGCTATGCTGATTGGGCATTATTTGACCACTCTAGGACAACCGCCCCAACAGGATCAGGCGATGTTGGCTGATCTTAGTTTAATAGGAGGAGAAGCCCCCATCCCCGGTGAATACCAACCCCAACAGGCAACCTAAATCACGTCGAGGAGGAGAATCTCCGCCGCGGCGCACTTCCGCATCGGTTCCCAATGAGTTACTCTGGGCTTTGATTGGTTTGTTGCTGACAATTTTTAGTACATTTGTTCCAGTAAGCCTAGCTAGTTGGTCGGCTGCGGGTCTATCTTCGCAAAAATTAGGCATAACTTACCAAATTGGGGCAGTATTGTTAACTGGCTGTCTGGGGGGCAAAAATGCCGGGCTTCTTGCCCAGGTGGCCTATATTTTTCTCGGTTTAACTTGGTTGCCAGTGTTTGCCCAGGGTGGGGGAATGGGTTATCTGAAAGAACCCAGTTTTGGCTATATTTTAGGCTTTATGCCGGGGGCCTGGCTGTGTGGTTGGTTGGCTTTTCGCTGGCGCGCCAAGATAGAAACTCTGGCTTTAAGTGCTTTTGCTGGTTTGTTAGTGATTCATCTGTGCGGTTTATTATATATGCTGGGATTGTCGATTTTTCAGCCCCAAGCTAGTCAAATCACCTTTCCCGATAGTTTGCCTACCCTATTTATGAATTATTCAGTCTGGCCATTTTTAGGGCAATTAGTAGTAATTTGTGTGGTGGTAATTATTGCTTTTTTCTTCCGTAAATTATTATTTTATTGATGCCACAGCCAATGTTAAAAAAAAATCGCTGGTTTTGGATAGTGGCGGTGATTGGTCTAATTTTAGACCAAGTAACTAAGTATATAACCGTGCAGAGTTTTGAGCAAATTGGTGATACTTTCCCGATTATTCCGGGGGTTTTTCATTTTACCTATGTTATCAATACCGGTGCGGCTTTTAGTGCTTTTCGGGGCGGTGTTGGTTGGCTAAAATGGCTATCCTTATTAGTTAGTTTGGGATTAATGGCTTTTGCTTACTTTGGACCCCATTTAAATCGTTGGGAACAATTAGCCTACGGTTTTATTTTAGCAGGGGCTTTCGGCAATGGTATCGATCGCTTTTTGTTTGGTTATGTGGTGGATTTTCTCGATGTTCGATTGATTAATTTTCCTGTTTTTAATCTGGCTGATGTCTTTATTAATATCGGGATTATTTGCCTCTTAATTTCTAACTTTCCCCACAAGTCGCCCCGTTCTAAGTAGTGCATTGGCTCTCTTAGGTTTGGTGGGTAAAATGTATTCACCAAATACAGTCCTGCTGGCGAGGGAGTGGGAGGAACCACTCCAGACACAGAGGACACAAAGATTGATCGCTTCTATAGTAAGTTAAACTGATCACACAAAGAATAAGAGAGCCGTGCATTTTATTTCCTAATAACTATGCTCGCTTCTTACCCAAGGCAATTTCTAATTTTATTGCTATCTACAACAGGCATTTTTCCTATTCCTGCCGTTGTTCAAGCAAATAATAAACGTCCTTTCGGTTCAGGAATTTCTCGCCCTAATTCTTGTGCTGTTTCAATCCATTGTTGAATAATGATTTCAGCATTTTGTACAGCTTCTTGATAAGTTTCTCCATCAGCCATACATCCGGCAAGTTCTGGAACTTCAACGATAAATAGTTGCTCCTCATTACTCCAGTAAATAATCAGTTCATAACGAATTTTCATCTTGATATCCTAACTTATATTTTAAAATCAGACTACGAATTTGCTTAACTTGATAGACCTTGACTTTTCCTTGTTTGGGTTGCAGATTTAAAATTTCTTCAACTCCTTCTTTAGTAAAAATATGATGACTTCCTCCTATTCGTTGATCAAATCCTAATTTCCTCAGTAGTTGACAAAGTTGCTCGAAGGGAATGTTAGTATCAGAATTACCTAAAAGAATTTTAATCAATAATTAATCCTGTTTACTCATACATCCGATACATATACAAGCAAAGTAGTCGGCTTTCTCAACATCATGGGATAAAGTGTTTGTAAATGTGAAATTTTGGGCGTTTACTCTAGCTTTCTCCCTAACTTTAATCCCTAACCTAATTCTAACACGATTAGTTATCCTCGGTCGGGTGAGCAATGCCCACCCGAAAAACTATGCTTCTGTTTCAGAATTAGAGCGATCGAATTTACTAACTAACTCGGAATTTTCTGACCAAGCATCGATAACACTCATATTACCATTGAGAAAATTCTGTTTAATAGCGCGGCGTTGAATTTTGCCACTGGCAGTTTTGAGAATTGTTCCCGATTTAGCCAAAACAATAGCATGGGTCATAATTTCGTGTTCTTCGGCGATTTCCTGACGGATATCGGCAATCAATTTGGTCGTATCTAACTCACCGCTGCGACGTTCTAATTCCTGGACAATAACTAACTGTTCTTCCCCATTATCTTCAATGGAAAAAGCGGCACCATAATCGGGACGAAAAACCTCATTAAGATGCTGTACTGACCATTCTAAATCTTGGGGATAATGATTACTACCACGGACAATAATTAAATCCTTAATCCGTCCCGTGATATACAATTCCCCATCGAGAAGAAAACCTAAATCTCCTGTGCGTAAAAACGGTCCTTCTCCCGTATCAGCAAGATAAGCTTGAAAAGTCTCTTTAGTTGCGTCTTCCCGTTGCCAATATCCGGCGGCCATACTGGGGTCACTGGCCCAAATTTCGCCCACTTCATCGGCTGCACAAAGGGTGAAAGTATCGGGATTAACGATAGCTATACGGGTATCACAGACGCGACGACCACAACTGGGGACGTATCTAACTCCCGTGGTTAGATCGGAACCTACAGGGACAATTTTACCGCGTTCGTAGGCGGTTGCATCCAAAGCGGTGATAATTGGGGTGGTTCCCTTGGGTTTATTGGAAATCAACAGGGTATATTCAGCTAATCCGTAGGCAGGGGCGAAAGTTTGCCAAGAAAAGCCATAATCGGCAAAAGTATCGACAAATTTGGCCATAACCTTCGGATTAATCGGTTCGGCGGCATTTCCTGCGGCCTGCCAACTGCTAAGGTCTAATTCCGCTAAATCGGCAGCTTTAATCCTACGAGTACAAAGATCATAGGCGAAGTTGGGCGCTTGGCTATGAGTAACTTTGTATTTAGTAATATTTTTTAACCACTGCATCGGACGCTTAATAAAAGCAAAGGGAGACATGAGATAGCAGGGTGTACCGTTGTAGAGAGGGACGGTGATACCTTCGACTAACCCGTAATCATGAAAATAGGGCATCCAAGTGAGGGTAACGCTATCCGGTTCGTAACCACAAGCTTTTTGCAAGTAACCGCAATGGTGCATCAGATTAAAATGACTTAGCATCACCCCTTTGGGGATATTAGTCGAACCGGAGGTATATTGCAGATAGGCAAGCGCCGATTTATCCACCTGGGGATCTTGCCATTGATCCGCTAGGGAAATATCAATGCTTTCGGTAGTAATCCATTTCATTTGGTCGAATTCTGGGAATTCTTCCTTAATACCTTCAATAAGAGTCAGAATACTTTCGGTAACTAGGGCAAAGGTGGCATTAGCATCCTTGACAATTGCCCGTAAACGGGGCAGAGTGCGCTTAAGTCGTCCCGATTCCGGTGGGGGGACGGGAATGGCAATCACTCCCGCGTAGAGACAACCAGAAAAAGCGGCCACTACTTCTAAACTTTGAGGATAGAGTAACAGGGCCCTTTCTCCTTGGGCCTGGTATTTTTGCAAATAAGCGGCGATTGCTCTTGCTTGGCGATCGAGTTCACTGTAGGTTAAAGGTGGGGTTTCTTTTTTACCATCGATAAGAAAAGTGTAGGCATGGCCATCCGGTTGTGTCGTGGCGCGGTAACGTAAGAGTTCTACTAGGGTTGCGGGTTGAATTAGGGTTTCAGTCATCGTTGTTATCGGGCTTATTGGGGCTATTGTATAGAAGTTTTAACATATTTGCCCATGGCGCTAGGATAAAGTGCGAAAGGCGATCGGTCAAGGTATAGGATTAAGTTATTGGTTAAAATCCCCGCGCCTTATCTGTGCAATTGTGAGAAAAAGCTATAATTAATCAATCCTAAAATACCGGGAAAAAGTCATGACAGCCCTAGACATGATCCCAGAAGTTGCCTGTCCCCCCACAGATTTATGGAGTGATGAACCACCCTTGGAAAGTGATCTACACCTGCAACAGATCATCATTCTCCTTAGTTGTCTAGAATTATTATGGCGCGAGAGGAGTGACTACTACGCTTCGGGAAATCTAACCATCTACTACAACGAAGAACAACTAAAAAAACGTGATTTCTGTGGTCCAGATTTTTTTGTGGTTTTAGATACCGAAAAACGTCCCCGCAAAAGTTGGGTAGTTTGGGGAGAACAGGGTAAATATCCCGATGTAATTGTCGAGATTCTCTCCGATTCTACGGCCAATATTGACCGCAATAACAAGAAAATTCTCTATCAGAATACCTTTCGCACTCCTAATTATTTTTGGTTCGATCCTAATAGTTTAGAATTACAAGGATTTAGACTAATTGAGGGACAATATCAAGCCATTTCTCCCAATGACCGGGGTTATCTCTGGAGTGAACAGTTAGGATTATATTTAGGTATATTTGACCGTAAACTGCGTTATTTTACCGCCGATGGTCAATTAGTCCCCACTCCTCAAGAAGCTGAGTTACAGCAACGACAGGCAAAAGAACAGGCTCTTTTAGAGAAAGAAAGGGAACGTCAGGCTAAGGAAAAATTGGCCCAAAAATTGCGAGAATTAGGCATCGATCCCGATACAATTTAACTGAAGTGGCAAAAGTAATAGAGAAAGTAAACCTAAATGAGAGGTCCTGGAAAAACTTATGAGTGATATTGAACTTCGGCAGTCAGTTTATGACCTTCTTTCATCCCTGAGAGGATTGGATTCGCTCAAAAAATTATTCTGGTCTGAGTTAAATTACGAGCGAGAAAATCAAACCCTGTCCCGACGCAATTGGCCGGATAAAGCAGTAGAAGCATTAGCAGAAGATCCAATCCTATTAGCTTCTGGGGGGGAAGATTTTCAGGTTATTTATGCTCGTCTCAACTCTAAGCAACTGCTGCTCAATTTAGAGCGTCTTGTCGTCACTCAACTGCTAAAAAACCATCCCTACACTCTCTTTATTTTCTCTGATTTCCACCAAGAACGGTGGCATTTTATCAATGTTAAATATGATGTAAAACAAGAAAAACGGCAAGTCTTGCGGCGAATTACAGTGGGTCTAGGGGAACAGTTACGAACCGCCACAGAACGCCTAAGTTTACTGGATTTAGATAATATTAGTTCCGAGTCTCCTTTAGCGATTCAGGAACGTCATGATGAAGCTTTTGATGTTGAGAAAGTTACTAAGAAATTTTTTGAACAGTATCGCTCGGTCTTTGAAAAAGTTGAGCAATTAATTACTAAAACTATCCCTAATGCTGACCAGAGAAGATTATTTACTCAGAAGCTATTTAATCGCCTGATGTTCATTGTTTTTATCCAGAAAAAAGGTTGGCTGAAGTTTAACGAACAAACAAACTATCTAGAAACCTTATGGCAGGATTATCAGAATGATAACAGCATCTCGGACAAAAACTTTTATCATAATCGCTTGACTCATCTGTTTTTTACGGGACTAAATAATCCCCAACAAACGGATATTATTAGTATCAATAACGGTGGTTTTCTTCGGCAAATAATCGGCACAGTTCCCTATCTTAATGGGGGATTATTTGAACAGGATGAAGATGACCGCAATCCTAATATAATAGTACCCGATCAGGCGATCGATGTTATCCTACAGGGCCTTTTTAGTAATTTTAATTTCACTGTAACTGAGAGTACACCCCTTGATGTGGAGGTAGCAGTGGACCCAGAAATGTTGGGAAAAGTGTTTGAGGAATTAGTCACGGGAAGACATGAATCAGGCAGTTATTACACACCTAAACCGATTGTTTCTTTTATGTGTCGGGAGGCGTTGAAGGGATATTTAAGCAGTAAGTTAACTTCTGAAAACAAAGAAGCGATTGAGCTTTTTGTTGACGAATATAATGCTATTAACTTAAAGAATCCAGAGGCAGTTTTAGAAACCTTAAAACAGGTCAAAGTCTGCGATCCTGCCTGTGGAAGTGGAGCTTATTTATTGGGAATGTTGCATGAGTTATTAGATTTGCGTCAGTGTTTATTTGCCACTAAAGGTATTGATTATAAAACGGTTTATCAGCGCAAGTTAGAGATTATTGAAACTAATATCTATGGAGTTGACATCGATCCTTTTGCGGTTAATATTGCTCGCTTAAGGTTATGGCTTTCCTTAGCGGTTGAATATGAGGGAGACAATCCGCCACCGCTACCCAATTTGAAGTTTAAAATCGAAACAGGAGATAGTCTAACTGCTCCTAATCCCCAAGGTTCTGGGATGGTGCGCGAGGAGTTTATCCATCGGTTTAGGGAAGCTAAAGCCAAGTATTTAAGAGCGCATTTAGGCAGTGATAAACAAAGTCTTGAACAGGAGATTAATGAGGTTAAGAAACAGATTGCTTTATTAACCCATGGCAGTGCTTCTGTGATTGCGAGTGATAAGGAAGCTATCTCAAAAGGGTTTGATTGGGTGGTGGAGTTTGCCGAGGTATTAGCGGAGGGAGGTTTTGATATTCAGGTAGCAAATCCCCCCTATGTGAGACAGGAATTGATTAAGGATTTAAAGCCAACTTTAAAGCAGGTTTACCCTGGCGTTTATACAGGAACATCGGATTTATATTGTTTCTTTTATGCGAGAGCTTTACAATTACTTAAAACTGGGGGAATGTTAGCTTTTATTTCTTCTAATAAGTGGTTTCGGGCCAAGTATGGGGAGAAGTTAAGACAGCATATCGCTGATACTTGTCAGGTAAAAAGTATTACCGATTTTGGGGAGTTGCCAGTTTTTGCAACCGCAGCCACTTTCCCAATGATTTTTATCTCTCAAAAGAGTAGTAAAATTAGTAATTTACCGATTTTTACTCAAGTTAAATCCTTAGAAGAACCTTATCCTGATGTCTTAGCTATTATTAAAAAGACTGGACAGAATTTACCAAAAGATGCGATTAAGGGAGCAAATTGGTTGCTCACAGATAGTAACAATGCTGACATTTTGCAAAAAATGGAATCGGTAGGTATTACTTTAGGTGAGTATGTTAACGGACAGATTTATTATGGTATTAAAACTGGATTTAATCAAGCTTTTGTGATTGATGGTGCAAAACGAGCAGAATTAATTGCTAAAGATACTAAAAGTGCAGAAATTATTAAACCTTTAGCTGTGGGTGATGATGTGCGTAAATGGCGGATCAATTATAAAGATAAATATTTATTGTATATGTATCACGGTGTTGATATTAGCGAATTGAAATCTGTTATTGAACACTTAAAGCCTTATTGTCAACAACTAGAAAATAGGGCAACTAAACAAAAATGGTATGAATTACAACAACCTCAATTAAAATATTCAAAGGAATTTGAAAAACCTAAGATTGTTTATCCTGATATTGCCAAAGAGTCTCGTTTTACATTAGATGAAAAAGGTCTTTATATTAATGATACAATTTTTATTGTTCCTGTTAATGATTTATATTTATTAGGTTTATTAAACTCCAAATCTGTTTGGAATTATCTTCAACAAAAGGCAGCAGTATTAGGAGATGCACAGAAACGCGGAAGAATACGGCTAAAACGTCAATATGTAGCCAAAATCCCCATCCCTCTCGCTTCTGAATCTGAAAAAGAACCCATCATTAAATTAGTACAAAAATGCTTAGATGCCAAAGGGGTTAACTGTGAAGAATGGGAGAAAGAGATAGATGAGAGAGTAGCGGCATTGTATGGATTGTAAGGGGTTAGATACCCGAATTATTAAAGAAGTCGGGTATCTGAAATCAAGATATAATTATTAAAACCCCCAAGAGAATGAAACCATGACACAAGCAACAACTACCCCCTCACAAACCATCTTAGAAAAACTGCACACCCTCACTCCCCAACAACAGCAAGAAGTAATCGACTTTAGAAAGAAGCTGGGAGAAAGCGGGTTTCTTAACAAAATCTGAGCTTTAATTTAGCTATTTACCAGAAACCCGCTTTCTGTTCTATAGAGGTACATTATCGGTGTTAAAAAGCTTAATCAGCAAAGGTTTAAATCTGCCAGACAGGTGTGAGAACTGGGAGAAAGCGGGTTTCTTAACAAAATCTGAGCTTTAATTTAGCTATTTACCAGAAACCCGCTTTCTGTTCTATAGCGGAGAAAGAAGCTGGGAGAAAGCGGGTTTCTTAACAAAATCTGAGCTTTAATTTAGCTATTTACCAGAAACCCGCTTTCTGTTCTATATTCAAGAAACTCTCTCTATTCTAGATCGTGAAACTGCCGTCTTAGTTGAGCAAGCTTTATCCTAAACTACTATGAAAATACAAGGAATTATCAAAGGCAATACTATCGAGCTATTAGAGGATTTATCTCTTCCTAATGGCGTAAAAATTTCTCGGTCAATCCCCGATAATTTAATTTCTAAAAAAGTATCATGGGAACAAATTGAAACCTCAATCGGAGTCTGGAAAAATCAACCAGAACTCGATGATATATTTTCTGAAATTGACCGAGAGTGCCATAGATCATAGTTCAATCAAGGCAGCAGAGACAATGATTGAGTAGGTGGTATAATGTGAAATTACCCAATCCTAAAAATACCATTATTGATGATAACAAATTGACCAGTTATGCCCTGAATCTAAATCCTTCAGATGGACAGCATAAAGCCAGGGTTTTTAAATCCGTCTTAAACTTAGATATTAATAACGTTCAATTTCTTAAAAATGCACTCTTAGAAGCAGTTAAAACCTATGATGCTATTCCTGACAAAATCAATCACTATGGACAAAAGTATGTTATTGATTTTCCCCTGACTCATCAAAACAAAACCGCCATTATTCACAGTGTTTGGATCATCAGAAATGACGAAAACTTTCCCCGCTTAGTGACTTGTTATGTACTTTAAGGAGATAATCAAATGAAACTCTTAGATGTAGTTGCCTTATTAGAAGACTTACCCCAATTAGGATTATATTGCGGACAAGTCGGAACAATTGTAGAAGTTTATGAACCGACAGTTTTTGAAGTGGAATTTAGCGACACATCAGGACGTGCTTATGCTATCGAAACCTTACAAGAAAATCAACTAATGTTATTACATCATTCTCCCTTAGAACCTAAAAATTTAGCTGTAAATATAGGGTAAATTTTCTTAAAAAACATTATTGATATAAGTAGTCGTGCAAAATAAATTTCCTAGTGAAGAAAGGCAAAAGGCAAGAGGCAAGAGGCAAGGGGGGGTTAGATTTGTGTAATTAATTTTGCTTAGGTACTTAACAATTATCTTATGGATATCGAACTATGCCTACCCACGACATCATCGACAATCGCCAGCAAAAATTAGTCGATAACATCAACCAAATTCTCCACTCTTCAGAAGCCGCTCATTTTGCCGTCGGTTACTTCTTCCTCTCCGGCTTTACTGCGATCGCACCCCGTCTCGCCACCATCCCACAAATGCGCCTCCTGATTGGCAACACCAGCAACCGGGAAACCATCGAACAACTAGCAGAAGGCTACCGCCGCTTAGAACTAATTAAAAACCATCTGGAAGCACAAGAATACCCCAAACGGACAGAACGCAAGCAGATGGCAACAGAAACCGCCGACAATATTCGTTCCAGCGTCGAACTAATGGACCAAACGGATCAAGCAGAAACCTTAGTAAAAAATCTGGTTCTTATGATTGAAGAAAAACGCCTTCAGGTGCGAGTTTATACTAAAGGGCGACTCCACGCTAAAGCCTATATCTTCGACTACGGGACAATTTATAACCAGCAGGGACAACCTTTGGAACGTCAAGAAAAAGGCCTTGCTATCGTTGGTTCTTCTAACCTTACTTTATCAGGAATTTCCCACAATACCGAACTTAATGTTATCGTTCACGGTAATGAAAATCATGCCAGTTTAACAGAATGGTTTAACCAACTTTGGCAGGAAGCAACAGATTTTGATGAAACACTGATGCAGTCTTTAAAACAGTCGTGGGCGATGATGCCAGTACGTCCCTACGACATCTATATGAAAACTCTCTATATGCTCGTGCGCGATCGATTGACAGAAGAAACTGCCAGCGAAATGATGATAGATAACGAAATTACCGAGAAACTAGCAGACTTTCAAAAAGTAGCAGTTAACCAAGCTGTTAAACTCATCCGCGAGTATGGGGGTTGTTTCGTTTCCGATGTGGTAGGACTAGGAAAAAGCTTCATTGGTGCTGCCATTGTCAAACGCTTTGAACAAGTGGAAAAAGCCCGCCCCTTAATTATTTGTCCAGCGCCACTGGTGGAAATGTGGGAACGCTACAACGAAATTTATCAACTTAACGCCCGCGTTTTATCGATGGGATTGCTGCGGGAAGATGAAACCAGTGGCATCAGAGTTTTATTAGAAGATTTTAAATACAAAGATCGAGATTTTATCTTAATTGATGAAAGTCATAACCTGCGGAATGCCGCAACCCAAAGATATAAAATCGTCGAAGCCTTTTTAGCAGCTGGGAGACAATGCTGTTTTTTAACAGCAACTCCTCGCAATAAAAGTGCTTGGGATATTTACAATCAGATTAAGCTTTTTCATCAAGATGATAAGACAGATTTCCCCATAGATCCGCCCGATCTAAAAGAGTATTTTAGATTAGTAGAGAAAGGAGAAAAACAGTTACCTGACTTGTTATCTAATATCTTGATCCGGCGCACTCGCAACCACATTTTACGCTGGTACGGCTTTGATGCCAAGACTCATAAACCCGTAGATGCAGACAATTTCAAGGATTATTTAAACGGAAATCAACGCGCTTACGTTATTGTGGGCGGTAAGCATCAGTTTTTTCCCAAAAGAGAACTACAAACCATTGAATATAGTATTGAAGATACCTATCAAGGACTTTACCAGGAACTGCGCCAATATTTAGGGAAATCTCGCCAACAGCAACCAGCTAACCCTCGTAAAAATGAACTTTGCTATGCTCGTTATGTTTTGGGAAATTATGTATTACCAAATAAGCGCAAACAAGAACCATTACTCAGTTTACAAACCGGGGGAGCAAATCTAAGAGGACTGATGCGAGTCCTGTTATTCAAACGCTTTGAATCTAGCGTTTATGCCTTCCAACAAACTGTTAAGAAATTACTGCAAGTCCATCAACGCTTTCGAGAAGCTTTACGCCAAGGAATTATCCCCGCCGGAGAAGAAGCTCAGGCAATTCTCTATGAGCCAAACAATGGGGAAGAACAAGACATTATGGATGCTTTGCGTCAGGCATCTGGGAAGTATGATCTAGCTGATTTTGATGCCCCAAGATTGCAGAAACATCTTGAGCATGACATCCAATTGCTAGAGAGAATTTTGCACTTAGTTGAGCCAATTACCCCAGACAAAGACGCTAAATTACAAACCCTTAAAAGCTGGTTGAATAAACCTCAGCTGCAGGATAGCAAGTGCCTCATCTTTACTCAGTATGCTGATACCGCCTCTTACTTATATCAAAACCTCAATCCTAACGGCGATCGAGAGGATATAGAAGTCATCTACAGTGGCGATAAAAATAAGGCGCAGGTAGTGGGAAGATTTGCCCCCAAAGCCAACAAATACTATAAATTGACCCCGGGAGAGTCGGAAATCAAAACTTTAATTGCTACCGATGTTTTAGCCGAAGGTTTAAACCTACAAGATGGCAACCTGATTATTAATTATGACCTGCATTGGAATCCCGTCCGACTCATTCAAAGGTTTGGTCGGATTGATCGGATTGGCAGCGAGAATGATGTGGTTTACGGCTTTAATTTTCTCCCAGAGACGGGATTAGAGCGTAATCTAGGATTACGACAAAAACTCAAAAACCGCATTCAAGAAATTCACGAAACCATCGGCGAGGATGCGGCAATTCTCGACCCAACGGAACAGCTTAACGAAGAGGCTATGTATGCAATTTATGAAAAAAGTGGTAGTCATCAATTAAGTTTGTTTGAAGATGAGGGAGAATTTCTCGACCTCAACGAAGCCGAAGAAATTCTCAGACAACTCCAGCGAGAAAATCCGGCTGAATACGAACGGATAGCTAACCTGCCTCATGGCATCCGAACGGCTCGCTTTTCTCTCAATAAGGGCATAATTGTCTTCTGTGAAGCTTCTTACCCTAACCGCAAAGATTGGAAGGGCTACCAGCAATTATATTGGCTCGATGAACAGGGAGAGATCATATCCAAAGATACTGCCCGCATTTTAGGAATGCTCAAAACCAACCCAGAAGAAGCAGCACTGCCGCTGCCCAAAAATTACAACCAAGCAGTCATGCAAGTCAAGATTAAATTTGCCCAAGAAGTCCAACACCGCCAATCGGAACGGGAGTACAGCCGTTCTCTGACTCAAGCACAGCGCTACGTCCTGCGAGAATTGGGACTGCTGTTCCAAACCACTCAGGATGAAGAAATCCGTAAGCAGGTTAACCTATTAGAACAGGCCTTTCGCCAACCGATTACCACTGTACTGAAGCGCGAGTTAAACCTGATTAAGCGCCGTAGCCTGACAGGAGAAGCTTTGTTTAGCGAACTGAAGAAATTATACAGCCAACATGAGATGCGAGACTGGTTAGATCGCCGCCGCTTGCAAGGCGAGGATCAACCAATTCCCATCATTATTTGCAGTCAGGCTTTAGTTTAGAAACGGCGATCGGTCAAGGTATAGGATTAAGTTATTGGTTAAAATCCCGCCCGCCTTATCTGTGCAATTGTGGTAAAAAGCTATAATTAATCAATCCTAAAATACCGGGAAAAGTCATGACAGCCCTAGACATGATCCCAGATGTCACCTATCTCCCCACAGATTTGAAGCTGAGTTACAGCAACGACAGGCAAAAGAACAGGCTCTTTTAGAAAAAGAACAGGCTCTTTTAGAGAAAGAAAGGGAACGACAAGCTAAGGAAAAATTGGCCCAAAAATTGCGAGAATTAGGCATCGATCCCGATACAATTTAGGGGAAATCGGATCAGTCGGGTTTGAAGACAAAATAACAAACCCTGCTATAAGATTAAAAAGCAAAATTATTTTCTAGTAGTTATGGTGACAGCAGCGCCCCTAGTGGGTGTAATTATGGGCAGTGATTCCGACTTACCCACCATGAAGGAAGCGATCGCAGTTTTAGAGGTTTTTCAGATTAGCCACGAAGTCGCCATCGTCTCGGCCCATCGTACCCCCGAAAAAATGTTTGAATACGGCAAAAACGCTCATTTAAGGGGAATAAAAGTGATTATCGCTGGAGCCGGCGGCGCTGCCCATTTACCCGGGATGGTAGCATCTTTAACTCCCTTACCCGTGATTGGAGTTCCCGTAGTCACACGCACTTTACAAGGGCTAGACTCTCTCTATTCAATTGTACAGATGCCCGCAGGCATTCCCGTGGCCACGGTGGCGATCGGTAATGCCAAAAATGCCGGACTTTTAGCGGTTCAAATTCTCGCCACCGGTAATACTGATCTTTTAGAGCAAGTTATCGCCTATCGTCAATCCCTCACCGATTCCGTCCTCGAAAAACAAAGCAATCTTCAACGACTAGGCTATCAAGACTATCTAGGGCAGAGTTCACCTAAGTAGGGTAGATTGAGAAAAGATTAAGTAACAAATTATGAAGTAATTATGCGTTGGATCACCGCTTGTGTATTGAGTCTATTACTCTTTTTTGCCCTACCGATGGCCGCTTATGCCGATAGCCCGACTATTAGCGAAGAACAGATGAGAGAAGGGGAAGTTATCGCCGAAAAAGCCCTAGAAGCCACAGAAAAAGGGGATTACGTCCAGGCCGAAAGCTATTGGACCGAATTAGTCGCCAAATTCCCCACTAACCCCGCCGTTTGGAGTAATCGCGGCAATGCCAGAGTCAGCCTCAATAAATTAGAGGATGCGATCGCTGATTTTAACCAAGCGATCGCCATTACCCCCGATGCCCCCGATCCCTACCTCAATCGTGGCACCGCTTTAGAAGGAGAAGGCAAATATCAAGAAGCGATCGCCGATTATAATAAAGTTTTAGAACTGGCCCCCAATGATGCCTTTGCCTATAACAATCGCGGCAACGCTGAGGGCGGTTTAGGGGACTGGGAAGCCGCCGTCAAAGACTATCGCCAAGCCACCCAACTAGCCCCGAATTTTGCCTGGGCGCAAGCTAATCTGGCTCTGGCCCTGTACGAATTGGGCAGATATCCAGAAGCAGTCCAAAAAATGCGGAATATTGCCCGCAAATACCCCATGTTTCCCGATGTCAGAGCCGCCTTAACCGCCGTTTTATGGAGCCAAGGACAACAGGGAGAAGCGGAAAGCAATTGGGTGGCCGCCGTCGGTATGGATACCCGCTATCAAGACCTCGATTGGGTAAAAAGCGTGCGCCGTTGGCCGCCGAATATGGTTCTAGCCTTAGATAAGTTTCTTAACTTAAAGTAAAGAATTACTAAATAGTAACTTTTCTAGCAGTAGCGGGGCTGAGAGTCCAATTATCCTGAAATCAGCGACTAAGATACAATTGAGGCCTGATAGTTCCATTATCCTTGATCGAATAACCAGGCTCTGGAAAGGAAAAGGAATAGCTAGAGCAGGCCGATGGCCCAATGCTATAATCCAATCACAGGGATAGATTGGACTCTATCAGTATCCGCCGCTACTGTACACCTTAAATCTTAGCCAGAATGCCAGATTTACACTTGCTTAATCCTCATCCACAGGCTCTAGAAACCGCCTTCATCGCCACTGCCGACCGGTCTTTTTCCTCCCCTCTATCCCTCGACCTCGCCACAATTAATCAACGTTTTGACTCCGCTAACGCCGCAGAAATCGTCGCTTGGTCCGCGGCCACCTTTGGGGAAGGTTTGGTGATGAGTACCAGTTTCGGCATTCAAGCGGCAGTAATGTTGCACCTCGTCACCGCAATTATCCCCGATATTCCCATTATTTGGATCGATACGGGCTATCTTCCCCCGGAAACCTATCAATTTGCCGAAGACTTAAGCCAACGCCTCCATTTAAACCTGAAAGTTTATCAATCTCCCCTCAGTCCCGCCCGCATGGAAGCAATCCACGGTAAACTGTGGTCAAATAACGATCTCGACTCCCTCAATCTCTACGACAAAATCCGCAAGGTGGAGCCGATGCAACGGGCCCTGAAGGAATTAAAGGCCACCGCTTGGTTAGCGGGTTTACGTCGCGACCAAACCGACCACCGCAAAACTCTCCAATGGGTCAATCAACAGGGCGAACGTTACAAAATATTACCGATCCTTGACTGGAATGCCAAAACCATCTACGACTATCTGACTAAATACGATCTTCCCTACCATCCCTATTTTGATCTGGGTTATGTCTCCGTCGGCGATTGGCACTCTAGTCGGCCTTTAACCGCCGATGATAGCAACGAACGAGACACCCGTTTCAAGGGTTTAAAACAAGAATGCGGTCTTCATTTACCCTTAACCCCCGGAGAAGCACAAAGTCTCGACGCAAGCTCCCTATAACTGCCGGGGTGGAAAATTTGCCGGTGCGATCGGTTCCTAGACGTTAGACAATGGTTAATGATTATTAATCCCCCATTAACCATGGCTATTTTAGAAAGTTTTCTCGAAGTCGGCTCTCTCAAGTGGTTCTATCGACAGGTTAACCCCGCTCAACAACCGGACACAACCCCCGTGATCCTACTCCATGGTTTACCCGCCCATGGCTATATTTGGCGGGAATTATTGACCAGTTTAGAAGAATATAACATTAATGCTATTGCCCCCGATTGGATCGGTTCCGGTTTATCCGCTAAACCCGAGGCCAGAGATTTCGCCTACACACCTAGCGCTTTTTGTCAAGCCTTGGCCGATTTTATTCAAGCTCTCCAATTGCCGAAAATCTCCCTGATTGTCCAGGGTTTTTTAGCCTCCGTCGGTTTACAATACGCCCTAGAAAATCCCGATAAAATTGAGCGCTTGATCGTTTTAAATACTCCCCTCTCCAGGGATGTTAAATTACCCTGGATAATGAAACAATGGGGGATACCTTTCCTCGGAGATATGGCGACTCAAGATCCCTTATTAGTCGATCGTACTTTAGAAACCGGTAGCGGTTTTGTGATTAGCGATGCAGATCTGGCTATTTTCCGTCAACCTTATCTAAAAACTTCGGCAGTGGGTCGCGCTTTGGTGGCCACGATTCGCAATTTAAACCTATCAAAAACTATGGCAGAAATTGAGACAGGTTTAGAGAACTTTGAAAAACCCATCCTTTTTGTCTGGGGAATGGGGGATCCTTGGTTATCTTCTGTCACTGTCGAAAAATTAGCTACTAAATCAGGAGTGGAATTAATCCCCCTCGCGGAAGCAAAACACTATCCCCAAGAACATTGGTCAAAAGAAATTAGTCCCCGGATTATTAATTTTCTCGGACGCAAAACCTAAACCCCGATACTTTCTGGGAATTGATAGCAAAATCTCCCTAGAAAGTATTGATCAAGTTATCCTTAGTATATCACTGTAGTTCTGCACTGGCCACAGCATCTGGAAAGACTAGCTTTAGGAAGGATAAATATAACAAATAATCCCCCAGATATTAATAATTTAACCGATTGGGAGCGAGTTAAATCGATGAGCGATGCAGAAATCGAGGCTAATGCTTTGTCAGATCCCGATGCGCTCCCTTTTGATGATGATTGGGAAAATGCGGCGATTATTTCTGCTTACAATAAATTAACATCTCAATAATTCCTGAAGTAAGCTGTTAAGCATTTAAATTGCTTGTTGAGACGAGGCAAGAGGCAAGAGGCAAGAGGCAACAGTAAAGGGATTGGGGGAGATTCGGCTAATCTTAAGAATAAGTGCTTTAAATGCGTCTTAGCTTATTATACCAAATCTGTCCACTCGCCTACCGTTCCACCCTGCCTACTTTTCTATACTTTTGAAACAGGATTGAGTATTACTTGTGCTTGCATTAGTTTAATAAAAATGCTACAATCAAGACAGTCTATCATTGGATGACCTTTAACACAAGCAAAATAGTTATAATTATGGATATGAACAATAAAACTTATGAAGATATTTATTCAAGAACTTATTCAAGAATTTATAATATTGTGATAGAACAGTTTGAAGTTTCTGAAATACCTCAGCCAGTTTTAGATTTTGTCATCTTTAAAACTGAGTATTATTTTTATCCTTATGGAAGTATTTTTGCCATCACAACCTCTGCTCCGTCAGACTCGGGAGAGTTTTATGCAAATGGAGGAAAACTGAGTACCCATAAAGAATTATCAGATGGTGGAGATGCTCTCAATTTCTTGTATCAAATAGAGGAGGAATTTGATATGGAAATTTCAGATGAATTATTTGAAAAAATGGTTACATTTAAAGATATATTGGAAATTATTTTGGAACAAAAATATAACCTTGAGATTGCAGAATATCTAAAAATACGAATAAAGAGAAAAACTCTAAAATTGTTATTGTTCTTAGAAAGCAAGAAAATAGAAATCAGTAAATTTATAGAAATATTTTCAAGTGAAACTTTTTCCAATAATCACCAAAATATCGAAAAACTGATCCTTTCCCTGAGATACAAAAGTTTTGACGTGTCCAGTATAATGTCATTTTCAGATATATTTAAAAATGATTTTCTACTATCGAATTTAGAGCAAATATGTCAAATATATTGCTTTATGAATGATCAAAAAATTTCTTACTTTGATGTCATTGAGATCATAAAAAGTGGATATCTAGACTCTTGCAAACAAGAGATAGACGATATTTCTGAAAAGATAAAGCTTCAAGAGTCGGAAATAAAAAACCTGCGTCTTCAACTTGAAAAGGCTAATCAGAACCTAGATTTGTTGAGACGTCAATTAAACCATCTTTTAGATGATATCTAGCATTGTTATAGCGACATAGAAACCCAAAAAAATATTGATCAAACAAGGTATATTATTCTGCGATAACACACCTAAAAACAAAGATTTGAGTAATTATTTTATTCCCGTACCCATCTAAGCTGCACTGCATTTAAACTGCCTACTGAGTAATTTTAGTACAAAGGCCAGAAATCTCAAACCCAGAAACCTCTCCTCCCCACTTTCCTATACTTTTAGATTGGAAGAAAGTTTTAGCTTAATTAATCTGGTTAAAGGCCTGTTTTTGTCGTTTCTAAATACCCCTGATAACTTGACCGGAACTGTTCGATCGATAGGTTCTTTGTCCAATATTCTACCAGAGCATGACCCCAGGCCCAAGCTTCCTTGTCGGCAGTGCTAGAATTTTCTAATAGTATTGGCCAAAGTGCCAATAAATCAAAACTTTTATTCTCCGGATTTAAGAGAGAATAAAGCTCGTAGGCCATCTGTAATTTACCGATCGCTACTGGTAACTGTTCCACAGGAATTTGTTCAGCTAAAAGATAGGCTAAAGTCGGTCTTCCCGTGGCTAAAGTGGAGATAAAACCTAGAATAGGACTTTTTAATAGGGCCGTTAAACCTTGCCCCGTGGCCATCTGTAAAGTATAGCGATCGATTATTTTCGCCGCTGCCAGGGTTCGAGTTTCCAAATCCGCTAAAAAACGGGCTAAACGCAACTGTTTTGCGGGCGAAATTGCCCCCAGTAAAGCGATTGATAACTCCTCATCCCCCCAAGCTTCTCTATCTGGCTGTTGACTGACCATCGGCAAAATGCGATCGCAGAGATCCTCGAATAATTCCGCCCGATACTGCAAGCATTCGCGGATATTGACTTCTTTAGGACTTTCTCCCGTCAGCCAATTATAGGGAGGTTGCCACTCTCGCACCGGACGCAGGCGATCGACTTGAGAAACACAGACTATAACTGGTAAATTGTCAATAGTTTGTTGCAAATCTTTAAGAAAAGCCTCATCCATGGCCAGGGCGGGATCGAGGGCGGGGGTGACAAGAATTAATAAATCGGCGTTTTTGGCGTAATTAAGAACCTTTTGCCGATAATCAGACCGATTTGCCTGTTCGTAGCCCGGGGTATCCCAGAGGATTAACTCGTCTCCTTCTGGGGTTTGCCAATGGTAGGATTGGATCGCGTCGGTACTGGGCAATAGATCCACTTGGGCTAAATCGGCCCGAAAGAGAGTATTAATTAAACTGCTTTTGCCAGCCCCGGTGCGTCCAACCAGCAAAATATTAACCGGTTGGCGATCGATTTCCGTGATCGGTTCCGCTTGGGCGAGGATTTCCTTGAGAGTAGTGGTGGCGATTTTGGTCTTCGTGGGGAGAGTTGGGGCGAGATTGCCGCCACTGTAGAGTAACACCGCTTGGCGAGAGAGATTTCTTAGGGCATTTTCCCGCAAAACTTGCCCTAAATTGACTAATAATTGCTGATCCGCTCGATCGCTGTACTTTTGACTAGCAACTTTAGCCACAGCCGCAGCGGGATTGATCACCCATTGCGCCCAATTCCAGACCTGCCAAAGTTTCTGGGCCGAGGGTTGCAATTTTTGATAAACTTCGTAGGCCTGATAGGCTTGGCCGATGGTGATTTGATTCAGGGCCGGGGAAAGATTCTGCATCCAGCGATCGCTATCATCCACGGTTCCCCGAATTAAACCGTAGGCCTGGGGAATGTAAATATTTAATAAGGGGTACTTGACATCGGGGTAATATATATGAGCGATGGCAGTGACCAAATCCTGACAGCGTTGCCAAAAAGTCGCCCAATCTTCCCAAACCGGGCGATCATTGCGGGCCTCGACGATAATCCTCTCGATAATTTCCTCGACATTGCCCCCGGAATCACCGTCAGGAGGGGTTAATTCTGCCTTAATTTCCCCGATGGCGGCTTCAATTTCCCCGACTACTGGGCGCGTCCATTTGACCAACAGGAAGCGCCAAGCCACAAAAATCAGGGTAAAAACTGCCCAAATCCAATTCAAACCCCATTGATTGATCTGGACACTGGCGGCCACGATCAGAAAGATGACCACGGCGGCGATCGGAACTGCTAAAATCAACCCTTGCCAAGTTTTTAACCGTAACATTGCTCGATCTGGTTTTTTTCCATTCTAGCGATCTCTGATTCTCGGTTAGGGGGCAGAAATTAAGCTCTCTGGGGTTTGGTAGGTAAAATGTATTCTAAGATACATTACCGCCAGCGAACGACTAGAACGAACCACAAAGACACAAAGGACACAAAGATTGATCGCTCCTATATAAGTTAAACCGATCACACAAAGAATAAGAGAGCAGAAATTAGACAGTGGCATCAATTTGGGCGAGGATTGCCGTGGACAACTGACAAAGTTGTTGATGACAAGGACCATTACTAGCCATGATCCCCCCCCATTGCCGCACATCGCCGCGATTATAGCGCACCGGTTGACCGTCAAAATAGGAGAATTTGCCGCCGGCTTCCGTTAAAATCAACTCCGGGGCGGCAAAATCCCAGTCTTTAGCCGCCGATTTCCCCGATAGGGAGATATAAACATCGGATTTTTGTTCGAGGATCGTGGCAATTTTACAGCCCACACTACCCACATAATTTTTACCGAAGAAGGGTATTTGACTTAATAAATTATCAAAACGTTGGTCGCGATGGGTACGACTAACCACCAGATAGAGATCGGTAATTTTATCTTTATTGGCAACTTTTACCTGTGTAATATTGCCGTCGCTACTTTCTAGAAAAGTACCTTTTCCTTTTTGGGCAAAATAGAGTTTTCCTTGATCCGGTAGGGCTACCACGGCGATTATCGGTCTTCCCTGATAACATAAGGCGATATGTAGGGCATATTCTCCCGTTTTGTCGATAAAATCGCGGGTTCCGTCCAAAGGATCGATAATCCATACCCAATCTTTCGGGATAGCTTCATTCCCCTGATGGGTTTCCTCGCTCAGATAACCAAAGTCGATATCAGAAAAATTTGTTTGTAATTCTCCTAAAATATAGTGATTTGCCGCTAAATCCGCCGCCGTCACTGGTCCGCCTTTTTTTTCCTCGTTGACGGCTAAATCCTGTTCACCCCGGTAGTAGGATTGGAGAATCTTAGCACTACCCCAACCCACGGCACGAGTCACAGCTAAAATGCGATCGAGTGTTTCGATATCTTGACAGGTTAAATTAATCATAAAATAGCGTCAGTTTTTCAGACTTATTATCCACTAAGTTAACCCCAAAATTGAAAGACTGGCATCTTAGCTTATCATCTCTTGCTTCCTAGCTCCTGACGGGCTTAATTTTGCTCTTGCCAAAAATAATCGGCGGGTTTTTTGGTTTCTGCTGGTGATAATTGAGGCGCGTCTCCTAGGAAAACCGAGCGCTGGCTGACGCGATCGCCTAATCTTCTTTGGACTCGACTGGGAATGCCGTAACCGTAGGCAATATGACCTTTTCCTGCTAGGACGATGATCTGATAGTCGGGATGAGCTTGCCAGAATTTAGCGATCGCATCGGCCATGGTTTCATCCCAGAGAACCTGCGCCAAAAAAAAGCCCTCGAATCCCTGACTTTTGCCCCCCGTGTGTTGCTGATAAACGGCTAAGATCTGTTGACGGTACTCCTCGTTATCCCTGTTTATTTCGCTTTTAGGGGGGATGTAGGTCATTTCTGAGGTGGAGAGGCTTTCTAAGCCCTCCCGTGCCACTTTTCTAGTGATTTCCGTCGGTGTATTTAGGGCGATCAATGGTAGTTTTTTTGCCTTGGCCAAGCGCAGGAGCGGGGCGTAAAATTCCCAATCAAATCCCCAACGTTGGTCGTATTCACTTTTTTCTCTCAACTGATTTTCGCTAATTTTGCCGGCTAAATACTGATCCAAATAGATTTGGTAAGGACGTTGAAACATCTCGAAAGCGATCGCTATTTGGGGATTATTAGCCTGTAAATACTCGATAATAGCTAATTGGGCCTGATGATCGGCTTGACTATCGTGCCTTTCTCCCAGATAAATAATCTCGGCTGTTTTTAAATCGGCCAGAATTTGTTTTTGGCTATTAGTAAAACTCCAGGCCCGGGGCAGCAAAATAAACAGTAAACAGAGGGCAAGCAGAACAGGAAAAAAGCGTCGAGAGAATTTCATCTTTTTAAAGGCCTTTTAAAAAACCGATCTTAACCGAAACCAAGACAAAAAGGGTGGGCAATGCCCACCCGCAAAAATTTTCAGGGAACCTTTTTGGTTTAGTAGGTTTCTACGTGCCAGCGATGTTCTTTTTTCAGTTGTTTCTGATAGACAGACCAATCAGCACCATTTTTATTGGCGGCACCACTCATAGCATCGTTGATACCATCTTCCATCCCTTTCAGTCCGCACATATAAGCGTGGGTTTTGGGACTTTGGAGTAGATTCCAGATTTCGTCAGCGTGTTCGGCTACCCGGTGTTGAATATACATTCTGCCGCCCTGGGAATTTTGCTGTTCCCGGCTGATGGCATAGGTGAGACGGAAGTTATCGGGGAACTCCGCCGCTATTTGCTCTAATTCTTCTTGGTAGAGAATATTGGCCGTTTTGGGAACTCCGAAAATCAACCAAGCTAGACCTTTAAATTTATAATCTTCGTGTTGTTCCTTGAACATCCGCCAGAGGAAAGCCCGGAAGGGAGCGATTCCCGTCCCAGTGGCCATCATAATGATAGTGGCATCTTCATCACTGGGTAGCAGCATTTCCTTGCCCACGGGGCCGGTAATGGCCACATCAGCACCCACTTCTATATTACAGAGATGGGTGGAACAAACTCCATAAACGGTTTCCTTGGTTTCTGGGTGCTGGTATTCTAACTGACGCACGCAGAGGGATACGGTTTTATCGTCTAATTTATCACCATGACGGGTGGAGGCGATCGAATAGAGTCTCAATTTATGAGGTTTGCCATTAGCATCGGTACCCGGAGGGATAATACCGATACTTTGCCCTTCTAAATAGCGTAAATCGCTCCCGGAAAGGTCAAAGGTGACGTGTTGTACGATGCCGATACCCCCCTCATCAACGAGAGGATAATTCTCGATACATTTGCCGATAAAGGGTTGGTTCGGACGGTAGATGTTGACGGGGATATCTGTTTTTTCTTTCGCTTGAGTCATGGCCTTTTTCTTAGTCTGTTCGGGGACGGGCGATGATTGAGCGATTGGCTGTGGTGTGGAGGCACTAGAAACAGTTGCTACGGGGGCAATCCCATTTAAGGGTTTGATGCTGACGATACGACCACCTAAACGGGTAATTCGACGCATTTCTTGATTCATGCGACTGTAGGGAACCGTGAAAAACACGCTTCCACTCTGACGGATTGAATAATCCAAGCTGTCAGTATTGTCGTTTTGATTGAGACCCGCCACTTCGTAAACAAATAAACGGTTTCCCGCTAGTGTACTCGGACTGTACATTAAATATAACTCCCAACTCAAGTCACGATAATCGTTCCATAGTTTAGCCTACCATCGGTACACTACACCTAGGCCTAATTGAGAGTTATCTTAAAAAAACCACAGACATCGCTTTTATCCTTTCCTTAAGGATAGGTCAACACTCTGGTTAAAATCTGTTACATTTGCAGCATTTTTACTTTTTATTAAGATTTATGTTACTTTTCTCCATTTATGCTAAAAATCCCCCTACTTTACCTGATCAGGACAAGAGCGGGGGAGAGATATTAGCAATAATTATTTTATGAACTATTCGGCCGCAGCGGCGTTTAAGGGTTTAATGCTGACGATGCGAGCGCCTAAACGGGTAATCCGACGCATTTCTTGATTCATGCGGCTATAGGGAACAGTTAAAAAGACACTGCCACTCTTACGGATAGAATAATCTAGGTTATCAGTCTTGTCATTTTGACTCAAACCGACGACTTCATAGACAAAAAGGCGATTTTCTTTGGCACTAGAGAGACTTTGCATCGAAATAGCTCCTATATTGATGTTATAGTTCTCTAGTTTAGCCTAGCAGGGAGACTAGCAATCTAGTTAATGGCCGATTTACGCCTGTTTATTCTACCATGACGCTCGATCGCAATTGTCCACAGGCAGCATCGGCCGCTAAACCTCTCGAATAACGGACAGTAACGGCGACTTTTTCCTGTTCTAAAATAGTTTTGAAAGCCTTAATTCTCTTTTCATCAGGCCGTTGACAATCCACCTCCTGAATGGGATTAAGTGATCGCTGTTAATTGTTTGAAGATAAGCCTGCTGATAAGTCGCAACGCCACCTCCTTGATCTAGTGTAGTCGATTGATGTCGTACTACTTATCATCCCCGATGATTTCTCGCAGGTCTGGATGAAAGTGAATGTGGGTAATGTACACTCCTTTAGGGGTCTGTAAAGTGATAAACTCTACAAATAAAGAATCTTGTTCGTGGCGAAGTTTCAGGAAAAAACGTCTTAAGAATTTATTCTGGGGATAGATAAGTTCTTGCAGGAAAATAGATTGTTTACAAGGTCCACTAGCTTGAGTGTATTGTTTGAGAATTTTTTTCATTTGTAAACGGGATTCCTCCCAGATATGGACATCCCTTCTAGCTTGTTCGGCCGATTCAAAAAAATCCTCATTATCCTTAGCAAATTTAATTCCGCTATCTGCCCACACATCAACTGCACCACCAGTATTGCCCGCTAGATACAGTTCCAATCCTTGACGAACAGGCATGGGAAGTTGTGCCATCTCCTCATCATCAATTACGATCAAGGTGGGTGTGGTTGATTCTTGGCTGACAAGTAGCGGTTGACTATAAGCTACCCCAGGAAAACAAGTAAAAACCGCTAAAGTTCCTAAAGCTGCAATTGCTAATATTTTACTTTTCATGATCCTTACCCCCGAACTCGAAAAAATTACCAATAGTCGAGTTACTGTGGCTGACAAATACTAAAATTTACTTCTCTGGAAAAATTCCGCAACAGGATCACCAAAACCGCTAGTTAAAGAAGCACACTTAACAGTTATTTACCCTACTGTTGAGGTGTTACTCGATAACCATCCCGATCTTGATTAAATTTTACAATTATTCACAAAAAACACCACTAAAACTCCTCTGTTACTCTAATTATAACAGAGAAAACTGATGATAGAGTAGTGAACAAATCAAGTTTATTTGACCATGACGCTTGATCGCAATTGTCCACAGGCCGCATCGGCCGCTAAACCTCTCGAATAACGGACAGTAACGGCGACTTTTTCCTGTTCTAAAATAGTTTTAAAAGCTCTAATTCTCTTTTGATCAGGCCGTTGATAATCCACCTCCTGAATGGGATTATAGGGGATTAAATTGACGTGAGATTGAAACCCTTTCACCAGTTTGGCTAATTCCCCTGCGTGTTCTGGTAAATCATTCACTCCCGCTAAAAGAATGTATTCAAATGTCACCCTTCGTCCCGTGATTTGAACGTATTCCTGACAGTCTTGGATCAGATTATTTAGGGGATAATGGTCGGCACTGGGGATTAATTTAGCTCGAACTTGTTGATTAGAAGCATGGAGACTAACAGCAAAAGTTACTTGTAAATTATGTTCTGCTAGTTGCTTAATTTTCTGGGGCAATCCCACGGTAGAAATCGTTAAACAACGCTGACCGATACCCACATCTTGATTCAGGGAATGAATCGCTGTCACCACTTCAGGGATATTTAATAAAGGTTCCCCCATCCCCATAAATACCACATGACTAACTCGCTGCTGAAAATCCTCCTGTACTGTTAATACTTGGTCAACGATTTCATAAGCTTTTAAATTACGAGTAAAACCCCCTTTTCCTGTGGCACAAAAATCACAGGCCATGGGACAACCCACTTGGGAAGAAACACAGACTGTCAATCTTTTTTCACTAGGAATTCCCACCGCTTCGATAATTAAACCATCGGCCAGTTTTAGCAGATATTTACGAGTGCGATCGGGTGCTACACTGCGATAATGTATAAGGGAACGACCGATGGGATAATCCGCCAGCTTGCTGCGCCATTCTTGGGGGAATACGGAAATATCCGCCAAAGAATGCACCCCTTTTTCGTATAGCCATTGGTGTAATTGTTTCCCTCGATAAGCGGGTTGTCCCTGGTCTTTTACCCAGTCAGTCAGTTCCTCTAAAGATTTCGCTAGTAAAGTCATAATTATTATGGTTGATCGCTCTATCATTCTAACCGATCAATCATCCCTAGTAGCAAAACTCTAACAAAATTGTATTCATTAATTGACATTTTTTCCCTTTGCCCCTTCTCTAGTCGTTGTTAGTCAATTAAATACTTAAGTAGTCGTGCAAAATTAATTTCTTGGTTAGGATAGGCAAAAGGCAAAAGGCAAAAGCTTTATCGAAATCTGTAGTTAATTTTGCTTAGGTACTTAAAACTATAACTTAAACTGAGCCTGGGGACAAAAATAAATCTAGTCTTAAGCTTGATCTTTTTTACTTTTCATTTAACCTAACTGTTCAAAGGGAACTGTCAGCGCCATAATAATCGATGGACTTCGATCGAGAGCAGAAATTTTATGAGTTGCCGCCCAAAAAAGCCGATATGGGGGAATAAGGAGCTATTCAGTTTTAGAAGCAATATTTAAGCGAAAATTTATGAAAATCGCTATTTTATCACAAGAGGCTTCTCTTTACTCGACCAAGCGACTGAAAGAGGCGGGAGAAGCTCAAGGCCATGAGGTACGAGTGATCAATTATTTGCGCTGTTACATGAACATCACCTCCCATAAACCCACGGTTGTCTATAACGGTAAACCCTTGGAGAGTTTCGACGCGATTATCCCCCGTATTGCCGCCTCAAAAACCTTCTATGGAACCGCAGTCGTCCGACAATTCGAGGTGATGAATGTTTTTACTGCCAACGACTCGCAAGCAATTTCCCGGTCGCGGGATAAATTGCGTTGTCTGCAAATCCTGGCCAGGGAAGGGATAGGTTTACCGGTGACGGGAATTGCCCACGCAATTGAAGATATCGATGGTTTAATCGAAACCGTCGGCGGCACCCCTCTGGTGATTAAATTATTAGAAGGAACCCAAGGTATTGGGGTAGTCTTAGCGGAAACCGACCAAGCAGCCAAGTCAGTTATCGAAGCTTTTCGGCAATTAGAAGCTAATATTCTAGTACAAGAGTATATTAAAGAAGCCAGTGGGGCAGATCTGCGCTGTTTTGTCATCGATGGAAAAGTGGTAGCCTCGATGAAGCGACAGGGGGCCGAAGGGGATTTTCGTTCTAATCTTCACCGCGGCGGTAAGGCAGAAAAGATAAAATTAACCCCAGAGGAACGCAGTACGGCTATACGGGCCACTAAAGCCATGGGTTTACGGGTTGCGGGTGTGGACTTATTGCGGTCTAATCACGGGCCTGTGGTTATCGAGGTCAATTCCTCTCCCGGTTTAGAAGGAATAGAAGCGGCCACTGGTGTGGATGTGGCCAAAAAAATTATCGATTTTGTCGCTAAAAATGCCCCCCTAGTCCTAAATCGCGATCGATATCAATATTAGCCGGAGAGACCAATGGGAATTCAGGAGTCAGTGATCAGATGTGAGTTATCAGTCGGCAAATACACGGACGCTATCGGGAATAATCGATAGTTTTACCTTTGTACCGATGTCTAATTGGGTGTTAATCGTTGTTCTAGCGTGGATTTGGCTGCCGGTGGCCGTTAGCAGACAATAACGGTATTCCCGCCCTAAAAATTGGCGATCGCAAATAACGATATCTCCCGTCTCATCCGGGTTAATTTCGACATCTTCCTCTCTCAGCATCAATTCCCCTTTGTCCAAATCTTGACCATCGGGAATTTCCCAGACTCCTATCTCGGTTTGCCATTGTTCCCCCTTCCGTCTAGCGGGGAGAAAGTTAGCTTGGGTGACAAACTCGGCCACGAATCGCGAGGCCGGATGACTATAAATTTCTTCGGGATTGTTAATTTGTTCTAATTTTCCTTGACAAATGACCGCAATTGTGTCACTGATCACCATTGCTTCCTCCCGGTCGTGGGTGACAAAAATGGCTGAGATACCGGTCGCTTTCAGGATATGACGGATCTCGTGCCGTAAGCGTTGCCGTACCTGCACATCGAGATTACTTAAAGGTTCATCTAAGAGGATTAAAGAGGGTTTTGGGGCTAAAGCGCGGGCGAGGGCGACTCTTTGCTGTTGTCCTCCCGATAGCTGATGGGGATAACGTTTTTCTAGTCCTTGCAGTCCGACTAAATCCAAAGTTTCCGCCACCCTAGCGTTAATAGCTCTGCTCGACAATTTTCCCCCAGAATTTTTTAACCCGAAGGCGATATTGTCGGCAATGGTTAAATGGGGAAAAAGAGCGTAATCCTGAAAAACCATGCCCGTATTGCGTTTTTCTGGGGGAATAAAGGTTTTTTCGTCGGCAACTATTCGCCCTCCCAATTCAATCACTCCTTGAGAGGGTTTTTCAAATCCCGCAATCATCCGCAGTAGAGTGGTTTTACCGCAGCCCGACGGGCCTAATAATCCGAGAATTTCGCCCTCTGTTAAACTAAAACTGATATTATCGACAGCTAGAGTAGGAGAAGCGGGAAAACGCTTGTTAACCTCGGATAAACGCAGAATGACAGACTTTTTCATGGTGGGAAAGACAATCGCCCGGTCGGTGGCGGGGCCATTCACTTAAGAATTTTCCTAATTAGTTCACTATTATTATTTATAACATCTCAATGGACTAATTAGGAAACTTTCTCAAAAATTTTATGCTCACACCTGAAGATATTATTCTCGTTCCCCGGGGGGCCGAGCATAGCTCGATCCGTCGAGGATTAAAGAAAATCGGTGATTTAGCTCCGCAAATTATCCCGATTAACCTTGGCGCTCCAGAATTCCTCGACAGTTCCCCAGTCTCTAGGCAATCTCTAGAATTTCTTAATAAGTTTACAGGAAAAATTGTGCTGATGGGATTAGCGGGCAGTCTCAGCGATCGCTATCGGGTCGGAGATGGGGTAATCTATCAAGGTTGTGGCGCAGAAACGGGGGATTATTGGCAGTGCGAACCAGAAATAACCGCAAAAATCGCCCAATTAACCGGATATAGTCTTGTTAAAGGTTTAACCAGCGATCGCCTGATTAGCCGATCCGAGGAAAAACGACGTTTAGGACAGGGGGGCTATGAAGTGGTAGATATGGAAGGAGCAAGGATTTTAGCGGCTTTACGGGGGCAAAAAGTGGCAATTGTGCGCGTGATTAGCGACGAGGTGACACAGGATTTACCGGATTTAGCCCCGGCAATTGATAATCAAGGTCAGCTGCGACCATTGCCCCTAGCTCGACAAATGTTAATCCGTCCCATCCCGGCCTTCCATTTGATTCAAGGTTCCCTAAAGGGTTTATCCGTACTAACTCAGGTGGCGCGAAAGTTGTGCGGCAGTAATTTTTAAAATTTGCTTGCAGATTATTTTTTTTCTGTGCTATAGTTGTTAAGCTAAAATCAAGCGGATGTGGTGGAACTGGTAGACACGCACGTTTGAGGGGCGTGTGGCTTACGCCTTGCGAGTTCGAGTCTCGCCATCCGCATAAACTTTTATCTGCCCTCCGACGAGGACTGCCTTTGTCACCCATCGTCAGGGATGGATATTTCGCCATCAAAATTTCCCAACTCACCCTTTCAGGTGGCTTAGGTTTGACTAAGTTTAGTTAAGCGGTTGCGAGGGGCGATTTAGCCAAAGCACTAGGTCGTTTAAGGTTGTAAAATCCAACAAAGCCTCAGCCAAGGACTCTAATTGCTCGATTTCTAAAGACTGAATCCGGGCAGCCAACACCTCATCCACTGCACCAAAGCGACGTTGCAACAGACGCAAAATCAGGGCAGATTCCCCTTCCAGTCGTCCTTCTTCCTTGGCTTCACGATATACCCTTGTATCTGCCAATTGTAGTCCTAGCATCGCGTCAACCTCCTGCCGACTCAAGTTAGTAAATTTATAGACCATAATTGTGGCAATCATTTCTATTATGGCGCGACTGGCTTCTGTATCTGCAATTTGCTCTTGGGTTCGTGCCAGTAAATAGCGGGCTTTTTCTGGTGCTTGGGTTTCTTCCACAGTAGTGAGTACCATCAAGGCAACTCCTAACGGTAACTGCTGAATTTCCCCTAATTCGTTCAGATAAATTCGATGCACCTGAGGACAATTGAGCGGCGCCCGGTAGGGATGGGTGTTACTTTGTTCTAGGCTACGGGTGGGATAGATGACAACAATTTGCCAATCGGCAAATCGTTCTCGCTGACGATAAAAATACAAAAATGATTCACCAAATACCCTTTCATAGAGTCGTTCGTCTTTTTGAAATTGCACTTCACAAAAATAGATCACCCCGCTACTATCATTATCGGGTGGCAGGAATACGCCATCGATCTCAAATTTGGGTTCTTTGACGGCTACGGAGTCAAAGCGGTATTCGGTGGCATTATCTGGCGGGTTTTCCAGTAAATCGAAGAGAAGGGAGGGGGATTGTTGAAAAAGCCGGTAAAATATCGAGTCTCGTTTCATGATGATCGGGATTGCACCATAGCGATCTTCCCATGAAACCCCCAAAAAAAGAGAGAGGAAACTGTATAGTCATTTCAAATAAGTATGATACAAGTAAAAAATAGGGTAAAATAAGGAAAAACAAGCAACCCATACAGAAAAATGTCCTATAGCCTAGACTTGAGAAAAAAAGTAATTGATTATGTAGAGAA
>NZ_BJKP01000016.1 GCF_008974145.1 Microcystis aeruginosa NIES-4325 | reverse complement strand
ATGTTGGTTAAGTTCTTGTTGTTGCTCTGGAGTCATTTTTGTCTTTTCCCTACTCTTTTCTCTATCCCATACCCAATTGATGCTTTTGTCAAGTAGTTTATTTGTTCTTCAGCTTTGACTTGCTCCCATTTCTCTATTTTTAGGATTGTTTTTTAGCCAACCATTAATGTCAATGGTTTCCAGTGCTTTTCCCGACTCTTGAGAGGAATAAATCCAGAGAAAATTACCTAATTCTTTATCCGCCTCATCATTACCAACAACAAATTTATTTTCTCCTAAAGCAATGGCCGCAGAAGCATCACAAATTCCTTGATCTTTGATTTCTTGGATAATAGAAAATTTGAGAGATTGCATGATTGTATTCTCCTTATTAACTGGAAAAGTGAGGACTAAGAAAATCATAGGCAATAAAAGACAAAAAGACAAGAAATTACTAGAAGAAAAGTAAGAAATAACTTGTTTTAGAATCGGCTAAAACATGGTAAGATGGTGTACCTAATTATTTATTTCTTAGTATTAGGTGATATGGGTTTACCAGTATTACGCACATTGATCAACTTACCTAAAATATCAAACCAAAAAGGTGCGCCCATCGCCACGGCTACTCCTGTCATTAGCCAACCAAAGATAGCTTGCAAGTCATTTTGTTCTTTTATTTGTTCACCATTAAACCATCCTTTTTCATTCCAACCAAGCGGCAAAGGTTGATTAATTTTTTCTAAGTCCTTGACACTAGCTTGTAATTTTTCTGTACATTCAGCGACTTTGTTAGGATCATCTTTAGCGTCTTTAAAACAAGATTCATTAGTCTGAAAAACTTCTGTCGCTACCTGATTAATCCCCTGTCTTAAATTGGAATTTTTGGATAGTTGCTCAATGACATAAAAACTATCAATATTGAGCAAAGCAGCTGCTAAAAAACCAAAAGCAAAAGATACTCCCTTGGCATTTCTTTTATATACCCCCGATGTTCGCTCCATAATTTGAGTAAAAGTGTTGGCTATTTCATCAACAAAATTCTCCAGAGTTGGATTGTCATATTTGAGTTTGGTGCTGTAACCTATTTGTATCAATCTGTCAATAGCCGTTTTGTCTATTTTAGAAGAATCAGAAATACTAGCTAATTTCTTAAAGATTCCTGTTTTTTCTCCAACAAGATTTTTTCCTAAAAAATCTGCTTTTAATAATTTTTCATTATCTGAAAGTTGACTATTAACTAGACTAATTAGGGACTTTGCCAAAACCTTTGGTTCAACATAGGAAGGACCAACTGACTTCCCAAAATTAGTGTATTGATTTAAACTTGATAATAATGATCCATTATTGTACAAAGATTCCACCGTCTTTTTTCCCAAGAATATTTCCAGAGCTTTTTTTAAATTTCTAGCACGAAATTCTAACAAAGCGGCCAATTGTTCCTGTAATTCGGAGATAATAAGGCTGGAAGCTAAGTAGATAAAAATTAGAGCAACAATAATTTCGAGAAGGGTTCCTAGGTTCATTTTTAAGACCTCACTATTGATTTTACAAGTTTTTATTTTTAGTTATGACCAAAGCAAATTAAGCCAATTCTTCGGTTAAAATGCGGCGGACAATTTCGGTGACAGCGGCGGCTAAATTGGTATCTCTTTCCCTGTCGGAACCGTTGGGAGTACGAAGAGCTAAGGAGAAAGTTCTCAGTTTAGCTGGTTGCACACGATTATCAACAAATTTGACGAAAGCTACATAAGCAAAGGAACTAGGACCGAAGCCAACTTTAGAAATTACCACAGGTTGACTAATCACATTTATCACACCTAAAGTTTCTAAAGCAACATCAATATATCGTGCTGCATCGGTTCCCATAGCACGAACAACGGTTTCTAAACTATTCCATTGACTGCCGATAAAACGAGTATTAGTAGTTAAATGTAGATGCCATCCTAACATCGTAATTAAACGCACTAAATCATAAGTCGATACATCATTTGTTCCCGTGGTATTATCTACTGGTGATCTTAAGACGGTAGCACTGCTACTTAAATCTTTGATAATTGGATCTTTAATCAGAGAAGGATTAAAATATCCCCCAGTAAATTTACAACTGGTATTTCCCGTTTGAGCTTTTAGCCAAGCTTCCAAATCCTCTCGTTTAGTAAAGCGTTTAAACAAGGCTCCAATTTGATTCGAGCGTCCCAGAGAACCATCAGCATCTTTTCTATAGGAAACCATATCAACCACCAGATCAAAAAATTTAGGTTTGGGAGAATTAGCTGGTTCAATCACACAATTATCAACATCAACTGTAGGGAATTTCCCATTAATTTGTTCAATTGCGTTAAGAACTCCAATGAATTTAGTGGCACTGAGTAATTGTTCTGGATTAAAGGCATCTTTCCCTAACCAATGGGTTTTGATTGGACTGCTGCCATCGCCAAAACTTCCTACACATACACAGGCATGAGAGATGTTACTAGCCAGAAAATTTAAGCCATTTGTGTCAATATTGGGTAAGTTTCCCCGTTGGGGATAATCCCTAAAAGTAATAGTTTTCCCTGATCCTACGAGAGTAAAATTAGTTCCGTAGGAAACTAAATTAGTCCCGTCTGGTTTCTGTTTTAAGTGTTCAGGATAGTCGTCCACTTCCATCGCAAAAGGCGAATTCCGCAGTGTTCTAGCGACGAATGACTGAGTTACCCCAATATTGACCGGTGCGATTGAATTATCTTGGATGGTGGTTAATTTGTTAAGTATAAATTGAGTATCTTTGGCTTGATCTAAGATAAAAGGTAGCTGTTTTGTGTCAAGTAAATTAGTAGCAATATTGGGATTAATTGCCACTGTGTCAGAAGGAAGTCCAGATAAATTCAAGGCTTGACAAAATTCTTTGAGTCCTCGCCAAGTAAAAGTATCTCCAGTGCCTAAATCACCATCAATCCATTGTCCACCGGGGTATAACCCTAAGTTAGCTAGTTTGGTTTGAATTTCTATTACTAACCCTTTGTCCGTTTTTAGTTGGGAACGGGTTAGGGTTTTGTTATCGTTAACAATGTCTTGTAAAGTTGCCATAGTTTTGTCCTTGAAAGAGATTAGGAAAGGATAGGAAAAGTATTAAAGCAAATTCTTAATGACAACAAACCAAGGTCGAGTAGTGTCCTTTACTTTACCATTGGTATCAAGTTTTAGGGTCTTTTGGGTAACTGAATCGCTGACATTTCCTCCAATAATATCAATTTCATTCGTTCTTTTTGCTACTACCAAATCACAATGAGAAATATAATTGTCAGTGGTATCATAAGTAACTCCTGATTGACGAGGAGCGCAAACTAAATCACCAATTTCTGGAGTTACTTCATCAATTTTAAAAGCCACAAAAGGAGCATTAATGACTTGATCTTTGCGTTTTTTAACACTATCTCGAATATAAACTGAATGACTCGCATCTCGCTTAAATTTATCGGCCGCACCTGCTTTTGTCATGATCCAAGAAATAAATGCTGCTGACCAAGGTACGTTACCCACATCAAAACGAGTGTCAATATCGTTACGATTTAGAGCTTCTTTCCAATAGGTAACAATGCGTTGCCAAAACCCATCTTCTCGTTCTTTTCTTGTCCCTTTTTTAAAAAATTCCCATTCTTGAGTAGCAATATTAACTAAGTTTTGCTTAAAATTTTGATCGACAAAAATTTCGACATGAGAAATAAAAGCAAACCAAGTAGTCATACCATCACGAGGCGTTTCTAATTGAATTTCCCAGTGATTATTAGGAGCGGATCGATATTGTTTGATGGCTAGGGTATCCCCTTTTGCTAAGGGAAATTTTTGGGAATCTGTTAAGGTACTGCTATCTTGAGGTAAAGCCTTGATGACGGTATTCACTAAAGCTTTTAGGGTTTTGTCAGCCATGATATAAAGTCTCCTTGAGAAAATAAAGAACGATTGAACGATTAGGATTTGTGCAGTGTATTTAAAGCACTTTTAATCCGGGTATCAGTAATCACAAAGGCAGTGAAGGTTTTGCTAGGATCACTCTTAACATGGGAGAAGGGATTTTTATTAGTAATTCCCAAAAAAGTATCAATCTTATTTCCTTTAATTGCACTCCCCACATCCGCCGCAAAGAAATAACCATCATGCTTCACTTTTTTTCCCGAAGGCAAAATGACTTCTTTTCCTCTTGCATCAGGAATATAAATAACTGTTCCTAAAGGGATCACGGTTTTATCAACAGCAATGGTACGATAAGGAACTAAGATAAAGCCTCCTGAACCATCTCCAAAAGATCCTTTAGCTGGGGCAAATAAAGAGCGATTCATGGCTCGGATAATGGCCTCTTTTAAGCTCGGAAAAAAGGGTTTACAATTGGTTTGAGCGGTTGTTCCGGTTGTGGCAAAGTTAAAGGTTTTAGAGGACTGCGAAAACCTATCAACAAATCGTCTTCTGGCGTTGCTGTTAAACCTTCAATGTTTAACCCCCCTTCTTTCGGAGCAATTGTCTCTGCTGTTTTCAGATCAAATGGTTTTAATAGAGAATTTTCTAACAGATCGGGTAAAACCAATTTCTGATAAGGTTGCCCTATAACACCCAAAATTGCATCATTATCAAAAAATTGAACAGCAAATAATTGATGGCGTTTTTCTTTAAATTTTCCTTTTTTGCTCCGTCCATGGGAGGTAATCCAATAGGAAAAGTCACCAAGATTTGTCACACATTCAATGTCAATTTCTTCATCATCATGAGGAAAGAAATATTCATTAATGTCCACACTTTCAACTGCTTTACCAGACTGATGAGAATCATATAATCTTAAGATATTATCTTCATCGTTACCGACAAAAAAACGATCTTCCCCCCAAGGTACAGCCGCCGATGCGTCACAAATATCGAAGTGTTTAAGGGGTTCGGCAAAAATAATGGAAAAATTGAAGTTAGTCATGGTTTAGGTTCCTCCTAACGGTTAGAAAAAAAGTCTCAATTAGCCCAGATTAAATATCATCAAGCAATGCTCTCCGATAGGTATCAGTTAAATTATGATTCCCTGCGATCTTGCCTGTTTGCTGAGTAAAAGTCACTGAAAGACCAATGTGTTGATAGTGCTTTTTTGCTTGTCCTTTAGTGAGTTTATCCAGAAAATTTTTAATCCAAGCTAATCGGATTTTTGCACTTTCACTCATTCCGTCCTCTGTCGCTTTATCAACGACTTCTGTAGTTGGGAAAGGAACTGCTTGAATTAGGTCTTCACTATTGATAATCCGATAGCTATTAATTTTTTCAAAATTATCGAAGTGACTAGCAAAAGTTTCGTCACCGACCCTGGGACTAGCAAAAGTATAAAGTTGAATTGAGGGATTGACTTGATGACGTTCAGCGAGTTTAGCGATATGTAAAGCGGCTAAGGTTGCAAGCCCTGCTCCTAAACTGTGACCTGTAATAAAAATCTCTGTTTCTGAAGACTTCTGCTGATTGCCGAAATATTTACTAAAGAAATCAGCAACGACTTCCTTGCTAGAAACAGTATTTTGATTAGCAAAAAATTGATTAATTTTTGCTTTCAGGGTATCCAAAAAAGGAATTGGAATACCACCTATCCTTTGCAGAAATGCTTGTAGAGAATTTTGAGGACGGTCAATCGTATAAATCAGATTAAATCCATTTCTGACTTCTCCTAAGTCAGTAAACTCATCAGGTAGAAAAGGCTTAGGTTTAGGGCGAAAGTTATTAAACCATTCTGCCCCTTCACGGGTTCCACGAAATACAACAAAAAGCTGATTAGGATTTTCTTGAGATTGAGCAATAAAGCCAAATACTTCATCCGTCGTGACAATATCTTTAAGGCTTTTCCAGAATTGCTGTATATCTGATTGTAAAATATTGTTAAAATTACTTGGTTTTAACAATTCAAACCACCACCATTGAGGAAAGAAAAAGGTAGCACAACGATTATACTTTTTAGAATTTTTCCAAAACTGATCAAGTTTTTTAAAATTAGTATTTTCACCATGGTTCTTTTGGCACTCTAAACTATCCATTTCCAGATCCGCGAAGTCTTGCGAACCTGTGATGACGGTTGGAAGTTTACTTTCTTGTTGTAATTCTTCATTGGCATCCCAGACTTCATATTCGTTATAAGCAACGGAGATTAGATTTGCTAATTCCATAGCCACCTTGCGATCAAAACCAGTACCTTCGGGGATCTGAATTTTTTGGATAGAGACCATACAAATAACTCCTTAAGACAATTGTAAGTGAACAAAATTGAAACTAAGCTCAAGCATAAATACCCGGAGCTTGTAGAGCGATCGCCATTGCATTGCTATTACTTGTCAAACCTTCATAGAAGAAAAAGATTTGACCGCCCAAACCTTGACTACGGTTGTATTTAATGGATTGCACAATATCACTTGTTGTTAAGATTGTTCGGCTGGCAGTAAAAGCGATTCCAGGTGCGATTTTTTTAAGTTGACTAGCCGTAAGCCGTGTTTTCAGGCTATCTACTTCTGTTTTATAGTTAGCAAAGCTGGTTCGATACAGTTGAGGATGCAAAAAATCTACGATCTCTTGCTTAACCCATACCTCTGAATCCTGCATCAAATTATTTAGCCCAAAAGGAAATGGTGAAGGCGACATTGAAACGATGCAAGTAGATTTTGTACTCTTAATTTTCTCAAATATACTTGCTAAGTATTTAGTCAATATATCGGCTCGGAATTTAATCCAAACAGGGTCTTTCCCATTACTAGGAGGATTAACCCCATGTTTAGCTTTATATTGATCCTTCGTTGCTGGATCATAGCCACCGTTAAATGGAATGGCTGGAAAGCGATCGCACCCCTGAATGCCATCCACATCGTAGGTATCAATGACTTCTAAAATTAAATCCAGCATAAATTGTTGAACCTCTGGATTTAAGGCATTCATCCAAGTTAATCCGCCATGTTGAACTTTAGTGCCTGAACTATCTAAAGCTGACCAATCAGGTTTAGTTTCTAAAATATGTCCGCCATCAGCATCGGGTGAAGCCGCGAATCCATACTCAAACCAAGGAAAAACCATCATTCCCCGACTTTTGCCCTGTTGAACAATTTCAGCTAGAGGATCAAAGCCTGCATAACCAGGGTCTTGAGCAGGGAAACCATTTCTTGCCATTACGGTACTAGGAAAAGCGGTAAACCCCCGATTCCAAACCGCAGGACAAACAGTATTAAAGCCGTTACGTTGCAAAAAATTGAGAGCGTTACTAATGGTTGCAGGAGAAGTTAAAACAGGACTATGAGTGTGGTCAACAATCCAAACCCCTCGTACTTCTGTTGTAATTGATGGTGGTAGTGGCGGCGGCGTAATAGGAGCGACCCAAGCGGCGGCGATAAATCCAGTGTCAGTTCCAACTGTAACCTGATGCCAATCATTACGAGTTCCCCCCCCAAAAGTATAATTACTACCGGCAACGGTTTTGATAATCTCAACCAAAGTTCCTGTCGGTAGTGACTTAATAATGTTACTATCCGTGCTGGAATTGGGTTGACTTCTTAAGTTGAGAGAACTTGCCGTAATTTTGCCTTGAGCCATGATTGTAACCTTAAAAGAAATTAGACAATATAGAGAGATCGAATTTTATCCTCCTTATTCAAAACAAGAGGGATATTTGAAAAAGATTAACCCTTAAAAGTAAAAAACTTAGTGGAGCTTAAAGCACTACCGAAGCCATCACTTAAGGCTAAATTATTGCTACTAACACGACCTGCTTGAGCAATTCTGACACTAGCAGAGCTATCAGGGCGAACAATAGCAATATGACCTTGACGACTACCGCGCACTCCAGGAAAAGAAGCAACCACAACTTTATCACCCTGGGCAATGCTGATAGCCGCACTTTGGGCGGAGGCTTTATCGGCGGTATCAGAGCTAACTAATTTTCATTTTTCCAATGAACTCGCATTTTGATTTTTAAAAAAAGTAAACAAAACTTCCGCAGAAAAGGGTTTAAAAGGCGTATTATTTCCATAAATAGGATGGGGTTCAACATAGGAACCTGCACTAGCATCTAAGCGAGGCAAACCAATTCCTAATTGATCTAAGACATCGGCGGCAAACCAATTACAAAAAGTTTCAGCCCTGCCATCTCCAGTAATATCTTTTGCCCGGTAATAGATGTGACCAGCATTAACTTTGAAAATTGCGTCAAGAACCTTGCTAGTCCCGTCTGGATTCCCCGTATCAATAATAAATGCTGCGGCTAAAAAACCTTCTTGTCCAGCAACTTTTACTTTGTGCCATTGATTTGAGGTTCCCCCCGCCGGTAAACTGAAACTTCCGCCGGTTACGGTATCTAAAATTTCGGCGAGAGTTCCCGTAGGAAAAGCAGATAAAATAGTGCTTGAAGTATTGGGAGATGTGCGTAAATTAAGGGTACTTGCGGTAATTTGTCCAGTACGAACCATTGGTTTACTCCTGAATTGAATAAATGAAAAATTTAGCGGCGTAGCCAAATCACTTGACCACCTAGACTATCGGTTTGGGTCACGTTGAGATCAATGTGAATACCATGTCTTAGTAATCCTAGAGGAGGGTTAGGAATGGTTTGAATTAACTGATAGCCTCGCCCTGGAATACTTGGAACTGTACTTCCTGATTTCCAGTAATGTTGAAACTTTAAATTCGCCAGTTGAGTTCCTGTGAGAATTGCGTCCGCTCCCACATAAATACCTGGAACGTAATTTTTAGCGGCTACTTCATCAAACCAATTATTGCAATAGGCAATAACATTACTGGCAGAAGTCCCTGCCTTTACGCCCTCTAAATCTAACCAAATGTTAATGCCCGGCGGAAACCCGACGGAAACTGCATTATTAGACGCATTTTGGCCTGTATTTGTTCCCAAAGAACCTGTTGGAGACCAACCTGCTCTACGGACTCGCTGAACAGGACTAAGGGCTAATCCTGATGCCAAAATATCTTCCGCTTCTTGACGGCTTAAATCAACGTTGGTTTGTTGTGCCCCTAAAGAAAGATAGCGTAAACAATAACGAAAGCCTTTAGGATCATTGGCAAACTTATTAATTAATGTCGGATTTAATTTACTGGCACAATCAAAACCAATTAATCCAGGCTGGGCAGATTCAATATTGCCTTGTAAGGTTCCAGGAGGAGCTAATAATTGAACAAAAGCGGCGGCTACAAAACCTGTTTTGTCATCAACCCGTACGTTATGCCATTGATTAGAAGTCCCACTACCTACGGGATAAGTTCCTCCTGTAATGGTGCTGAGAATATCAATGATTTCTCCTGTCGGTAAACTCGTCAAAACGCCGCTTCCTGTGTTAGGAGCCGTGCGTAAATTTAAAGTTCTGGCTGTAACTTTTCCCTGTGCCATAGGACTAATTTCCTTAAAAATCAAGAAAGTTAAAAAAGTAACTAAACTGGAGCCAAATAACTAGCAAAAGCAAAGCCATCAATAACTCCATCGCCTTGCAAATCTACTTCAACCCATTCGCCCTGTCTTTTGCCAACAAAAACGAGACGACCAAGGGGAAGTAACTCAATGGTATCAAAATTAGTGCCAGGCCCAGAGCGGAGTCTTAAACCCGATCGAGCATTAACTCGGTATTGTTGAGTATTGGTGGAGCTACCTTTGGCTAATTGCAAATACTCCCAGATATACTCACCGTAATACTTGCCACTGCTATCTTTATGGCCTTGTTTAAAGCCTCGGCTAAAATCAACACTTCCCCTGTTATAAGCAATAGCTACATAGACCATTTCTTTATCAGTCAAGCTGGTTTTATCCTTGCCATAGGTGCTGATTAATTTTGATTTTAATTCCTCAACACATCGGGCTAAACATTGATCAAATTCGTACCACTGTTTTTCTAAAAAATAATCTGGATTGGTTAAGAAAAATTGTAGGTCATATTGAAAGATGCCGAAGCCTCGACAAAATCTATCTGGGTTTCTGGCGGCAACTTTGAAGTCATTATTGTACAAGGCAATATCTTCAAGTGCTTGACGAGCAACTTGAAACATCTCTTTGCCTTTCGGTTTTGCTTCCAGTGCCGCTCTATCAACTGGAAAGGCGGTTCTATCAGGCGCACCGATTGTGTCTCCAACACAAAGCTCTAGGGTTCTTGCTACACTTTCTCTTTTGTAAATATTACGCCAGAGATAGCCAGTTTCTTGTAAGGCGATCGCCACTAATAGTTCAAGGCGGAAAGGTGTATTATCAATAGCGGCGAGGATATCTGATTGAAATTGGTCTTTAAACCAAACAATGTCGTCTTGAATACTCATAGCAAAAATGGACTAAAGGCTTGCAAAATTTACAGTTATAGTTGACAAGAATTTGTATTACCTAAAATGGCAATAGTGGCGAAAACTAGCTTTCACTACTTAGATAACATTACTTACTCCTCTGTGAAACCTTGTGGATTATCCGCAGCACAACCTTCTTCCTCTTCTTCAATGTTTGCCTGATCTGAAAAAGCCATCACTCGCAGTGATCCCTCTTGCACTGGTTTTAAAAATGTTCTGAATACATAGCCATCGATAACGCCATCGCCCTCAAGATCAACTTGAGCCCATTCTTGATCTGCTCCATCAAATCCTTGTATCGTAAGGATAGTCCCTAAGGAAAGTGTTCTAATAATTTTAAAGCTTTGGCTAGGGCCAGATCTGAGATTTAGCCCACTACGTGCGTTAACTGAAAACAGAGATGAACCATTTTGAGGGTTTGGGAAGGAAAGTGGGTTATTCCAACCTTTTGTAGCAGCATTTTCTAGCCAACTGGGAGCCGCTCCTCTGCCAGCATTTCCTCCCCAAGTAGCACGGCTCCCAAAGCCAACATGAATTCTTGTTGGCCCCATATAACCAACATCTCCACCGATTCCAGTAGCACCAAAACTTGCCGCAGCTTCAACAAATGCCTCAAATAAAGGCAAATCATTTGAATCAGTAAATTTAAGAACACGACCATCTTTTATCAGGTCTAAGTCAGCAGCATTGCCTAAGTCATGTCGAGTACTCCCTACCCGCTTACTACAAGTACCGATTGCACATTGACCACCTGACTCAACTCTAACCTCGTCAATTCCAGCCACAGAGGCAGCAAATGATAATATTTGCTTGAGGCGTGAAGCAATTGGCAAATCTCTTGTTTTGCCTGCGGTATTTTCAACTACACGAACCATAACAATAACTATGTCCTTTAATGAGAATTAGACGATTAACAAACTGTTTATCAATGGAAGAAGTCTACTGTCTTCATAATCTTTGACAGCTTGTTCAACTCCTTGACCAAAAAGACCATCAATGGGTCCACTATAAAAACCTAACTCTTGTAATTTCTGTTACAATTTTTCTACATCAGAACCCGTCATACCTATAAATAAGTTAGGCATCAATTCGTTGGGAAAACTCGTCTCAGTTGAGGTTGACATTAGATTGTTCCTTCATAAAATTAAAGGGTTATTTTAAGTTATTTAACTCTACATCTAAGCATATTGCTTGAATTATTTAACTGTCAATAAGTTTTGAGAATTTTGTAATATTTCTTAATAGCAATTAAAATAAAAATAACTACCAAAAAATCTCCTAATTTTAACAACTAGGAGGGACGATAAACTTAAAGAATAATCCCTATATAACAAGAGATAAAGAGTCAAACAAATTGATCTGTAGCAAGAATTTGAGCCAATTTCTTCTCCCTGTCAGCCACGGTTTCTGTGGTGGGAATATGGTCTAATAAACTACTATAGAAAAAATAGGCAAAACCAGCAAAATCTCGCTCACGAGTCTCCTGAGTTTGTGCTTGAATTAATTGGAAATTTACTCGTCTATCACTGGGTCTTAAACCAGTGAGAATACCGATGACGGTGGGAATATGTTCCCGCGCTGCTTTTACCTCTGATTTATCGATTTCGCCTTCAAAACTAGGTACATTTGGACGATAAACTTGTAATGCCAGTTCTTCAATTAATCCCTCCTTTTCCCAGGCTTTCCAATCAGCTAAAGCATGATCGATCGAAAATCCTAAAGGATTGGGAGAAATGGAGAGAATACAATCGTCTTTTTCCGCTTTAATGGTTTTAAAAATCAATCGCACTAACTGAGTTAACTTCTCCTTGCGCCAATCTTTAAATTTCGCTAATTGGGGATTACTTAAGGGACTAACTGAACCAGTTTCCTCTTGAAAAAGTTTGATGGTAAAGGAGTCAAAACCCATACTAAAATCAAAATTTTTAGTACCATTAGGCAAGAATTTTGCGTGATGAATAGCGAAGTGATCATCTAATTGAATACCATCAATTTCATAGTTTCTTACTACTTCACGAATAAGACTAACCCAAAAATCTTTAACTTCAGGATGAGCGGGATTTAAGCGCCAATTACCATCACCATCAACTGTATTTTTCTGTTGATGAGTAAGCATAAACCAATCTGGTTTTTGGGCAACTAAGGGAGCAGCTGGAGGAACCATTAAACCATATTCAAACCAAGCAATAATCCGAAAGTTATACTTTTTTGTCTGATTAATCTCGATGATTTCTGCTAGTAGATCTCTACCGACTAACTCTTTTTCAAGGTTGATTTTTTTGAGGGTTTCTTCATCAGCAGTGAAGATATTATCAGCAATTTGTGATTGAAAAAACACATAGCCTTTGTTCCAAACCACTAGATAAAGAGTATTAAATCCTAAATTTTTAAGTTTTTCCAACCCAGCTTTTAAGTTATCTTTAGACTTGAGAATATCACTGTCAACATTGGTGAGCCAAACGCCCCGTATTTCTTCTACTTGTACATGATCATCAAAGAAAAATCCCGCTTTTCCCACTGAACCTTGTTCTGCGGCTAACTTGACAGAATAATGATTATTTTGGCGAAAATAAGATTTAATTGGTAATTTAGTTCCTGCTTTGATTAAGGATTTTTGCCCACTATTGAGGGTTTCAGAAAAAGCTGTGGAAGACTTGAAAAACGTATCCTGAAGAATATGAATGTGCAGCATATTTTTTACTCTCTCTCAGACAAAGGATAAATGAACCTCAAATCCGCAGCAGCGACGGGTTCGGAAGACAGACAAAGGGCAGCAGGAACAGGGAATAACTCCACGTTCTCAAGCGCACTTAGTTCTGATTAATTCTCAGAATTTGCTCACGGCAAAATATAGTCAATAACCAAACCCAACTATTGCTGAACAGTTACCACTACTCAACTGTTTACCTAGCTTGAAAGCAACAGTTAAACAGGCAAACCAAGAGCCGATGGTTCCTCCCATTGACGTAATGACAAGGCAAAAGGGTTTGGAATCAAAGATTGGTTAGTTAGGGAAATAATTTGGGAACCATTTAACTTGCCCTATGATAACTATAGATAAGCAAAAAAAATACTTAAATGTAACAAAAAAATACATAAGTGGGGAAGTGTAATTAAATATCAGACTTATCGAGGTTGAATTGAGGCACGAACCCCACAACCGGCATAGGTGATCAACTGGACTAACCTATATTACAAATCATTAAGCCGATTGACAGCCTTTCTGTTTGGTATCGACGACCGACTCCCCGAAACAAAAACTTTGTACCTCACTATTAAGACAACTGCTATCAAAACGCGGATATCACTGCTAATAGAGTTCGGTTTTACCGTTATGGCATGAGCATTGACGGGGGTACTATTCTAGGTAAGGAATTTGTATCTAGTCAGTGATGAAGACGATGTTAGAGGGGTCTTTACCGAAATTAAGCGATATTTTCCCGCCGACTGACCATCAGGACCGGGAAACTTTCACCCCCAATGCTTTTTATCCTAATTTATCAGAATGGCTCAAGCGATCGCAACTGAAAGCGGAAAGTGAATGGTTCGCAGCGATCGCATCCTTAGAAAATATCTTATTACAAAACCAAAATAATGCTGCCAGTCGGGGTTTAATTCTCTCCGGTCCGACGGCTTTAGTCAGAGAAAGCAAGGCTTTAACGGGTTTTGAATTCGGGGTTTTTACCGTTAAAGCTTTAAAACATTTACAATGGCTGGGTTTGCAATTGCCTTCTCAGGAAAAATCCGCCGCCGATGTTTCCCCGACGGAGATTCATGAATTGCCTCTCTTGCCAACGGATCTGATTGCTAATGAAAGATTCTGTCTGGTTTTTAGTGAAAATTTCTCTCTTTTGTTGGTTTTAGGCGAGGATCAGTGGGGTTTGTCCTCTTTTCAATTTTCCTTTGATCCCGTCCTCACTCAGCAAGCTTGGCAGCAGTTGCGGCAACGATTAGTTAATCTGCGTTATCCGCAAATCGAGACTTTAGAGGCAATTATCGAGGCTAATGGCAGTCCCTCGCCGGATTATCGTCTAGTTAGCCAATTTAGTCGCCAATTACTGCAAAATTTACCCGACCAGTCTAACTTAGACCTGAAAAAAACGAAATCGCCTATCAATGCCGAAATCACTCCCCCAAAGGAAGATAATTCTAATTTAGAATCGGGTTGTGATTTGGAATTATTGCGCGCTTTAACCCACGAAATTCGCACCCCTTTAACCACCATTCGCACCATTACCCGATTATTATTAAAACGGGCAAAAGTAACGGAAGATGTGCAGAAATATTTAGAAACAATCGATTTAGAATGTAGTGAACAAATTCAGCGCATGGAATTAATTTTCCGAGCCGCAGAATTGGGTATTAATCCTCTGGGAGATAAACCGATTCAATTAATTCCAATTGCCCTAGAAAAAGTCTTTCAAGATAGTATTCCCCGGTGGCAAAAACAAGCTAAACGGCGCAATGTCAATTTAGAAGTTAATGTACCGAAAAAATTGCCTTCGGTAATTAGCGACCCGAATTTATTGGATCAAATGTTAAATGGAGTCGTGGAAAAATGTACTCGCAGTATGGCTAGTGGTGGCCTGTTGCAAGTACATATATCAACGGCAGGAAATCAATTAAAAATGCAGTTCCAAACTCAGGTAAAATCGCCTAATCTTACTTTCAAAGATTTAGGAAAAGTCTTAATGTTTCAACCAGAAACGGGTAGTTTAAGTCTGAATATGAAGGTGACTAAAAACCTTTTTCAAGCTTTGGGAGGTAAATTGATTGTGCGTGAAAAACCCGAAGAAGGTGAGATTTTAACCATTTTCTTGCCCCTCGGACGCATTAAATAAGTTGGGATTATTCTAAAATTTTCATCTTGGAAAATAGGCAAACTTGCCAAGAGGATGCTATACTAGGGCAACAAATATTATTGATAGTTGCCATGGAAAAAACTGTTTTAATTTTAGGTGGCACTGGTCGCATTGGTCAAAGTGTCGCCCTAGATATTATTAATCATACTACAGCTAAAGTTATTATCACAGGACGCAAGGAAAAAGCGATTAAATTACTGCCAAGAATGCAGTTTTTGGCTTTGGATTTAGAAGAAATAGACAAGCTTAGACAGGCAATTAAAAAGAGTGATTTAGTTATTCATTGTGCCGGTCCCTTTCATTATCGCGATGGCAGGGTAGTAAAAATTTGCATTGAAGAAAAAGTCAATTATATTGATGTTAGTGATCATCGTTCTTTTTATCAAAAGTTAATCCCCTATCGAGAATTAGCAATAAAAGCGGGAATAACTGCCGTGGTTAATACGGGAATTTTCCCTGGTATTTCTAATAGTATAGTGCGGGAGGGAGTGGAACAATTAGATAGGGTAGAAACGATCCGTTTAAATTATGCCGTAGCCGGTTCCGGAGGTGCGGGATTAACTGTGATGCGGACTACTTTTCTCGGCTTAAAAAAGCCTTTTTTAGCTTGGATTGAGGGACAATGGCAAGAGATTGAACCCTATACTGCCAGAGAAGTAATTGACTTTCCCGCTCCTTTGGGTAAAACTGGTGTTTATTGGTTTGATATGCCAGAAACCTACACTTTCGCTGAATCTTTTCAGGTGCAAAATGTGATCACAAAATTTGGTTCTATTCCCGATTTTTATAATCATTTAACTTGGATTACTGCCCATATTTTCCCCGATGCTTGGGTAGAAAGTTCTCGGGGAATCGAGTTTTTTTCCCAAGTTAGTTATCGCATGACAGAAGTAACCGATAAATTTTCGGGAATTGGGGTAGCAATGTTAGCCAAAGTGGCCGGATGGCAAGGGCAGCAAAAAGCAGTTTATCAAGCAACTATGGTTCACGAGAACACTGCCCAAGCAGCCGGCTGGGGAACTGGCAGCGTGGCAGAATTAATCTTAGCGGCAAAACTCCAAAAAGCTGGGATTTATCCCGTGGAACAGGTGTTGTCCACAGAACTATTCCATGCTACGATGAAAAAAAGAGGTATTAAACTCGATCGCTCCTGTACAATTGTGGCTTAGAAGATGAAAAAAATCTGGCGTTACCTAGGACTGTTTTGTTTAGTTTTGTTACTGACTTTATCCCCTATCTTCATGATAGCAGCCCAGAATAATGCTGCTAAACAGGGACAGGAAACACCCCTGGAAACTTTGGGAGAAGTTTTTCCCGTCATGCTTGATAATCAAGAACTTTTTACGATTCGGCAGGGAATAGGTTCTTTTTCAGCGCAAGAAAGAGCGAAATCGATTACAGACAGAATTGAAAAAATTGCCGATGACGATGCTCTTTCTCCTGAAGATTTAACTATAAAAATTGATCCTGAAGACAAAAACCCTTCGATTATTTTGGGAGATACGGTTATTGCTACTATTACTTCTAAAGATGCCAAATTACAGGCGGTCAGTCAAGAAGTATTGGCCGAACGAGCTTTGGCAAAGATTAAAGCGGCCATTGTCCGTTATCGTCAAGAACGTCAACCAGATAACCTCTTCAAAAATGCAGTTTTGACGGTAAGTGCTACCTTGGCCACGGTCTTAATTTTCTGGGTAATAATTTTTATATCTTCGCGGGTTTTTCCCCAGATTCAGAGGTTAATCACCTCCCTAGTTCCTGGGGTCGTATTCCAAAATTTTGAGATTATTAGTTCCCAGACAATAGGAATTTTTTCCCTAAGAGTTTTGCAATTTATCCGCACTCTAATTATTTTAACTATTCTCTATTTTTATTTAACTTTTGTCCTTCGTCTTTTTCCCTGGACTAGAAAATTTGGTGATGGTTTTCTGCAATACTTTTTTAGTGCTTTAGAAGTTGTTTCCCAAGAGATAGCAAAATATTTACCCAGTATTTTTATTATACTGATAATTGTTTTTATAACTCACTATCTGTTGAGAGCAATTAAACCATTTTTCACCGCCTTGGCAAGAGAAAATTTAGTAATTCATGGTTTCTATTCCGATTGGGCAAACCCAACCTATAATTTACTGTCACTGCTGATAATTGCCCTAGCTATAGTCATCGCTTTTCCCTATCTACCCGGATTTAATTCTCCTGCTTTTCAGGGGGTGTCGGTATTTTTAGGGGTACTATTTTCCTTGGGTTCCACCTCTGCTATTGCTAACGTGGTAGGAGGAATTATCCTCATCTATACCCGCTCTTTTCAACTAGGAGATAAAATTTCTATTGGTGATGTTATTGGAGATGTGATTGAAAAAGGATTATTAGTCACCCGTATTCGCACACCAGCTAATAGAATTATCACGATTCCTAATTCATCGCTGTTAAACACCAATGTGATTAACTTTAGCGTTTCTCAAAGGGAATTCAAACAACCTTTAATTTTGCAAACCACAGTCACTCTCGGTTATGATTTACCTTGGCGTAAGGTTCACGCAACCCTGAAAGAAGCAGCCTTAGCCACTAAATTTATTGTCTCAGAACCTGCTCCTTTTGTCTTGCAAACCAGTCTCGATGATTTTTATGTCAGCTATCAGCTAAATGCCTACACTGATCATCCTAGCAAAATGGTGTATATTTATTCTGAATTACATCAAAATATTCAGGATAAATGTAACGAAGTTGGTATCGAAATTATGTCTCCTCACTACAAGGCTCTCCGGGATGGCAATCACAGCACTATTCCTGAAAATTATCTGCCGGAAGATTATCAAAGTCCTGCTTTTGGTATTCAGTCAAATCCTCAGAAGTAATAATTTTCCTAATAGCTTTAATCGCTTTTGTCAAGCCCTTTTGAGTTATTGTTGATAATTCTTCACCAAATTCACAATTAATAGCAGGAATAAATATTCCCCAGGTGCTGGGAGTTTGTTGATAAATTGCTTGGGTTAATGCTAATAAAGAAGCGGGACTTTCTGCATGACCGAAATTATTCCATTCGGTAACTGCCGCTAATTTTTCTATCCGGATATCAGTTTGATTAGATAATACCGCATCAACAAAAATAACTAGGGAAGCATCAGCTATATCGGCTGCTAACTCAGGAGTCAATTGATGGGTAGCGATGACTTGCAGATTAGGCCAATTCTCCTGGGCGATAATTTCGGCTATTCTCACTCCCACTCCGTCATCATTTCTTAAAGTATTACCGTAACCGATGAGCAGTATTTTAAAATTATTCATGGTTATAGCAGTTATCTTAATAATGAGGTACGAAGTTGTCGTTTTGGGGAGTCAGGAGTCGGTGGTCGATACCAAATTAGATTACACTTCATCCTGAGGAGAAACGCTGTAAAATAAGTATAGGATATCTTCGATGCTCTCGATACAAAGCTTAACCTAATCGATAAATTAACTGAGTCTGGTAAGAAAACTTAAGCCTTGATAGTAGTTTCTTGATGAGCAAAAAATTATGATATCGACTAACATAGTTTCCCCCAATATTATTCCCCCTCTCGAAAATGGCGATAGATTAACTCGTCCCGAATTCGAGCGCCGTTATCAAGCAATGACACAGCTAAAAAAAGCTGAATTAATCGCAGGAGTTGTTTATATGGCAGCCGCAGTGAGAGCCAAAAACCACGGTAAACCCCACGCTAATATTATCGGTTGGTTAACTGCCTACGAAGTGGCGACACCGGGGGTAGAAACACTGGATAATACTACTGTGCGACTTGATGGGGATAATCAACCACAACCAGATGCTTTATTAAGAATAGAAACCGGTGGACAATCAAGCATTAGTGAAGATGATTATGTAGAAGGCGCACCGGAATTAATCGTGGAAATTGCCGCTTCTACCGCTTCCTACGATTTACACGAAAAACTCAAAGTTTATCGTCACCATGGAGTACAAGAGTATATTATCTGGCGAGTTTATGATGTTCAATTGGATTGGTTTCGGTTAACTGATGGGGAATATTTGCCCCTAGAATCAACTCAAAATAACATCCTTTGCTCTCAAGTTTTCCCTGGATTATGGCTAGATAAAAATGCTTTATTATCGGGTAATTTAGCCGAAGTTTTGGAGGTGTTAAAGCAAGGAATAGTTAGTCAAGAACACCAAGATTTTTGTCAAACTTTGGCTAATCAATAACCCAGATAAATTTGATTTTTTTCTTAGTTGCCTAGGGATGGCTCAGAAAGATTAGCTGACTTTTCTTGCCAATCTTGACCGGTTTTAATCGTCACATCAGAAGCGAGATTCCCCGTACTTTCCACCAAAACTTCCCCGACACCAAGACTGTTATGCAGGTCAGAAGCGAGGGAATTATCCCCTTTTTGAGCAATAATTTTGGTAGTTTCTAGAATTGGCGATGAAGACTTAGAGACAAAAACATTTTCATAACCCAATGAGCGCAGATATCTGACTAGAGTTTGCACCGCTTCTGGATTATCGGTGCTATCTTCCACAGCTATGCGAGTCGGTTGCGTGGTTTCTTCAATGTCAGCCATAAAAGAGCCGTGGTTAAAATGTTGAGTCACTAGCTCTTGAATTTTACTTTGATTGGGCAACCAATAACTGATCCCTTGCCGACCATCACCATTAAAGTCTCCGGGTAGTAGTAGCATTTGCACATCAGCGCGCTGAGTTTTGGAGGCAAAGCCGGCGAGGGCTAGTAACTCCTCTAAACTGAGATTAGTATCGATATGAGTGCGGATAACCTCGATAATATCGGGAATTTTCAGTAAAGTTGCTGGTTTTAGGGTTTGTTCTACTAAAGACCGCATTAATTGCTGTTGTCGTTGGATACGACCGATATCGCCGTTAGCATCGTAACGAAAACGGGCAAACTGGAGGAATTTCTCGCCGTTAAGGTGTTGTTCCCCTTTTTTCAGGTCAATGTAGAGGTGTTGACTAAAATCTTTATACTTCATGTCTTTGGGAACATATACCGTTACCCCCCCCAAAGCATCAATTAATTTTTCCACACCCTGCACATTAATGCGAATATAGCGATCGATAGCGACTCCCTCTAAAAGATGACTAACCGTTTCCGCCGTTAAAGCAGGTCCGCCGAGGGCATTAGCTTCGTTGATTTTTTTCTCTCCGTAACCCTCGATATCGGTGCGGGTATCCCGAGGGATGGAAAGCATGGTTAACTTCTGTCTTTGGGGGTCAAAACGCAGTAACAGCATGGTATCGGTTAAACCATCCAAGGAATTAACCGGGGCATGATAACCCAAATCTGGGGTTTGTGCCTCCTTGACATCGGATGTCAACACTTTCGCCCCAACTACCAGAATATTAACGGGACGGTTGAGGGCGGGAAGTTGCAGATTTTGATAGGATATGGCCTGCTGATTGTTAAAAGCGGCGGCTTCTTCGGGACTAAGAGCAGCTTGTCGCAAGGGTGTGGAGGAGAGAGACACGGCCAACATAGCACCCGCCGTAGCGGAAACTAGGGCGCAGCCGGTTAAGCCTAGGGCTGTCAGGAACCATGTACTGGATAATCGCCGCTTTTTAACAGGTTTAGCCGCTAATTTCCCTGATTTTCCGCTTTTAAGTCTTGATTTTGTCTTATTAACCACAAATTGCCTCACACGGTCACTAAATATCTCCCTAAAACCATATTTAAAGAGATAAACTATTTGTTTTCTCAGATACCCGGAAAAGATTATTAAACTAATTGGGTTTTTTAGAGAGTTAGCAGATAATATAGCAGAATTTTTCCTTATCGTTGTTCTGCATCGCAATTTTGGAGAAATATCTAGGGTTTGTTTCGTGGGAGCGGGTAGTGGGGTAGTGGGGTAGTGGGGAAATTGAACTAAAACCGCAAAACCGCAAAACCCCAACCCCCAACACCTAAAACCTATCTCCTATCTCCTATCTCCTCATTGGCTGATTTTCTTGTGCAGAAATAACTTTTGTGGTCGATTAAATAACCAATTGCTCAACCAACCGTCGGTTTTTTGCAGACGATAACCGCTACTTAAGTACAGTGACTGGGCTGCTAGGTTATTATCGAGAACATGGAGGGAAAGTTCCTCAAAACCCCATTCTCTAGCGATCTGATCACACTTGAGCAGCAATCTCCGGGCCAGACCAGCACGCCGGTGATCGGGACTAACGGCTAAATTAGAAATATAAGGAATGGGAACAGCTAAAAAAGCACTGGATTTTAAGCTGATTTCCGCCGTAGCGACAATAACTTCCTGATGACCCGTGGCGGTGACGCTGGTTTGACTGACTACCAGACAGTGATAGTAAGGGGTATCGGCGCGCAATCGTCCCCGTAAGTCCTCGTAAATGCCTAATTTAAAGATAGGACGCAGAAAAGACCAATAATTGGCTGTGGGGAAAAAACTATCGGTGAGAATCTCCGCCAACCTTTTGAGGTCTTGGCTTTGGGCCAAACGCACCTCGACGGTAATGGCGGCATTTTCACGGATCGCTTCCGAGTCAGAGGGATGAGACAATAGGTATGAGATAAAACAGGAGTCCACTTTAATCACAGGAGTCGGCAGGGAAGATGGGGATGGCGGTCCTTATCCGGGAAGGGTAAATAGGGGTGGGATCTAGTTGGGAGAATCAAGCATCTATCTTAGGGAGAAGACCGCAATTTTTCAAGACTACTGAATCAAAATCTCATCCATTCTACTGTCTATAGCCCCAGTTGGGGGGAAGACCGCTATTTTTTCGGGAATTTTTTTTGATCTCTGGGCAATGGTTAAGAGGGGATGATGTCGGTTAGAACTAATTTCTTTCTTTTTGGGTCAATTAACTATATTCTTTAATCTAATCCATCCTCCTATCCCCTCTATGATCAAAGAAATTTCCGCTTATTTGCAAGTGTTCCGCAGTCAAAAAATGGCGGCTTTGTTATTCTTAGGCTTCGCTTCTGGATTGCCATTTTTTCTCACCAGTCGCACCCTGCAAGCTTGGATGACCACCGAAGGAGTTAATCTGAAATCGATCGGTTTATTTAGTTTAGTCGCCCTCCCCTACTCTCTCAAATTTCTTTGGTCTCCCTTACTCGATCGCTATGTTCCTCCTTTTCTTGGTCGTCGTCGCGGTTGGATTTTAATCGCTCAAGTTTGTTTAACTTTAGCGATTGGTTTTATGGCTTTTCAACAACCAAAACAATCTTTGGAATTATTGGCAATTAATGCTTTACTGATCGCTTTTTTTAGTGCCAGCCAAGATATTGCCTACGATGCCTATCGCACAGATATTTTAGAAAAATGGGAGATGGGTGCTGGGGTAGCGATCGGGGTTTTAGGTTATCGTTTGGCTTTAATTTTAACCGGTTCGATCGCTTTAATTTTAGCCGATCACGAACCCTGGCCTCTCGTCTATCTTTTCCTAGCTGGATTGATGGCTTTAACAATTATTTGGTCTTTTTTCGCCCCAGCTACTCCCCCTAGAGATGATACTCCCCAAACCCTTTTAGAGGCGGTTTGGTTGCCTTTCCAAGAGTTTTTTCAACGCTATCGATTCGGTCAAGGAATCGGCATTCTCGCCTTTATTGTTCTCTATCGTTTAGGGGATGCTTTAGTTAATAATATGGTGACTCCTTTTCTCTTAAAAACTGGTTTCAGTCAAACCGATATCGGGGCGATTCAAGGCGGCATGGGCATGATAGCAACTATGGTGGGAGTTTTATTAGGTGGTTCCCTGTTAAGTCGTTGGGGAATTAATCGATCGCTCTGGATTTTTGGCGGCTTGCAAGCTATTAGTAATTTAGTCTATTTTATTTTAGCAAATTTAGGTCAAAATTATCCTTTTATGGTCTTAGCTATTAATATTGAAAACTTCTGTGGTGGCTTAGTCACTGCCGCTTTTGTGGCTTTTTTAATGAGTCTTTGTAATGCTCGTTTTACCGCTACTCAGTTCGCACTTTTATCGAGTTTAATGGCTTTTAGTCGCGATATTTTGGTGGCTCCCGCCGGAGTTGTAGCTGAGGCGATCGGTTGGCAGTGGTTCTTTTTAATCACGGTAATTGCCGCTTTACCCGGGTTAGCTTTATTGCCTTTATTTGCTCCTTGGCAGGAGCCGAATTAGGCTCATTTATGAGCTAGGTAATGATGATTTATTCCTCCGATTTCACTCGCATAACTACTAAAGTCATATCGTCACTACTGTCATTTTCCAACCCAGTAAAAGCGTCCACTTTTCCAAATAAATATTTTAGAATCTGTTCAGGATCGTTGTACTGTTGACAGGCTTCTTTAACTGCCGATAGCCAATTTTTCTGATCAAATCTTTCCCCTTTCGAGTTGACTGCATCGGTAAAGCCATCGGTATAATAAATCAGCGTATCTCCCGCTTCTAATTGCACTTGGGCATCATCATAGATGGAATCGGCCTCTAAACCAACTAATGTCCCTTCCGTGTCGAGAGACTCTAACTCTCCCGTTTTAGCACGCCACCAGAGGGTGGGATAATGGGCAGCATTGCTGTAGCCAAGACGGTGCGTCAGGGGATCATACTCGGAATAAAATAATGTGACGAAACGATGAGAATTATCGAGATCGGCATACATAACCCGATTAAGATGACGCAAAATCTGGGCCGGGGAGTGACGATTTAACACTTCCGCTCGCAACATTCCCCGGGTCATGGTCATCAATAATCCTGCTGGGACACCTTTACCCATGACATCACCGATGACTATACTCCAAGGAGCGGTACTAGCTTCCCTTTCCGCCTCCGTTGCCGGTTTAAATTGATCGTAGTTGCAGGGGATAAAATCATAATAATCGCCACCAACGCGATTAGCCGTTTTGCAGTGGGCTGCCAATTCTACCCCCTGAATTTTCGGACATTGCCGGGGTAAAAGACGATTTTGGATTTCGGCAGCGATTTCTAACTCTCGATCCTGACGTTCCTTGGCCCGTAATTCGATCGTTAATTCATTATTAGCTATAGCCACCGCCGTTTGATCGGCCACTAGCTGCAGCAGTTTACGACGGGTGGGTGTCCAACCATAATCGGGATCGCGACTGAAAACGTATAAACGTCCCCGTTCACTATTTTTTACCAAAACAGGGGTACTATAAACCTGTGTACCCTGTCCGAGAGTTTGCCGGATTTTATGGTCGAGACTATCGAGAAGCGATCGATTATTTTTATTCTCAAGTGCCGCTTCTTGGTTTAATTGTCGGATAATTGCCTCTAATTGTCGGCGTAGTTCCCCATTAATTTGATTATCCTGGCAATGCAGTTGATCGAGGGCCACTTGACCGTTATTTTTGCTCAAAATCAACGCCCCTCCCTCCGCATCTGCCACTCGTGCGGCCATCAAGGGGGTAAGGTCGAGGAATTGGTTTAAATTATTGAAACTCCGCAGGGCAAAACCGAGAGAACTTAAGAGATTTTGAATTTTGTTTTGTTCGCGATATAAACTGGCGACTAACTCTTTTAAGGCTAAAATTGGCTTGATATCGGTACTTTGATCGCCCATATTGACGGTGGGAGTAGTGAGGGTGTCCCTCGGTTCCGGCTCAGAAAGCATAAAATGATCTTTGTGGCGGTGACATGATTATAGCTAGATGGTCATTGGGTTATGACCTGTTTAAGTTTAACAGTATAGTGGATCTTTTCCTGACTGCCACAATTTAACCCTGATGTTTTACTATTTCTGTTTTGTCACACCGAAGTCTGAGGCTGATAGCTTGACCTTATAATAATTAGGCATATGTAACTCAATCAACTGACTTTATGACCTTGCCTCTCGATGTTCCCACGGCTATTAATCAACGTCGTTCTATTAAAACTTTTACCACCGATCCGATCGCCCCAGAACTACTGAAAACCCTAGTAGAATTAACCGTTGCCGCACCTAGTAGTTTCAACATCCAAGATTGGCGAATTATTTTAGTACAAGATGAGGCACAAAAGGCTGCTTTAGCCGAGGCCGCTTGGGGACAAAAGCAAATTATCCAAGCGCCGGTTACTTTTGTTTTCGCTGCCGATGCTGCCGCAGGAGGAGGAGATCTAACTCCTATCTATGAACAGGCTCTCAGTACGGGTGCTTGGAGCGAAGGCACGGTAAAATATTTTAAACAGGCAATCCCAGGATTTCAAAAGGATTTGGGCGAAAAAACCCGGGAATACGCGATTAAAGATGCGATGATCGCCGCTACTCATCTGGTTTTAGCTGCCGAAAGTCTCGGTTTATCTAGTTGTTTTCTCAACGGTTGGATTGAGGACAAGGTAAAAGCTGTGATCGGTGCTGCCGATCATCCCCATCTGGCGATCGCTGTTGTCGTTCCCATCGGTTACGCGGCGGAACCGCGGCTTAATCCGGGGCGTTTACCCTTAGATTACAATGTTTTTGTGGATCGCTTGGGTAATCCCTATCAAATCTAAACTTTAGCGATGACTTTCTCTCCCTCAGCTTGGTTAACGCCCTTTTTTAACACTCCCCTTTGGCGCGCTGGGGGTGTGTCGATCACTCTCGGTTGGATTATTGGTACTCTTGTACTGTTTATTCTTGTCACCTGTCTGACGATCGCTTTTAAAAGTTTACTAAAAAATCGTCTGCTGAAAAGTATTGGTTTTGATGAGGGTAATCGAGAAGCGATCGCAACTCTGGCTAGTTTTGCTTTTGGGGCTTTTGGTTATATTATCGCCCTACAATTGACTGGATTCAATCTCGCTTCGATCGCTGTTTTAGCCGGTGGTTTGGGGGTGGGTATCGGTTTCGGTTTGCAGGAGTTAACCAAAAATCTCACCAGTGGTTTAACTTTGTTGGTGGAACGCAAGTTAAAAGTGGGCGATTTTATCGAATTTGAGCAAACAAAGGGTTATATCCGGGAAATATCGATTCGTTCTACCACCATTCGCACTGTTGATGGTGCAGAGTTAATCGTTCCTAACACAATCCTAACTAGCAATCGCGTCCAGAATTGGCATTATACCGACTCGCGCATTCGAGTTATTGTACCGGTGGGAGTTGCCTACGGTACGGATCCTTTGATAGTAACGGAAATTCTGCTGCAATCAGCCTATATGTCGGGAGAAATTGCCTTTAATCCGCTTCCCAAGGTGATTTTTAACGGTTTTGGTGATAGTGCTTTAAATTTTGAGTTGTGGGTATGGGTGGAAAAAGTCGAACAGGCCGTTTTTCTGAGAAGTTCCCTACACTTCATTATCGAGCATAATCTGCGTCATCGGGGCATAACGATTCCTTTTCCCCAGCGAGAGTTATGGTTGCATAATACCGACAGTTTTGAGGCAGTTAAGGAACAGGATCAGGAGATAGTTAAACCTGCAAAACCGCTATCGTTAAAAGAAATGTTATTGGAGGTGAGTTACTTTAAACATTTTAACGATCTGCAATTGCGTGTATTAATTGAAATGGGTTGTCGTCAACATCTCCAGGACGGGGAGATTTTAATTAGACAGGGAGAAAGAACTAATTATTTCTGTATTGTTTTGCAGGGACAAGTGGATGCTTTTTATGAAAACGATAAAATCAGTCGTAAAATTTTTACTTTTAATAAAGGGCAATATTTTGGGGAATTACCGTTAATATTAGAGGTTCCCTATCCCACCACTATGCAAGCAGTGGGGGAAACCTTGTTATTTTTGCTCGATCGTCAGGGTTTTCAGCATCTTATCACTACTTATCCGGCTCTAGCGGAGGAATTCACTCAGGCACTCGCCCAACGTCAAGAGGAATTGCGCGAATGTCAGCAGAAATTGCGAGAAATGGGTCTTTTAGACTCGGAAGACCTGAAAAATCCCGTCTCTTGGCTGCGACAACGGTTAAAGAGCTTTTTTACGGCTTAAAAGGGGATGAGAACAAATTTACAGCCTTTCTCCTATAGCAGTTATCTTAATAATGAGGTACGAAGTCTGGTGGTTTTAGGAAACAGGCAACGCCAGAAGCGGCACAGTAGCTGGTCGTCTGGGAATGATGCCAAATCCCGTCATACTTGATCTTTATCTCAAATGTCGGGGTGAAAACCCTAGACCTCTTGTAAAAATCAAAAATTGTTGTTAGGGTTAGGAGTCAGTAGCCAGTAGCCAGTAGTCAGCAGAATTAAGAATGAATAATAATCAATTAAATGGTCTATTTACCGATTTTAGGCCATTTAATCCTTATTTTTGACGTTTTTGAACCCTCAAAAATTAATTATGCAAGAGGTTTCCTCACTTTTAGCGACGGTGTTGCCTAATGTCTTTTCACAGTTTACTGATTACTGTTTACTGTTTACTGGACGGCTACGCCGTGCCTTTGGCAACACTGAAAACTCCCCTGACCCGATCGACAACATTTTTCAGGGTGATAGGATAAGCTGGAATTATCGAAACCGTAGAAATAATAGATAAAATGAGTAATCTCCTCTGGCCGCGTTTTCTCAAGAAAGCTTACCGTCAAGAACCAATAACTAGCTTTATCTTTACCGCAGCGGCAGTAGATGTCATCATCGGGGTTCTAGGACAAAGATGGACACTGCTATCCTTAGGGGCAACGATTATGGCGATCGCTATCTTCGCCAGGTGGCAACAGGGCCAAAAAACCAAGCAAATCAACAGAGAAGAAGCAGCAAGATACTATTTACCGCCCCAATCGGGTCAAGTGGCTTTACCAACCCTGAAAAACGAAAAAAATCGACCTTCTTAGCTCAAAAATCTGACCTTGCTTGGCAATCAATCCTCTCAAAGGCTAAAATCTATAGCACCGTTAATATTCAAATAAATTTATGAAATTCCGATTGATGGGTGGGGAGAAACTTGTCGGGGCAATTGTAGTCAGTGTCTTAACCACGCTGACAATGGGAGAACATCAGCTTAGTCAGGCCCAAAGTCCCATTGCCCCGGCTAAACCCGCAGCTGAAAGTGGCGAAAAAACCCCAGAAACTATCCTAGTAGAAGGTTTAGGCAGACTTACCCTCGCTAAAACCTTAGAAGGACAACAATCCACCCCTAATGCCCTGATTTTCAGTCCCGATAACCAATTGGTTCTCGCTGGTGGTAGTGATACGGATCCCCTCCTGAGAATTTGGTCAGTAAAAACAGGGCAAAAAGTCTCCCAAACTCGCGCCCAAAGAACCAGCGTCAAAGCTTTAGCCATTAGTCCCAACGAAAGATTATTAGTTAGTAGCGGTTCAGATGGTTCCATTAATTTTTGGAATATGGTGGAAGGCAAGTATTTAGGAATTGCCCTCGAACACGGTAATACTGTCCTCGCCCTCACCGTTACTCCCGATGGTAAAACCTTAATTAGTGGTGGTTTGGAAGGAATTCGCCTCTGGACAGTGCAACCTCCCCGCCGTCCCCTCTATCGTTTAAATTGGGTGGGTAATTTTGTTTATTCCCTAGGGGTGAAATCCGATGGTGTCACCCTGGCTAGTGGTCATGAAGACGGTGAGGTACATTTTTGGGACATCCGCGAGGGCAAATTTTTGTCGAAATTTTCCGCCCATCCCCAAGCGGTTAGCAAGCTTTTATACACTCCCGACGGTAAAAATTTAATTACAGGTAGCTTAGACCGCACGATTAAAATCTGGGATACGAGCAATAATAAGTTATTATTTACCCTCATCGGTCATACGGACCGAATCCGTTCCCTCGCACTCCATCCTAACGGACAAATTCTCGCTAGTGCCAGTAATGACGGTGTGCGTTTATGGGATGTGACGACGGGTAAACAGTTGGCCTGGTTTGATAATAATTCCGACTGGGTGGAGTCCCTGGCTTTTAGTCCCGATGGGCAGTATTTGGCTAGTGGTAATTATGATTTTAAAATTCGCCTCTGGCAATTTGTCCGTTAGGCAAAAATACCTTCATTTAGCCTTTAACCACTTCTAGAAAAGCCGATTTAGCCGCTGCCTGTTCCGCCGCTTTTTTGCTTCTGCCTGTTCCCACTCCTAATTTCTGCTCATTTAACCACACTTCCGCACAAAAACGCTCTTGATCTAAACCTTTGATTTCTTTGACTAAGTATTGCGGCAGTTTTTTGTATGTTGCTTGTGTCCACTCCTGCAAGGCATCCTTATAATTCTGTCGGGCCGGATCTCGACGAATTTCGGCCGCTTTTTCCAGTAGTGGTTCATCTAACCAAGAACGCACTAAAACCATAGTCTGCGTACTAAGATATAATGCCCCCAAAACTGCCTCAAAAGCGTCTGCTAGTCGGGAAATTCGCCCTGCTCGATCAATACTTGTACTACTTGATACCAACAAATAACGCTCGAAACCGTAGCGATCCGCAAATTCCGCCAGAGTGCGATCGCTAACCATCATCGATCGCAGGGCGGCAAATTCTCCCACTAGCGCCTCTGGATAGGTTTCTAACAATACCTCCGCCGCCACAAGTCTTACCACAGAATCGCCCACAAATTCCAATTGTTCATAATTCTTATCACGGGAAACACTGGGATGAGTTAGAGCTAAATCCAATAAGTCCCACCTGATGGGGACATCAGCCGATAACCCCAGCTTTTCCACTAGGGTTTTTAATTGTTTTTGGCGACGCGGATCACTTAAGGACATGGGAGCGGGGAGATGGGGAGCGGGGTGTGGGGTGTGGAGAGATGGGGAGACCACTTCGCGCGCGACGTTCGGACGTTCGGCGAAGCTCAGTCGAGCCGTTGCGGGGGGAGAATAAATAAAAGCAATCTCCTATCTCCTGACTCCTGACTCCTGATTACTGATTACTGATTACTGATCAAGGAGAGAGTCAGACATAAGCCGAATTCTGTATTTCCCAACAGCAGTAAAATCGCTTTTACCTTTGTTGGAATAGAGGTTATCTATCTGGGATAATTGTCACCAATTACCTCAAGCGGTTCCTAAAAACGGGACAGGAAAAAGACCAACCTTTGTCCCTCCACCTTGCTCCCCACCGGGGTTTACCGAGCCAGTACCTCTCGATACTGCTGGTGCGCTCTTACCGCACCTTTGCACCCTTACCCCCAATCAGTTGTCAGTTATCAGTCAATTTACTTTCGTTACTATTTACTGATCACTGAAAAAAGGGGGCGGTATTTTTCTGTGGCACTATCCTCACGCTCGCGCGCACTGGACGTTATCCAGCAAGTGTGGTCTTTCGGGAGTTCGGACTTTCCTCGGAATCATTGATAAAATGATCCCGCAACCTCTAGACCAACTCTCTCCTATTCTCTAGTTTGACACTCCCCGCCGTAAAACGGACGGGAATCCTTCAGAGATTTTTACTCTTAATGGCTGTGACAAACAACCTCTAGACACTCCGATTAAAACATCGTGTTTACTTTTTCTGGTAATGATTTAGTAGTAGTGCCGTAGCCCTGTTGCTTATCCGGTATGAATTGTGTAAAATATTTATTAATAAAAATAATTGGAACCCGATCAGTCTTTAAACCTCTAGCTTGATCATGATTTTTCTGATCAATACCTTTTTCTGGCTCCTGTCTGGACTCTCTTGGGTTTGGTGGGTAAAATGTATTCTAAGATACAGTCCTGCTGGCGGTCGCAACGCGCTCGCTACGCGAGACCGAGTGGAACGAACCACAAAGACACAAAGGACACGAAGATTGATCGCTCTTATATAATTTAAACTTATCACACAAGGTCGATAAGAGCCGATTTTCGGCTCTTCTGGTTTCTGTGTGGAAACGAGATTTAGACTGATAGTTTCTTGAGCAAAATAGTCCTAAAAGTCTTTCCCAGTAAACATTTCACGATTCTATAAGCAAAAATTATCACACAAAGTCGAGAAGAGCCGGATTTCTTGGTTGGTGAGACAGAGTCTATCTTTCTCTAAAAAAATGGAGAATCACCTTGGGGAGCCTTTTGGTATTTTATCCATGACTACAATGCACGGCAAAGCAAAGGATTAAGCCTCCATCACTACCACCAGACATTACCTACCATATTTTCCATCTAGCTTGTCCAGTGTCGTAAAGGTGATTGAGCATTTCCATTTCTCGATAAGTATCCATGCACTGCCAAAACCCATCATGCTTATAGACGGCGAGTTCTCCTAAAGCGGCTAGGGTTCTTAGGGGTTGTGCTTCAAAAGTCGTCGCATCTCCCTCAATTAAATCCAAAACCTTGCGATTTAAGACAAAATATCCCCCATTAATCCATCCTTCAGCCGTTGGGGGCTTTTCTTGGAATTGGGTGACTAGATTACCCTCAATGATTAGCTCGCCAAAGCGAGAAGAAGGACGAACCGCCGTCATAGTGGCTAATTTACCATGGGAGCAATGGAAATCCAATAGATCGGCAATATTCACATCACAAACCCCATCCCCATAGGTGGCTAAAAAGATCTCACTTCCGCTTTGGTCTATATAAGAGGTGAGACGTTTAAGACGGCCTCCGGTCATGGTTTCCTGTCCCGTATCAACTAACCAAATACGCCAGTCTTCCTCCTCGTGTCCACTATCGAGTTTGGTCACTTTTTTATTGCCTAACTCTAAGAGGACATCACTTTGATTCCAATCATAGTTAAAGAAATAGTCCCGGATTATTTCTCCTTTGTACCCTAGACAGAGCATAAAATCAGTTAAGCCATATTGGGCATAAGTTTTCATGATATGCCAAATAATCGGTCGATTTCCGATGGTAATCATCGGTTTAGGTCGAAATTCGGTTTCTTCCCTGAGTCGGGTTCCTTTGCCACCACACAAGATGGCCACGGGAATATTAGACTTATAGTCCTTAACTGTTAAACTGACCGATTGTATGACCATGGGATTATATAGTGGAAAGCTTTGAGAGTGACATCATCTTATCGAGGCAGTTTAACACGGGGTTCCCGATCTTGTCCAATATCTCGACGAGGAAATTGATTTGGCACTACTACTTATTAATCGGAGCGATCGATTTGTTAGATTTTTAATAGTCGGTCTATCAACCGATGGACAGAAACAGTTAAAACATCAGAATCAGAGATCAAAGTATGAAACTTCCTACAGGGTTACGGCGAACTATTACCCATGCTTTGGCAACTTTTCTAGGAGTTATGCTCGGTTTTAGCAGTTTAGCTGCGGTAAATGCTCAAAATCTGCCCAGCGCTGCCGCCGATGTGACTGGAATTCCCCCGGAGATGACGGCGGAAAGTTTTGTCGCTAAGGCAGTGGCCCGCACGGGTGCGGCAGTGGTGCGAATTGACACCGAAGCGATCATTACTCGTCCCAATAGCCCCTTTTTTGATGATCCTTTTTTTCAGGAGTTTTTTGGGGAACAGTTTCGTCTTCCCACCCAGCAGCGAGTGGCTGGCCAGGGCTCAGGTTTTATTATCGATGGCAGTGGTTTAATCTTAACTAATGCCCATGTGGTCGATAATGCCGATAAGGTAACGGTAACTCTAAAAGATGGTCGTAGCTTCAAGGGGGAAGTACGCGGTACTGATGAGATCACTGATTTAGCCGTGGTGAAAATTAATCCCCAAGGGGAAAAATTACCTGTAGCCGTCCTGGGCAATTCCTCGTCCATACAAGTGGGGGACTGGGCGATCGCAGTAGGCAATCCCGTCGGTCTAGATAATACGGTAACTTTAGGAATTATTAGCACGATCGGGCGCTCGGCGGCTAAGGCGGGTATTCCCGATAAACGCATTGATTTTATCCAAACCGATGCCGCTATTAACCCGGGTAATTCCGGCGGTCCTTTACTCAATGCCCAAGGAGAAGTCATCGGCATCAATACGGCGATTCGTGCCGATGCCATGGGCATCGGTTTTGCCATTCCCATCGACCGGGCGAAGCAATTACAAGCGACCCTAGAATCAGGTCAAAAGGTAGCCCATCCCTATATCGGTGTACAGATGGTTAATCTAACTCCCGATTTAGCCCGGGCTAATAATCAAAACCCGAATTCTCCCATGCTCGTGCCGGAAGTGTCGGGAATTTTGGTGGTGAAAGTCCTACCTAATACCCCCGCCGAAAAAGCTGGTATCCATCGCGGGGATGTGATTGTTAAAGCTAATAATCAACCAGTTAGTGATGGCGGTGAGTTACAGGAAATGGTGGAAAAAACCGGGATCGGTCAATCTTTACCCCTAAGAATCAGAAGGGGCGAAAGGGCGATCGATCTCACCGTAATCACCGCCCAAATGTCGAATCAGTAATCGGCGGTCTGGAGTCGGTTATCAGTTATCAGTTATCAGATGTAGGTTATCAGTTGACTGTTTACTGTTCACTGAAAATACTCCCCATCAGCAAATCGGTTTTTTTCCTTGAGAGAGTCCTCGGTTTTTGCTCTCGCTCCTATAATCTCTGTGTAAATTAGCTTTATTTCTTTGCGAGGATAATAACTATGGATCCGGCTCAAGTTAGCAATCAAATGTACTTTATCAGGGATTTAGCGATTAGCTTCGGGGCGAAATTAATCGGGGCGATCCTACTCTGGTTGATCGGTAAATGGCTGATTAATCTAGCGGTTAATCTGCTCAAAAGCAGTTTGGCCAAGGGCAATGTTGATCCTACCATCGTTAGATATATTATTTCTTTCATCCTCATTGCCCTGCAAGTTGTCCTGATCGTGGCGATTTTGGGCTTTTTTGGTGTTGAAACCACCTCTTTTGCCGCACTTTTAGCGGCTGCTGGTATTGCGATCGGGGCTGCTTGGGGGGGGCTGTTGGCCAATTTTGCCGCCGGGGCTTTTTTAGTTATGTTCCGTCCCTTCAAGGTGGGCGATTTTGTCTCTGCGGGAGGTGTAACTGGTACGGTGGAGGAATTGGGTTTATTTGCCACTACTATCAACACTCTTGACAATATTAGAACTGTAGTCGGCAATAACAGCATTTTTTCTGGAAATATTCAAAATTTTTCCGCTAATCCCTATCGTCGTGTGGATCTGACTGCTCAATTAAGTCACGGGGTAAATGTCCAAGAAGCGATCGCTCTGTTAAAGGATAAAATTGGCCGTATCCCCAGTGTTTTGACTAATCCCGCCCCCGATGTGGAAATTTTAGAATTTAATCCCTCCGGACCTTTTTTGGCAGTACGTCCCTATTGCAGTAACGATAACTATTGGCAGGTCTATTTTGACACTAATAAGGTTATCTATGAATCCTTCGGTGAGGCGGGTTATCCTATTCCTGCTACCCACACGGTTTTACACAATCAATAGACTGGGTTAAGCGAAGACCAATTATACCACATTTACCCAAAATTGCCAATGAATACCTTCTCTACCGTTGTAGCTGCTGGTATAGCTAGTGCGATCGCTATACTTGGCCTTGCTACTGTCAAACCAGCCACTGCTGCGGAGTTCGTTACCTTTGAGATCGATCCTTAGGTATCCGTTCCTTAATTGCCATAGAAAACGGGTTTCTCAAAGAAACCCGTTTTCTAATTGATTCCCTTGCTCAAATTATCCGTTCCTTAACTGACGAAGAACAACAGCTTCTCCTACAAAAAATTCAGCATCCAGCCCTAGCCGTCGAGGAAATTCAACGCCAACGGGAGGCATTAAAACGAGACATCGAGCTAGGAATAGAACAACTCAGGCATTGTGATTATAATGAACATAACGAGTCCTCATTGCCTAGTTTGTTGGAAACTATTAAGATGCTTGCCAAACAGCGACTTCAAGAGGAGTTAATTTAGTGAATCGCTTTCGTTGCAAGGCAAGCAGAGCAAGACTGGCGGGTATTTAGGCAGACAAGATGAATTAATGGCCGACCAAAAGATTGCTCAAATTCTGGACAGATTTCCCCTGTTATCCCAGTTTCCTGATCTGGGCAGGCAGCGTGACGATTTACCGGTAGTTCACTGGTAGGCTGTGAAGCGCGATAGCGCAACGCACCAATTTAATGATAAAGTTGATGCGTTACGGCGGATTATTAATTGGTTTTTTGTCAGAGATTATCGCCGCCAACAGGCCCCCTAGTATTAAATACTTACTCATTCTAGCGTGAGGCTCTTGCCAAACCTGTCAGCAGCAGAAATTTCTGGCGGCGGGGTACGGCTCGATCCAGAGTCTGGTTTAATTACATACTATGGGTTAACAATTAGTTGTGTATTTAGAGGGAAACTATGGCCAATAAGCCAGAGCGCGTGGTTCTAATCGGTGTAGCTGGGGACTCCGGCTGTGGGAAATCTACTTTTTTACGTCGTTTGACCGATTTATTCGGGGCCGAGTTTATGACGGTGATCTGTTTAGATGACTACCATTGCCTCGATCGCAAACAGAGAAAAGAGGTGGGTGTCACCGCACTCAATCCGAAAGCGAATAACTTTGACCTGATGTATGAGCAGATTAAAGCCCTCAAGGAAGGTCAAGCCATTAATAAACCTATTTATAATCATGAAACGGGGATGATCGATCCTCCCGAAATCATCGAACCGAATAAGGTAATCGTGATCGAGGGACTACACCCCTTATATGATGAACGAGTCCGGGCCCTATTAGATTTCAGCGTTTATCTCGATATTAGCGATGAAGTCAAAGTCAACTGGAAAATTCAACGGGATATGGCCGAGCGCGGTCACACCTATGATGATGTAATGGCGGCCATTAATTCTAGAAAACCGGATTTCAGTGCCTATATCGATCCCCAAAGACAGTACGCTGACGTGGTGATTCAAGTGCTGCCCACCAAATTACTTGAAGATCACGAAAGTAAATTACTGCGGGTTCGTTTAATCCAGAAAGAAGGGGTGGAAAACTTTGAACCCGCTTATCTGTTTGATGAAGGTTCCACCATCGATTGGCGGCCCTGTGGTCGTAAATTGACCTGCACTTATCCTGGTATTAAACTCTACTATGGTCCGGATGGCTTCTTGGGGAATGAAGTGTCGATTCTGGAACTAGATGGTCAATTCGATAACCTGGAAGAAATGATCTACATCGAAAGCCATTTGAGCAAAACCGGCACTAAATACTACGGTGAAATGACGGAATTACTGCTCAAACACAAAGATTATCCCGGTTCTACCAATGGTACGGGTTTATTCCAGGTGTTAGTCGGTCTCAAAATGCGTGAAACCTACGAAAAACTAATGGCCGCTGAAGCAAAAGTAGCAGCGCCAGTCTAGTTTCTAGTTTTGACCGAACTGGCATCCTACCATAGTTAGGATGCCAGTTTTTTTAGTCCACTAATCTCGATCGCCGGGCCAGCAGTGCTGCTTGAGTGCGATCAACGAGAGAGAATTTTTCCCCACTGTGGCAATCGATATAAACAAATAAAAATGGTGTCAGTAGGGAAAAAGCTCACTTCTAGGATTCCTGTAAAAAAATTAATTCAGCCGGCGTTACCGCTCCTTTTTCGGTAATGATAGCGGTGATTAAAGCGGCGGGAGTAACATCGAAGGCAGGGTTATAAAAATTAACATCTCTAGGACAAAGGGTTGTCGTCCCCACCTGATAAATTTCGGCACTATCGCGCTGTTCGATCGGTATCCCCGTACCATCCTTAAGGGAAAAATCCACCGTCGATAGGGGGGCAGCCACATAAAAAGGCAGATTATGAGCTTTTGCCAGCACAGCCAGGGAATAGGTGCCAATTTTGTTGGCCGTGTCCCCATTGGCCGCAATGCGATCGGCCCCAACAATCACCGCATCGATCAGTTTTTGCTGCATACAGTGGGCTGCCATGCTATCGGTGATCACAGTTACGGGAATTCCCTCCCGCGCACATTCCCAGGCGGTTAATTTTGCCCCTTGCAGCCGTGGCCGGGTTTCGTCTGCATACACTTGTATTAGTCTTCCTGCCGTCCAAGCGGAACGAATTACCCCTAAAGCAGTACCATAACTGGCCGTGGCTAGGGAACCAGTATTACAGTGGGTTAAAATTGTCAGTTTTTCAGGGTGATCCGGCAGCGCCAATAAACCATGGTGACCGATCGCCCGACAGGTTTCCACGTCTTCTTTTTGGATATTGTGGGCAGTTTCAAGGAGATTTTTGGTAATTATTGCCACTTCTGGGCCACTTTCCCTGGCCACTTTTAACATTCGCTCGATCGCCCAGAATAAATTCACCGCCGTCGGCCGGGTTTGGGCTAATCGATCGGCTATTCTAGTTAAATCAGCCAGAAATTCCTCTGTCTGGTCGGTGGTAATTTCCTGCGTTCCTAAAACCATACCATAGGCAGCCGCTACTCCGATCGCCGGGGCGCCGCGCACAATCATCGTTTCGATCGCCCAGGCCATGGCTTCACTGCTGGTGATCTCAACTTCCTCATAGTCCATGGGTAAACGGGTTTGATCGATCAGCCAAACTTTGTTATCTTGCCAACGCACGGGATAGATTGAGTTACTCTCGCAAGTGCTTGTGGTCATAAACATTTTTAGATTGAGAATTAGCCAAATTTACCAGTATAGCAGCGGGCTTTCTCTACTTTGTGTTTTTTTGTAAAAAGTAATTTTAAATACAGAAACTTTTTTTATAATGTATGGATAAGTGACTAGGCTCTCTTGGGTTTGCTAGGTAAAATGTATTCTAATCATACAGTCCTGCTGGCGAGGGAGTGGAAGGAACCACAAAGACACGAAGAACACAAAGATTGATCGCTTCTATATAAGTTAAACTTATCACACAAAGAATAAGAGCCGTGACTAGGAAAAATTGAAGAATACTTTCTCCCTTAGCCTGAACTTTTATATTAACTAATTCCGAGGATAATTACCGTGAAAACTGCGAAATATCCCGAAAAAATTGCCGCTCTCTGGACAACATTCCTCTTGGGAACCCTATTTCACACGCAACTGGGGTTAATGCCACTATTCCATGGTCAATCGATCGTCGAGAGTCATCAAACCAGCAATCTCGATCCGATTTTCTGGGGAATGTTGCTCTTTTTTTTACTGCCAATGTTAGCGATTATCGGGGTCAATTTTAGCGAAAGTCGCTCCTTAAGAAAGGCCCATTTCTGGCTAACAATTCTCTATTCTGTCTTGAATTTAGCCCATCTGATCGCCGATCTTTTGGTCAGACCGATCGCCTGGTATCAAATCGCTCTCATGGCAATTTTACTGATTATCGGACTGATTTTAAATCTAGTTTCCTATCAATGGCTGCGGTTAGCGATCGCCCATCCGCACCATCTCTCGGAAAGTCATTAGTAGTGCCAAGATCAAAAGGTAGCCTGTTGACTAACTGATTCAGACAAGAGGAGGCCTTTTGATCTAAATTTGGGGCTTATTGAGGTAAAAGCAAGCTTAAACCAGAGCTAAAGCGATTTTTCCCGAGAATTTAGCCTAAAAAATCTAATTAATCCCTATTATTCCCCAGATCAGCCCGTAAATTGCTCCTGTTTCTGGGCTGACGCTGCCACCATATCTGACCAAGTATGGATCTTTTTAGCTATGATGGTTCAGAAGCAAGCCAATAAAGGGAACTTTTGGGGCTGGTTATTCATCGAAAAACTCCTGATCGGAGGGGTTAAGCAGACGATATAGTTCAGATTAACGGCAAATATTGGTTAATAGTAATAACGAGGTAATTATTTTGATGAAATCTCTCATTCGTTGGACGGCAACTCTTAGTTTAGTGGGAACGACAATGTTGACTTCGCTGCTGGGCAGCTATTCTAAAGCACTCGCTTTACCGGAAGAACAAATCGTCAGAACCTTGCAGTCTGTACCTGTCTTCGCTATTGCCGACGATCAAGGAGTTCCCCTAATTGCCGTGGGAGAAAAAGAACAGAAATTCACGGGAGTTTTTATCAGTCAACAGGACGCTCAAAACTTTTTTGAAAGACTGAAAAAAGAGAATCCTGAAGTTGCCAGCAAAGTTAAAGTTCAGGCTGTTTCTTTGGCACAAGTCTATAAAATGCAAGCCAATCAAACCGATCAAAATCGTTTAATTATCGATTTTGTTCCCAAAGAGTCGGAAGTAGAATCAGCGAAAAAATTGCTCAGTGAAAGAGGTCAACAATATCAAGGTGGTGTACCTTTATTTGTGCCGAAAGCGGGAAAAGAGAGTAGTTTTCTGGTGATCAATCGCAACAATCAGGATTTTATTCCTTTCTTCTTTGAAAAAGCCGCCGCTTTGCAAATGGTAGAACAATATAAAAAAGCTAATCCCGCCGAAGCAGCCACGGTGAAAATTGATGTTATTCCCCTAGAAAGTGTCATCGCCACCCTACAACAAAGCAACGATGAAGCTTTAACTAAAATTCTCCTCTATCCTAGCCAAGAAACGATTAATTTTATTCGGGCAAATAGCAACCAAAATGCTCCCAACCAACCCCCAGCAAATCAGCCACGCCCTAATAATAATACCAATAATCGCCCCGCCCCCAATCGTTAAGCCTTTGTGACTGCTAGTATTTCCGGTCAAGAATTAAGTCAATGGCGCCAACAGGCGATCGCTGATTTAGCGCAAGCGCAACTATCTCCGAAGGAAGTGGATATCTTTCTGCAAGCGGTGACAGATTTAGATACTCTTTCCCTGCGCTTACAATCCTTTCGGGAACGAGAAAAAATCCCTTTGAGTTATTCTTGGTCGGAGATTACTAAACGCTGGCAAAAACGCCTGCAAACAAGGGTTCCCTTGCAGTATTTGCTCGAATCGGTGGTCTGGCGTAATTTTACCCTGAAAGTCTCCCCGGCGGTCTTAATTCCTCGTCCCGAAACCGAGTTATTAATCGATATCGTTGGAGAAACCGTCAGAGGAGAAGAAGGGGGAATCTGGGTAGATCTGGGAACCGGTAGCGGTGCGATCGCTATTGGTTTAGCCAGTATCTTGACAAAAGCAGAGATATATGCTGTTGATTACAGTCAAACGGCTTTAGCGATCGCCAAAGAAAATATCATCAAGACGGGTTTTGCCGACAGAATTATCTTAAAACAGGGTTCTTGGTGGACACCCCTAGAGAAGTGGAAGGGACAGATTAGCGGGATGCTGTCCAATCCTCCCTATATTCCCAGTGCAGAAATCCTTGACTTACAGATTGAAGTGCGGGAACATGAACCCCGTTTGGCCCTGGATGGGGGTGAAGACGGATTGACTGCGCTGCGCTATCTAGTAGCCACTGCTCCCGATTATCTGCGGTCGGGAGGCCTTTGGCTAGTGGAAATGAGGGCCGGTCAAGGGGAAAAAGTAGCGCAAATGCTGGAAAATCAGGGCAATTATCGACAAATTCAGATTATTAACGACCTAGCAGGTTTTGATCGCTTTGTTTTGGCCGAGCGAATTTAGCGCAATGCACCCGCTTCGCAGTCCCGCAGCCAGAGACGCACCGCTTGGCCGATAGTTCCTTGACTGGTTTCTAGGGGAGGTAAGGGGACTTGAGCGGGTTCAAGGGCAGCTAGTTGACTGTAAATCGTCACTAATCGCCATCCTTCCCCAGTTTTAGTTAAAAATAACCAATGATAATTTTGGAGAGTGACAGAGCGATTTTTGCTATACTGACGCTCTAAAGTTGTAAAAAAAACCTGTTGAGTGTCATCGGCAATTTGACCGGAATATTGATTAGCACTTAAAGGTAGGGGTGTAAATTCGGGACGACCGGCAATAATCACAAAAACCGGTGTAGATAATTTTTGATCGATTTGGGAACGGGTAATAACTCGGTTAGCATAACTGGGTAAATCTGACAAGAGGCGATCAACTAAAAGATTTAAATCCTCTGGACAGCTAGAAAGAGGACGACTAACAGCTGGCGAGTTAATCCCGAAAATAACTAGCAATACCCCTAAATATCGGCTAATTCGTGACAAATTTTTGTCCATGCTACCTTTGGCTCCTCGGCACCGGTGATCGGTCGTCCAATTACTAGATAATCAGCCCCAGCTTTAAGCGCTTGGGCCGGAGTCATCACCCGACTTTGATCCCCTTTGCTTGACCAGGAGGGACGAACTCCGGGGCAAACTAAGAGAAAATCCTCTCCACAGACGCGCCGCAATTGCGCCACTTCTTGGGGGGAACAAACCGCCCCATCAATTCCCGATTCCTTGGCCAATAATGCCAGATTTAAGGCATATTCCGATAGTTCTAGGGAAATTTTGAGGTCGAGGGCTAATTCCCTGGCGTTAAGGCTGGTTAAAACGGTGATAGCGAGAAGTTTTGGCGGTGATAGCAGGTCAGAGATTGCCGCCTTAGCTGCCGTCAGTGCTTGCCGTCCGGCCGTTGCGTGCAGGGTGAGTAAATCCACTTGATAGCGACTGGCGGAACGACAGGCCCCGGCGACCGTATTGGGAATATCATGAAATTTGAGGTCGAGAAAGCTCTTTTTTTGTCTTTCTTGTAGAATCCCTAGAATTTCTGCACCGCTACTGACAAATAATTCTAGTCCCACTTTCCAAAAATTGACTTCTGGCAACAGATCAAGGAGTGCGATCGCTGATTCTAAATCCGGCACATCGAGAGGAACAATAATTCGGTCTGAGTTGGTCATATTGGGGTGATAAATCAGAGAAAAATCCAATCGGCAAAAGTGGCAGCCTGTCCGCAGTAAATGCCATCACGATCGATGATATTCCAAACGATCGCTTTTTCAATACGAAATAGTTGACCGTTTTTCGTGATCCTTACCCCGTGATAATCGTTGATATAGCCTTGTTTTTTGACTAAATCTAGCATTTTTTGGCGTTCTTGGGCGGGTTCCTCTCCCTGTACCGTTGCTCGCGAAGGAGTTGTTAATAATTCTGGCCAAGTTAAACCCCAGAGATCGAGGGCGCCGCGATTACCATAATTGAAGATCGGATTAGTTTGCGTACCGTGGGAAACTAGGACAAAAGGAGCATAAAAGAGCATTTTACTCTGTTCTTTGCCAGTACCGATCCGGGGTAAAAGCGATCGCCCGATTAACCCTTCATAACTATCCAGCAGCAATTCTGTCCAAGCTATAATAGCTAAATCTTGCCAAATTTCCATAAAATTATCTTGAAAAACCGGTTTAATCTTCCCTTTGCCAATATTTATAGGCCGCGTAGGCTAAAGTAATCACTCCCGTCAGAATTGCCGACTCATCCACTAAAAATTCTGGATGGTGAAGGGGGGGATTGAGGAGATGAGGAGAACCCACTCCCAGACGGAACATTGTACCGGGGGCCTGTTGCAAATAAAGGGAAAAATCCTCGGCCCCCATGGAGGGTTCCGAGAGAATTAAAACCCGATCTCGTCCCCAAGCTTCTAAACCTGCTTCTTCCACCAAACGGGTTAAAAATTGGTCATTTTGCACCGATGGCACGCCCCGACGATATTTTACTTGACATTTAGCGTTATATGTGCTACAGACATTCGTGACCAAACTCTCGATCCATTCCGGGAGATGGGCGTGGGTTTCTGGGTGCAGCGATCGCACTGTTCCTGCCATGCGTACCTGATCGGCGATGACGTTGGGGGCGCGACCACCGCTAATCTGGCCGATGGTGAGGACAATCGGACGCAAGGGGTTTTGAGTCCGACTAATTGCCTGTTGCAAGGTGGTAATTACTTGCGAGGCGATCCAGATAGCATCGATCGCCTCGTGGGGCCGGGCCCCGTGGCCCGATTCCCCTTGAATAAAAATCTCCAGATCGTCGGCAGCCGCAGTTAGGGCCCCGTAACGAACCCCGATTGATCGGGCCGGAATCGAGGGGAAAACGTGCAGCCCCAAAACAGCGCTGACATCCCGCATCACCCCCTCCCGGATCATCCAACTGGCCCCCTGGGCGATTTCCTCTGCTGGTTGAAAGAGAAAGCGTATTTTTCCCCCCAAAGGTTCCGAGAGACGGGAAAGCACCATTGCCACCCCTAAACCGACGGTAGCATGAACATCGTGACCGCAGGCGTGCATAATCCCCGGTTTGCGGGAAGCAAAGTCTAAATCGGTTCTTTCTTGGATTGGTAGGGCATCCATATCGGCCCGGATAGCTAAAATCCTTCGATCACTGCCTTTTCCCACCAATTCTCCCTTAACTCCCGTTTTTCCCACCGCTTCCTGCACCGATAGACCACAGGAAGACAAAACCCCGGCAATATAGGCGGCAGTTTGATATTCTTGCCCGCTTAACTCTGGATTCGCGTGAATGTGGCGGCGAATCTCCACTAATCGGGGTGCGAGACTCTCGGCTATGTTTTTAATCTCGGAGAGCATGAAACCAGTTTTAGAGTATCTTTAGGGTTAATCATAGATCATTTTTTACCTGAAAAGTTGGGTCTGGCTGATTTTTAGTCTGAATTGTCTTCTCGGCATTCTTTCAACCTAGGACTAAGCTAATTTGTCAAGAGGATACGGGAGTTACTATTCATATCTTCATTCGGTAACGTCTCTCGAGATAATATTCCAGCTATGATAGGAAACATTGTCTAGTTAGGAAAAAACATGGTTCAGTCTTCCGAAACAATTGAAGTTAAGTACGGGGAAAGAGAAATTGCTGAAGGAACGTTAATTACTTTCCCCAATCCACGCCCCGGCAGAAATTACGATATTCATATCACTCTGCCGGAATATACCTGTAAGTGTCCCTTTTCCGGTTATCCCGATTTTGCCACTATTTATCTTAGCTACGTTCCCGATCAAAAGGTGATGGAATTAAAGGCGATTAAACTTTATATTAATAGTTATCGCGATCGTTATATTTCCCACGAAGAAGCAATTAACCAAATTTTAGATGATTTGGTGACGGCTTGCGAACCCTTGCAGATGAAAGTTAAGGGGGATTTTCATCCGAGGGGTAACGTTCATACTGTGGTGGAGGTGATGTATAAAAAAGAATAGCATAATTGTCTAGTTTGGGGATGGGTTGACCCCCATCTCTAGCTGTTCTAGTTTTTGTTGTTCAAGTTTTTTGCTGTCCTTGTTTTCAATACTCATTTTAAAATTGTCCTCTATACTTAATTTGACTTAGAGTTAATTGGTAAATATTTCTAAAAACTGAGATACATTGACGACTTTAGTAACACCTAAGTCAGGTACATCCTGAAAATCCTGATCACCTGTCATCAAATAATCAGCACCAGCGGATATGGGACAAGCTAAAAACTTAGCGTCTTTTCTATCTCTAGGAAAGTCAATCGTTAGGTTGACATCTATGGGAATAACGGCCAAATCAATTAGTTCTAATCATTCTCTCTCGCTTGGTGATTTGGGACAATTGCAACTTAGGACGATTTAAAACCTCTTTGTACTCCTTGATCATTTCGGATGATGCTATCCATTTAAAGCTTGAAGAAGCAAGAACATAATGGGGCTGCTATTTTTCTGTGGGTGATGGATGGTCAGTTTATCCGTGTTTGATAACAGAGGGCGACCATGTAGTTAGTAAGAATTATCTGACTAGAGTAGCGGGTGAGAACAATCGTTTAAGAGTTTTTCTTGCCTGACTAGATCGCCAAACCTTATGTTATTCCAAGTCAGACCATCTGACCTATCTGCTGCTGGTCAGTTTAATCCCATTATCTGACCTGAAAAAAGTGGGTTCGCAGGCAGGCACGGATTCCCGTTATATATATAAGTCTATGTCAAGTGCGGGTATTTGTCAAGGCTTTTGACAGTAGAAAGGGAGAAAACTTTTAACAATACACTTGTTCTAGCATAGCAGCAGTGAGAGATTTTTGGCCGTGATAATAGAGACGACGATTGAGACAACCGATCGATTTAACATAGGTAGATAGGGTTCCCAGATCATGGGAAATAATTAAAATGGTCATCCACTCATTCAATTCTTGCAACAGGGAAAAAATACTAGCACGCATTTGGGGATCGACACTGGCAGTGGGTTCATCTAAAATCAAGAGACGGGGTTCTACCGCTAAAGCGCGAGCGATATAAATCCGTTGGCGCTGTCCTCCCGAAAGTTCAGCAATCGATCTTTTTTTCAACGCTAACATTCCCACACTATCTAAAGCTTTATCTACCCTTACCTCATCTTTTTTACTATAGCCTTGCCAGAGTTTTTTGCTGCTCAATCTCCCCATTTTTACCACCTCACCCACAGTAATGGGAAATGAGCGATCGCATTCGACAAACTGCGGCACATAACCGACTAATTCCCGACCTTTTTCGACACTTTGCCCCAAGATACTGACTTCTCCGCGCCAAGGTTTAATTAATCCCAGTAAAACCTTAAGCAGGGTAGTTTTTCCCCCTCCATTCGGTCCGATAATTCCCAGAAAATCCAGTTCTTGAATGGTTAAATTAATATCTTCGAGGATGGGTTCCTGTTCGTAGCCGGCCCAGAGATTACTAATGGTAATGATCGTTGACATATACAATAGGGCAAAATTAACTTCTTGGTTGGGATAGGCACTCATGCAATAGGCAATAGGCAAGAGGTAGTTACATATGTGCAATTAATTGTGTCTAGCTACATATACAAGCAATTACTGATTTAAAACTGTGGCCATTTTTTGGGAAACTTGTCGCAGGTTTTCACTCCAATTTTCAGCGAAGGCACTGATAGGGATTACCTGTCCCCCAATTTCCCTAGCAATAGTTTCGGCACTTTTTTGGCTAAATTCTGGTTGAGTAAAAATAACTTTTATATTCTCTTTTTTTGCCTGTTTGATTAGTTGACTCAACTGGGCAGCACTGGGTTCATTGCCGTCGATCTCGATCGCAATCATCTCTAAACCGTAATCTTGGGCAAAATAGCCCCATTCAGGATGAAATACCATAAATTTTTTGTTTTTAATCCCTGCCAAGTTTTGCCGAATTTCTTGATCTAATGCCTCTAATTCCTGACTGAATTTTTCCAAGTTAGCCCGATAGATAGCTTCCTGACTGGGATCTAGTTGTGCTAGGGTTTGATAAATAGTATCTGCTTGTGCTTTGACTCGTTTTGGGGATAACCAAATATGGGGATCTAGGGTGTTTTTTCCGGCTTGATGTTTTTCTTCCTTGCTGTGATCATGATCATGATCGTGATTATGTTCTGCTGTTAAAGGGATTTTATCTACTCCCTGACTGGTATCGACGATTAACATCTGTTGGTTAACACTGTTTAAGCGATCTTTCCAAGCATCTTCTAAGGATACACCGATTTTAAAGTAGGCTTGCGATCGGGCTGTGGTTTTTAATTGTTCGGGTTTTGGTTCATAGGTGTGGGGATCTGTCCCGGGTTGAATCATGGCATTAACACTGACTCTATCACCGCCGATGCGTTTGACGAAATATTCCTGCGGTACGATACTCACTGTCACCTGTAAGGGTGTCTTTGCTTCCTCTTCCTTGACCGAGGGACCGCTACAAGCTGTTAAGCTGGCTATAGTCATTGTTAAAGCGATCGCTGTTAACTGGAATTTTTTACCCATCGGAGTTAACTGAGTCTGATTATAGTTCTCATTTTATCACAGTCGGTGAGAATCGTTATCATTCTGAAAATATTAGTCAGTATATATGTACTGATTGTTCTGGAGCGATCGTGACTAAGGTATCACCAGATCAATTTTTGGCTCTCTTGGGTTTGCTGGATAAAATGTATTCTAAGATACAGTGATGCTGGCAAGGGAGTGGGAAGAACCACAAAGACACAAAGAACACAAAGCTCGAACGCTCTTATCAACCAAAAATTTTATTTTCTGAAGGAACGAACCACAAAGACACAAAGAACACAAAGAAATAAAAAGAAAGCCAATTTTTTCTCTTGCCAACCAACGCTTGACATGATATTATATAGATAATGGAAAATCCGTGCGCCTGCGACCCATCTCTGGTGAATTCAAATAAAGCCCAAAAAAATTAACCCCAAAAAGTAGTGGGTGAACTGAGAACCCACAACTGATAACTGATACTTGCTAAGACTGCACCGAAGTTGGGAGCGGGGAGAGGGATCCTGAGCATTTGTACTAAAACTCCCAAGAGGCAGTTTAAATTCAGTAGAGCTTAACTAAAAACCGAGTGCCGATCACTAAAAAATGACTTTTGCCTCCGTTATTCGCAACATTGAAAAATCGGCCTTAACTGCCGAACTTATCCAAAAACTGGAGAAAAATGGCAATTTAACCCTAACTGGCCTTGCCCGCTTACCGAAAGGATTAATAAGCACAGCTTTCGCCCGTTGTCAAGGAAAAAATCTTGTAATTATCTGTGCCAATCTAGAAGAAGCGGCACGTTGGGCGGCACAATTAGAAGCAATGACGTGGAAAGGTGTTTTCTTTTATCCCACCTCGGAAGCTTGCCCCTACGAGACATTTAATCGGGAATCCGAGATGATTTGGGGACAGATGCAGGTATTATCGACCCTTCGACGTAGCTCAGGGCAAACCCTAATCAGTCATCAAGATGCCGGAATTGCGATCGTTACCACCGAAAAGGCCCTGCAGCCCCATTTACCCCCTAGAGAGGTTTTCGAGCAGTATAGCGATAATTTTGAGGTAGGAAGGGTTATAGAAGCCAAAAACCTCGATCTAACCCTAGCTAGATTAGGATATGAACGGGTTTCATTGGTAGAAACCGAAGGACAATGGAGTCGTCGCGGCGATATCGTTGATATTTTCCCAGTTTCGGCCGAATTACCGGTCAGGTTAGAATTTTTCGGCGACGAATTGGAAAAATTGCGAGAATTTGACCCTGCCACCCAAAGATCGCTGGATTCTATCCCCAATCTGCTTCTTACTCCCACTAGCTTTGCGGCGATCATTGCCCCTTCTCTCCCCCCGACAGTTGCTGATTATCTGGGGGCTGAAGATCGAGAAAAATTGGCTAATGAAATTTATCCAGAGGGAATTGAGCGATTTTTAGGCTTGGCATTCCCTCAACCTGCCTCTTTATTGGATTATCTCCCCGAAAATACTCTGATTGCCTTTGATGAACTGGAAAGCTGTCAAGCTAGAAGCGATCGCTGGATAGAATATATTGGGGAACGCTGGCAAGAGATAGAACCACCTTTGCCGAAAATTCACCGTTCTTTTGGCGAATCTCTGCAAATATCGGCCAAATTTCCCCATCTCTACCTCTCGGAAATAGACGATCACCTGTCCGAAAATAGCCTTAATCTCTCCAGTCGTCCGATTCCCACCAATCCGGGGCAATTCGCCAAACTAGCGGAAATTTTACGGGGAAAAAGAGAGGTTTATAGCGGTATTAAACTAAATAAGTACGCTATATGGTTAATATCAGCCCAACCCTCCCGCACAGTCTCGTTATTACAGGAACACGACTGCCCAGCCCAATTTATCCCCAATCCCCTCGATTTTGGGGCGATTGATCGCTTAATCATTCAAAACACCGCTACAGCCCTAAAATACGCAGGATTAGCTGAATTAGAAGGTTTTATCCTCCCCACCTATCGCATAGTCGTCGTTACTGATCGAGAGTTCTTCGGACAACATCTTTTAAATACTGCCGGTTACGTCCGCAAACGTCGGCAAGCAGCCTCGGTACAGGTGGATGTGAATAAACTCCGTCCCCTCGATTTTGTAGTACATAAACACCATGGCATCGGACAGTTTATCAAACTAGAAAAGCAGGAAAGCACAATTGGCGGAGTAGTGCAAGGTCGAGATTATCTAGTTATTAAGTATGCCGATGGATTATTGCGGGTTCCTGCCGATTCTCTTGATAATCTCTCCCGTTATCGTCATACAGGTAGTCAAGAGCCAGAATTACATAAAATCTCTGGCAAAGCGTGGGAAGCGACGAAAGCCCGCGTTAGGAAGTCGGTTAAGAAGTTAGCGGTTGATTTAATCAATATTTACGCCCAACGTGCCAAAAAATCGGGTTTTGCCTATCCTATGGATAATCCCTGGCAGCGGGAGTTAGAGGATTCTTTTCCCTACCAACCCACTGCTGATCAACTGAAAGCGATACAGGATGTGAAACGGGATTTAGAAAGCGATCGCCCGATGGATCGCTTAGTCTGTGGGGATGTGGGTTTTGGCAAGACAGAAGTGGCCATTCGTGCTATTTTTAAAGCTGTCACCACGGGTCATAAACAGGTGGCTTTATTAGCACCAACAACGATTTTAACCCAACAACATTATCACACCCTAAAGGAGCGTTTTGCCCCCTATCCCATTAATGTGGGTTTATTAAATCGTTTTCGCACCAATTCCGAGAAAAAAGATATCGTCCAGCGCTTGAAAACGGGGGAATTGGATATAGTGGTGGGTACTCAGTTGTTATTGAGTAAAGTGGTGGAGTTTAAAGATTTAGGGTTATTGGTAATTGATGAAGAACAGCGTTTTGGAGTCAATCAAAAGGAAAAAATTAAGGCTTTTAAAAGTAATATTGATGTGTTAACTTTAAGTGCAACACCGATTCCCCGTACTCTTTATATGTCCCTTTCTGGGGTGCGAGAAATGAGTTTAATTACCACACCTCCCCCCTCTCGTCGTCCCATCCAAACCCACCTTTCTAGTTATAATTCTGATGTGATTAGAACGGCAATTCGCAATGAATTGGATCGGGGGGGACAGGTTTTTTATGTAGTACCCAGAATCGAGGGAATTGAAGAAAAAGCGGCAGCAATTCAAGGGATGATTCCTGGTGCTAGAATTGCCATCGGCCATGGTCGTATGGATGAGTCCGAATTAGAGACCACCATGTTAGCTTTTAATAATGGGGAAGCGGATATCTTAGTCTGTACGACTATTGTGGAGTCGGGGTTAGATATTCCCAGAGTTAACACGATTATCATTGAAGATGCCCAAAAATTCGGTTTAGCGCAACTCTATCAACTGCGAGGACGGGTGGGGCGATCGGGAGTACAAGCACACGCTTGGTTACTTTATCCAACTAAGGGAGAACTAACAGAAACCGCTCGGGAAAGATTAAAGGCAATTCAAGAATTTACCCAGTTAGGATCGGGGTATCAATTAGCGACTAGGGACCTGGAAATTCGTGGTGCGGGTAACTTATTGGGTGCGGAACAATCGGGACAAATGGAAGCGATCGGTTTTGATCTATATATGGAAATGTTACAGGAAGCTTTGCGGGAAATTCAAGGTCAAGAAATTCCTCAAGTGGAGGATACCCAAATCGATCTGAAATTGACGGCATTTATTCCTAATGATTATATATCCGATCCGGAGCAGAAAATGGATGTCTATCGCGCGATCGCTACTGCCAATTCTCAGAAAACTTTAGGACAAATTGCCGCCGATTTAGTGGATAGATACGGGGCAATTCCTTCACCGGTGGCACAATTATTTAAGGTAATCGAGTTAAAACATCTGGCTAAATCCCTCGGTTTTTCGCGAATTAAACCCGACGGAAAACAGCATATTATCCTAGAAACTCCTATGGAAGAACCAGCATGGAAATTATTACAAGAACACCTACCGCAACATATACAATCACGCTTTGTTTATAGTCCCAAACAGGTGACAGTTAGGGGTTTAGGAACGCTAAAACCGCAACAGCAGTTAGATAGTTTATTGGAGTGGTTAGCTAAATGTAAAGATGGTTTACCGACGAGGAATTAGACTAATCCTGTTTAAAAAGTATAGGAGAGTGGGGTGATGAGGAGATGGGGAGCCGGGAGAGAAGATAATCGATAATTATCAATTATGAAGTGGGGAGTAGGGGAGAAGATAATCAATAAGAGTAATCTCCTGAAGTCATAATCCCGACTCCTATACTCTGCTATAAAAAGCACCTCCTAGATAGGAGGTGCTTTGGTAACGGAGAGAGAGGGATTCGAACCCTCGTTAAAGTTACCCCTAAACAGCATTTCCAGTGCTGCGCCTTCAACCGCTCGGCCATCTCTCCAATTAAGGTCACGATCATCAATCGTACAGCAAATGCTGCCGATCTGTCAAATTATTTTTTTGACATCTCCGCTCTTTTAACTTTATGATTATCTAGAAAATCTAGTTTAATCTAGTAAGGCAACAGTGTTCCTATTCCGACAAACAAGGAAACCCCTTGTGCAACTATATTTTTAGTCTTGATTTACAAGGCTTTCAGAAATCAGCAGAGATAAAGTATCCTCTGGAACCCTGATTCTGTCGTTTTGAGTTGCAGATCGCGTTAGGGATTGGTTGTTAGTTGTTTGTGATCATTTATTTGATCGCCCACTCTGTGTGGCGATCAATTTTATTGAGGTATTTTTTTTCACAACATCAAGCGATCGCCTATGAAGATCTCGCTCAAGATGCTGTTGCTGCCTATCTCCAGCTGCCGATCACGCTTGATCGGGCTTGAAAAAAAGGTTACAATTGTTTAAAATCTCTTGACAAAATCACAATTCTCTGCATAGTTCTGGTGGGGCAAATGATCGCCATATTACCAGTGCCTTCTAGCCAAGAAATGGCGGAAAAACTGAAACTGTCTCAGTGAAAATGTTACCCAGACACGGCCCATCTGTTCTCCTGGGAAATCCCCGACTTAGTTTTAGGGGACATTGATGCTTGGTTAGCGGAGCATTTTAGCGATAAACTGGCAGAGTGAAGTGAAAACTACTGCCGTGGTCGGGGACACTATCCACCCAAATTTGACCGTAGTGGGCGCGAATAATCTTGCGACAGACCGATAAACCGATGCCATAACCTTCCTTACCCTCATCCCGTTTGAGACGCACATGACCCTCAAAAATATGCTCTTGTTTTTCTTCGGGAATGCCGGGGCCAGTATCGCTGATGCTCACCTGTACTTTTTGAGTAGTACGATGGAGGACAGAAAGGGTAATTTCGCCGCCGGGGGGGGTATATTTGATCCCATTCTCCAGGAGATTAATAATCACCTGTCGGATTAACTCCTCGTCAGCATAGACGGGGGGCAAATCTTGGGGGATATCGCTCTGGAGAATTAAAGTCTTTTCCTGAAAAATATCGGTAAATTGAGACAAAATTTCGTGACAAAGAGCTTGCAGATAAAATTTACTCTGTTGGAGAGTGAATTGCGCCGCCATGCTCTTAGAAGCTTGTAGAATATCCGTGATCAAACGGTTCATAATCCGGAACTGTTTGCGGGCCTGTTGGTGCAGTTGTTCTCGTAATTGCAGACTGCGCTCCGTATCTGGTTGATGATAGGCTAATTCTAGGGTTTCCACGGCGATGGAAGCAGCGGTGAGAGGACTGCGTAAATCGTGGGCTAACATAGCCAAAATTTGGTCTTTAAATTTTAATTGTTCTAATAATTCTTCCTTTTCCTGTTTAAGACGAAAAACCTCATCGGCGATGCGGATGAGTTCGCCCGAATGTTCCACCTCTTGAAGTTGTGCATCCTCAGCGTGATCATTTTTGATATCCTCTTTAATCGCTTTTTGCCAGCGTACCAACCATTTTTTAAACTGTTCCACCAGATTGCTGCCCGCGAGGGTATGACGGTGGCCAGGGGCAATTTTGACGAGGGCTGGGGTAGCTACAAGGCGAAAATGTTCGACTAAATGAGGTTGCTGGCGAATTTCGATGATTTGTAGGTCAATCGGGTAATCAGACTTTAAAGACTGGAGATAGGACTGAATTTGACGGATAATTTCTTGAGAACTGGGACGGTCATCAACAAATAGCAAAAGTTGAATCGAGAGAGGCGTTGTCGTCTCTCTCCCTAAAGCAGTCAGTGGCTCGTTAGATGGGAGCATCGGAAAATTAGTAAACCTAGGGATTGACGAGATCGATCGATGATCGATCGACTTTTATCATATTCTTTATTGTAGAAGCTTAAGATAGTATAAAATCTACTCAACCTAATCTTAAAGTTTTATTCCTTAATTCTAAGAAGAAATCCTATGGCTTTTGGCTATGTTGCCCTAGTTCTCCACGCACATCTCCCTTTCGTCCGCCATCCCGAAAGCGATTACGTCCTCGAAGAAGAATGGTTATACGAAGCAATCACAGAAACCTACATCCCTCTCCTGCAAGTTTTTGAAGGTCTCAAGCGGGACGGTATCGATTTTAAAATGACCATGAGCATGACTCCGCCGTTGGTGTCGATGCTGCGGGATCCGTTACTGCAAGAGCGTTATGAAGAACACTTAGGTAAGTTAGAAGAATTAATTGCTAAAGAAATCGACCATAATCAACATAATGGCCATATTCGCTACTTAGCCGAATATTACGCTGAATCTTTCCAAAGTATCCGACAAACTTGGGAAAAATACGATCGAGATCTGGTCAAAGCTTTTAAACAATTCCTCGACAGTAATAACCTAGAAATTATCACCTGTGGTGCGACTCATGGTTATATGCCCCTGATGAAAATGTACCCGCAAGCGGTCTGGGCGCAAATTGAGGTGGCCTGTCAACACTACGAGGAAAATTTCGGTCGTCGTCCCAAGGGTATTTGGTTGCCGGAATGTGCCTACTACGAAGGGGTAGAAAGAATGTTAGCCGATGCGGGCATTCGTTACTTCCTCGTCGATGGCCACGGTATTCTCTACGGTCGTCCTCGCCCGCGTTACGGCAGTTATGCGCCCATTTTCACGGAAACTGGGGTGGCCGCTTTCGGTCGTGACCACGAATCTTCCCAACAGGTGTGGTCTTCCCAAGTTGGTTATCCGGGGGATATAGTCTATCGGGAATTCTATAAAGATTTGGGCTGGGAAGCGGAATACGAATATATTAAGCCCTATATCATGCCCAACGGTCAACGCAAGAATATAGGCATCAAATACCACAAAATTACTAGCCGGGACGGTGGTTTATCGGAAAAAGGGCTTTATGACCCCTACTGGGCCAAAGAAAAAGCCGCCGAACACGCGGGCAATTTTATGTATAATCGCGAGCGGCAAGTGGAGAGTTTAGCCGGAATTATGGGCCGTCCTCCCCTGGTTGTTTCTCCCTACGATGCCGAGTTATTTGGTCACTGGTGGTATGAGGGACCCTGGTTTATTGATTTTCTGTTCCGTAAGTCCTGGTATGACCAAAATATCTACCAAATGACCCATTTAGCCGATTATCTCCGGACTAACCCGACCCAGCAGGTCTGTCGTCCTTCCCAATCCAGTTGGGGTTATAAGGGTTTCCATGAATACTGGCTGAATGAAACTAACGCTTGGATCTATCCTCACCTGCACAAGGGCACAGAACGGATGATTGAATTAAGTCATCATGAAGCGGAGGATGAATTACAGGAACGGGCTTTAAATCAGGCGGCCCGGGAGTTATTATTAGCACAATCTTCTGACTGGGCTTTTATTATGCGAACCGGTACCATGGTTCCCTATGCTGTCCGGCGCACTCGGTCTCACCTACTGCGGTTAAATAAAATCTATGAAGATGTGAAATCCGAGAAGATTGACTCTGGTTGGCTGGAAAAAGTCGAGGAAATCGATAATATTTTCCCCAATATTGATTATCGTGTCTATCGACCTCTGTAATCTGGGTGAATAGTATAGATAAAAAGGGGGGTTAGTTAATACCTCCCTAATTTTTTAGGGCTGCGGGGGTAATGCGGCGGCTAATTTGGCTAGAATCTGGGGTTTAATTTGATCGAGTTTCTGTTTTAACATCCGCTTGCTAATTTGCGGGTTGCCACCCTGGACTGATTGACTATCGGTCAGCCATTGCTGCAAAATTTGGCATTGATGGGCGGGAATATTAGCTGTGATCACATTTTCACAGATATTGCCGCCTTCGAGGGAGAAAAATAAAATCCAGTATTGACCAATTTCGCCGAGGGTTTTGGTCATTTTTTGACCCTGGGGAGTTTTTAAGTCCAAATAACAGGGTAACCAGCGCGGCCCCTGTTGACGATGATAGAGGACAGTAATCCAGAGAATCATCGGGTGCGGTGCGGGTAAAAAGAGGAATTGATTATAACGGACACTAGCAACCCGGACGGGGATATCTTCTCGATCCAACATTACCCATAAACTGGCAAAAACACCGTCATCAGCCTCGAGACAGCGTGGGAAGACAATTTTTTGGCGGGGTTTGTCCTTGGGCCAACTGGACTTGAGACAGACATCCTTGGCATTAGTAGCAGCAACACTGGTTCGATCTAAATCATCAAGGGTTTTGATTTTGGTACTGTAATCGTCGATTTTTTTGACTATTTCATCGATACGATTCAATTTGTTGGGTTGAGCATTTTTGACTAGGGGTTCGACTCGTTCGAGAACTTGTAGTATATCTGTAACACTTTGTGGGCGATCGCTGGGGGATTTGGCTAAACAGCGTAGGATTAACTGTTCTAATTCTGGCGGTAATTGCAAGCTAGGATTAAAGGGACGGGGTTCAGCGTAGTGGTGAACCTCATACCAACCGCCAAAGGAGAGATTATCGGGAAAAAGGGGCGTTTCTCCCGTGATCATCTCGTACATCACAATCCCGAAACTGTAGATATCAGAACGATGATCGAGTTCTTTGCCTTCCATCTGTTCTGGGGAACAATAGGCCAAGGTTCCCATAAACGATTGGGTTTGGGATTCTCCCGATTGGATGAGTTTAGCGATGCCAAAATCGAGAATTTTCACCAATTCCCCTAATCCTGAGTCCTGAATCACGATAATATTGCTTGGTTTGATGTCCCGGTGAATAATCGGACAAATCTCGCCTTGAAAAATAATACCCTTGTGGGCGCATCCCAGACCAAAACAAATCTGGCGGGTGAGATTGAGGAAGCGCGAGAGAGGCAGCGGGTGATATTTGATGATTTCACTCATGCTTTCCCCTTGCAAAAATTCCATGACGTAGAAAGGGATTTCCTTTTCATCTACACCATAATCACGAACTTTAACAATATGAATACTTTTTTCGCCTAAAAGTGCCGAAATAGTCGCCTCTCGCTCGAAGCGATCGCGCATTCTTTGGTTAAGGAGAGTTTGCGAGAGGAATTTTACGGCGACGGTCACGCCACCTAAGAGTTTATCTTCTGCTCGATATACTTGTCCCATGGCACCGCTACCGATCAACTGCACCAGTTGGTATCGATTGGCAAGTAGGCGCCGATGTCTAGAATCTGCCGACATAGCTAGGCTACTGTGTTAATTATAGTGAGTCTGGTGGAGAGAGTTTTCTAAGAACCGCTGCAATCCGTGGCTGATCGAGAGAACTTAACCTTAGAATGCCCTTTTTTTGCCCTAAAAGCATGATTGTTAAGATATATTTTCAGACATTTTTAGTCCTTACCCCTCGGCTAGTTAATTTTTGGGGGTTGAAAAAAATGAAAAAACTAAGTATAAATTAGCATAAAATCTCTAAATAGACAATTTAATTGATTATTATGACCAATGACTGCTACCTACTAACTCCTAAACAGCCACTACAGGGAACTCCCTAACCCCCCTAAAACTTTTTTGCCGAAAGTGACCGATCTGCGTAATAATTCTTTAATAAAGATTTGTAAACTTGAAAATGATTATCCCTTCGCAGCGCTAGAGATTTAATGAGACGACTAATTGCGATCGAAAAAGCTCTGCTCATCGGTCATATTGTATCGATGGCTTTTGGACTGGCCGGATTGTTGCTAGTTCTGCCCCATCCCGAATTTGTGGCCAATTTACCAGATTTTGGCAAAACCTTCTTTGCTTGGTCAATGGCTGGGGGGGGTGTGGTGTATATGGTGTTAGGAATGGCAGCCGTGGCTGTTTATGCCTATCGGACTCTAGGAGTGTGGCACTGGTTAGGATTCATGGTTCCTGCTATCAGTTTATCCCTTTGTAGCGAACTATTAGGAACCAGTACCGGCTTTCCTTTCGGTCATTATCGTTATCTTTCAGGCTTAGGTTACAAAATTGCGGGTTTAGTACCCTTTACTATCCCCCTATCTTGGTTTTATCTCGGTTTTAGTGCCTATATCATCGCTCGTGTTGGTTTATCCACTCTTGCTATACCCCAGTGGCTACAAAATCTAGGAGCGATCGCTATCGGGGCGGTATTATTAACTTCCTGGGATTTTGTCCTAGATCCGGCCATGAGTCAAACTACCATACCCTTCTGGATTTGGGAACAACCGGGGGCCTTCTTTGGGATGCCCTATGAAAATTTTGCCGGTTGGTTCGGTACGGGCTGTGTTTTTATGACGGTAGCCACTTTAATTTGGCAAGTGCAACCGGTGAAACTGCCAAGTCAAGATTTAACCCTGCCTTTTGTGATGTATTTGGGTAATTTTGGCTTTGCTACGGTCATGAGTATGGGTGCCGGTATTTATCCGCCGATTTTACTAGGATTACTCACCGGTATTCTGCCTTTAACACTCCTCTATAATCGCGCCAAGGCTGTTGCTTCCGGGCAAACAGTGGCAACCAGCCAAGTAACAACCCTAAAAATCCCCGTTGTTTCGGTGAGAGGAGCTAAATAAGTTGTTAACTGAGATAATTCTCGGTGCATTCTGCCTGGGGCTACTGCTGTCTCAGGCTGTTGCCTTTTTTATCCTTCTTTCCCGTCTGCTAAAAGGGGCGCGTCGTCGTCCTCCCCTGACTCCCCAACCTCCCACCCCGGAGATGTTAGGGACGGTAAGCGTGATTGTGCCGACGTTAAACGAAGTGGCCAGGATTGACGGTTGTTTACGGGGATTGAGTCAACAGAGTTACGAAGTGCGAGAAATTCTGATTGTCGATAGCAATTCCCAAGATGGTACGCGGGAAAAAGTCAAGGAGATAGGGGCAAAAGACCCCCGCTTTCGCTTGAAAACCGATTATCCTTTGCCTCCCGATTGGGTAGGTCGTCCCTGGGCGTTACACAATGGTTTTTTGTTTAGTTCTCCTAAAAGTGACTGGATTTTGGGCATTGATGCCGATACGCAACCCCAAGCAAATTTAGTCGCTAGTTTGGTCAAAGCTGCGATCGCAGAAGGTTACGATTTAGTTTCCCTGTCGCCGCAATTTATCCTCTCCTATCCGGGAGAATGGTGGTTACAGCCGGCTTTATTGATGACTTTGCTCTATCGCTTTGATGCGGCCGGAGTGCGCGGGCAAGATCCGGAACGAGTGATGGCCAATGGTCAATGTTTTCTCTGCCGACGGTCAGTTTTAGCGGCTTTAGACGGTTATAGCGGGGCAAAAGGTTCTTTTTGCGATGATGTCACCCTGGCCCGTCTAGCGGCAACGAAAGGCTATCGGGTGGGATTTCTCGATGGGGCGAAGTTGATTCGCGTGCGGATGTACGAAGGACTTAAGGAAACTTGGCGCGAATGGGGCAGATCTCTTGACCTCAAAGATGCCTCCTATCAGGGGCAATTATGGGGCGATTTAGCTTTATTAGCTCTTACTCAGGGATTACCGATAATTATCACCCCTTTACTGCTCACAGCTTTGATTTTTGGCTATAATTTCCTGAGTTTACAAATTGTTTTGACTTTAAACCTGCTGCTGTTATTGATTCGTTTTGCCCTTTTATTGGCTGTCTCTCCTAGCTACTATCGGGGCGAAAAAGTCAATCTATCTTCGGGATTATTTTGGCTATCTCCCCTAGCGGATCCGCTGGCAGTTATCCGCATTTTTATCTCTGCTTTTACCCGTCCCCAAAGTTGGCGCGGTCGATTGTATCAGTGAATTGGAAGATAAACATTGGGTGTATTAGGCTGCCCTAACACACCCAGAAAAGATTTTAGGAAAAATTAACCGACGACGCAGAGAATATCCGATGCGTGACTAGCGGTATTCACCTTGTCATCCACATGGCTAATTTTGCCTTCCGCATCGATGATATAGGTGACGCGCTTAGAATAGCCACCACCATCGACATCATAAGCTTTGGTGATAGCACCATCGGTATCTACGAGCAATTGGAAGGGTAAACCGTATTTTTCTTTAAATTGTGCATGGGAACCCTGGTCATCCCTGCTCACCCCGAAGACTACTATTTCCTTGTCTTGGTATTGTTCGTAGTTATCCCGGAAGCTTTGCGCTTGCTTGGTGCAGCCGGGGGTATCATCTTTGGGATAGAAGTATAAAACTACGACTTTACCTTGAAAATCCGACAGGGAAACGGTTTTTCCAGTATCGTCGGTGGTGGTAAAGTTCGGTGCGATTGTTCCAACGGTTAAAGCCATAACTCCGATTCCTTTACAAAAGTTAATCTATCTTGATCATAAGGGATGAGGGTCAAAAACAGGGAGAGGGGAGAAGAAGTCAGAGCATTTGTACTGAATTTCCTGATCAGTTTAAATGCAGTACAACTGAGAAGACGAACAACAAACCTCCAGAATTTGTCCTAGGATAATATTTGTCAGCTAAGAGGGGGATAATATGGGGCTATTCTGGTTAAAGGTGAGAACTTTTGGGCAAAATATCTTAATCGGTTTAGTTTTAGTGCTATTAATTGGTTTTTATGACAGTATCAGCGCTAAATCTACCTCATTAATGATTGTTTATCCTCCCGATAATCATCAAACCACGGCATCGAAAATCTTTTTTATTGGTTCTGCTCCTCCATCGGGTCAAGTTTTGCTCAATAATCAACCGATTGAACGCAGTGCTAAAGGATATTTTGCCCCTAGTTTTCCCCTACAAGTTGGCGAAAATAATTTCACTATTCGCTATCAAAACCAAACTATTAATCGTCAAATAATTCGTCGAGATACTCAAGCAGTTATTCCCCAAGAATTAGCTTTTGCTGATAACTCTCTCAGTCCTGCTGTCCATAAGACGAGGTTAGTGGGGGAATGGATTTGTTTTAGTGCGATTGCCACTCCCCAAGCTCAGGTTTCTGTGCAGTTAGGAGATAAAATTCTGCCTCTTTTACCCCAAACTCAAACCACAAAACTGCCTAGTAATGCCGCAGTTTTAACTAATCTTAATCAAGCGAATTCCGAGGATAAAACTGGTTACTATCGAGGTTGTCAGCAGTTTAACGAAGAGGCTAACTTAGGAAAACCTATTTTTACAGCACAATTAAATAATCGCTCTATTAGCCAATCAGGTCAAGGAGAAATTAACATTATTAGCGATCAAAATTTACCGGTGATTGAAATTATAGCGGACCAAGGGGTAGCACGCACGGGGCCGGGTAGTGATTATTCCCGTTTAACTCCTTTACCCCAAGGCACGAAAGCGAGAGTCACCGGGAAAGAAGGGGATTGGTTACGGTTAGATTATGGTGGTTGGATTTTAGAGCGAGAAACCCGTTTAATAGTTAATGAGGTATTGGATAATGCTAATATTCGCGGTCTCTCTTCTCGAAGTATCAATCAAGCAACGGAAATTATTTTTCCCCTCTCCCATCCTGTACCCATCGCCGTGGCACAAGAAGATGATAAATTTATTTTGACTCTCTATAATACCATTGCCCAAACCGATACAATTTTTCTAGTGGATAATCCTTTAGTTAGACGTTTAGATTGGCGACAAATCGACCCGACTACGATAGAATACACTTTTAATCTTAACCAAAAACAACAGTGGGGTTATAGTCTTCGTTACCAGGGAACAAATTTAATCTTAACCCTGCGTCATTCCCCAGAAAAAAGTGATAATTTACAGGGCAAAGTTATTTTATTAGATCCTGGACACGGAGGCAAAGAAACTGGTGCTGTCGGTCCGACGGGTTACACAGAAAAAGAGATTAATTTGCTTATGTCTAAATTAATTAAACGGGAGTTAGAAAAATTGGGGGCAACAGTTTATTTAACCAGAGAAATGGACATTGATTTATCCCTACCGGCACGGGTAGAGATGATTAATAATCTGCAACCAACCCTAGCACTATCGGTTCACTATAATGCTTTACCCGATGATGGAGATGCCTTAAATACTCAAGGAATTGGCATATTTTGGTATCATCCCCAGGCAGCGGATCTATCGGTTTTTCTCCACGATTATTTAACTAAAAATCTTAACCGTCCTTCCTATGGGGTATTTTGGAATAATTTAGCTTTAACTCGTCCCTATAGTAGTCCTTCTTTGTTATTAGAGTTAGGATTTATGAGTAATCCTCAAGAATTTGAATGGATTACCGATACTCAGGCACAAAAACAATTAGCGCAAGTTTTAGCCGCCGGAATTAGCCAATGGTTTCAACAATCTGGGGTAATTGCTTCTAGTTAAAATTTAATGGCAAGCGGAGGGAGATAAGCTTAAATCTTTGTGAAAAATCAAGCCCTAGCTGGAAAGCCAGTGATAGGATTTTATGGAGTCTTTATTTTAGTCTGAGGAAATTAAATCAAGTCGATGCCAAAATGTTACCAGTGAACAGCAATCGGACAAAATAACTGCTAGATTATAAGGTATAGCCGATCACTGCCTAGTAGATATTTAAACAGCGATCGCTCTGCAACAAAAATCTCTGTACTAGCCAATAAATAAAGATAGTTTACCTAAAAAATTCCCAGCAATTCACCCCATTATAGACAACTTGATCGCAGAATTTTCAGCCCTTGATCAACAAGTTAATTATTGCCATCAACCGATTCACCAAAATTATCTAGATTTAGCTGAAAAAAGCCCACCTCAAGGTTGGGGTAGGTCAATTAAATTCCACTCCTATTATTATTCTTCTCTACCCATGACTAACTCTTTATATATCAGCACGACGGCAACGGGAAGCGGTAAAGCGTTAGTAGCTTTAGGAATTATCGACTTAATTCTCCGCAAAACTAATAAAGTTGCTTTTTTCCAGCCAATTGTTCTCGACTGTTCCCAAGGTCATCGGGACGAAGACATTGACTTAATCCTCAATTATTTTAAATTAGAACAAACCTACGAAGAAGCTTTTGGTTTATGTTATGACGAAGTTAAGGAGTTATTGGTACAACAAAAATTTGATGAAATCATCGAAAAAATTATCAAAAAGTTTAAAAACTTAGAAAATAAATATGATTTTATCCTCTGTGAAGGTTCCGATTATCTGCAAGAAAATTCCGCCTTTGAATTTGAACTAAATACAGAAATCGCCAAAAATCTCGGTCATCCCATCTTAATATTAGGTAATGCTCACCAGCGCAGTATCGAAGATGCCCTTAGTCCGATCCTGATTTCCTGCGACACTTACCAGGATAAAGGTTGTACGGTAATTGGGATTATTATCAATCAAGCTGAAGAGGAAAAAATAGAGGAATTACGGAAAACCCTAACTCAAATTTTTCCCCCCCAAGAATATGCCCTAGGAGTGATTCCTCATAATGCCAAACTTAGCAGCCCGCGAGTAGCAGAAATCGCCCAACAATTACAGGCAAAAGTTCTCTACGGACAGCAAAGATTAGATAGTTTAGCCAGTAACTTTCTGGTGGTGGCCATGCAGATGCAAAATGCCCTAGAGCGGTTAAAAGAAGATAGTTTAATTATCACCCCTTGGGATCGCGGCGATGTGATTATCGGGATGTTACAGGCCCACCAATCGGCCAATTATCCCCAATTAGCTGGTATAGTCTTAACAGCAGGTCATAACCTCAATCCTTCGATCGCCCGTTTAATTGAAGGTTTGCCCGATCCCTTACCGATTCTCTCCGTCACCACCGATACCTACACCACGGCCGAACGCGTCCACAATGTGCGAACCACCCTGACCTCGACGGACTACGACAAAATTAACCTCAGTCTGCAGCTTTTTCACAGTAACATCAATCTCGATCGCCTAGAAGCGCAAATTCGCACTTTGCGGATCCAGGGGATTACCCCGAAGATGTTCACCTATAATCTCGTACAACAGGCCAAAGCGCAAAAACGTCACATCGTTTTGGCCGAAGGGACCGAACCGCGCATCCTCCAGGCGGCCACAGTTTTAATCGAACAGGATATCGTCGATTTAACCCTTTTGGGACAACCGGACGAGATCGCAATGGTGATTAAAAAACATGGTATCACTCTCGATCTAGATCGCCTGCAAATTATTAACCCCGTGGCTAGTCCCCATTTTGAAAGCTATGTGCAGACCCTCTACGAAGCGAGAAAAGCCAAGGGAATGAATCTCGACATGGCCCGGGATTATGCACAGGATGTCTCCTATTTTGGCACTTTAATGGTGTATCAAGGCGATGCTGATGGTATGGTATCGGGGGCAGTGCATACTACTCAACACACGATTAGGCCTGCACTCCAGATTATCAAAACTAAGCCCGATTGTGCGATCGTCTCCTCGGTCTTTTTTATGTGTCTAGAGGATCGAGTTTTGGTCTATGGGGATTGTGCGGTCAATCCCGACCCCAGTGCCGAGGAATTAGCCGAAATCGCCCTATCTTCTGCCGAAACAGCCCAAAAATTCGGAATTGAACCGCGAATCGCCCTGCTTTCCTATTCTTCGGGTCAATCGGGCCAGGGAGAAGACGTGGAAAAAGTACGACAGGCGACCAAAATTGCTAGGGAAAAACGCCCTGATTTGAAGCTAGAAGGGCCGATTCAGTACGATGCGGCCGTGGATAAGGAAGTAGCCGCCCAAAAAATGCCCGGGTCAGAGGTGGCGGGCCAAGCAACGGTGTTTATTTTTCCTGACCTGAATACAGGTAATAATACTTATAAAGCCGTGCAGCGGGAAACAAAAGCTTTAGCCATAGGTCCAATCCTACAGGGATTAAAAAAACCCGTCAATGATCTCAGTCGCGGTTGTACCGTTCCCGATATTATCAATACGGTGGTAATCACGGCAATTCAATCCCAATCTTTTTGAGTTATACTTGAGACGGTGATAATCTGAGATTTATTAAACTTCTGAAATTGGAGAGTGAGCAAGGAATCCAGTTCTTTTTTATGTTTCAGACAGGCATCATTCAGACATCTTTGACACTCCCATCCCACTCATGGGAGGGGTTCTTGGTTCCTTGAGTTTCCTTAATCTGGCAGGACCCATCCAACCAAACCAGAGGGAATCTCTCCCCAAGCGTATTAGTTTCCGTGCGTACCAGGGTACTTAGTCCTCTTTTTAGAATGTTGATAGCGGCGTTAGTATCTCTATCTTCTACATAGCCACAATCGGGACAAATATGGGTTCGTGTAGATAGAGATATAGGTACTTTTTGACCACAATTAGAGCAATTTTGACTGGTGTTATGGGGTGCTACTGCTACCGTAGCCTTACCATATTTAAAACCAAAATATTCTGGCGTTGCTGAATTAAGCTATGAATCAGTATAGCGGGTCAGTTCAGCCGTTATCTGTAAATATTCTCGTTTTCAAGGTTTAATTGGGCAATAGCTCTATCAATTAAATCACAGCCCTCTCCCAGGGATTCGATCCGCGAAAATTGATCGCGCCAAACCGCTGCACCGGTAAAATCCTGACAATACCAAGCCAGATGTTTCCGCGCTTGCCAGATGCCGCGTTGTCCCTTGTATAGCCATAGCCCATGTAAATGCTCTTTAGCTAGGCTTAACAGGTCAATAGAGGTGGGTTTCGGCAACTTTTTGCCTGTTTTGAGGTAATAATCGATTTCCCCCACCAAATAGGGATAACCGAGGGTTCCCCTAGAACACATCACCCCATCGGCCCCGGTAAATTCCAAACAATTAATCGCCGCTTCCACAGAAACGATATCCCCATTAGCGATGACAGGAATCGATAAAACCTCCTTCACCCGTTTAATCCATTGCCAATCGGCCGGCCCATGATAACCCTGTTCCCTAGTGCGTGCGTGCAGGGTCAACATTTGCGCTCCCGCATCTTCCAAACGACGGGCAAAATCGATAATATTAATCTCTTGAGCGTTCCATCCCAAGCGAGTTTTCACCGTTACCGGCACCGATACCGCTTTTACCACTTCCCTAACAATTTGCTCGGCAATTTCTGGCTGTCGTAAAAGTGAAGAACCACCGCCTTTTTTAGTAATTTTATTAACAGGACAACCCATATTAATATCGATGGTCATCGCTCCTTCCTTAACCGCTTTTTTCGCCGCCACAGCCATAAAATCGGGACGGCAATCAAATAATTGCATACTAATTGGTTGTTCTTTGTCCCCGATAACCATTAATTGCGGTAACTCTTGCAGCCGGGAGATTTCTGTCGCATTAACCATCTCCGTATAGAGCATCGAATCAGGAGCAAAGCGTCTCACCAAGCGCCGAAAAACTAAATCGGTGACACCGGATAAAGGTGATTGCAAGACGCGGCTATGCACTGCTAAGTTACCGATTTTGAGAGGGGATGAGTAGATAGCCATAGAACCAGTTAAAAAATCAACAGCCAACACCAGCAAACCGAACAATTAGGGGATAGTTCCGTCACTGTTAACATTTTGCCAACCCCTAATATATGCTTAACCGTCATCTTCTAGTCTAAAACTACCTGTATGATGATTGGAGAGGATAAAATCTTATCTCTCCTAAACGAGTAATTAAACAAAAATTTCGCTTTTTTTTATGGATAATCTGCAACTCTGGCAACGTTACCAAGATTGGTTATACTATCACCCTAACCTAGAACTTTATCTCGATGTCAGTCGGATTCCCTTCGATGAGGCTTTTCTCAAAGGTCTAGAAGCAAAATTCGAGCGCGCTTTCCAAGATATGGCAGCTTTAGAACAGGGTGCGATCGCAAATCCCGACGAACAGCGTATGGTTGGCCACTACTGGCTGCGCGCTCCTGAACTCGCTCCTAACCAGGAATTGCGGGACGAAATCACCGAACCCCTAGCACAGATAAAAGAATTTGTCAAGAAAATTCACTCCGGAGCGATTAAGCCGCCCAATCGGTCAAAATTCACCCACATTCTCTGTGTAGGCATCGGGGGGTCTGCTTTGGGTCCCCAATTCGTCGGTTCGGCTCTATCCCCCCTTAATCCCCCCTTAGAGATTGCTTTTATTGATAATACCGACCCCAAAGGCATCGATCGCACCCTAGCCCATTTACCCCTAGCTACCACCCTCGTTATCGTCACCAGTAAATCCGGCGGCACTCCCGAAGCGAGAAATGGAATGTTAGAAGTCCGCAACGCTTACGAAAAACAAGATTTAGACTTTCCGCCACACGCAGTCGCCGTCACTATGCCGGGTAGCCAACTGGACAAATACGCCCAAGATTGGCTAACTCGGTTCCCGATGCAGGATTGGGTCGGTGGTCGTACATCAGAACTATCCGCCGTCGGTCTTCTCCCGGCCGCTTTGCAGGGTATCGACATTGATGAAATGTTAGCTGGGGCCAAAGAAATGGACATCGCCACCCGCGTCCATAACCTGAAAAAAAATCCTAGCGCCCTACTGGCTCTAGCTTGGTATCATGAGGGCAATGGCAAGGGAGAGAAAGATATGGTGATTCTGCCCTACAAAGACAGTCTCTATCTCTTTAGCCGCTATCTGCAACAATTGGTCATGGAGTCCCTCGGTAAAGAAAAAGACCTCGATGGTAAGACAGTGTACCAAGGCATCGCCGTCTATGGTAACAAAGGTTCTACCGACCAACACGCCTACGTCCAACAATTACGGGAAGGTGTCCCCAATTTCTTCGCTACTTTTATTGAAGTGTTAAAAGACCGGCAAGGAGATTCCATGGAAGTGGAAACTGGCTCCACTGCTGGCGATTTCCTCTCAGGATTACTGCAAGGTACTCGACAAGCTTTATACGAAAACAGTCGCCACTCTATCACTATCACGATCCCAGAGGTTACTCCTCGTCAGGTGGGGGCCTTAATCGCCCTCTACGAAAGGGCTGTTAGTTTCTATGCTAGTTTAGTTAATATTAACGCCTACCATCAACCCGGGGTAGAAGCAGGGAAAAAAGCCGCCGCTTCTATTCTGGATTTACAAAGAAAAATCGTGCAAGTTGTTCGGGAAACGGGGACTTCTCTCGACTTAGCCACTCTAGCGGCCAAAATCGGCTCTAGTGACCAAGTTGAGGCTATCTATAAAATTGTCCGTCATCTCCACGCTAATCAGCGCAGTTTAACTATTACCGGCGATTTAAGCAAACCAGAAACGATCCAAATCTCTGCACGCTAATCAGTTATCAGTTATCAGTTATCAGTTATCAGATGTAAGTTTTAAGTTAATTAGTTAGTTAAGTAGCTAGACACAATTAATTAGACATATCTCACCACCTCTTGCATGAGTGCCTATCCTAACCAGGAAATTAATTTTGTCCTACTACTTAGTTATCTTTATATTTATACCTGTTTACTGATCACTGAATGTAACTAACCATGGAAATGCTCGAAAACCTGAAAATGGCTTTTTCCGCTTTGATGGCCAATAAACTGCGTAGTGGTCTGACCATGCTAGGAATTGCTATCGGTAACGCCTCCGTCATTGCCCTAGTGGGAGTGGGTGAAGGAGCGCAAAAAGTCGCCCTGGAGCAGTTTGAAGCCCTCGGTCCGAATGTTTTATTTGTTTCTACTTCCTCGCGCAATGTCCGGCGGACAATTCCCAATCCCCGGCCTCTCACCTACGAAGATGCTCAAGCGATCGCATCTCAAGTTCCCGCCATTGCCGCCATTTCTCCCGAATTGAGCGGTAAAAAAATCCTATCCTTCGGTAATAGAACCAGTAATAGCCCCCTGATTGGGGTGGGCTCCGAGTACCTAAACGTGCGTAACCGTCAACTATCTAAAGGTAGATTTATCATGGAATCTGACCTGAAACGGGATAATCGGGTGATTGTCTTGGGATCGGAATTAGCCAAAAATCTCTTTGGTAATCGCAATCCCGTCGGCGAAAATCTTCGCATCGGCAGTCTTAGTTTTCAAGTTATTGGAATTTTACAGGCGAAAGGCTCCTTATTTGAGGCTAATCAGGACGATCGAGCTTTAATTCCCTTAACTACCATGTCTAATCAGGTTTTAGGGCGCAATTCTATCTTTGGCATTCCCCTGACTCATATTTCTGTCTTGGCTAAAAACTCTGCCCAAATTAAAGCCGCCCAGTTTCAGATTAGCAACCTGCTGCAAATGCGTCATCAGGTCAGCGACGAGAATTATGTGCAGGTTTTTCTCCAAACCACAGTCTTAGAAATGGCCAAAGAAACTAACGATAGTTTAACTAGAATGTTAGCCTCGATCGCCAGTATTTCCCTTTTTGTTGGGGGAATCGGCGTGATGAATATTATGCTCGTGTCGGTAACGGAAAGAACCCAAGAAATCGGGTTAAGAAAGGCTTTAGGAGCGCAAGAAGGGGATATAAAAGGTCAATTTCTCATTGAATCGGTGATTTTAGCCACCACTGGCGGAATTATCGGGATTTTTGTCGGCATTCAAGGAATGTATCTAGCGGGAATTTTTGCCGCTTTAACCACCAGTGTCTCAATCCCTGCGATAATTCTCGCTTTAGGAGTTTCTAGTGCCATTGGTCTGATTTTCGGTGTTGTTCCCGCTCATCGTGCTGCTAAATTAGATCCAATCGTTGCTTTGAGAAGATTATAGTTTTTCTAGGTCTTGTCCTGACCTCGGGATTCTATAGCGGCGTCGGTTGCCGTAAATCCCTCCGCTCGCGCTAATATTTGCAGATTATGGGCTATGGGGGCGAAAGAATCGGCAGGATATTCGATCAAAGTGGCGGAATCGAGAAAAGTTTCCACTCCCACGGGACAACCCAAATAATCAGCCACCGCTTTCGGAGTAGTAGAACCGAGGAGAATAGTTCCCGATTGTCTCACAGAAGATAGCTTTTCCCAAGGTTCATCGATCATTAAGGATAAATGGGTGGGAGCAAAAAGATTCGATAATTCGATCGCTTTTTCCAATGATTCCACCACCACGATTAAACCATAATGAGCGATCGCTTTTTCCGTTAACAATCTCTGGGGATGTATCTGTAACTGTTTTTGTACTTCTTCCTGTACTATTAAAGCCAAAGCCTTATCCGTCGTCAATAAAATCGCAGCCGCTAGGGAATACTGTTCCGCTTGCGCTAATAGATCTAGGGCCAACTGTCTGGGATTAGCTTGACTATCGGCAATAATAACCAAATCAGAAGTAATAGAGAGATAATCGATTTTTACACGGTCAGAAACCAGTTTTTTAGCCAAATTAGTATAAAAATCACCTATTCCAGCAATCATCTCCACGGGGGCGATCGTTTTTGTGCCGTAGGCTAAAGCTGCGATCGCCTGTGGTCCAGCCACCCGATAAATCTCACTAATACCCACCGATTGGGCTGCCACTAAAATCGCCGGATGGATGCGTAAATCCTCATCGGCGGGAGATACCATGACAATCCGTTTAACCCCCGCTATTTTGGCAGGAATCGCCTGTTGGAGCAATAAACTGAGATAGGCCCGTTTACCATCGGGAACAACAATTCCCACACTGTTAATCGGTTGATAACGTTTCCCCCGAACCGTACCATCCTCAGGAAACTGTACCCAAGCTTTGGGAAGACGCTGACGGTGAAAAGCCTCCATTTTTGCACAGGCAAGAGCGATCGCATTTAATAAATCCTGCGATACCTGTTGATAAGCAGCATCGAGTTCCGAACCACTCACCTTCAGTTGTTGTAGATTAAGGGACTGCTGGTAGAATTTTTCCGTGTAATCCACCAACGAGCGATCGCCAGTAAGTCGCACCTGATCGACAATCTCTCGGACAAGCGATTCTTTTTCCCGAATTTCCGGATCGTCGAACCGTTCCCGAATTCGTCTCAGTTCCGTTCTGGCTGACCATGGCTCTGTGATAATTCGCAACATCGAGCTATTATCCTCTAGGGGCGAAACGAGATTAAAAGGTTTTCACTCCTCACACTCTAGCTTATCGCTTTCAATCTTGAACGGGGGGGGAAGACCGAGTCAGTTATTTTAGCCGTCGGGAAGCAGGAGGCAAAAGGCAGGAAGCAGGAGATAGGGTGATAGGGTGATGAGACAGCTTCCCCATCTCCCCACTTCCCCGCTTCCCGATTTCCCCAAGGTAACAAAACCAGATATTCTACTAAATAGTCGCCTATCACACCAGCCTGATCTCGTGGTCGTCCAATGCAGTTTGCCAAGATATTAATCGCCAATCGCGGGGAAATCGCCTTAAGAATCCTTCATAGTTGCGAAGAATTGGGTATTAGAACCGTTGCCGTCCACTCTACCATCGATCGCCATGCCCTTCATGTTCAATTGGCCGATGAGAGTGTTTGTATTGGTCCGCCCCCAAGCAGCAAAAGTTACTTAAATATCCCTAATATCATTTCGGCTGCCCTAACACGCAACGCCACGGCCATCCATCCTGGTTACGGTTTTTTGGCAGAAAACGCCCGCTTTGCCGAAATTTGTGCCGATCATCAGTTAACTTTTATCGGTCCGTCTCCCAGCGCTATTCTGGCGATGGGGGATAAATCCACCGCTAAAAAAACCATGCAAAAAGCGGGAGTTCCCACTATCCCTGGCAGTGGTGGTTTAATTACCTCAGAAGCGGAAGCAAAACGTATCGCTGATGACATCGGTTATCCTGTCCTGATTAAAGCCACCGCTGGCGGTGGAGGGCGTGGGATGCGTCTTGTCAAGAGTGCAGATGAACTAGGTAGTATGTTAAAAGCCGCCCAAGGGGAAGCAGAAGCAGCTTTTGGCAATTCGGGAGTATATCTAGAAAAATTTATCGAATGTCCCCGACATATCGAGTTTCAGATTTTGGCCGATAGTCACGGTAACGTCATCCATTTAGGAGAAAGAGACTGTTCGATTCAGCGAAGACACCAAAAACTGCTAGAAGAAGCACCTAGCCCCTTCTTAACGCCCCATTTACGCTCAAAAATGGGTAATGCCGCCATTAAAGCCGCTAAATCGATTAATTACGTCGGGGTGGGAACCGTGGAATTTTTAGTCGATAAACACGGTAATTTTTACTTCATGGAAATGAACACCCGTATTCAGGTGGAACACCCGGTCACGGAGATGATCACGGGGATAGACCTGATCCGAGAACAAATTCGGGTGGCCCAGGGCGAAAAACTGCCAATTAAGCAAGATCAGGTGATATTTAGAGGGCATTCGATCGAGTGTCGCATTAATGCCGAGGATCCCGATCGCAATTTTCGCCCTCATCCGGGTAAAATTAGCGGTTATCTGCCCCCCGGTGGTCCCGGTGTCCGCATGGATTCCCACGTTTACACGGATTACGAAATCCCCCCCTATTACGATTCCCTAATTGGTAAGTTAATTGTCTGGGGAGAAAATCGCGAAACTGCGATTAAACGCATGAAACGCGCCCTGCGGGAATGTGCGATCACGGGAGTACCGACTACTATTGATTTCCATCGTAAAATATTGGAAACTCCCGCCTTTTTAGCCGGAGATGTTTACACTAATTTCATCCAGGAACATCTCTTGCCCTAGCGCGTTACCATGAATTTTAGACGAGAGTAGGTTGGGGATAATAATGACAGTAGAAGTTAAATTTGAATCTTGGCAACTTAGCGATGAACAGTTTTTTCAACTTTGTCAGGATAACCGAGATTTACGTTTGGAACGCAGCGCAAAAGGAGATTTAATTATTATGCCACCAACCGGAGGAGAAACTGGTAATTCTAGCGCTGGAATCACTGCCCAATTATGGTTATGGAATAACCTACATAAATTAGGTGTAGTTTTTGATTCCTCCACGGGGTTTAAACTACCGAATGGGGCTGATCGCTCTCCCGATGCTGCTTGGATACCCTTAGAAAAATGGCAAGCTTTAACCCCACAACAAAAGGAAAGATTTTTACCTCTATCTCCCGATTTTGTCATTGAATTAATGTCTCCTAGTGACAACCTAGAAACTGCTAGGAAAAAAATGCAGGAATATTTAGATAATGGGACTCGTTTAGGTTGGTTAATCAATAGAAAAACTAGAGAGGTAGAAATTTATCGTCAAGGACAGGCAGTAGAAATTTTAACCAATCCAGAGAGTTTATCAGGGGAAAATATGCTGCTAGAATTTAGCTTAAATCTTACTTTAATTTGGTAAATCAATTTAGCTTGCCTCTTGCCTGACTTCTGCCAGAAGTCTAATATCGCAGGATTACTCCTGAAAACATCAGAGCTTTAAATTTAAGCTAAAATTAGGTAAAACATCTTCACCTGACAAATCAGTGGGATTTTCTAAGATATCCACTTCCTTTCCTTGACGATAAATTTCAACTTGCCGATTCTGCGGATCGATTAACCAGCCTAACCTTGCGCCATTTTCCCTATATTCGAGCAGTTTTTTCTGTAATTTGTCAAGACTATCGGATTCAGACCGCAATTCCACCACAAAATCGGGACAGAGGGGAATAAATCCCTTTTTCTGCTTAGGGGTTAAAGATTCCCAGCGTTCTCGACTCACCCAAGATAGATCAGGAGAACGAATCGCCCCATTTGGTAGTATAAATCCGGTGGAAGAGTCAAACCCGAATCCTAAAGCTTCATTTTCTTCGCACCAGCGAAACAATTGTCCTGTTATACGAAAATTTCGCTGTCCTGATTCGCCACCTGTCGGGGGATTCACGATTAATTCTCCTTGGGCTGTACGTTCTAATTTTAAGTCACGGTTGACCACAGCAAGGGCTTCAAACTGTTCAAGGGTGATAGAGAGAGCGATCGCCGTAGGAATTTCTAAGGAGAGGGTTTCGGGTGAGGTAGTAACTGCTAACATAATCCTTTGATCAGGTGCAACTCATATATACTATTAAAGATTATTTGTCAAGTTTCTGCTCAGACTTCTTTAGCTTGCGCTGAACAAATTCCCAATTTTTTTGGGAAACTTCCACCTCGATCAGGGGGGTTCAGTAAATAAAAGGTTACAATAGCCAATAATTAACTAAATTTACCTAAAAACCATCGATCGTGTTCTACGCTATTGATTTCGGAACCAGTAATACCGTCATTACTCGTTGGAATGGGGCGACAAATAGGGCCGAAACCGTGAAATTATCGGAGTTATCCCAACAAATAGCCGACAATCCGCCCCTAATTCCCAGTTTACTCTATATTAAATCAGCCAATCCTCTGCAAGTAATTGCCGGTCAAGCAGTGCGCGATCGGGGTTTAGATATCGATCGAGATCCGCGTTTTTTTCGTCGCTTTAAACGAGGTATCGGGGCAAAAATTCAAGGATTTTTACCAGAATTAGAGGAAACTGTCCTCAGTTTCGAGGGGGTTGGCCAATGGTTTCTCGATAGCATCATCGACAACTTAAAAAACACCGACCTGGAAACCCCCCAATCTCTAGTTTTAACCGTCCCCGTCGATAGTTTTGAAAGTTACCGCAATTGGTTAAGCAATGTTTGTCAGGGGTGGGAAATCGAACAAATTCGACTAATTGATGAACCCACAGCCGCCGCTTTGGGTTATGGAACCACGGGTGATCAAGTGATTTTAGTGGTAGATTTTGGCGGTGGCACCCTCGATCTTTCTTTGGTACAATTAGATTTAGATAATCCTCAAAAAAATCAAGGTTTTATTCTTAAGTGGGGAGAAAAACTTTTAGGCAATAATTCCGCTCAAAAAACTAAACTAGCGAGAGTTTTAGCTAAAGCAGGTACAAATTTAGGGGGGTCAGATATCGACGATTGGATTGTCGATTACTTTGCCCAAAAGCAATCTTTAGCGAAAACTTCCCTGACTACTCGTCTAGCAGAGAGATTAAAAATTAAACTTTCTTCCCAATTAACCGCCGAGGAGGTATATTTTGATGATAAAAATTTCGAGAGTTACGAGTTAAGCTTAGATCGAGAACAGTTGAGCGATATTCTCCAACAACAAAACTTTTTTAATCAATTAGATGATTTAATGACGGGAGTTTTGCAACAGGGAAGACGCAATGGAATTGAAGTTAGCGATATCGATGCGGTGTTATTAGTTGGGGGAACTGTGCAAATTCCGGCGGTAAAAGATTGGGTGCGACAGTATTTTGATAGTAGTAAAATTAAAGAGGATCGACCCTTTGAAGCGATCGCTTTGGGAGCGTTACAATTAGCCCAAGGTTATCAAGTCAAAGATTTTCTCTATCATAGCTACGGGATTCGTTACTGGAATCGTCGTAAAAATGCCCACGCTTGGCATCCGATTATTAACTCTGGACAACCCTATCCCCTGGAAAAACCCGTGGAATTAGTCCTAGGTGCTTCCGTGGACAATCAGCCTAGCATTGAATTAATTATCGGCGAATTAGGCACAGAAAGGGGGGCAATGGAGGTCTATTTTGATGGCGATAAATTAATTACTCGTTCCCTCGCTAATGGAGAAACTAGCGTCCAACCCTTAAATGATCGCGAGGGAGCAAGATCCATCGCTCAACTCGATCCTTTAGGTTTCCAGGGCAAAGATCGCATTAAAGTGCAGTTCTGGATTGATGATCAGTGTTTTCTGCGGATTAATGTGGAAGATTTACTCAGTCAAGAATTGTTACTAAATAATCAAATCGTCACCAAATTAAGCTAGACTCGGCTTCACCTTCACCTAAAAATCAAGTGCAGACTCATAGTAAGTTTGCACTGATATTATCGCAATATTCTGTTTTAGCGGTGGCTTTATCGACTGTGATCGCGCACGGGGATCGGGATTAGTTCGGGTTCGGGTTCGGGTTCCGGGCCAAAAACACTCTCGATCAGTTTGCGCGCCCATTCTCTCAATTTTTCTATCACTTCATCTAAATAGTCCATTGACCAAATGGCTCCTTTGAGATACTAGCTGTGAGTTTTCGTCGATTGATCCCCGCAACAGCTTGATTCTAGAGAATTTTAACTAATTTTCATCGTTGGGCTGTTCAATCTGACGAACGGGGGAATCTATATCTTGTACTTATATTAAGCTTAACATAGGTTTTTAGTCTGAGTATATATTCTTGGCAATTCTTTTTTAAGATACTGAAATAGGGAACGACGAGCAAAAGTATCAATATTCCAACGCCATCCCGGTTTGATCTGATTGAGAATTGCTGCAATCCCTGTCAAGACCAGATCTGCGCTGGTGATTGGAGGATGACTACCCCAAGGCCGCCCGGCCGAGGTCACAAGAATTAAACCAGGAAAGGGATTGCGATGCCGCAATACTAACTACAGGGCGACTATACCCCCCAAAGACCAACCGAGAATTAAACATTGCTGGATTTTTTGGCGATCAAGCAGCCCGATTAAATCATTTAGATGTTCTTCTAGCTGAAAATCTTGGCGATAACGACTTTTACCGTAGCGGCGCAGATCTAGGTCTAGGGGTTGCCAGCTTTAGCAAAAATGATCGGTCAATACAGACATACTCGCTGCCGAACCGGGATGACCGTGCAGACAGAGGATCGGATAGCCATTACCTTTGATGTTAGCGTTTAGAGCACTCAACATTGATCAGTTATTTTAGCTATCAGGTGTCAGGAGTCTCCGGGTCAGTAGTCAGGAGATTATTTTTATTTATTCCCCCCACTTCCCACTTTATTATATTGACCAGGATATAAGCTGCCCGCGCATTTAAATTGCTTGTTGAGACGAGGCAAGAGGCAAGAGGCAAGAGGCAACAGTAAAGGGATTGGGGGAGATTCGGCTAATCTTAAGAATAAGTGCTTTAAATGCGTCTTAGCTTATGAGCGAAAAAGTCTCTGGTAAGTCATCGGAAATTTTGGGTTTGAAACCCCGTCCCTCCTCTCTCCTCTCTCCTCTGTTTCGGGAGCATCTCACCTTTGTAACTCCTAAATTAAGTTTTATGTCAAGCTATTTTGACAGCCTTACCAGAAGCAAGTTTTAGCGATAAGCATAATTACTCGCTTGCATAAGTGAGATGCCCCATCTCCTCTGAGAGCAGATGGGGGTGAGGGGGTTTTCATAATTCATTTAGGTGGGCCATAGCACCCTTCATGTCACCCTCAGTACATAGCCCTAAGTCCGAAGCAGTTATGGGGTCGGCAGGAAGCAGGAGTAAATGATTAAATTCTACTTCAGGCGAGTTGAAACCGCTATGTAACACTTTTGAGTCCAGAATAATATAGAATCTCTGCCACTTAAGCATAGCTGTATGTTTACACCAAATTCAAGCCATATACAATAAGTATAAATACTCGATTACTGTCCATTGAATCACGAGGCATCGAAAATCAAGAACGACTCTCCCAGGTCAGAAGTTCCCTGCTGCTCTTTTGTCTCAGCTAACCATTCTAGCTGACTAACAACTTAACTAATTGACATCCTCCGTCAAGTTCGTGTATAGTAGCTCCCAAAGAGTTGGAGGGATGGATTAAAGCCTTATCAAAGACTCTTTTCGGCGATTACTTGCAGAAAGCCGTTGAAATTAACTGAAAACCCAGTATGGCGAGTCTATTTGACTTGTAAACAATAATAGCTCCCATCCCAGGATGAGCATAATGGGTTTTGGCAGTGCAGGGATACTTATCGAGAAATGGAAATGCTCAATCACCTTGAGGACAGTGGACAGGCTAGATGGAGAATATGGTAAAGGAAGCATTTTGGTCGGGCAAAAAGGTGTTTATTACTGGTCATACTGGCTTTAAGGGGTCTTGGCTGGCTTTTTGGTTACTCCATCTAGGGGCAGAGGTAAAAGGCCTCAGTTTAGCCCCCAATACTACCCCCGCTTTATTTGAGCAATTAGACTTAGCTCAAAACCTGAGTCATCATATAGGGGATATTCGAGAGGCTGAGTTAGTGGCTCGTTTAATCGCTTCATGGCAACCGGATGTAGTCTTTCATTTAGCGGCGCAACCCTTAGTGCGGCTTTCTTATCTTGAGTCGGTGGAAACGTGGAACACAAATGTTATGGGGACTATTCACGTTTTAGAGGCCCTGAAAAGCCTGACTAATCCCTGTGCCGCCGTTTTTATTACTAGCGATAAGTGCTATGAGAATCGGGAATGGGTCTATGGTTATCGGGAAAATGACCCCTTAGGGGGTTATGATCCCTATAGTTCTAGCAAAGCGGGGGCGGAATTGGCGATCGCATCTTGGCGAAGTTCCTTCTTTAAAACCCCTCAAACCCCCATCGGCATTGCCAGCGCCAGGGCAGGAAATGTCATCGGTGGCGGAGATTGGTCTCTAGACCGGATTCTACCCGATGCGATGCGGGCTTTGATGAAGTCCGAAGCGATTCCGGTGCGGAACCCTCTAGCGACTCGTCCTTGGCAGCACGTTTTAGAGCCTTTAGGGGGCTATTTACGGTTAGCTGAGTCTATTTATGAGCAGTTGATGACGGCCAATTGGCAGCAAGACAGCCGGGGGTTATATGGGGCGTTTAATTTCGGTCCGTCTCTGACTTCTAATCGCCCGGTTAAAGAGTTGGTCGAGTCTATCCTACAACTTTGGACGGGGACTTGGCTCGATCAAAGTGATCCGAATGCTGTTCATGAGGCTAAATTGCTTAATCTAGTCACAGATAAGGCTTTCCACACCCTAAAATGGCAACCCGTCTGGGATTTTCGGCAAACCCTCAAGGAAACGGTGACATGGTATTATCAAGCGGCGCAAATGGACTCTGAAGATAAAGCACAATTCCAAGACCTTACTCGCCAACAAATCGAATATTATCAAAGTTGTCTGACCGATTAGCGAACTCAAGGCTGATAATAGTCCAAATTAAGTAATAATTAAGTTCAAATTTCTCCCCTGAAAGGAAATTAACCATGACTCAATCTATTTCTACCCCCAGTACAACTACTGAAGCAGAACTGCGAGAGCAAGTCTTTCAAGCCGTACAAGAATACTACAAACATAAATTTCAATCCCGGGCTTTTGTGGCGGGACAAACCTATATCCCAGCATCGGGTAAGGTATTTGATGATCAAGAATTAGTCAAATTAGTGGATTCTTCCCTAGATTTCTGGTTAACGACGGGTAGATATGCGGCGGAATTTGAGGAACGTTTTGCCCAGTGGATGGGGGTAAAACATTGTTTATTAGTCAATTCCGGCTCTTCGGCCAATTTAGTGGCCTTAAGTGCCTTAACTTCCCCTAAACTAGGGAAAAAACAACTTAAACCGGGGGATGAAGTGATTACCGTCGCCGCCGGTTTCCCGACCACCGTTAATCCCATCTTTCAAAATCAGCTAATTCCGGTCTTTTTAGACGTTAAATTACCCGGTTATGACCTAGACATTGATCAACTGGAATCCGCCTTGTCAGAGAAGACTAAAGCGATTATGATCGCTCATACCCTGGGAAATCCCTTTAATTTAGAAGCGGTGATGGCTTTTGCCGAAAAACATGACCTCTGGGTGGTTGAGGATAACTGTGATGCGGTGGGAAGTCTCTATCAAGGGCAAAAAACCGGCACCTTTGGGCATTTAGCAACGGTTAGCTTTTATCCGGCTCATCACATGACTATGGGAGAAGGGGGGGCGGTTTTAACCAGCGATACCCGCTTGAAAAAGATTGTCGAGTCATTCCGTGACTGGGGGAGAGATTGTTGGTGTCCTCCGGGGGTAGATAATACCTGTAATAAGCGCTTCGGTTGGCAGTTAGGAGATTTGCCCTTTGGCTATGACCATAAGTACACCTATTCTCATGTGGGTTATAACCTAAAGATGACCGATATGCAAGCCGCCGTCGGGGTAGCGCAACTGGATAAATTACCCGGATTTATCAAAAAGCGCCGGGAAAATTTCGAGTTTTTGCATCAAAAGTTACAGGAGCTTCAAGATGTTTTAATTCTGCCTGAAGCCAGCCCCGATTCTGAACCGAGTTGGTTCGGGTTTCCGATTTTTGTTAAGGAAAATGCTCCTTTTAGCCGCAATGATTTAGTTAAGCATTTGGAGGAAAAGCGCATCGGCACAAGGCTATTATTTGGGGGAAATTTACTGCGCCAGCCTCTTTATAAGGGGTTAAATTATCGAGTTATTGGGGATTTAAGTAATGCCGATAAAATCATGAGTAGTGTTTTTTGGCTAGGCATTTATCCCGGATTAACGGAGGAGATGTTAACCTATGTAGCAGCGACTATCCGAGAATTTTGTCATGACCAATAAAATTCTCGAACTTTTGGGACAAAATTTCCGAGCATGGGGAATCAACCTTAATCCACTGTCAATCCACTTAAAATCTTGAAAAACTGATGAAAATCACTGAGACAAGGATTCCTAAGTGCTACGAAATTGTCCCCACTATTTTAAAAGACAAGCGTGGTCGTTTTGTTAAAACTCTACATCAGGACATCTATGAAAGTCACCAGTTAATTATTCACTTTGCTGAAGAATATTACTCGGTGTCCAAGAAAAATGTTTTGAGAGGACTACATTTCCAAGTTCCTCCGCAAGATTGCACAAAAATTGTGTATTGTCTCGAAGGTTCGGTAATGGATGTAGTGGTAGATTTGCGTAAAGGCTCGCCAACCTATGGCGAGTTTGAGTTGTTTAATCTGAGTTCTGAAAATGGTAAAATAATCTATATCCCTTCTGGCCTAGCTCATGGTTTTTATGTGACGAGCGAAACGGCAATTATAGTCATTTCAAATAAGTATGATACAAGTAAAAAATAGGGTAAAATAAGGAAAAACAAGCAACCCATACAGAAAAATGTCCTATAGCCTAGACTTGAGAAAAAAAGTAATTGATTATGTAGAGAATGGAGGAAGCATAACCAAAGCAGCCGCCATATTTAATATAGGAAGAGCCACAATATATAGATGGCTAAGTAGCGAAAAACTGGAAGCAACAAAGGTAAAACACCGTCAGAGAAAGCTGGACTGGAAAGCACTGTCAAAAGATGTCCAAGA
>NZ_BJKP01000015.1 GCF_008974145.1 Microcystis aeruginosa NIES-4325 | reverse complement strand
ATAGGCAAAAGGCAATAGGCAATAGGCAAAAGCTTTATCGAAATGTGTAATTAATTTTGCTTAGGTACTTAGTAAGACTTATATGACCAGAGTAGAGGGTGAGAACACACGTTTAAGACATTATCTATCCCGATTACATCGCAAAACAATCTGCTATTCTAAGTCTACAGAAATGTTAGGATACTCTATTCGTTTATTAATTCATTATCTGAAGTTTCAAGAAGTGCCTATTCCTTACTGATTCATAGCTTAATTCAGCAACGCCCGCCAGCCTTTCCTCCCTGCTCTGAGTGAGTGGGGCTAATACATGGATACCTCTACTGGTAGATTCTGACTGGCGTGCTTACCTTGACCTTGGTTAAGGGTTGGTAGCGACAATTGGGGATGCCTCTGGGTATCTTGGTTCGACTGACTCTCAGGCTAGAAAGCTCTTTTGAGGGAACAACCTTTTTGTCTTAGCCTTAATTGGAGGCTATCATATTTTCATGCTTGGCGGTGCCAACTTTGACATCGGGACTGACTTAATTCCGCCCTCCCAATGTTCCACAGTTGGATATCGCTTGTTTTTCGGTTTCACTCAGGGGTTCCCACCATTGACATAGACTATCTATCATAAAGTCACTCGTTTTGTAATAACCTCCAAAGTTAAGATAAAGTCGGCTCTTATCCTCATCAACAATGCCACAGGGAATATATTTGGCTCTTCTGGTTTCTGTGTGGAAACGAGGTCTATACTGATAGTTTATTTAACAAAATAGTCCTAAAAGTGTTTCCCAGTAAAGATTTCACGATTTTATAAGCAAAAATTATCACACAAAGTCAAGAAGAACCCTTTGTCCACTGGCAGATGACATTGTTGTTCTCGAAAACGGTAAAATTAGCGAAGTAGGAACCCACACAGAACTGATGAGCAAACGAGGACGATATTACCTTATGTTTACCCGTCAAGCTAATAGTTATCAATCTAAAAAACCCTGGTGTGCAAGGGAGGTTAAATTGTAGGAGAAATCCAACCCTGGGGATTTTAGTCCGGTTTCCCTCTCTCGCTCTGGAGTGAGAGAATAGTCATACTTAGTTTTTTTGTCCCGATTGAGAGTATTTTCTCAGATAGATCATTGTCGATCTAGGGATAAAAAACAGTAATTTCGCCCGATATAACCTTTGATTTGCCCCTATGACCGTAAAAATCGCTCTTAAACCCAATCAGATTCAAAATCTCGATCTCTCATCTTTAGAGACTATTATTCAAGATTATCAGTCCCGATCAGCGATCGCCGAACTGGAGCAAGCTCTACAATTAGATATAGATTATCCTCGTGCGGAGGGTGATATGCGGGAATTATCGGAGATACCGGAAGTCAGACTGTGGTTTCTGCGTTTAGATGCGGTTTATCCCTGGTTAATCTTTATTCTTGACCCAAAACATGGAGAAATTGCTCGTTATGCTGCTATGTTGGTCCCCCATCAATTCCATCGCGGTGAAGGAATTCAATATAATCCCGAAGCTTTAGAGATTTTTGTGATGCAAAAACTCTTTATTTTGTCTGATTGGCTGAAAAGTCAGCAAATTCCTGCTTTATCTCGCTTAAAATTTTTCGCTCAACAGTTTGGTTACGATATCGATGAGGAATTTCTCTCTAGTCTCTAAAGACTCCCTGGGCTGACTAGATAAGGTATTTTAAATATATGACAAGCTACTGTCTCGCCCAATTTAGCGCCACCAATACCCCTATCAGAGAATCATGGATACAAAATCCTTTAAACGTACCCTACAGCAATCGGATAACTATAACCGCAAGGGATTCGGTCATAAAGAGGAAGTAATGGATGCGATGACCAATGAGTATCAAAGCGACCTGATCCAAAAAATTCGTGAAAATAATTATCGTTTACAACGGGGGGACGTGACGATCTATCTCGCTCAAGCTTTTGGTTTTTGTTGGGGGGTAGAACGCGCAGTCGCTATGGCCTACGAAACTCGTCAACATTTTCCCCAGGAACGTCTCTGGATTACTAACGAAATTATTCACAATCCCTCGGTTAATCAGCGTCTGCGATCCATGGCTGTGGGTTTTATTCCGGTGGAAAATGGCCAAAAAGACTTTAGTGTGGTGGAATCGGGGGATGTGGTGATTTTACCCGCTTTTGGGGCTAGTGTCTCGGAAATGCAAATACTTAACGACAAGGGTTGCATGATTGTGGATACCACTTGTCCTTGGGTTTCTAAGGTGTGGAATTCCGTGGAAAAGCACAAAAAAAGCGCCCATACTTCGATTATTCACGGCAAATATAATCACGAAGAAACGATCGCCACTAGCTCTTTTGCCGGCACTTATCTAATCGTTTTAAATTTAGCTCAAGCTAATTATGTCGCTAATTATATTCTCCACCGTGGCGATAAAAATGAGTTTTTAGAGAAGTTTAAAAATGCCCATTCCCAGGGTTTCGATCCCGATCGCGATCTGGATTATATCGGTATTGCCAATCAAACCACGATGCTGAAAAGTGAAACGGAGGAAATTGGCAAACTCTTCGAGCATACTATGTTGAAAAAGTACGGACCGATCAATTTTAAAGATCATTTCATGAGTTTTAATACCATCTGTGATGCCACTCAAGAGCGTCAAGATGCCATGTTTGAACTGGTGAAAGAACCGCTTTCTTTAATGGTGGTAATTGGCGGTTATAATTCCTCTAATACCACTCACCTACAGGAAATAGCGATTGATCGTGCCATTCCCTCCTATCATATCGATAGCGCCGAGCGCATTCTCCTCGGTAATCGCATCGAACATAAACCTTTAGGTGGCGATTTAATCATCACCGATAACTGGTTAAATGAGGGAAAAATTGTCGTCGGAGTGACTTCCGGTGCTTCCACTCCCGATAAGGTGGTAGAAGAGGTAATCGAGAAAATTTTTGCGCTCAAATCTTCTTTAGTCCCCGGTTAATTAGCCTGGGTGTGTTAGCCTTTGGCAAGATATTTTTATCCGTGGGATTGCTGACAAACTAACGACTGCAATCTATCTTGACATTGACTTTAGAACCGTTGGGTTCTTCTCGTTTCTGTCTGGAAGGAAGAGCCAATATTTTCCTAAAAACGTCGGGTTTTATCGATTCCGTAGATAATTCCCGTCACCACGGAAGAGAGAATTAATAACAAAATTAATCCTCCTGGTAAAAAAGATAATATTCCCATGCCGCGCAATATATAAACTAACACGGTGACTAATAGGAAACTGAAAAAAAGAGACTTTAAATAATTAGAATTTAAGCGCATTTACTTAGATTAACACTTCCTCTTGAGTTAAGTTTAACTTTTCGGCAATCATTGCTAGGATTTCTTCTTCCTTTTTTCCGTTACTGATAGATTCCAGTAAAGCTTTTTTTCCTTTTAAACGGAAGTTTCCCGATGGTAAAAGCATTTTTTCCGTCTTATTTACAATCCGAACTATAGTTGATTCTGATATTTGACCGCTTGTACCAATGTGAAAATATGTTCTATATTCTCGCCAATATTCTAACTTTGCCAAAACTTGTTCTTCTATAGATAGTTTAGGTTTCGGTCTTCTTTTCGATACTGAATTAGATTCAGCTTCAACACTTTTTACTGATTCTACCATCTTTCTGTAGGTTTGTTTATACACGCCGAAACGGCGTTTGAACTGTTCAGATGATAAGTTTTGATAATCCATATTTTTGCTAATAAACATAGCAAAAATATGGATGATTTCCTGACCTCAGATCACATTTTATTCTTTTTTCCACTTCCATCTAAAAATCGATAAAAAAGCATATCCCTCGATCATACCATAAAAAAGTTATGCAAGAGGTCTAGTATTCAGGAGATTATTTTTATTTGTTCTCCCCAGACTCCACTTCCCCACACCCCCTTCCCCATCACCCCATTTCCCATAGACCAATTTAAATGTGCGGACAGCTTAAACGTGATAGTTTAGATCTGATCGGTAATGTGAAGTTGGGACAATAATGACCAGAGTAAATCCGAAGTTAATTATTCATGGGGGAGCGAGTTCCCTAGAGGACAAGGGTGGTTTAGAATCAGTGCGCGATTCTCTCCGGGGGATTGTTAAGAATATTTACAACATCCTTGACAATGGTGCTAGTGCTGTAGAGGCGGTGACAAAAGGATGTATGTTACTGGAGGATGAACCGCGATTTAATGCCGGGACTGGTTCGGTGGTGCAATCGGACGGTCAGGTGCGAATGAGTGCAGCCTTGATGGATGGTCGTCACCAGCGTTTAAGCGGTGTCATTAACGTCTCGCGGGTACAGAATCCCATTAGCCTAGCCCAATTTCTCCAAAGTCAAGAGGATCGCATTCTCTCGGAAATTGGGGCTGCAGATCTGGCCAGAGAATTACAAATTCCCCTCTATGATCCCCTAACCGATTATCGGATTCAGGAATGGATGGAGGAAAGAAAGACGAATTTTAATCGCAAAATGGCCCGTTTATTTGCCGACTCGTCAGCGCAACGGGGAACTATCGGGGTGGTGGCTCTTGATCAGCAAGGAGACATCGCCGCCGGAACTTCTACCGGGGGGAAGGGATTAGAAAGAATCGGTCGCGTTAGTGACAGTGCGATGCCGGCCGGCAATTATGCGAATCCATGGGCGGGAGTAAGTTGTACGGGGGTCGGGGAAGATATTATCGATGAGTGTTTAGCCGCTAAGGTGGTCATTCGCGTCACCGATGGTTTTTCCCTCGCCGCTGCCGTGGAGAAATCGATGCGCGAATCCCAAACTAATGGTCGGGATCTGGGCATGATTTCCCTTGATCGTCAGGGTAATATTGTTTGGGGGAAAACTGCGGAAATTCTCTTGGCTGCCTATCACGACGGTCAGGCGATCGGTGATACCCTAGAATGGCACGGTGAAAATGTGGGTTTAATCGGTCATGTAGCCGTCGGATAGTGGAACAAACTGCGATCGAGCCCAGTCTTTTCGGTTAATCTGTACAAGATAGTTCTTCTCAAAAATCTCCGTGTGGCAATACATTATTCCTATTTTTGACCCCGATGTGAAAAACTGGTCAGCCGAGGCGCGATTATTGCGCTGGATGACTTTTTTGTGGCTGTTAGTCGGGTTAGTGGTGCTTTTTTCCGCTTCCTACGCTCTGGCTGACAGTCGCTTTGATAACGGACTATACTATTTTATCCGCCAATTAATCTGGCTTTGGATTGGCTTAATTGGCTTTAATTTCCTGGTGCGATTGCCGATCGAGAAACTTCTCAAAATCGCCCCCTGGATGATTTTATTAGTTTTAGGATTAATTTTGATCACTCTCATCCCCGGTTTGGGAGCTAATATCAACGGCGCCACCCGTTGGATTAAAATCGGGCCGATTCTCTTGCAACCTTCGGAATTGATGAAACCGTTTCTCGTCCTGCAAGGGGCGGCGGTTTTCGGTGGTTGGCCGCGTTTAAATGTCAATCAACGGTTAACTTGGATCGCTATTTTTGGGCTAATTCTAGCGGGCATTCTCTTACAACCTAACTTAAGTACCACTGCTCTGTGTGGTATAACTCTCTGGCTGATCGCTCTTGCCTCTGGTCTGCCTTTATCTTACATGACCAGCACCGCTTTACTGGGTGTAACTATGGCCGTGGTTAGTGTTACTTTCCGCGAATACCAGAGAAAACGGATTTTATCTTTCTTAGACCCCTGGCAGGATCCCCGGGGTGATGGTTATCAATTAGTGCAGAGTTTACTGGCGATCGGTTCTGGCGGAACCACTGGCAGCGGTTACGGTTTATCCCAACAAAAATTATTTTATCTACCCTTCCCGGATACGGATTTTATTTTCGCTGTCTTTGGCGAGGAATTTGGTTTTATTGGCGGTATTTTACTGTTAATCATGCTATTTCTCTACGCTACCCTCGCCCTGATCGTGGCGGTTAAATGTCGTCATCGCATCAAAAAATTAGTGGCGATCGGGGCGATGGTAATTTTAATCGGTCAATCCCTGTTAAATATCGGTGTGGCCACCGGTTCTTTACCCACTACTGGCTTACCTTTCCCTCTCTTTAGTTATGGCGGCAGTTCCAGTTTAGCTAGTCTCTTTTTAGCAGCCCTCTTAATCCGGGTGGCTAGGGAAGAAAATGACCTAGAGCCAGTTCCCACTAGCAGAAAAAGTCCTCAGAAAACTGTCTCTTTGAAGTCTCCATCTTTTTCAAAGGATGGATTCTAATCGTTGAATCTCTGCACAATGAATTGACGCTTCTGCTTAGGTACTTAAAGAAAATTGGTATAAGTCCCGTTAATCGGGTGGCGTGGCAGCATCGGAGCTTACTGCTATAATTACTTACGGACAAAGATAATAAATAAAATTTATGGGCGACTTTTTTGATAACGTGAGCCGTTACCCCCGCTATCTGATTAGCTTTAGTTTAGGGATTTTCTTCGCCAGAGATTGACAGTAAATCCGTTGAGTATAGGCTACATATCAGGACAAGCAATAGGCAATAGACAAAAGGGGTAATAGATAATCAGTCTTTAATAACCAGATTTAGTATCACACCCCTTCTTGTCTCTGATTAGGGTTTGTAGCTGCTTGAGTTTAGCCTGATCAGCTTAGCTTTTCCTGCGCTTTTTTTCGGCTTGAGATTTTGAGTTTTAGGGTAACTGCTTGAGTTTTTTTTAATTACCCCTTGACAATCAAAACAGTCGCTACGAGGCGATGGGATCAAACTTAATAAACAATTAGCAAGTATAAGCATTTGATGTCCCTGTTGCTGATGCACCAGTCACCACATCAACTGCGCGAATTACAGCAGGATTAACTTGATTTGGCCAACAGTTTGCCTGGAAGAAATTAGTTTCTGCCGAAAACTGTCCCTGTGCATCTGCAAGATCTTCTGTCAGATGGAATGGATTCTTTTGATTGACTAGATTCTCAACATAGAACTTGACTCTTCCACTAGGGGTAAAACCCTTACCGCTAACCCTTATGGCTCCACCAGTTTGATTCTTTGTAGTAGAAACAACGATTGATGGACTCACTGGTTTATCCAATAATTCCCAACCCTTCCAGGGGGGTACGCCATCCCACCACTTGTGCCAAACACCATCGTCCATCCCACGGGCAAAAATATCAAGCCTGTTAGTTCCCCAAGAAACAACTGTAGGAGGTCCTTGGATTTTGCCTCCCAGTGATTGCCATCCACTCCAACTGCCAGGACTTCCATCGCCATAATTATGATACACAGCCCCCTCTTTTTGTTCGCGTATAAATACGTCCAGCCGTCCTTTTGACCATGCAACCGCAGCAGGAGGGTCAGATGTACCAGGTCTATTGGTGTTAATCGGACCACCTACATCATACCAATCTAATTGTGATGGTTTCCAGGGAAATACTCCATCCCATGACTTGTGTTTAATGCTACCATCCCACGACCGGACGAAAATATCAATCCTCTCAGCCCCCCAAGAAACAACCGTTGGCGCTCCTTTTAACGGTGAGCCACCTAGTGTTTCCCAGCCGCTCCAGTTGTTAGGATTGCCATTTCCATAGTTATGGTACACATTCCCGTCTAAACCGAGTACGAAAATGTCTAAACGACCTTTAGACCATGTTACTGCGGCAGGAGGCTCAGATGTGTTACCCCCCAGGGGTTGCCAATCTAATTGTGAGGGTTTCCATCCCTTCCCATCCCACCACTTGTGGTAAATACCATTATCCGTGCCACGAGCAAAAATATCGATTCGATTATTTCCCCAAGAAACAACTGTAGGAGAACCTTGAATCAGACCACCCAGTAGTTCCCATCCTGCTAAAGGTTTATTGTTGTTACTTCCATAATTGTGATACAGAGCACCATCGACACCGCGGGCAAAAATATCCAGTCGATTGCTAGACCATGCCACTGCCACTGGGTAATCCGTAATCCCTCCCCCAAGCGGCTGCCAATCAAAGTTAGATGGTTTCCACCCGGCGTTGTTGTCGAACCACTTTCGATAAACACGACCGTCGACACCACGAGCAAAACAGTTCAACCAAATAGAGTTTTTTACTATTGGTTCTGCCTGTTCAAACAAGCTTTTGTATTTTGTGGCAATTGGATAGGGAATTGTGGCAATTTTTAACATGGGATATACATGAATTAGGAAATAAGTGTTTAATTTTAACTATTCTTGCGAACTTATAGCGTTTCTCATGCCTGTGTGGCACAGTTTAACCTTTGCTGATTAAGCTTTTTAATATCGATAATGTACCTCTTGCGAACAGTAAACGCTATATTATCGAGCTTACTGTTCGACGAGCATAACTGTAATCCTAGACGGATTTTTTCCATACAACAGCCTTTTTAAGATTTTCTTAAAAATTAGAATTTATCCATCTAATCACCCTCTACCCCAGCACCGCATTCTTAGTCGTTGCTGAATCAAGGTATCAATGCCAACCTTGCAGCCATCCAAAAGTTAGTTTGGAGCTAAGTTTTAAAAATCCCTTATTAGTCGGCGGAACTCCTGACTCTCTCCACAAAGATTTGATATTCGATCGCTGTCATCCGGCTATTAATTATCCTCTTTTGGTTAGCCCAAATTCAGGCATCTATCGATGCCCGTCGCAAGCTCGAAAGTAGCTGTACCTTTAACTTGATCTAGAGTAGAGTGATTCCGTATTTCTCTTCAGCCAGATAGTCATACCACTAAATAGTACAAAAGTCTATAGATTCTGTTAAGTCCCATTAATCGGACGGCGTGGCAGCATCGAAGCTTACTGCTATAATTACTTACGGACAAAGATAATAAATAAAATTTATGGGCGACTTTTTTGATAACGTGAGCCGTTACCCCCGCTATCTGATTAGCTTTAGTTTAGGGATTTTCTTCGCCTTTTTCGGCTGGTTAGCCCCTTTATTAAAAAATCCCCTCACAGCGATCGCACTTGTGGGTTTTCTGGGGGGAACTTTCGCCTTTCTTTATTTCACCCTCAAAGCCATGCTCGGATTAGCTTGATACAATGGTAAGGGTTTCGCTGTTTTTAGGGGACGAAAATTATGGCCAACGATCGTCGAGTATCTCGCGTGTCCTCGCTAATTAAGCGCGAGGTCAGCCAAATGTTATTAATGGAAATTAAAGATGATCGCGTCGGCACTGGTATGGTTAGCGTTACCGATGTGGATCTCTCCCACGACCTGCAACACGCTAGAATTTTTGTGTCTATCTACGGCAACGAAGCGGCAAAGGCCGAAACTATGGCTGGGTTAAAAGCTGCCGCGGGATTCGTCCGGCGCGAACTCGGTCGACGCATCCGTCTCAGACGTACCCCCGAAGTGGTCTTCCTAGAAGATTCTTCCCTTGAACGCGGCGATCGAATGTTACACCTTCTTGATCATATTAAAAGCGATCGACCCCCAGAAGATGACGATTCCGAAGAGGAATAAAACTATTAGCCGTCTTTTTTCTCCCTGTCCCCTGTCTCCTGATAACTGAATAGTGAGCGATCGCATTTTATCCCTAAAAGAACGTATTGGTCAGATGATAGTAGTCCGCGCCTCCGGCTATCTCTTTGACCAACAAATCCGCTATCCTGCTTGGGAACCTGTCAACGCTACCCTGAAACATTGGTTAGAAACCCTCCACCTCGGTGGGGTGATTCTCTTAGGAGGCAGCGCCGCCGAGATCGCTTTCCGTAGCCAACAATTACAAAGTTGGTCCGGCGATAATCCTCTCCTCATTGCCGCCGATATCGAGGAGGGGGTCGGCCAAAGGTTCTCCGGCGCCACTTGGTTTCCCCCCCCGATGGCTTTAGGAAAAATAGCTGAAAAAAGCTTGACAAAAGCCACAGAATATGCCAGGGAAATGGGAGCAATCACCGCTAAGGAGGCTCTAGCGATCGGGATTAACTGGATTTTAGCCCCAATTGTCGATGTGAACAATAATCCCGACAATCCGGTTATCAATATTCGTTCCTTCGCTGAAACTCCCGAAATCGTCGCTAATCTGGCTCAAGCTTTTATTTTAGGGGCGAATTCCTATCCAGTTTTGACCACGGCCAAACATTTTCCCGGCCACGGTGACACCAGCAATGACTCCCATCTCGATCTTCCCATCATCAACCACGATCATCATCGCCTAGAAGCGATCGAATTGCCGCCCTTTCAAGCGGCGATCGAGTCAGGGGTTGATAGTATTATGTCAGGCCATCTGTTAATTCCCGCTTGGGATGCCGAATTTCCCGCCACTCTTTCCTCGAAAATTATCGGGGAAAAACTGCGCCAAAATCTCGGTTTTCAGGGTTTAATCGTCACTGATGCCCTGATTATGGGGGGAGTGACTAAAATTGCCAGTGCTGCCGCCATCGCAGTGAGGGCGGTACAGGCGGGGGCTGATATACTGTTAATGCCTCCCGCTCCGATCGAAGCGATCGAAGCGGTGTATAGTGCCGTGCAGGCGGGTACAATTAGCGAAGCGAGAATTAATGATTCTTGGCAACGTATTCAACGGGCAAAAGAGAAATTAGGGCAAAGACAGCCATCCTTAGAATCCTTAAGCAGTTTAGCGGCACCGCAAGCTCTAGAGATTGTCAGCGATATTTTAAAAGATTCCCAAACAGTTAGCGGTAATTTACCGATTAAAGCCACTCAAGGCCGCAATTTAATCGTTGTCGATGATCTACTTAACTGTGACTTTCTCGATCGCTCTTGTCCGGCGGTGACAATGCCCCGACAATGGGGTTATCAAACCCAAATAATCGACCGTAGCACTTTTAATCAGTCCCTCGTCTCCCCAGAAACGACTCTCCTGCAAGTATTTATCCGTGGTAATCCTTTCCGGGGTAGTGCCGGATTAGGGGAGGAAACGAAAGCTATCTATCAAGCTTTGCTGAAAACCGGACAGATTCAAGCATTGATTATTTATGGTAGTCCCTACGTTTTCCAGTGGTTTCGTCAACAAAGCGCAGAAATTCCCTATCTTTTCAGCTATGGACAACAAGCAAGCGCCCAAAAAATCGCCCTAGAAACTGTTTTTGATTGGCCCACTAGCGGCGAAAATCAGACCGATACTTTCATTTAAGGGCAAAAATTGCCTAGTAACCATTGGGCAATGCGATCGGAGGCACCGGCCGATCCCATTCTCTGATGACCATTAAAGGCGATTTCTTGCCACTGTGGGGGATTTTGTAATAAATATTCTAACTTGTCTGCCACTGACTCGACACTATCGCCTAAGAGAATTGAACAGCCTAATAAACGCTGTTGCAGTTTGGCAAAATGGGGGGTAAACTGTGGTCCAGATCCCGCAATTGTGATCGCCGGTTTACCCAAACCGACGAACTGTTCCGTGGCAGTTCCCGCCATGGCGATCGCTAGATGGCAACGGCCTAAATATTCGGCGTAATCCCTTTGAGAAATAGTTATAAATACCTCTTGACAAATAAACTTATTTGTGCGATGTTCTCGCCAACCCCGGTCAATTAAAGCAGCCGTAAAAGATTCTAGGGGGAGAGAAGGAGCGATCGCCGCCAAAAATTCCAGCTTGTAATCGGGAAAACGTCCGATCATGGCCGCCACAGCTGCGAGAATTTGCTGCCAATTGTGGAGAGATTCGGGAAAGCGCGAACCGGGTAGCAGCAGAATAGTTAGGCAATCTTGGGGAAAATCGCCCGTTATCGAGGGTAAAAGGTCATCCATCATCGGATTACCCCCATCGACGACGGGAATTGACCACTGTTGTAAAATTTTGCTAGTTAAACTATCCCGGGGAAAAACCCCCCGACAGCGAGGACGGGCCATTAACCAGCGTTCCCAGGGATAATAGTAGGAACCCCAGAGGCGATCGATCATCGAGCTACTATCTAACCATCCCTGCTCATCCCGGAGATAGTATTCCGATTTAGCCGTTCCCACAAAAGCATAATCTGTCTCGCTCAACCAAGCAAGGGCTAGGGGTAAGATATCTCCCACTGCGATAATTTTTCCCCCTTCTTGGCCCCAATTTCTGACCAGACGGTATTGACGGGAGGTTAATCCCAATAATCCCTCCCGTAGATCTCGCCATAATTGTTTGACATCCCTAGCGATAAAACCCCCAGAGGGCATTTTTTGACCTCGATCGAGAAGGGGAATCCCCAGACGAGTATAAGCATAACCGTTACCCACTAGGGGTAACGCAGTAATATCCGGACAGTGGGGAGATGATTGCAGTCTTTTAATAATCCGGATCGCGATCTCATCTTCACCGTGGCCATTACTCAAAAATAATAATTTCACTGTTTTTCTTAACTTCTGGCTTAAAGTCCTAAACTTCGGTTGTTTTATTGCCTTCGACCCTAGATAATGCTGATGGTTAGGGAACAATAAATTTTATAAAAGCAGTTAACCAACTCCCATTTAGTCTAATCTACCAGAAGGTTTCGCCGATCGCTTATCTCTGTCCTGATAGCGACCATTTGACCCAAGGTAAGACTAAGAGATCAGAGATGAGTTTAACTGCTTCTATTTTTCTCGATCAAAAGACCAGATTTAGCCCCCCAGAGCCAAGGAGGTCAGAAAGCTGCTCTGATCGCTATATTAAAATCAGTGATTAACTGGCATCCTAGCGGAAAAAATGATTATCGACTTGCCCGATCGAGAAGCTACTGTCAATTTAGGGGAAAAACTGGGGCAAACCTTGGCCCCAGGCAGTGTAATTTTATTAAAAGGCGATGTGGGAGCGGGAAAAACCACCTTAGTACAGGGAATTGGCTTAGGATTGGGCATTCAAGAGCCTATAGCTAGTCCTACCTTCACCCTCGTTAATGAATATAACGAAGGCCGCATTCCCTTGTATCATTTGGATTTGTATCGTTTGCAGGGTCAGGATATCGAGGCCCTGTACCTAGAAAATTATTGGCAGGGAATCGAGGTAGATTTAGGGATAGTGGCGATCGAATGGTCAGAACGTTTAACTTTTTTGCCGGAAAATTATCTAGAGATTACTTTACTCGATCGAGGTGAGCAGGGACGACGAGCGCTGCTCAATTTTGTCGGTGGGGACGAAAAAAATAGCGACCCCACAGGAATCGCTATCAGCACTTGACTCTTTAAGCAATCAAACTTTAGCGGTAACTTTCCACTTATTCTCTAACTCGTCTTTCTTCTAAAGTTTCTTCAAAGAAACTATTGTAGAGGAAACCCGCAGCCACAGCCCCAACAATGGGAGCAATCCAGAATAACCATAATTGACCAACGAGAGCCATATTACCGCATAAAAGAGCAACACCGGTACTACGAGCGGGGTTAACGGATGTGTTGGTCACGGGAATGCTAATTAAGTGAATTAAGGTCAATCCTAAACCAATGGCGATGGGAGCAAAACCCGCCGGGGCGCGTCGATCGGTAGAACCTAAAATGATAATTAAGAACATGAAGGTCAAGACCACTTCCGTGACCAAAGCGGCGAATAAACTGTAACCACCGGGAGAATGTTCTCCGTAACCATTGGTGGCCAGAGGGTTACTGCCACCCAAAGCGAAACTGGGTTGACCACTGGCAATAATGTAGATAATTACCGCCGCTAAAATCGCCCCTAAAACTTGAGCGATGATGTAGGGAAGTAGTTCTGAACCGGGGAAGCGTTTACCTGCCCAGAGACCGAAGGAAACGGCGGGATTAAAATGTCCCCCCGAAATATGCCCGAAAGCGTAGGCAAGGGTAAGAACCGTTAAACCGAAGGCGAGGGAGACACCCACAAAAGAAATCCCCAGATGGATATTAAAATCAGCACCATCTACGACACTCTTGGCTTTGCCCACAAATACTGCTGCTAAAACGGCACTACCGCAACCACCGAGAACCAGCCAAAAGGTCCCGATGAACTCTGCTAGATACTTTTTCATCTTTATATCAAGGTTGAATGATTTTGCTTTTAGGTTATCTCCCATCAGACTGGATTAAACTGCTATAAGATATTAAAAAATAGTTATTTTTTTACCTTCAATTTGCCGTTCTCATGGGGAAACTATCAGCTTTTCAGAGATATAATACTGAAAAAATCGACAATTTCTGCTAATTTCACACTTTCTTTAGATTTATCTTCTATCTTGATGTCTGATCGGTTTTGGCAGTGGTTGAACCTTTCCCCTCCTAGGGAATTGTGGCAAGAAAAAAAGAAGCGATCGAGTGCTAATTATGAGATGAGCGATGCAGGAAGAAAAAGCGATATTTACTATTAACAATACTTTCTATAGACTGGAAAGTAAAATCGTCCGAGATTTAGGAGTTTTAGCGGCGGCAATTGCCCAAAAAGAGCGGGGAAGTTTGCGCGTTTTAGAGGTAATGAGCGGCTCTGGTGTGCGAGCGCTCAGGTATTGGTTAGAAAGTGGTGCGGATTGGCTGTGGGTTAATGATGGTAATCCAGAAATTAAGCCAACTTTAGCCGCTAATTTAGAGAGTTTAGTACAACAGAAACAAGGCAAAATAACCTATAAATCTGCTCAAGAAGTTCTCCTAGAATGTTATCTTGAAAAAGACCATTATGATCTAGTTGATATTGATGCTTTTGGTTCCTCTGCATCTTTGTTTAGTGCCATTCCTTTAGCCACTAAAATCGGTGGTTTAATCTATCTAACTAATACCGATGGACGGACGTTGACGGGTCATAATCTAGAAAATAGTTTAGCTGATTATGGAGCCTATGCTCGCAATCATCCAGCTGCCCACGAACAGGGATTAAGATTAATTATCGCCAGTTTGCAATTAGAATCGGCCCGATTAGGTTTAGGAATTACGCCGATTTTTTCCTTCTTTTTTGGTCAAAGTTATCGGGTGATGGTGCGGTTAACGGCCAATAGACAATTAAATAGTCATAACTACGGTTTCCTCGGTTATTGTCATAGCTGCGGGGAATATCAATCAGTGCCTTGGCCGAAGTTAGGCAAGATAGTTTGTTCTGGGGACGGGCAACCTTTAACCTTAACCGGACCCTTGTGGTTAGGCAGTTTACATGATCGCTTGTATCTAGAAAAAATGGCAGATTTAGCCGATCAATGGCAGTGGAAAAAGGTAGTTAAATTGTTAAAAATAATGAGGGAAGAAAACGATTTTCCTCCCTATTTTTATAGCTTTCGGGAAATTGGTAGAAGGGGCAAATTAGATCTACCCAAAAGGGAAGATTTAATTGCAGCTCTCTTAGAACAAGGTTATCGAGCCGCTGCCACCCATATTAACCCGCAAGCACTGAAAACTAATGCTTCTTTAGCCCAATGTATCGCACTGCTCAAGGACTAATTAGGGTTAGCTGAAAAAGGGCGTTGGGTTTCATGCTTCAACCCAACCTACGTTCTCAAGGACTAATTAGTTAATACCAATAACTAGAACTTTGTTGGGGTTCAGGGGCAAAAGCTAACCAGTAGGGGAATTGTAAAAGGGCGAAATTCAGCCTTTCTTCGGTATCATCGATGATAATGAGCGGTGAATACTTATCCTCGATTAAACGTTCCGCTTTTTGAATTAAAGCTTCGGGAGACTCAAAGAGAACGATGCCGCGGTCTGGTCCAAAATCGGCGCGGGAAATGCCGAGACAATCTTGGAGACCACGCCGCCATTCGCCTAAACGTTCGGGACTATTAGCCAGAACGAGAGAACGGAAGCGATCGCCCTGTAATTCCGCCATAATCGAGATAATTGCCGAAGCCACCAGAATATTCTGGAGACGGCTGCCCATACCGCGAACCGTACCCCGGCCCCCCTGTTTAAAGAACCACTGTTGCACCCGTTCGGCGTGAATTGGTTCAAAAGTGCGCCGTAATTGCCAAGGAGGACCGTAATAGTCAGGACGACTGCGATAACGGTCTAAAAGAGCCTGGATGCGCTGATTTTGGTCAGAAAAGCCCTGTCTAGGGGTGGATTGTCCCACTGGTTCCGATTCATAACCCGAACGGTTAGAACGACGGGGTTCTTGCCAATTATCCCGGCCCTGGTTACTGGTACGGGGGGGACGGGGACTTTCTTCGCGATAATCCCGGCCTTGACTACCACGGGATGGGCGCGGGTTTTCCTCCCGTTCGGTCCGCAGGGGAGGTTCCACGGGGCGGGGGGATTTTTCGGGGGTTTCAAAACGGGGTAATTCCAACTGTTCGGCAGCCGCGGCCAAATCCTGTAAACTGCCCACCAGATAGTCTTTAAATCCCTGAACCCGCACTGCTAGATCCTGGGAGACTCCGGCGAAATTACTCCGCATTTCCTGCCTAATCCGCTCACGACGGCGTTCTAACTGTTCGATCGCCAATTCTAAAGCCTGTTTGCGTTGTTCTAGGTCTTTCACGCCTTCCTTGAGCATTCTTTCGATTTGAGCTTTGATATCCCCCAATTCCTCGGCGATCAAGCGTTCTTTTTCCGCTTTTAATGCCGAGATTTCTGCCGCTAGGCTCTGTTTTTGCCGTTCTAGAGCCTCGATTTCTGCTCGTAGGGGTTGCGCTTGGGCTGCGGGAACTAATTCGCCTTCGGGGGCGGTTTCCGATGGCTGGGGATTCTCTACTGGGTGATCGTTCCAGAGATCATCAAAACTAAATGCTTCGACAGATTCATTGGGTAAGTCTGTCATTTTGTCAAGGGGTAAAACATTAAAATCTTCTGAAGTCATCGGCTTTAGAAATGCAGAGCGAACAGAGGGCCAAGGCAGGTAATTAAGACGCTATTAGCTAGATTTAATTTTAACTCAATCTTAGTTCGCTTCTGAGTCGATCGCTTGCGATGCTGCTAAAGGATAGTATTTTTCGAGGCACAGTCTCAGGGTTGCGCTGTCAAAGATAATGGGCAAAAAATGAATGCTGTTAATTTCTTTGAAATAAAATAGGATCGGGACTTTGTTCCAGAAAATCCGCCAATTTTGCCATTCTTGGTAGGGAAAGGAGCGAATTTGTTGCCCAGATAGATAGACATCTAGGGAAGTGGGGGTAAACTGGAGACGAATGCGGGTAGTCTGCAACATCAAGAATAGCCCTAACAGGGAGAAAATTATGCCGAGCCAGACCTGTAAAAAGAGTAAAGGCAGCGATAAAATTACTAAAAACAGGGGAATTCGATAGTTAGGAGCCAGTTCGATCGTTCCTGTTACTTCTTGCGGGGAAATAGTTTTCATCGGGGTCCCTATCGGCAGTCAGCCAAAATATCTTCGCTTCTAGTTTATCGCATTGTTTTTCGAGAAGCGATCGAGATAATCGAGACTCGATCGGCGATGATCTGGTGGTGTCATGGCATCGTAGAAGGAGACTTTACCCCCATAGGCGCGCCGGAGATTAAAATCAGTTAAGACCTTAGATCGTTGATCGGCGAGGATCAATTCTTTATTTAAGAGGATTAAATCAGCAAAATGGGTGATAGATTCGCCTAAATCATGGTTAACCACCAGGACAATCTTATTTTCTTGGGCTAACTCACCAAAGATATTAAAAAGGATCCCCTCGGTTTTTTGATCTACCCCAACGAAAGGTTCATCAAAACAGAAAATCTCCGCTTCTTGGGCCAAAGATCTGGCTAAAAAGACTCTTTGCTGTTGTCCTCCCGACAACTGACCGAGGGGACGATGGCGTAAATCAGCCATTTCCACCCGTTCTAGGGCATTTAAAGCCTGTTGACGACTAATATGGGAAAAAGGGCGAAACCAACCCGTTTTTCTGACTCTCCCCATCATCACCACATCCCAAGCGGTAACGGGATAGGTCCAGTCGATTTGAGATCTTTGGGGAACATAAGCGACTTTATCCAGTTGTTGCTGTAGAGATTGCCCTTGATAGTTAACGCTTCCCTGTTGTACGGGAATTAATCCTAGCATGGCTTTGATCAGGGTACTTTTGCCCGCGCCGTTGGGACCGATAATACCGGTTAATCGTCCGGGATAAATTTTCAGGGTGATATCCCGTAGGGCTTCCACGCTGCGATAATATACTCCTAGATGACTAACCGTAATTGTCCTTTGCATAGTTGTTACCCCGAGTCTCCAGTTCTAGCATAGCTAAAAATGAGACAATTATGAAGCAACGATGAAAAGATTATGAAAGATAGCTGGGGTGAGATCAATCGCCACTTAGTAAAGCTTCCACGAATTCGTAACTGGAAAAGGGCCGCAAATCCTCGATTCCTTCCCCGGCACCAACAAAGCGAATCGGTAGGTTAAGCTGACGCGCTACGGCCAGGGCGACACCCCCTTTAGCTGTACCATCGATTTTAGTCAGGATCACGCCGCTTAATTGGGCAGCTTCCGAGAAAACCTCAGCCTGTCGCAGCCCGTTTTGTCCTAAAGTGGCATCGAGAACTAGAAGGGATTCCACCACGGCACTCTCGGCTTTTTTGTCGATAATGCGCCGAATTTTGCTTAATTCTGCCATTAAGTTCTTTTTATTCTGCAATCTTCCCGCCGTATCCACTAAGAGTAATTCTACTTCCCTGGATTTAGCGGCTTCGATGCCATCGTACACCACGGCGGCTGGGTCGGTATTTTTGCCTGGGTTGGCAATTACTTCCACTTGCGATCGCTCTCCCCAAACTTTCACCTGTTCCACGGCAGCAGCGCGAAAGGTGTCGGCAGCGGCGATTATACAACTATAGCCAGATTGTTTAGATAAATGAGCTAATTTGCCGATAGTCGTTGTTTTACCAACTCCGTTAACTCCTGTGAGCATCCAGATATTTAATTTGCCTTTTTCTGGCTCAAAACCGGGGTTGCTATAATTGGCTAAAGGTGCATCTAAAATCTCGCGGATAATTTCTTTGAGATATTCGATCGCTTTTTCGGGGGGCAGCGCTTCCTGTTTTAGCTTATTTTGGAGGGTAGTGATAATATAATCGGTGGCATCTACCCCCACATCGGCCTGAAGCAATAATGCTTCGATTTCCTCCACTGCATCTTGATTGAGGGGACCCTGACCAACCACGGCCTTAAGCTGATTGACCAAGCTGCGGCGCGTTTTGCCTAAACCCTGACGCAATTTTTTTAACCAGGTGATTTCTTCTTCCGAAACGTCCTCTGCTTGTCGTCCCTGATTGGCTAAAACTTTGGCCGACCAGATAAAATCCTCATCCGGTTCTGTGGGGGTTTCGATGGCGGTTTCTTTGAGAATTTCGAGGCGATCGGATTTTTTCAGCCATGCGGGGGTATTATCCTCGGTTTCTTCTTCTTTAACTGGTTCTTCCTCTGGCGGAGGTTCTGTTTCAGCAATAGATATTTCAGGGGTTTCGCTAACGACGGCCTCGGCCGTGGCTTTTTTCTCTTGAATATTTTTAAAGGCTTTTTTGGCCCAATCTAAATAGTCTTCCTGACTGGTTGCCTCGCTGGGGGTTTCCTCTACGGGTGCGGGGGGGGCTTGTTCTTGTTCGGGTTGGACTTTCTGACGACGGAACCAGTTAAACATAGGAGAAACTAAACATAAAACTATTTATCTAGTTTATCTTAACCCTTGGCGTGAGCAATTTTGATAGTTGGATTTTTAATTGTGGATTTCTCGGCATTTTTTGCCGGAGATTAAGGGAAAAATATGATCCGAGTAACTCAATCTGTCAGCTTCCTCAAGGATAACTTTGTCTCTTTTTAGGGAAATGCTGTATCCTAGAAAATAGAATAGGAAGGAGAGTCAAAAATGTTAACCACTACTGAAACTAAATATTATACTCCCGAAGAATATCTCGCTCTGGAGGAAACGTCCGAGGATAAAAATGAATATCGTCAAGGAGAAATTATCCCAATGGTAGGAGCAACAACTAATCACAATCAGATTTGTCTAAATTTTTGCCGTAATTTTCCCTTAAATATCAATAATCAAGATTATTATACCTACATGGAAACGGTGCGTTTATGGCTATCAGATTATAGCATTTACACCTATCCCGATGTGATGGTGATTAAAGGTCAACCTCTCTATCAAGGGAATAGTCAATCTAACGTGATCAATCCTTTAATTATTGTCGAAGTTCTCTCTAATTCCACCCAAGCTTATGATCGAGGGGATAAGTTTAAATTCTATCGTTCTCTGCCAACTTTTCAGGAATATATTCTGATCGAACAATCTAGTTATAGTGTGGAACGTTACTATAAACAAAAGGATGATCAATGGTTAATTGATTTCGTCACGGGGGAAAATGCGGTTTTACAATTGGTGTCGGTGGATTGGCAGATTTCTTTTCAAGATTTATATCAAAGAGTAAATTTCGACCTAGCAGAAACCTAAAATTAAGAGAAAGGTGAAAAAGAGTCGCTATCAAGAAACTCATCATTTAATCAGCTTTTCAATAAATAGCTAATCTTTTTTGGTATAATAGACGGACTACTATATGTTAAATCTATGGACGCTCTAGATTTTTCCGATCAACTACAATGGACCGCAGAAGCAAAAGCAAAACTGAAAAATATTCCCTATTTTGTTCGTTCCCAAGCGCGTCAAAGAATAGAAGAATTAGCTCGTCATGCCGGTTCCGATCGAGTTACCGTGGAAATGGTAGAACAGGCTAGAGTAGAATTCGGACAGTAGATTTTTAGCCGCCAATTTGGGACATAGTACGGGTATAAATGCCGCTTGATGTGCCGGAATCACGCAGTTTAAAGTTTATTTCTGCTTTCATTTCTATTAATTTCCCGACTCTTTCCCTGATTTCTGCTGGCGAAATTCCCTGACGGAGGGCAGTTTTTAGGTCAATTTGTCCGGTTTCGTTGAGGAGACAGGGACGCAACCAACCATCGGCCGAGAGACGTAGGCGGTTACAGCGATCGCAAAAACACTCCGACATCTGACTGATAAAGCCGATTGTACCCTTAGCCCCCGGAATTTGAAAAACATCGGCTGGACCATTTCCCCGCACTTGACCCTCATTTAAACCCCATTTTGCCCGAATTCGCCCCCTTAATTCCTCGTTGGCAATCCAAGCTTTTTCTTGAAATAAATCACCGTTACCGATAGGCATAAACTCGATAAAACGGACGTGCCAACGCTTCTCGATGGTCAAAGCCGCTAAATCTTCCACTTCTGCCTCATTTATCCCCGGAATCACCACCACATTCAATTTTAAGGGGTCAAAACCCACCCTCTGGGCTGCTTGAATACCTGCCCAAGTTTTTTGCCAACGACTCCGGCTGCGATTACCGATAATTTTATCGAAAGTGTCGGGGTCGAGGGAGTCCAAACTGATATTAATCCGTCTTAGTCCAGCTTCATACAACATTTCGGCTAAATTGTCAAGTAAATAGCCATTAGTGGTCAAGGCTAAATCGCTAGTGGCAGATAAAGAGGCGATATCGCGCACAATCTCCACTACTTCGGGATGTAAGAGAGGTTCCCCACCAGTAAGGCGAAATTTACGGAAACCGAGGGGAATAAAGACATTTTTGACTAAAGTAAGAATTTCCTCCCGGGTGAGTAAGTCTTGCGGTCGAACATAGGCCAATTCTGCATCTTCAGGCAGACAATACTGACAGCGAAAGTTACAGCGATCGATTAAACTAATCCTGAGATAGTCGATTTGGTTCATGTTCACGGGGAAATACTGTTATCAAACTTCATGAATTGATCATAACAATTCTGGCTCGATCAATATCTAGACATCGGGCCAAGTTTCCAGAAAACCACGGTTACATCTAGATTTTAGTCTATGATGACAATAGATTTGCTCAATGGCAAGAGCCAATAACGATTCAGAAATTTGATAATTTTTCTTGATTGTACTTAACCAAAAAGGTCGGCTAACACCCGAAAGAAATATCAACCAATCCTCTAGATATGGACAAACAGAATACTATCTAAATTGAGCGAGCCAATAATGGTATGATCAAAGATTAATTATCTTCAGATGGTAATTTGTGTGATCTGGCCTGTTTTGCTACCCATTGCCCAAACTCCCCCTATTGTAGAAATAATTCGACCGGCGCAGGTGCGTCCTTTACCGAATCAACTAGATCAAGTTCCCGTTTTTAATAGCAATAGTCCCGAATTATTGCTAGGAGAAGGGATTTTGCTTTCGACTTTTCCCCCCCAAGAAAAAAGATTTCCCTCGGCCCATTTAAATTATGCTTTTCAGGGACGCTTTGATATTTTTGCCCACCATGTAGCCAGGGGGAATTTTCCCGATAATTTACGCACCCTTTATCTGGGTATATTACTCCACAATCCCAGTCCTAATCCCGTGACTGTCAAAATTTTGCAGGGGGCCAGTTATTTGAGTCAACCCGATGCAGCTTTTATTGATTTACCCGCACAAGTGGAAAATAATCAGGGGACGGTTTTTGCTGGGCCGGGAAGTCGGGTAATGGGGGATATTTTAATGGGGCAGCGTCAGGGTATTTTTCCCGATAGGATTATTATTCCGGCGGGGGAGAGTTTTATGGTCTTAAATGCGGCGATTCCCGTGCGCGATTTGACTCCACCCTTAAACGGGAGATCCACTTATCTCCGTCTGGAAAGTGACGGTCTTCTCTACGCTGCTAGTTTAGCTCTTTATGCACCCCTAGACGAAAATGGGCAGGAAAGACCACCAAATCTGACAGAATGGGAAAATTTGCTGGAAAAAGGCGATTTATCGACTCCGCGCGATCGAGTGCCCACTCCTCCCAATAGTCAAGGACAGATAATTTATGGACGGGTAGCGGGGGTGTCCCAAGGTTCAGCCTGGCCTGCCCGATTGGTCGATCGAGCTTCTTTATGGTTAAATATTCCTGATTCTGGTCAATCTATAGCCTATGGGATTAGCACCCTACCCGGGGGCAAACTGGGAACGGAACAAAATCAAAGTGCTAGTATGTTAGTTCGCTATCCCGATACGGCCTATCAAGCTCATGGTAATTACGGTGTGGAATATAGGTTAAGTTTACCTCTATTTAATCGAAGTGATGAGGCGAAAACGGTGACTATTGCGCTAGAAACACCGATTAAAGAGGATTTTATCGGGCAGGGTTTGCGTTTTCTTGATCCGGCTGCCCCACAAGTGTTTTTTCGGGGAACGGTAGTCGTCAATTATAGCGATGACCAAGGACAGGCACAAAGCAGATTTTTCCATCTCGTCCAAAGACGCGGACAAGAGGGGCAATCTTTAGTGACTCTGACTATTCCTCCTGGCGATTGGCGTGTAGTACAGGTAAATTTTTTATATCCACCAGATGCTACTCCCCCGCAGGTTTTAACGATTAAGACTGAGTAGAACAAGTTTAAAATTGTCCGTTAACGATCGCAATATTCCATTGACCGTCTTGGTTGGTTTCAAAGGCAATTTGGCGACCATCACCGCTAATGGTGGGATTGCGGACGCTTCCCCGCAGGTTAGCGGTTAATAGGGTTGCACGGGACTGGGAACGATCATAAACCATGACATCACTTTTACCGCGTTCGCTGGAGATATAGGCAATTAAACGACCGTCAGCATTCAGAGATGGCTGATCTTGGCTAGAATCGCCACGATTTAGGTTAGGGAGATTAACTAAGCGCTTTTCTTGCAGATCGAATAAATATATACTACGACGACCGGAGCGATCGGAAGCGAAGGCTAAATAGCGACCATCAGCACTATAACTGGGGAATTGATCGGGGGCAAAACTATTTAAACCACCGACGGGAACTTGAGGAGTGATCAAAAGAGGGGAATTACAGCCACTTATCACCGATAACAGCCCAAAAGAGGTCAAAAATCGCCCCAGCCAGACAAAAATTTTTTTTTCTTTCATCTTGACTTTTGACACCAAATGTGCTAGTAACTTTCTTCCCTGCCGACGGTTTTGAGGGTAAGTAGTTGATTGCCTTGACTGAGACTATCGGCGATCGCTTCTCGAATCGGCAGGTCAATACTGGTTTCAGCGAGGATTTCTTGGGCTTTTTGCCGCAAATCTGCCCCAGTATCGGCATCCACTTGGTCTAGATCGAGTAATTCTTGCGATAGCTGTTCGATCGAATTCGGGTTAGTCATAGCTCAGGCTCCCAACAAGCTTAATTACAATCCCATGGTAAAGAGATATCCTCTTTATCATGGGATTTTTTGGCTTTAATTCAGGATTGATCCCAATCCAACTTTAAAAACCGAGTTATGAATTGTTTCCCACTTCCCCACTCCCTCAAAAAAATTTTCCCGGAGGTGCTTGACATAACCCTAATGATGAAGCTACAATTAGAAATGTGGCAAAAATGGGATTGTAGTTCAATTGGTTAGAGCACCGCCCTGTCACGGCGGAAGTTGCGGGTTCGAGCCCCGTCAATCCCGTAGAAATCTAGATTAGAGTAGTCCAGGGCTGGTTATCCTGTGGGCAGTAGGACCGATAAACACGCTCCTACTGCCTAGATTTGTTCTAATTTACCGATAAACCGGCATTAGCTTGAGTATAATCAGGTAATTCAATCTTTACTGGTTGTACCCGCCAGATTTCCTCGCAATATTCCCGAATCGATCGATCGCTAGAGAATTTCCCCATGCGGGCCACATTAAGAATCGCTAAACGACTCCAATGTTCTTGATCTTTATAGGCGCAACCGACTCCTTCCTGACAGTCGATATAGGACTGATAATCGGCCAGTAACATATAGGGATCATTGTAGATAAGATTATCCACAAGCGGACGGAATAAACTACTATCACCCCGGCTAAAAAATCCCGAACCAATGAGGTCTAATACTGCCCGCAATTCTTCGTTATGATAATAGTATTCTTGGGGATTATAACCGGCGGCTTTTTTAGCATAAACCTCCTCGGTTGTCAAGCCAAAAAGAAAGAAATTTTCCGCCCCCACCTCTTCACGAATTTCGATATTTGCCCCATCGAGAGTACCGATAGTTAAGGCACCATTCATAGAGAATTTCATATTACCAGTTCCCGAAGCTTCTTTCCCTGCGGTGGAAATTTGTTCAGACAAGTCGGCAGCCGGATAAACCCGTTGACCGAAGGTGACATTATAATCGGGTAGGAAAACCACTTTTAAGCGTCCTCCAATCGTCGGATCATTATCGATCACTTCCGCCACAGAATTAATCAATTTAATGATTAATTTCGCCATAAAATAACCCGGGGCTGCCTTACCACCAAAAATAAAGGTACGGGGGGTAATATCGAGATTGTGATTATTTTTGAGGCGATGATAGAGAGTGACAATATGTAAAACGTTGAGATGTTGCCGTTTATATTCGTGAATGCGTTTTACCTGCACATCAAAGAGGGTACTAGGATCAACTTTAATGCCGACTTTTTTATCGATATAATTGGCTAAATCTGCCTTAATATCGTATTTAATTCGTCGCCAAGAGTCCCGAAATCCCCCATCATCCACATAGTTTTCTAAACCGCGTAAATCCTCCAGGTGCTTAATCCAATTTTCGCCGATTTTTTCTGTAATCGCAAAAGTTAAGCGGGGATTACTAGAAACTATCCAGCGCCGGGGAGTAACTCCATTGGTTTTGTTGCTAAACTTTTCGGGAAAGAGTTCATAGAAGTCCCGCAGAACATCTTTTTTAAGTAATTCTGTATGGAGGGCTGCCACCCCATTAATTGCCTGGGAACCCACACAGGCGAGGTGAGCCATACGGACGTATTTTTCGCCGCTTTCATCGATTATAGATAAACGGGACATTTTGCCGTCATCATGGGGATAAATAATGCGAATTTTATCCAAGAAACGATGGTTAATTTCGTAGATAATTTCCATTAATCGCGGTAAAAGACGACCAAAAATACTCAAAGGCCATTTTTCTAAAGCTTCCGGCAAAAGAGTATGATTGGTGTAGGCGAAGGTATTTTGAGTAATAAACCAAGCTTTATCCCAATCGAAATGATGCACATCAATTAACAAGCGCATTAACTCAGCTACCCCGACAGAAGGGTGAGTGTCATTCAATTGTACCGACCATTTTTGATGAAAATTATCGAGACTGGGGTTCTCATATAAGTGAATACGAATCAGATCCTGTAGAGAACAGGAAACAAAGAAATATTGCTGTTCTAAACGTAGTTCTTTGCCTTGAATTGGTTCATCGTTAGGATAGAGAACTTTACTGATATTTTCCGAGTGAACTTTATTATCTACCGCGCCATAATAATCGCCGCGATTAAAGCGACCAAAATCAAAAGATTCACAAGCTTCTGATTTCCATAGACGCATGGTATTAGCTGTGTTCACTCGATAGCCGAGAATTGGGGTATCGTAGGGAATTCCTTTGACTACATAATCGGGAATCCAACGACTGCGATAATTACCATTTTCGTCGGTATAGGATTCGGTATAACCGCCAAATTTTACCTCTACTCCCGCTTCCGGTCGGGCAATTTCCCAGGGATTTCCATACTGTAACCACTTATCGGTTATTTCTACCTGCCAACCGTCGTGAATTTCTTGATCAAAGATACCAAATTCGTAGCGAATACCGTAACCAATAGCTGGAATTTCTAGGGTAGAAAGGGAATCGAGATAACAGGCAGCTAAACGACCTAAACCACCATTTCCTAACCCCGGTTCTTCTTCCTGGGCAATTAATTCTTCTAGTTTTAATCCCGATTCGCTGACAGCTTTCTGGACTTGTTCGTAGATACCGAGATTAATTAAATTATTAGCCAAATGGGGACCAACTAAAAATTCGGCCGAGAGATAACAAACGGTTCTAACATCTTTTTTTAGATAGGTTTGTTGGGTGGTTAACCAACGCTGCAATAAACGATCGCGGATGGTATAAGCTAAGGCCATGTAAAGATCGTTTTTACTGGCTAATTCCGGTAATTTACCTTGAATATAGAGTAAATTATCCCTTAAAGCCCGTCGGATAGTTTCTGTGTCTAATCCTGTTCTGTCGTCTTCGATGATAATCGGACAAACAAAAGTTGATTCTGTAGATGGATCCATAGGAGTGTTTTTACTGAAGATTGGCTGCTCTCAGTCTAAGATAACCCGCCCTCAAATTGTATCAAGAAAAGCTTAAATCTTGACTAAGATTAAGGTATAGTAATGACAGAGTTAAGGAGATTAAATTTCAGTTACCGATAGGAAGTGAAAATAGGGGAAAGTTTGAGTAATGGGTGCTTTGGTGACGGGTGGAACGGGTTTTATCGGGGCGATAATCTTGGGAAAATCGCCCTCTATACCCCTTGATGGCGTGAAAATGTCAAAACAGTCCATATACTAAGATTACTCGAAGGCAGTTGGTTTCAAACCAATGGAGACATTACTTGTTAGGAATGCGTGGGAGAGGAAAAAAGTAGTCTCAATTGTGCTTAGATTTATCTATTTTTGCGCCCTTAATAATTCATCTAGGAAAACCTGTTCTTGCTAAAATAACTCCAATTTTAAGCGCAATCATCCCCCCAAGAATACTGCCCAACCAGTAAATTAAACCGAAAGTTAATTTTCCTTGCTCTAAAAACTTGTTAACCTCCAAACTATAGGTAGAAAAAGTTGTATAGGAACCACAAAAACCCGTGGCAAGCATCAATCCTAATTCTGGGGCAATTATGCGAATATTTTCCTTAACCATAGTCAAAACATAGGCAATAATTAAACAGCCAGAAATATTAACAAAAAATGTCCCCAAAAATCCCCATTCTTGACCGAAGATACTTTCAATTAATTCTGCGATATAAAAACGACTCAAAGCCCCAAAAATAGCCCCAATCGCCACGGATAAACTATAACGTCCCCTGAAAAAATCCATGCTGTCTCTCCTGCCCTTCAATAGTGAATAAATTGGAGAATTAACCTAGAAACACTTGGGCAATAGCAGCCCCGATTCTCACGGCAATCAATCCGAAAATTATACTAGCAACGGCAAAAACAAGACTGAGAAAATTTTGTTGATTGCGCCAGAGGATCAGGATATCTAAACTATAGGTAGAAAAGGTGGTATAGGCTCCTAAAAATCCCGTTCTAACCATTAAATCTAGTGCGTGGGAATAAAAGGGAAACTTGGGTAAAATCGCACCAAAAAAGCCGATTGCTAGACAGCCAGTTAAGTTAATAATAAAGGTTCCATAGGGAAAGCGCAAGCCGAATTTCGCTTTTGTCCATTCGGTAATATGATAACGAGATAACGCACCCGGAACCGCTCCTGCTACAATTGCGAAAACATCGTTCAAATCTGACATTGTATCTATTTTTTTTGCTATCTTTGTCTAGGCTCTATGATAATTGATGCGGTTATCGATCGCATTGCCCATATTTTCAGGGGTGTTATTGTCGAGAACAACCCTCTGACTTTAAAATAGAGGGATGAAAATTCAACCGCGTAAACGTTTTGGACAACATTGGTTAAAAGATGAATCGATACTCGATCGCATCATCGACGCTGCTAATTTACAATCAGAGGATCGGGTATTAGAAATCGGCCCGGGTACAGGCATTTTAACCCGTCGTCTTCTCGATGGCGCTCAATTGGTTGTTGCTGTAGAAATCGATCGAGATCTATGGACAATTTTAAATAAAAAATTTGGCCAACAAGATAACTTTCATCTCATACCAGGGGACTTTCTTACCCTTAAACCGGAGCAACTGCCGCCGGTTAATAAAGTAGTGGCTAATATTCCCTATAATATCACCAGTCCGATCCTCGAAAAGCTGCTCGGTTCGATCGCCCATCCCTTCACCCCCCCTTACCAGAGTATTACCCTCTTGGTCCAGAAAGAAGTCGCCGAAAGATTAGTCGCTGTCCCCTCCACCAAAGCTTACAGCGCTCTCAGCGTCCGCATTCAATACCTTGCCGATTGTCAATGGATTTGTGATGTCCCCCGGCGGGCCTTTTCCCCGCCTCCCCAGGTGGATTCGGCGGTAATTCAGCTTTTACCACGTGTTTTGCCGAATAATGTCAGTAATGCTGCCTTTTTGTCCACTTTAATTAGCTGGGGTTTTGCCAACCGGCGCAAAATGTTACGCAATAATCTAAAAAATTGTCTAGATAGCGATCGATTAAGCCAAATCCTGACACAATTAGAAATTAATCCCCTCGCTCGCGCCGAAGACCTCAGTTTATCGCAATGGATTGACTTGGCGGAAAAATTAGGTCAATTGCCAAAATTTTAGATTTTTTCCTTGACAAATGCACAGTTATACCCTTCTAGCCCCCGCTAAAATTAATTTATATCTAGAAATCGTTGGCGATCGCCCTGATGGTTTCCACGAGTTAGTGATGGTGATGCAGACGGTGGGATTATGCGATCGCATCACTCTCCGGCCGAACGGATTACAGGAATTCCGTCTCTTTTGCTCTCATCCCCTAGTCCCCCAAGATAGCAGTAATCTCGCCCATCGGGCTGCCACTTTGATGGCGAGGGAATTCCCCCGCGTCTTTGCCAATTACGGCGGCATCGATATCATCATCGAGAAATATATTCCCGTGGCTGCCGGTTTAGCGGGGGGTTCCACCAATGCGGCGGCGGTGTTAGTCGGCATCGATTTAATCTGGGAATTAGGGTTAACCCGTCCGGAATTAGAAACTTTAGCGGCAAGATTGGGGTCCGATACTTCCTTTTGTGTGACAGGAGGAACGGTTATCTGTACGGGAAGGGGAGAAATTCTCGATCCGATCGCTCCTCTAACTGGATTATGGGTGATTTTAGCCAAATACGATCATTTATCCGTTTCTACACCCTGGGCCTACCAAAGCTATCGACAAAAATTTCAGGATACCTATCTGTCTTCTCCAGAGGACTTTCATCACCGCCGTCAGCAGGTGAGTTCCGGGGCTTTGGTACAAGCGATCGCACAGAAAAAACCAGCCGCTATCGGCAAATTTATCCACAATGACCTCGAAAAGGTGGTTTTACCCGAATTTCCCCTCGTTGCCGAGTTAAGACAGGTTTTGGGGGATTTAGGCGGATTGGGAACGATGATGTCAGGCTCTGGCCCGACGGTTTTTACTCTCTGTTCATCTCAGGAAGTGGCGGAAACTATCGTTAAAGAGGCCCGGGAAATTCTCGTCGCTCCCGATCTACAATTTTGGATAGCCCCAATCACCGATACAGGCATTCAAGTGACTTGAAAAATTTAAAATTGACCGCCTTTACCACGATAACCAAACTCGCGGAATAATTGCCTCTCGATCGCTCATTTCTCGCCTTAAAATTTGCCAAACCTGCTGAAACCATTGTCGCACTTCACCGCTAGAATTACCCCGATAACGACATAAAAGACCATCTCCTAAAGTGCTAGTAACTCCCATCTCTCCTTCTAGGGAAAAATCTCTCACTTTCTCGATTAAATCTCTTCCCACCGGTTGACCGATATAAACTAAAGTACCGATCATGGGACTATTATTTAAACCAGAAAATCCCTCGATCATTTTACCACCCAACAGGAAGGAGCGATCGAGCCATAAAGGTTGTCCTGATCGCCAAATTTCCCAATTAGAATGCCATTCTCCCGCTAAAAATTTCTCGCCCCGCGCACTGCGACCAAAACGGGTAATTTCCCATCCCAGCCAACTGCTATTTTCCCCTAAATCCACTCGTAAATGTTGGCGAAATACCGCACCATTAAAGATAATTGTTTCTTGGGGTAGCCATTCTAAACTGGCATTGTCATCGATTTTAATCTCGATTAATTGCTGTGCCATCTTACCGTTACTCTGGTAAACTTTCCCAGCAGAAGCAGTGGTAATCAGGGCATTAGTAGCGGCTTGGAGATGAATTTTTTGTTGAAGAACATCACCGCCAACTATTCCCCCCGCCGTGTGTAAAATCACCGTATGACAAAGGTTTTTTCCCTCGGGATAAAAGGGTCTTTGTACTTTTAAAGGGGCGGTAGCATAGACGTGATTAATCTCAGTTGCGAGATTTTTTTGCTTGTAAATTAGTTCTAGGTTCCCCTGCCACATTATTGTTCCTCAGTCATGGTTTCTAGAAATTGCCGATAATTTTCAGGACTGAGATTAATTTTAACTTCTATTTGCTGTTCTTTATCCCTGATCAGTAAAATATATTCACTTGCCGCTTTTTTGCCGACTAGGAGAGGATTTTTTAGCTCGAATTTTTGATAAACCAGATGGGGTTTTGTCACCCGAATAACTAAACTAGGTTGGGATTGGGGATAAATGTCTAATTGCTCCTGTTCCCGATCTAAAATTAATTGTTTAGGTGTTATGCTTCTTTCGTCAGCAAAAGTAGATTTATGCCAATAGAGGGTAATCCCGCGAATTTGGGGCATTTGGATGCTAAACTTTTCATCAAAACCTTGCTGCTCCCAATTAATATCTTCCAGAGAGCCAGTATCGGGAATTAAACGCTGTTGCCAGAAGACTTCCTTAAGATTTAAATCTTGCCACCATTGGCTAATAATTTGGAAATTCTCCAGATTATCGGGGTGGGGATTGGTACTTTGCCAGAGGAGAGGAGTAAGCATTTTGGGAAAATTTTTGCGCTGGGAAAATTAGGGTAATAGTCTTCGCTGGAGTTAAGGGATCATTAATCTCAATTATCATCGATTATCGAGCTGCCGATCAGTCCATAATATTAACTCTCGATCGCATTTTTATTTTATCCTAAATTATCGGGGGAAAAACTACTAAAAAATGCGATTTTGTCCCCCCTGTGAGCTGCCTTGCTGTTTGGTTGACGGGAGGAGAGGAAAATTATTCCTGTGACATATAGTCCGTAGACTTATCGTCCACTAAGAACGATTATAGACTTTATGGAAAAATCAAAAGCAGTAATTTTAAGGGCATTGGGGTTAATGATCCGAGAGCATAGAGCAGCTTTAGGCATATCACAAGAAGAACTAGGGCTACGTTGCCATCTTGATCGTACCTATATATCTGGACTAGAGCGAGGAGTAAGAAATCCTTCCCTTACCGCTCTTGTCACTCTGGCGAAGGGATTAAACATAACTGTATCCCAATTACTGGAAAATTTAGAGATAGAAATAGAGAAACCGGAATGAGTTATGATTTAGTAGAAGCTCTAAAAGCAAAGTTTAAAAAGGGTTCATCACAGTACAAAGTCTTCGAGTTATTATCAGATCGAGCTTGGCATTGTCGTACCTGTGAAGGGAAAAAAATAGCATCGGAGCAATATGCTGGCGGCGGTGGTATCCAAGGATTAGAGCGTGGAAATAGGAGCGGTCGCCACGGGCTAGTAATAGAAACAAAACGGGAATACTGTCCAATTTGTCAGAAAACAACAACTTGGGATCGATGGACTGGAGAGATGCGAGCGGCGAATGCCTCCGCCAACATACCGCCTCAATTAGTAGCTAGAATTTTGGAGTTTTATCGATATAAAGATGTGATTGAAAACAGAATCAGACAGTCACATGAACTGGTTATTGACCATCGTTTTCCTATGGAACGTTGGGGGATAAGTGAACCAAGTCATGATGTCAATATGAGTGTAGCTGAGATGAGAAACAAGTTTCAACTTCTCAAAAAAGATAGTGCGGGAAATCATAATTTATTAAAGTCAAGAAGTTGTGAAAAATGTATTAAAACTGGTAAGCGAGGAACACCAATGGATATCAGATTTTGGTATTCCGGTGGAGAGAACTGGCCGGAAAATATTCCTCAATCTGGAGCAGAAGCAGAACAGGGCTGTGTAGGTTGCGGTTGGTATGATTTTGAAACATGGCGTAATTCTATTAATATCAAATTGACTGAAGCTCCGTGATTTATCTTGCCACCTCTCCAATATTTTTATTACCTGTAGCTATGAGATTTAAGTAGGGAATAAGAGCATAGCCAATACACTCTGCCAAACGTGGAGGTACGGCATTTCCAATTTGCCACATCGCTTTTTTCATTGTTCCTTCAAAAATAAAGGAATCGGGAAAAGTTTGTAATCTAGCCATTTCTCTGGCTGAAATAACCCGATTTAAATAGGGATGGATATGAGTACCGCCATGATTTTCTTTAATTGTCATACTTGGCTTACCCCGATACTGTCGTTTGAAGGCATCAACATAAGTTTCATATAAGGAACCCCCGGGAGGAACTTGAGCTATTCTGGCCATATATTCGGGGGAGTGACGAGTCCATTCGTGATTGATACTGGGAAGAGGTTCATAAGCAGGTAAATCGCAGATAGCGGCTTCAATCGGTTGGTATTTCTCCGGTACTAATTGAGGACTTGGATAAGGATTTGGCATCCCAAATCTATTAGCTATAAAAATAGCTCTTGGTCTTATTTGAGGAACGCCATAGGCGGCAGATTCAAGAATTGCTATTGAAATATTTCTATAGCCAATACTTTGAAAAGCTTCCAGAATATTTTGCTTAATTTCTCCTTTTTTGATTGTTAGAATACCGGGTACATTCTCCATGACAACGTACCAAGGCTGTATTTCATAAACAAGGCGGATAAATTCTTGAAAGAGATGATTCCGTGGATCATTAGCATCTCGTTTTCCAGCAACGGAAAATCCTTGACATGGTGGTCCGCCCACCACAAGATGAATGAATGGATTGCCAATTTTGCCCAACCATTCTTGAGTATTAAAATCATGTATATCACCACAAAAATGATGACAATTGGGAAAATTCTTTTGATGGGTTGCTGAGGCGATCGGGCTAATTTCTGCACTGGCTACAGGGTTAAAACGTGCTTGCAATAAACCTTGGGTTATACCGCCCGCACCGGAGAATAGATCGATAAAATTATAGCTATTGAGAGGCTTAAGCGGAACGTTAACATCGACTAGGACTTGATAGGGATCACGCTTTACCGTGGCCAGTTCGCGCTGAATTCTTTCGTAACGACCTAACTTGGCTTTTTTCTGTTTGCTTACCGCCTGACTTGGTTGATTATCTGGAAATAATGACAATTGCAAATCCATTACTTTAAGAACAAATGGCCTACATGATAATATTGTGACAGATAGTCCACAGAGTGTCAAGATGGGACTGGAATGAGGGAACAGACCTTCGGCAAACGTTTGAGTGCCGCCTCAAAACCGACAAAAAAGAGGGATTTTATGGTAAAATAGTCGTACAAATGGGCATATTCTGCACATCAAAACGGTAAAAACCCGATTTTTAGCGAATTTACTCACAAAAACGCTTTTTTTGCCTTGTTATTGGAGTTAACCCCCCTATGACCGCCGCCCAGGATCATGTCGTCCCCACAGACTTAAGCAATGAAATGTCCCGTTCCTACCTAGAATACGCCATGAGCGTCATCGTCGGGCGCGCCTTGCCCGACGCTAGGGACGGACTGAAACCCGTACACCGGCGCATTCTTTATGCGATGTACGAACTAGGATTAACCCCCGATCGTCCCTTCCGCAAATGCGCTAGAGTCGTCGGGGAAGTATTAGGAAAATACCACCCCCACGGGGATACTGCCGTTTACGATGCTCTCGTCCGCATGGCCCAGGATTTCTCCATGCGCGATCCCCTGATTAACGGTCATGGTAACTTCGGATCGATCGATAACGATCCCCCGGCAGCCATGCGTTATACCGAGTGTCGTCTGCACACCCTGGCCACCAACGCCCTACTACAGGATATCGAGTCAGAAACCGTCGATTTTGCCGATAACTTCGATGGTTCCCAACAGGAACCCGTGGTTTTACCCTCTAGAGTCCCGCAACTGCTAATTAATGGCTCATCGGGTATCGCCGTCGGTATGGCCACCAATATCCCCCCCCACAACCTGGCCGAGATTATCGATGGAACCGTTGCCCTCATCCATAACCCCGATCTCACCGATACGGAATTACAGCGTTATATCCCGGGGCCGGACTTTCCCACCGGGGGGCATATCCTTGGTAGAGACGGCATTCAGGAAGCTTACACCACCGGCCGCGGTTCCATTACCCTGCGGGGAGTGGCCACCATTGAAACCATCGAACAAAGGGGAAGACCCGATCGAGATGCTATTATCATCACCGAACTGCCCTATCAAACCAATAAAGCGGCATTAATCGAAAAAATCGCCGATTTGGTCAATGATCGCAAAATAGACGGTATTTCCGATGTGCGGGACGAAAGCGATCGCGACGGCATCCGGGTGGTGATCGAACTGAAACGAGATGCCTATCCCCGCGTCGTCCTCAATAATCTTTATAAACAAACGCCCCTCCAATCGAATTTTGGGGCGAATATGTTGGCATTAGTCGATAACGAACCGAGATTACTGACTTTAAGGGAGTTTCTCCGGGTTTTCCTCGATTTTCGCCTAGAAGTTATCACCCGTCGTACCCGTTATGAACTCCGCAAGGCCGAGGAAAGAGATCATCTCCTTCAGGGTTTACTAATTGCCCTCGCTAGTCTCGATGCAGTCATTGCCCTGATTCGCAGTGCTGCCGACACAGCTAGTGCAAAAGAGGGATTAGTGCAGAATTTTGGTCTTTCAGAGGTGCAAGCGGACGCAATCCTACAAATGCAGCTGCGACGGTTAACTGCCCTAGAATCGGAGAAAATTCAGCAAGAACACGGGGAATTACTGACAAAAATCGGTGATCTTCAGGATATTTTGGCCAGAAAAGAACGGATCGACAGCATTATCGAGGAAGAACTGCAACAGATCAAAACGATTCACGCTACCCCCCGTCGCAGTCATATTGAACAACGGGAAGGAGAAATCGCCGAAACTGACCTGATTGCCAACGAACAGGCCTTAATTCTCGTCACCGAACAGGGTTACATCAAAAGAATGCCCGTTAATACCTTTGAGTCCCAAAATCGGGCGACAAGGGGCAAAGCTGGGGCGAAAATGAAAGAAGACGACGGCATCGATCACTTTATCACCTGCCGCGATCACGATAGCGTCCTCTTTTTCACCGATCGCGGGGTTGTCTATAGTCTCAATGCCTATCATATCCCCACCGGTTCCCGTACCGCTCGCGGGGTTCCCATTGTGCAACTGTTAGAGATTCCCAAAGGGGAGAAAATCACCTCGGTGGTGGCAGTCAGCGAGTTCAGCGAGGATAATTACCTGATTATGCTCACACAAAAGGGCTTTATCAAGAAAACCGCCCTCGCTGCCTTTAGTAATATTCGATCGAACGGTTTAATCGCCATTTCTCTCGAAGACGGTGATCAACTCCGTTGGGTTCGCTTGGCCAAAGAGGAAGATAGCGTCATTATCGGTTCTCGTCAGGGGATGGCAATTCATTTTAAGGCCGATAGTCAACAATTGCGCTCCTTGGGAAGGGCAACTAAAGGCGTAAAATCGATGAAATTGCGCTCAGGTGACGAATTAATCAGTATGGACATCCTGCCTAGTCAAATTGTCGCCCAAATCGCTGAATCTAACCAAGAAGAAACCGAGGACGAAAGCGAAGAAATTAACCCCGAAGTGGCTAATAATGGCCCCTGGGTGTTAGCAATTACCATGGCAGGACTGGGAAAACGGGTTCCCGTTACCCTCCTACGTCTGCAAAATCGGGCGGGATTAGGAGTCAGAGTGATTAAATTCCGCAAAAAGAACGATAAATTAGCGGCTCTGCACGTTGTTAACCCCAACGAGGAATTTATGATTATCACCGAACGGGGTATTATCATCCGTCAATCCGTCGATGCTATTACTCCCCAATCGCGATCGGCCGGAGGCATCCGGGTACAAAAACTCGATGAGGACGATGCGATCGCTGCTGTCGCCCTAGTTCCCCCTAGTGACGCGGAGGAATCTGAAGATAGTTAGATTTGCTGGGAAGTGGGGAAATGGGGAAGTGGGGAAATGGGGAAGTGGGGAAGTGGGGAAGTGGGGAAGTGGGGAAATTGAACTAAAACCCCAAAACCCCAAAACCCCAAAACCCCAACCCCCAACACCTAAAACCTTCCTGCTCCCTTCGTTAAAATTTGGGGTTAAAACTGAAAAAAGTGCATTAATTGGGAGATTTCCTGAGCGTCTAGGGATAAACGCCCTTTAAAATCCACAATATTCTTAAATAATCCCTGTTCTTCTCTATTTTTAATAATGGCAGCCGCCAAATTATCGCTGATCAGGGGTAGGGTGGTTAACTGCTCGATCGAAGCGGTGTTAGGATTGATTTTAGGGGGTGCGAGGTGACTTTCGGGGCTATAATAGGCAAATTCTAGAATCGGTTCCCAAGCTTTCAATCTAGCCACAGGAACACTCAAAGCAGCCGCTAGATCTTCGAGACAAAGCAATTCTACCCCCATACCCAGCAATTCCACCAACATCCGCGCTTGATGGATGGATATCCCTGGCAATCGCAGCCAATCATCCACACCCGCTTGACTGACATTAATTTTAATGCCCAATTGTGCCGCCATAGCGATCTCATCGAGGGAACGAAAGCGATAATAGGGATCATTGCTAATTTTGGCTTTTAAAGGGTTAAAAGTGCGCCCTAACCAGTTTTGCGGTGTCATTGTAGTAATTGTCGCCGTTTTTCTTCAAATTCGTACTCAGAAATCAATCCTTCTTGCCGGAGGCGCTCTAATTCCCTTAAAGCTGCCCCGATCGCCTCTACTTGTTTAGGCTCTAAACTGGGGACAGTGGCAGCAGCGGTGGCAGTGGGAAAATAGTTAGCCAAAAATTGGTTATCTTGGATTAAATACCACACTGCATCGATCGCGCAAGCCACCCGGGGAATCGGAGTTTGCCAAAGGAGAAGATAAATAATTCCCCAGAGAGGTTGACCGAGATAGAATTTATGAATACCGGCGATAGGAAATGGTAAAGCGAGAATGCTGCCGATAAAAGCCAAAAAAATCGCTAATTTACGGCTTTTGGGCTTACTTAATAATTTTTCCACCAGAAGCATGACACCTGTTCGAGATTGATTTTACCCTGATCTGAACTTTCTATTCTAAAATACTCTTTGGTTCTAACATAGGGATACGCGATGACTAGCAGAATCAAGGAAATCTTTCAGACAGGACAACCGGATCAATCCGTCACCGTGCAGGGTTGGGTGAGAACAAAACGAGAATTAAAAGAATTTACTTTCCTGGAAGTTAATGATGGCTCATCCCTAGCCAACTTACAAGTTATCCTCGAACCGACTTTACCCGATTATGAAAATGTACTAAAAGCAATTAGTACAGGAGCAGCGATCGCTGTTTCGGGAAATTTGGTTCCTTCCCCGGGTAAAGGGCAAAATATCGAGTTAAAAGCGGCCGAAATCACCCTTTATGGTGACTGTCCCCCGGATTATCCCCTACAAAAGAAACGTCATTCCTTTGAATTTCTGAGAACCATTGCCCATCTGCGAGCAAGAACCAACACCCTAGGAGCAGTAATGCGGGTTAGAAACGCTTGCGCTACCGCTATCCACAGTTTTTTCCAAGAAAAGGGCTTTATTTGGGTACATACTCCCATTATTACCGCTAACGACTGCGAAGGTGCGGGAGAATTATTTACTGTCACCAGTTTAGATTTAAAAAAACCCGCCAATTTTGCCGCGGATTTCTTTGGTAAACGGGCCTATTTAACCGTGAGTGGACAATTACAAGCGGAAGTAATGGCCATGGCTTTATCTAATGTTTACACTTTTGGCCCGACTTTTCGCGCCGAAAATTCTAATACTTCCCGTCATCTGGCCGAGTTTTGGATGGTGGAACCGGAAATGGCTTTTTGTGATCTGGAAGGAGATCAGGATTTAGCGGAAGCTTTTCTCAAATATATCTTTAAATTTGTCTTGGAAAATTGTCCCGAAGATTTGCAGTTTTTTAACGAACGTATCGATAAGACAGTGTTAAGTACGGCCGAGAATATCGTTAATAGTGAGTTTGGCCGGATTACCTACAGCGAAGCGATCAAGTTATTAGAAAAAGCCGATCGTCAGTTCGAGTTTCCGGTAGAATGGGGCGTAGATTTACAGTCAGAACACGAACGTTATCTAGCGGAAGAACTATTTAAAAAACCCGTGATTGTCACCAATTATCCCAAGACAATCAAAGCTTTTTATATGCGTCTAGATGACAATAACAAAACCGTTTCTGCTATGGATATTTTAGCACCCAAGATCGGCGAAATTATCGGCGGTTCCCAACGGGGAGAACGATTAGATGTATTAATCCAAAGAATGCAGGAACAGGGAATGAATCCCGATGATTTGTGGTGGTATTTGGAGCTGCGTCGCTACGGTTCCGTTCCCCACGCCGGTTTTGGTTTAGGATTCGAGCGTCTGGTACAATTCATGACGGGAATGACCAATATTCGCGATGTAATTCCTTTCCCCCGCACCCCTTTAAGTGCCGACTTTTAGGATGATGTCTAGTATCGACAGGAGAAAGGTTGTAATCCTCAAGCTTTCAGCGCTAATTTGCTTGGTCTTTGGAGACTTGTACAACCTTATTGTACATATTCAAGCTCTTGAAGTCCCCAAAAATCCCAAAATCTCGATCGCTGGTTAGGGAGAGGAATGTAAAGATTTATTAAATTGTAGCTTAGGCTACAGACTTGGAGTAGAAAATGTTTTTTGTTTCACTGTCCTTCTTCTGTCTTGGGTTGGGCTATCGCTTAACCCAAGCTGCGAGGGCGAACGTACTACGTTCTTTGTCTCCTTTCTCCTGTAACAGTTCTTGATGGGGTTGTCTGAGTTTAGCCTGATTGATAATGATAGCGAGCTTGTAAAAAATAAACCTTATTTCCTGTGACTTTATAAACCAAACGATGCTCTAAATCGATCCGTCGTGACCAAGTGTCGGCAGCAATATACTTAAGAGGTTCGGGTTTACCCAATCCTGTAAACGGATCGCCATCCAAAATATCTGCCACCAAGTCTAAGATTTTATCGCCTTTTTTCGGTTCGTTCCGATACCACCAAGCTAAATCTGCTTTGAAATCAGGACTAAAAACTGGCAAATAACCATGAATAGGATTGTTTTTAGATTTATCTGGCTTATTTTTTCGTTTAGGACTCAATTCCTAACTCCTCTTTTAATTCAGCTAATGTTTGAGGAGTTGCATCTTCTGTGTCTGCCCATTCTAAAGCCCGAAATAAGCGTTTGGCATTTTCTGGCGATCGCAATAAATAAACACACTCTAATAAACTGGAAAGCTCATCTTCAGCAATTAAGGCCACATTTTTCTGATTGCGACGCTTAATGACGATAATTTGAGATTCGTCACACACCTGATCTAAGATACTGGCTAAATTCATTCTTGCTTGAGAGTAGGTGGTTTCTTTGCTTAACATGATTTTTAGGGGAGACTTGTACAACTTTATTGTACAATTTCAAGCTCTTGAACTCCCCAAAAACCCCAAAATCTGAAGGGAGGAGAATATAAAGATTTATAAATTTTAGCTGAGCATACAGCTGTGGGCAGGAAATTAGAACCAGAATTATATAAACCGAATTGGAGAGTTGTTTGATGAATAGCAAATTTACCCATAGTTTCTTGGGGATCTTCGCCATCGCTACCCTAGGAACGGCAGTTTTACCAAATCAAGTTCAAGCTTTTACAATATATCTAAACAGTGGCCAAGTGAGTGGAAATCCCGGAACCCCAGGCGCCACAGATAGCAACATTACCTACTGGACATTGGGAGTACCTGTAAATCCACTGTCGCCGCCCTTCACCCCGGCCGATTTTGCCAAAGCTAATGGGACAGGGACATGTTCCGGTACTGATATATGCGGTTCTGCCAAGGTAGTTGCAGATTTTCCCTTTGCTTCCCCTCCTTGGATTCCTTCTCTCCCAAGCGCTCCCAATGCGCGATGGATTAACTGGGAGGTCGACCCGTCACCGACTTTTTATGGTTCTCCAGCAGCTTCGGTGCTGTATGCCTATCCTTTTACCATACCTGAACCAACCATCAACAACGCTGCGATCGAGATGTATTGGGCAGTAGATGATATTTTGGGAGAATTTATTCCAGGATTTCCTGATCCCAACCCCATTGGAGTATATATTAACGGTACTCCTCTTAGTAGTAGTTTCAGCGGTGCGGGTCGTTTTCCAGAATATTCTGCTTCCCAATCTGGAATTGAGGGTTTGTTAAACCCAGGACTAAACTGGCTTTATGTTTACCAAAGAGATGCTGGCGGCGCGTATAGCGGTACTATCTTCGGCGCACGTATCAGTGTTAATGTTCCTGAACCCAGTTCTATTATTGGTCTTGCAGCCCTCGGCACCCTCGGCGCTGGTGCAACCCTCAAGCGCCAAATAAAATCATCCAAACCATCAGAAAAAGAAACCACAAAAGTAGGCTAAATTGTCTCTAAAAATACCATCAATGCCCCTTGATTCAATCTTGAGTGGGTTTATTTTTTTGCCCGTGTTTCCAATCATTAATTTTTATTAATTAATTGCTCACAAGTAGTTTTTGTGATATAATGAGGGGTCTTAGACAAATATCGTAAAATTAAATAACTATTGTGATTCCCAAAGAAATTATACGAGCAACAGGAAAAAACGAGCAACTGTTGCGACTAGAACTGGCAATCATTATGTTTAGAGATTATCATATCAGTAGCGCAAAAGCGGCTGATTTTGCCAACTTATAGCGTTTCTGATTTACAAGAGGTACATTCCCGATCCTGAACAACTTAATCAGCAAAGGTTTAAGTGTGTCGCACAGATACGAGAACCGCTATATCTTTAATTGCATTATCTAATAATAACTCCCACGGGAAACCCTACAGGTACTTTCCCCCAATTCTACTACAGCCTTTCGGCATCCTTCTCAGGATCGATTTATTTAGTCTGCGAAAATTGTAATGATTATTCACGAAAATCTTACATCATTCTCTAGACTGCCTCTATCTTGACCTTTTTTGTCTGGGTTTGGCACGGTAAAACCCTGTTTATCGAGTTTTTGTAAAGCTTTGGCGTTTTTTGTTTATTGTTTTTATTTAAATTAAATATATAAACAAAGCTGTTTTTATAAATTTTTGCAGATTTCAGAGACTTTATAAGCTCTAAAAGATTATTTATCTAATTTTTACTCTTTTAATCTCGCTCTAGCTATAGCATATAAAAATTGAGCCTCTTCCCAAGGGGTGGGGAGATGGTCAATAATGGCGATCAAAGCACTGATAAACAAACTCACCATTCAAGCGCAAATTTAGGAGAACTTCCATGCCTTTAACACTCGCAGTCTACGGAAAAGGTGGCATCGGTAAATCGACAACAAGCTGTAATATTTCAGCCGCTTTAGCCAAAAGAGGCAAAAAAGTCCTACAAATAGGCTGTGACCCCAAGCATGATAGCACTTTCACCCTGACAGGCTTTCTGATTCCCACAATCATCGATACCCTGCAAGAAAAAGATTTTCACTACGAAGACATCTGGCCCGAAGACGTTATCTATGAGGGTTACGGTGGTGTCAAATGTGTGGAAGCAGGTGGCCCTCCGGCCGGTGCCGGTTGTGGCGGTTACGTCGTCGGGGAAACGGTAAAATTATTAAAAGAATTGAACGCTTTTGATGAATTTGACGTGATTTTGTTCGATGTTTTGGGGGATGTGGTCTGTGGAGGATTTGCCGCACCCTTAAATTACGCCGATTACTGCATAATTGTCACAGATAACGGCTTTGATGCTCTTTTTGCCGCCAATCGCATCGCTGCTTCCGTCCGCGAAAAAGCGCGCACCCATCCCCTGCGACTAGCCGGATTAATTGGCAATCGCACCTCAAAACGGGATTTAATTAATAAATATGTGGACCATGTTCCCATGCCCGTGTTAGAAGTTTTACCCTTAATTGAAGATATTCGCGTCTCCAGAGTTAAAGGTCAAACTCTCTTTGAAATGGCCGACAAAGACCCGATGTTAAGTTATGTTTGTGACTATTATCTCAACATTGCCGATCAGATTTTAGCCAAACCAGAAGGAGTTATTCCCAAAGAATCTGCCGACCGGGAGTTATTCACTTTATTATCGGATTTCTATCTTAATGCCGATAAACCGAAAGTTAACGCCGAGGAAGAATTAGACCTGATGATGGTTTAGATTATTTTTTCGGGTGGGTTAGGGACAGCGTAACCCACCAATAACCACCAATAAACTCTTTTTCTGGGTGGGTTACGGCGAATAATTAACTTATTAGTTAATAGCCTAACTTATCGTCGCCTAACCCACCCTACCCACGAATTTTATCAAGGACTTGATAATGATCATTTTTCCCTCTTATTGGGAACTCTAATAGAGAGAACATTATTATTCAGTCAAGGGGACAAAATGAGCAACTTTGAGGAATTAAAAGCAGCACTTAAAGATAAATGGTTGGATTACTACCAAATTAATCAAGCTTGGATTAAGGTTTTTACGACTGCTACTAATTCTTGGATAAACACTCCTGATGGGGGAAAACGTCCTTCTTCTCATCTAATTCTGGGAGTAGCTACTGCTTTAGAAACACAATTATTTATGTGGATGAGTCCTTTTTGTGTTCTCAGCAACGATAGTAATAAACTTGTCGATGCTTTAGGTTTAAATTTTGGCCCTGAGATAGAACTCGAAAAACGAGAAGAAGAAAGAGCAAAAATCCAAGAAGCTGAAGCCATTTCTTTACTGCCTGAAACCAATCCACATACTGAATACCTAAACCAATTTCGCAATTAAGGAGAACCAAAAAACATGACCGCCACTCAAGAACCGAGCGCTTTACAATTTGATTGTGAAACCGGCAACTATCACACTTTTTGTCCGATTAGCTGTGTTGCTTGGTTATACCAAAAAATCGAAGATAGTTTCTTCCTTGTTATCGGCACAAAAACCTGTGGTTACTTCCTGCAAAATGCTATGGGGGTGATGATTTTCGCCGAACCACGTTATGCTATGGCTGAATTAGAAGAAGGGGATATTTCCGCTCAACTAAAAGACTACGAAGAACTAAAACGCCTCTGCTTACAAATTAAACGAGATAGAAACCCTAGCGTTATCGTTTTTATCGGTACTTGTACCACCGAAATCATCAAAATGGACTTAGAAGGATTAGCACCGAAACTAGAGTCAGAAATCGGTATTCCTATTGTGACAGCACGCGCTAATGGTTTAGATTATGCCTTTACTCAAGGGGAAGATACCGTCCTCGCTTCCATGGTGCATAAATGTCCCGAAAAAGTTAAGCACGAAGAGGAAAAAGAAGAACGGAATGCCATCCAGAAACTCCTAACTTTTGGACGTAAAAAAGAAGAAATTAAACAGGAAGAATCGGAATATAAAGACCATCCTCCTTTAGTTTTATTTGGTTCTGTTCCCGACCCAATTGTGACCAATTTAACCCTAGAATTGAAAAAACAAGGAGTTAAAATTGATGGTTGGTTGCCGGCCAAACGGTTTACTGAATTACCAGTAATTGAAGAAGGTTATTATGTGGCTGGTGTCAATCCTTTTCTATCACGAACTGCCACCACTTTAATGCGTCGTCGTAAGTGTAAATTAATTGGCGCACCCTTTCCCATCGGTCCGGATGGAACCCGCGCTTGGATAGAAAAAATCTGTTCAGTTTTGGGAGTACAACCACAGGGATTAGAAGAAAGAGAGGCAAAAATTTGGGAAAGTTTAGAGGATTATCTGCAACTTGTGCGCGGTAAATCAGTCTTCTTTATGGGGGATAATTTACTAGAAATTTCTCTGGCACGTTTCCTAATTCGCTGTGGGATGACTTGTGATGAAATCGGTATTCCCTACATGGATAAACGCTACCAAGCGGCCGAATTAGCATTACTAGAAAAAACCTGTAATGATATGGGTGTTCCCATCCCGAAAATTATCGAAAAACCTGATAACTACAATCAGATTCAGCGCATTTACGAGTTAAAACCCGATTTAGTGATTACAGGAATGGCCCATGCAAATCCCTTAGAAGCGCGGGGAATTAACACTAAATGGTCGGTAGAATTTACTTTTGCTCAAATTCATGGTTTTACCAATGCGCGAGATATTTTAGAGTTAGCTACTCGTCCCCTGCGTCGTAACAATAACCTCAAGGAATTGGGTTGGGATAAGTTAGTTAAAGAGTCAGCAAAAGTGTAATTTTGTTGTCAAAAGTGTACAGTCATCAGGTAAGGAATTGATTTTCCTTGCCTTTTTTCCAGTGATTGTTTGCTGATTCTGAGGACAATTCTTGTTCAAATGCTCAACAAGTGCATAAAATAAAAGTATCGTCTCCTTTATTCCTTAGAGACTGTTAGGGTTAATATGCAATGCTCATCGGATTTAGTGTCGGCAATTATCGCTCTTTTAAAGATGTAGTCACTCTCAGTATGGTAGCTGCAGAGGAGGCCTACGGTAATGATGAGCTTGATAAAAATAATGTTTTTAAGGTTAATCAACAATTTAGTTTACTGAAAAGTGCCGCTATTTATGGAGCAAATGCCAGTGGTAAGAGTAATTTAATTCTGGCATTCAATTTTATGCGACGGTTTGTCATGAATTCTGCAAAATTACAAATCACTGACAAAATAGATGTGGAAGACTTTAGATTAAGTACCGAAACTGTTGATAAACCATCCTTTTTTGAAATAGTTTTTCAGCTAAAAAACAAAACTTATAGATATGGATTTGAAGCAACTCAAAAGCGAGTAGTTTCCGAATGGTTATTTTGTACGCCAAGAAGTCGTGAAACTAAAATCTTTAATCGGCAAGGCGATAAAATAGAATATAGCAAAAATATTGAACAAGGTAATATACTAAGAGGATTGACAAAAAAAAATACTCTCTTTTTATCACTAGCGGCTCAATTTAATGATTCTCTAGCGGTGGAAATTGTCTCTTGGTTTAGTCACTTAGGTGTTGTGTCTGGGTTAAATGTGGAATTATTAAAAGCGATTACGCTTGAGTATCTTTCTGATAGACAAGATTTGATTGATGATGTAACTAAGTTAATTAAAAAATTAGATTTAAGTATTGACAATCTCAACCTAGAAACAGAAACCAGAAAAATTTCCTTAGATAGTCTCCCGCAAGATTTACCAGATGTTGTCAGAAATATCATCAGTGACTCTAGCGGTGAAATAAAGTCCGCTACCATAAAAACCTATCATCCAAAGTATGACTCAACAGGTAAAATGATTGAGTTAGAAATTTTTGATATGGACAAACATGAATCTGATGGAACTAAAAAGATTTTTGCTCTGTCAGCACCGATTTTAGACACTTTGCAAAGAGGGGAAGTTTTAGTAATTGATGAATTGGATGCCAGACTTCATCCTCTAATGACTAGAAATATAATCGAATTATTTAATTCTCAGAAAACTAATCCCAAAAATGCTCAACTTATTTTTACTACTCACGATATTAATTTACTTAGGTATAAATTTTTAAGGAGGGATCAAATTTGGTTTACCGAAAAAAATCATCAAGGAGCAACAGATTTATATTCTTTGGTGGAATTTGCTGATATTAATCATAATACCTTTGAAAAAGATTATATTCAAGGTCGTTATGGCGCAATACCTTTTATTGGTGATTTAAGTACAATTATTGGTAATTAGTATGGGTAAAAACAGGAATACTTACGATTATTTGTGTCGCCAAACTAAGACTAGAGAAATAAGGAACAGATTTTTAATTATTTGCGAGGGAGAAAAAACTGAAGTTAACTATTTTAAGGCTTTTGATGTTCCTAAGAAAATTGAAGTTACGGTGCGAGGTGAAGGTAAAAATAGCTTGAGTTTAGTCAACAAAGCTATTCAGATTATAGATAATCTAAAACAAGATGACTCATTCGATCAAATCTGGTGTGTTTTTGATAAAGATAACTGTTCTAAAGAGCAATTTAATCAAGCGGAAAGACTGGCTAAACAAAAAAACATCAAGATTGCCTATTCTAATGAAGCTTTTGAAATTTGGTTTATTTTACACTTTCAATATCTGGATATTGCCACATCCCGAAGTAAATACCCAAAAATTTTAACTACCCAGATGAAAAAGTGTGAATTATTAAACGAGAAAGAACAATATGCAAAAAATCGAGAAGATATGTACGAAAAATTAAAGCCATACCAGACAACAGCAATCACTAATGCAGCAAAACTTATTCAAGATAGAGATAAAGAAAAAAAACATTCTTTTGATGCCAATCCCTCAACCACAGTACACGAATTAGTGCAAGAACTTAACATCAATAGTCGTCCTTAAGCTTGATTCTCTTTTCTCAATTAATTAAATATTTAATTTTAATTTAAACCTAAAGTTGTTATAATAACCAAAAGCCTATTTAACCAAAGTAACTGCTCTTGATTTGATTTAAATGTCCAATAACTTATCTCACCAAAAACCCTATCATCTCAACTTTAGCAGTGAGGATTTAGGCACGGCAAAACCGACTATCACCCTATTATCGGGGGAACCAGAACGCTCGCGCTATATTGCTGAAAATTATTTACAAAATGCACGTTTACTATCGGATTATCGCGGATTAAATAGTTATCTTGGCTACCTAGATAATTCTACCCCAATCCTTCTGGCTACCAGTGGTATGGGTGCGCCATCTTTGAGTATTGTGGTTAATGAATTAATACAGGTGGGAATTAAAACTATTATTCGTATCGGTACTTGTGGCGCAATTCAAAATAGAATAAAAATCGGTGATATTATTATCTCACAAGCGGCTTTATGTAGGCAAGGTGCGGCTAATGATATTGCGCCTCTGGAATATCCCGCTGCGGCGGATCCTTTTTTGACAGTTGCTCTAGTCAAATCGGCTCAATTTTTGGGAGTAAATTATCATGTAGGTATTACCGCTTCTGTAGATAGTTTTTATGAAGGACAGGAAAGAATCTTGTCTTCTGCTAACCCTTATCTTCAGCGGCATTTAGAGGGAATTACGGAAGAATATCGACGTTTAAATATTCTCAATTATGAAATGGAAGCGGGAACTTTATTTAAAATGGCGGGAGTTTATGGATTTACTGCCGCTTGTATTTGTGCTGTGATTGCCCAAAGAAGCGAAGAGGAAGGGATTAGTTTAGAAAGCAAACAACAAGCCATCGAAAAAGCGATTCAAGTGGCAATATTGACTGTTAGTAACCTCTCCCTATCCTCAATTGATTAATTTTGAGAAATCATCTTCATGAATACTTCCTCTTTTTCCTGACTTTGGGGATAACAGGAGATGAGTTTAGCTCGTAATTCCTGGTACAAAATAATTGATCGCCTTGTCTAAGTAGAGTACATGAATTTGCTCAAAAAAGTGTATTTTATTGCGAATATTTAATTATTTTTGACAAAAGTAAATTCTCACCCAAAAAAATTTGGGGCGGAGATTAACCCACCCCGAAATGTCTTCTTAGTCTTCTAAGCTAATCTTGACTGGATTAACTTTCCAAATCTCTTGACAATATTCCCAGATTGTGCGATCGCTAGAGAATTTGGCCATGCGAACCGAGTTGAGAATCGACATCCGCGTCCACTTGTCCCGATCGCGATAAGCTTGACTTACCTGTTCCTGACAATCAGCGTAGGATTGATAATCAGCTAAAAGCATATACTGGTCATCGTAGAGGAGAGAATCGACGATCGGCCTGAATAATTGCGTGTCACCATGGCTAAAATAACCACTCTTGATTCGATCGATCACTCCCTTCAATTCGCGATTATTTTTGTAATAGCTCATCGGTTCATAACCGTGGGCTTTCTTAGCATAAACTTCTTCTGCTGTCAAGCCAAAAAGGAAGAAATTTTCTGCCCCTGCTTCCTCGCGAATTTCGATATTAGCACCGTCCAGAGTCCCGATGGTGAGGGAGCCATTCATGGCAAACTTCATGTTACCGGTTCCGGAAGCTTCCTTCCCCGCCGTAGAAATCTGTTCGGAAAGATCCGCCGAAGGATAGATGCGCTGCCCCAAAGAAACGTTAAAGTTAGGCAGGAAAACCACTTTTAAACGACCTCTGACATCGGGATCCTTATTAACAATTTCAGCTACAGCATTAGTTAACTTAATAATTAACTTCGCCATAAAGTAACCGGGGGCTGCCTTACCACCAAAGATAAAAGTGCGCGGCACGATATCGACGTGGGGGTTCTGTTTAATGCGATTATAAAGGGCGATAATGTGCAGAACTGCCAGATGTTGGCGTTTGTATTCGTGAATCCGTTTTACCTGCACATCGAAAATCGAATTAACATCCACCTCGATATTGCGGGTTTTAAGAATATAAGCCGCTAAATCGGCCTTATTCGCCTGTTTAATTTCATACCAACGCTGACGGAATTCGGGATCATCAAGGTATTGTTCCAGTTTTCGCAATTCCTTCAGGTCTTTTAACCAATCATCGCCGATTTTTTCGGTAAATAGTGCTGATAATTGGGGATTGCTCAATAAAATCCACCGGCGCGGGGTGACACCATTGGTTTTATTGTAGAATTTTTCCGGCCAGAGCATGGCAAACTCTTTCAGGGTGTCTTTTTGCAGTAACTCCGTGTGTAAAGCGGCGACTCCGTTAATTGAGTGACTACCCACACAGGCTAAATTGGCCATGCGAATTTGTTTATTACCCCAACCAGCTTCTTCAACTATCGACAATTTGCCCAATAATTCCTCGTTATCGGGAAACCAAGTCCGCACATCCTCGAGGAAAAAGTGATTGATCAGGTAGATAATTTCTAGATGTCGGGGCAGCAGTTTGCCGAGTAAATCCGCCGACCAACGTTCTAGGGCTTCCGGCAATAGGGTATGATTGGTATAAGCGAAGGTTTTTTGGGTAATTGTCCAAGCTTTTGACCATTCTAAGCCGTTTTCATCCACTAACAAACGCATTAACTCAGCGATCGCAATGGCGGGGTGAGTGTCGTTCAGTTGAATAGCGGCGGTTTCGTGGAAGTTTTGCAGATTTTTGTGGTTTTTTAGGTGAATGCGAATTAAATCTTGCAGGGAAGCTGCCACAAAAAAGTATTGTTGGGCCAGACGTAATTCGCGACCGGCGGGGGTGTTATCGTTGGGATAAAGAACTTTAGAAATGGTTTCCGCGTCCATTTTTTCAGCCACGGATTGATCGTATAACCCGGCGTTAAAAGCCTCAAAATTAAACGATTCACTCGCTTCTGCTTTCCAGAGACGCAAAGCGTTCACCGTGTTGGTTTTGTACCCTGGGACGGGGGTATCGTGGGGAATGGCTAAAACCCGACGTTCCGGCAGCCATTGTACCCGTTCCTGTCCCTTATCATCGTGATAGATTTCCGTCCGGCCCCCCAGTTTTACTTCCACACTTTCATCGGGACGGGGTAGTTCCCAAGGATTGCCGAAGCGTAGCCAGTTATCGGGGATTTCCACCTGCCAACCGTCTTGGATGATTTGATGGAAAATGCCAAATTCGTAGCGGATACCGTAACCGATGGCGGGAATTTCCAGGGAAGCGAGGGAATCGAGGAAACAAGCCGCTAAACGTCCTAAACCGCCGTTGCCGAGGCCGGGATCTGGTTCCTGTTCGATAATTTCCTCAAAATCAAGACCTAATTCCTCGATCGTCTCTTTGATTAGGTCATAAATACCCAAATTAGCGAGATTATTACCTAAATACCGCCCCATGAGAAATTCGGCGGAGAAATAGCAGACAAGTTTAACTTTTTCTTGTTTGTAGGTGTCGGTGGATTTCAGAAAACGACGCAGCAGGCGATCGCGAACGGTGTAGGCAAGGGCGACATAGTAATTGTAGGGACTAGCATTAGTGCGGTTAACCCCTTGCAAATAAAATAGATTGTCCAGAAAAGCCCTTTTTAGGGTTTCGGGACTCATGCCCGTGCGATCGTCTTCAACTAAAGTGGGGCATTGAAGCACTTCACGCCCATCAGCTAGGGTATAGGTTGTCTCCATGGGTTTTTGTTGTCCATATATTCGGGAGTCGATCGCCGATCAGATCTGATGACGATTCCTTTATAGTTTACTTGTTACCTTTTCGAGAGACTCAGACATTTAGATTTCTATTGGTTTTGAGCGAAACGGCGATCGCTATTGCCGACAAAAAAAGGGTGAACCCTGTCCACCCTTCCACAATTATTCACAAAAAAAGCTTAATAGCGTTTTTTTCTGTCACCACCACCACCATTGAAGGGCGCACGCTCTTCACGATCGCGGGCCTGGTTAACTTTAATTGACCGCCCCATCCAGTCAGCACCATCTAGTGCCTCAATTGCGGCGGCTTCTTGGGCTTTACTTTCCATTTCCACGAAGGCGAAACCGCGTTTGCGCTGTGTCTCGCGATCCACGGGAATATGAACCCTTTTAACCTCGCCGTACTCTCTAAAGACATCGACCAGATCCTCTTGGGAAATCTCGTAAGAGAGATTACCAACAAAAATAGACATAATACTTGAATCCTCGAACAATACTCGAAACGGTGTGGAGACACAAAATTCAGGGAGAAGCCGAACAATACTAAAGTAAAAGACTTACCGAGTTAATACTGAAAACGAACTTGAACACCAATCTTGACTCTCGCCTCGATCATAACACGAAAAGACTGGAGTTAATGTTAACTTTTATGCTCCAGGGGAAGAGACTGTTTTGGCTATCGGTGGCTACTCCCTCAACCGCCAGCTTTTTTCTCCCGACGAAATAACCAAATCATCAGAGCCACCACACCGATTTGTAGGGCAAAATTGGGTAAAGCGGTGGCTACGTCCCTTGCTGCCGCTAATTGGGCCAGAAAAACCACCGCACCGATAAAACCAGAAGCCCCCAAACCGAGATAGAGAAACTGCCGCAGCCCTCGGTAGGGATGGGCTGCCTCCGCTTTCAAGCGGGCGTATTTTTGGGGATCAAGTCGAGGGGATTTGCTCATAAAAAAATTTTTCTAGCTCTGTATCTATTGTCCGTGATATAATCGGAGGCTGGCAAGGTGCCGATGTAGCTCAGTGGTAGAGTAGTTGATTCGTAATCAATTGGTCGTGGGTTCAAATCCCATCATCGGCTTGGGTTTTCCTCCTAAAAGTTGACTAAGATATCCTTCATGCAGTGGTTAAACGCCTTGATTTTGTTCCAGCTATGCCAAAACTCTCCCAGGTTCAGGCCTTTGCCGCAGATTTGCTTCAACAAGCCATTTTAGCCCCAAATAATAAGAAAAGGTTGAATAATTTCGGCGATCGCTTGACGTTGGCAATCGTCATATCCCCAGCGTTCTAGAAAGGCTTGATATTCTCCTTGTCCGCTGTTTAAACTGCTGGCTAATTGTTGTAATTTTTCCCCCAAGGCTGGCGATAATAACTGCTTAATTAGTTGACCAGTTTTTTCTTGGACTTTCTCAGAACATCGGGCGTTTTCTTCGTCTCCTTGACTGCGATGATATATGACCATTGCCGTGGACATGGCCAGATTTTTAACTAATAATTCATTCACCAATATCGGGGAAGTTTTTAACGCAGTGATTACTTCTAAACTAGGATATCCTGTATAGGATAAATCGCTGGTTAAGTAAGTAACAAAAAATCCTCTGGCTCCATTTTCTGTTGAGACTAACTCAATAAGTCTCTGAGTGATTATATTGGCATCTAAAAACTCAATTTGACTTAGTAAATCTTGAGTGTGTTGGATGGCAGTTTCAAAAGTTATACCCATAAACATAAATAGCCTTATGTGAAGTTTAAGATAAAAATACTAAGCATCTAAAGCATTTAACCAATTAGTTAAATCCTCCAATGTCGAAAAATCCAATAAAGCTTCCCCCGCTCGTTCCAGATTATCAATATTCAAGGTCATAATCCGACTCTCTATATGCACATCAATATCTCCTAACTTACGTTTAATCAGACGGACAATTAGATTTCTTTCTCTTGCTAAACCCTGTTCTAAACCCTGTTCTAAACCCTGTTCTAAACCCTGTTCTAAACCGCGGCGCATCCAACTGGTGGTAATCTGCATAACTCCCTCCTGTTCGGGTTGAATAAATGTGCTAATCTCCTGTTGAAATTCTATCTCCTCGGACGAGTTGAGATTGAGATAGGTATCGACAAAGCCTGAAATCAATTGCATTCTAGCGGCATCTAATCTTAATGTTACCAATAATCTTAGACATTGTGCCTTAACTTTTGCTCTATCCCGAGGGGCAATTTTCATCTTAGCCATCAAAGCGGCGGCGACGGGATTAGCTTGATTGATAAAATCTCGCCAATTCAAGCGATTTAACTGGACAACTTGATAGTTAAATTCTAACACTTTTAAGTCAGGAAACTCAATTTTGTATTGACGAATTGCTTCTTTTTGCGGACGATCATAGGAGAATATGACAATGGGATAAACTGGTAAGGCAAATTTTTGATGCAGACGAGTAAAATAAGTAAACATTCGCCGATTAAATTCTGGTTGAGAGCTAGACTGTGCTTCTAGATGAATTAAGAAAAATGATGATTGTCCTCGAAATTGAACTTGGGCGACTAAATCACTTTCATACTTTTCTCCTTCCGTGACATCGGTAAAAACTTCTTTGTCTAAAAATGTGATCTGATTAGGCTCTAAATAATTAATAATCTCAGAAAAAAACAACTGAATAAATTCAACAAAAAAAGTCGCGATTAATTCCTTAAATAAACGATCATGGTCAATAACATTATTCATACATAGCAGTTATCCTAATGGTAAGGTAGAAAGTTTTCGTTTTGAGGAGTCGGTCGCTCGTCGTCGATATCAAAATTAGGTTACACTTCATCTTTAGGAGAAATGCGGTCAATTACTGGTTAAGAGGGGGGCGAGGCAGTTCGAGCATTTGTACTAAAATATCCAAGAGACGGCTAACTGCTATATTTTCTGGTGACGATATAAATAGCAAAAACTATAGACGAATAGCTATGAGCTTTGGTGAAGAATTTGAATTACTGCTGCGGGCGCGCTATCCTCTCATCTATGTTAGCACCCTAGAAGAAGAACGTCTCGAAAAAGCGATCGCCGATATTGCCAAACAGAGCCATAACCGTGCTGTCTATGTCTGGGATTTCGTGGATGGTTATCAAGATAATCCCAATAATGAGAACTTTGCTCGGCGCAATCCCCTGCAAGCTCTTGAATTCGTCGAAAAGCTGCCAGCTAACATCGCCGCCATCATAATTTTACGCGATTTCCAGCGCTTTTTAGAAGATATTGCCATCGCCAGAAAATTGCGAAATCTGGCCCGTTCCCTGAAATCTCAGCCTAAAAACCTAATTATCGTCGCTCCTGAACTGTCTATCCCCTCGGATCTAACCGAAGTAATCACCGTCGTCGATTTTCCCCTCCCCAGTGGCGAAGAAATTAAACGGGAAATCCAGCGATTAATCGCTGCCACCGGACAACCCCTCAAAGAACCACTCCTGGATGAATTAGTGCTTTCTGCCCAAGGATTATCTCTAGAGAGAATTCGTCGGGTTTTAGCCAAATGTTTAGCCAGTCACGGCAAAATTGAGCCAGAGGACGTGGAATTAATTTTGGCAGAAAAACGCCAATCGATTCGTCAAACCCAGATATTAGACTTTTATCCCGCCACAGAGCAGATTTCTGACATCGGCGGCCTAGATAATCTCAAAGATTGGCTGATTCGTCGCGGTGGTGCTTTTAGTGAACGCGCCCGCGCCTACGGTTTACCCAATCCCCGGGGTTTACTATTGGTGGGGATTCAAGGGACGGGTAAATCCCTGACAGCGAAAGCTATTTCCCATCATTGGCACTTACCCCTACTACGTCTAGACGTGGGGCGTTTATTTGGCGGATTGGTGGGAGAATCGGAATCACGCACCCGTCAGATGATTAATCTCGCTGAAGCTTTAGCTCCCTGTGTGCTGTGGATAGACGAAATCGATAAAGCTTTCGCCGGAGTGGATGGGAAAGGCGACGGAGGAACCACCGGGCGGGTTTTCGGTACTTTTATCACTTGGTTAGCGGAGAAACAATCGCCGGTTTTTGTCGTCGCTACAGCTAATAACATCCAATCTCTGCCCCCGGAAATGTTGCGAAAAGGACGCTTCGATGAGATATTTTTTGTCGGACTACCTAGCCAAAAGTCCCGCGAGGAGATTTTTAGCGTTCATCTGGGGAAAGTCCGGCCTCATAATCTGAAAAGTTATGATATAAAGCGATTAGCCTACGAAACTCCCGATTTTTCGGGGGCAGAAATCGAACAAACCATCGTGGAAGCGATGCACATCGGGTTTAGTCAAAATCGCGACTTTAGCACCGATGACGTTCTTGAGGCCGCTAGTCAGATTATACCCCTGGCTCGCACTGCTCAAGAACAGATCCAGTTTCTACAGGATTGGGCAAAGTCTGGTAAAGCTCGTTTAGCCTCTCGCGATGATCGTTTTAATGTTAATCCTAACAGTTAATTTAGCACCAATATGAAGCGTTTATCTGGTTTATTGCAATTTATGGTCGGTTTTGTCATGGGAGTGGCGATTTTGGTCGGTGGGGCTACTGCTGTCGCCTATATGCTTCTCTCAGGTATGAATTCTAATCCTCCTAAACCCGTCTTTACCGAGGAGAAAAAAGAGGAAACTAAGGAGGAAAAAGCTGCTAAACCCATCCCTACTAATCCCGTCCAAGAACAACCCCAAGCTGAGGTGAAAGAGTCTCCCAAGGCTGCACCAGCAGCAAAAGCAGCCCCGAAACCCAGTCCCGAAGCAAGAAAAAAAGAAACCACATCCGAGGGTTATCAAGCGCGGGTGACATGGCAAAGCGGTTTAAGTCTGCGCTCTGAACCTACCAGTGAATCGACTCGTCTCGGCGGTCTGGATTATAATACTAAAGTCAGCGTGGTGGGAACCAGCAGCGATGGCCAGTGGCAGCGGGTGCGTCTGTCCGATGGTCGCGAAGGTTGGATCAAAGCGGGTAATATTTCCAGAGTTCAGTAAAGATTTGGCTACACTTCGCTTCTGATTAGGATTTTAGGCTTCTTTGTCACCCCCTCAGAGCAAGAGCAAAGCACAGACAGAAGCGAAGCTTGACCGTCAATGCTGCTTTTGAGAAGGAGACGGGTTGCTAAAGCCTCTATAATAGGTAGCCATAGAGATGCCGACAACTTCCCCTGTCGATAGCGAATAAGGAGAAAAAAACCCAGTGTTTGTCCTCAAAGGTTACGAGTATTTTCTAGGATTTCTGCTCGCTTGCAGTTTAGTACCAATCCTATCCCTAACGGCCTCCAAAGTCCTGCGGCCTAGTGGTGGGGGTCCAGAAAGACGCACCACCTATGAATCGGGGATGGAACCGATCGGCGGTGCTTGGATTCAGTTTAACATTCGTTATTATATGTTTGCCCTCGTTTTCGTGGTTTTTGACGTGGAAACCGTCTTTCTCTACCCTTGGGCAGTAGCTTTCAATCAATTGGGCCTATTAGCTTTTGTAGAAGCACTGATCTTTATTACTATCCTTGTGGTTGCTCTCGTCTATGCTTGGCGGAAAGGAGCCTTAGAATGGTCATAGCGGCCATAATTTTCCTTGTTTTTGACTTTTCATGAGAGGATAACCCGATGAGTCCCAACCCTACCAGCGAATTTAAGCAAATTATCGAACAACAAAGCGAAAAAATCCTTAATCCCATCGAACGCACGAAAGTTACCCAGTATTTATCGGAAAATGTCATCCTCACTACCGTTGATGACCTGTATAACTGGGCGCGTTTGTCAAGTCTTTGGCCAATGCTATACGGTACAGCTTGCTGTTTTATCGAGTTTGCAGCCTTGATTGGTTCCCGTTTTGATTTCGATCGCTTTGGTTTAGTTCCCCGTTCTAGTCCCCGGCAAGCCGATTTAATCATCACTGCCGGTACAATCACCATGAAAATGGCCCCCGCTTTGGTGCGTCTGTATGAAGAAATGCCAGAACCTAAATACGTTATCGCCATGGGGGCCTGTACGATTACGGGGGGAATGTTCAGCAGTGACTCCACCACCGCAGTTAGAGGGGTAGATAAACTTATCCCCGTGGATGTCTATATACCCGGTTGTCCCCCCCGTCCGGAAGCGATTATCGATGCGATTATTAAACTGCGGAAAAAAGTCGCTAACGAATCTATTCAAGAACGTGGTACTGTCCTTCAGCAAACCAATCGTTATTACAGCACTACCCACAAAATGCAGGCCACGGAACCGATTCTTACGGGTAAATATCTCCAATCGGCCACCCGTCAAGCGCCTCCGAAAGAGTTACTAGAAGCCACTGGTATGCCTGTTCCCCCCGCTCTTTTGACCACGAAACAAAAGGAAGAAATCTAAATGACTGAAGAAACGACAGCTATTGTACAAGCTGGCCCCACTTCGATTTGGTTAAGCGAAAATGGTTTTGAGCATCAAGCTTTAGAAGCTGACCATATTGGTGTGGAATTGATTAAAGTAGAACCAGACTTTTTAATTCCTCTGGCCACTGCTTTATACGCTTATGGCTTTAATTATCTCCAATGTCAGGGTGCTTACGATTTGGGACCGGGTAAAGAATTAGTTAGTTTCTATCATCTGGTCAAAGTAACCGATAATGTCGATGGTCCCGTGGAAGTACGCTTAAAAGTCTTTCTTCCTAGAGATAATCCCCGGGTTGCTTCGGTTTACTGGATTTGGAAAGCCGCTGACTGGCAAGAACGAGAAAGTTATGATATGTTCGGCATTATTTATGAAGGACATCCCAACCTGAAACGGATTTTAATGCCGGAAGATTGGGTCGGTTGGCCTCTACGCAAAGATTATGTTTCTCCCGAATTCTACGAACTACAGGACGCTTACTAAGTCGAGAAACTAATCACTAATTATGTTATGGCTCCCATCGGGTTAGAAGATATTTCTAGCCCGATTTTTTTGAGATTTAGGGACAACATAAGCTATTGACTATTTAGTCGGTTAAATCTACATTTCGTAGCCAAACTTATTGGCATCTACTTCTTGTAAATTAATATCGATTAAACCGTATTCTAACCAGCGTTGGGAAACCTTGACCGCCATGGACGGATCCGACTCCAAAGGTTCCCCCCACTGGTGGTCAGTTTCGGGATACATTTTAGTGGTGGCATCAATTCCCATTCTTCCCCCCAAACCGACCTTTTCGCTGGCAAAATCGAGGCTATCAAAGGGGGTTTCCGGGAGAATAAACACATCACGAACCGGATCCACTTTAGAACTAATTGCCCAAACCACTTGCCGGGGGTCGCGAATATTAATCTCCTTATCGACGACAATGACAAATTTAGTATAGGTGAACTGGGGTAAGGCACTCCAAAAAGCTAAGGCCGCTCGCCGCGCTTGTCCGGGATAGGACTTATCAATGGAGATAATCGCCGCTTTATAGCTTAAAGCTTCCATCGGTAGGAAAAAATCCCTGATTTCCGACACCTGTTGCCGTAAAATCGGCGTATAAATACGATTAAGAGCGATCGCCATCATCGCTTCTTCCTTGGGAGGACGACCGCTAAAAGTGGTTAAATAAATGGGGTCGCGACGATGGGTCATGCAGTGGAAATGAATCAGGGGTGAATCTTCCACACCGCCATAGTAACCCATGTGATCACCAAAGGGTCCATCTGGCAATACTTCTCCGGGGGTAATTGTTCCTTCGAGGACGATTTCTGAGTCGGCCGGCACTTCCAAATCGAGGGTTTTACATTTGGCTAACTGTACCCCAGAACCGCCGTACAATCCCGCAAACAGCCATTCTGAGAGATCTACGGGGATAGGAGTGGCAGCGGCCATGATAATCAGAGGATCGACCCCTAAAGCGATGGCTATTTCTAATTTTTTGCCCATTTGCGCCGCTTTTCGCAGGTGACGCGCCCCACCGCGCACGGATAACCAGTGGACGGTCATGGTATTGTGAGACTGTAGCTGTAAGCGATAGACACCGACGTTAGGGGTTCCCGTTTCGCAATCTTTAGTAATTACTAGCCCTAGCGTGATAATCTGGCCTGCATCCCCCCGATAGGGGCGAATCATCGGAATTTTCTTTAAATCTACTTCATCCCCCTCTAAAATCACCTGTTGACAGGCAGGGAAAAAGTTACGGTTGGGTTTCGCTTTCAGGACATCAAACAACACTTTACCAAAATCGATCGCTTGGGAGAGTTTTTTCGGCGGTTTCGGTTGTTGCAAGAGGGCGAGTTTTTTGCCTAAATCTTCCAATTCTTCGGGTTTATTCAGGTTCATCGCCCAACAGATGCGTTCTACCGTTCCCATGAGGTTAATAGCGACGGGAAACTCGGCCCCTTGCACGTTTTCAAACAGTAGGGCAGGTCCCCCCACCTGTAGCATCCGATTAGCGATCTCGGCAATTTCTAAGTCGGCAGAGACCGATGCACTAATGCGGCGTAATTGGCCACGATCTTCTAAAAGCTTAATAAATCCTCGTAAGTCTCTAGCCATGATGAAGAAATGTAAATAAATCCCTGTCTCTATTATCTCTTAGTGCGGCAGTTTCGGTGGGAGATAGTCACCGTTTTGAGAGTTTGGGGCGATTCTCGTCTAGAATTAAGTAAAAAAATCCCCATCTTGCCAGCTTCATTCCCACCCCTAAATTTATGCTTATCCAGCCCGGAGGTCAATATGATTAAGGATATTTAAATTAGTAATTTTAGGTGTTTTGAGCATCCCAAAATTAAAGGCTTTGAGCGAGTTAATTTAATTGGTGGTAAAAACAATTCAGGGAAAACTGTCTTGTTAGAGGCAATATTTTTGTATAGTTACCTCTATCCAAATACTATTCATGAAGTCAGAGAAGCTATTCGCAACGAATCTTTAGCAGTTGTTCAGGCTGTTCCCAAAAATGCCTGGGATAATTTATTATTCAATCTTGATAGAAAAAATATTATTGATTTAAAAGGCTCCCAATCTAACCAAGTAGATAAATTGGTAAAAATATCGATTTCCGATTCTCTTAAAGATAGCGTTTTAGGCATCTCTGAAGACTTGCAAAAATTATACGATTTTATCGCTAAAAATCAATCGGGTATTTCTATCTTAAATATTCACACAAGTTTTGACCATGATAAAGACCCAAAAGATAGTCAACTGAACTATTTTTTAATTGCTAGTTCTGAGGGAATACTAGCTTTGCCTGATCGGGGTGATGAGGAACCAGTAATCATTGCCGCATCTGTCAATAAATCTTTAGAAGAATTGAGCGAGTCCTATACTAAAATAGTTTTTAATGAACAGGAAGAAGAAGTGCTAAAAGCTCTACAAATTCTCGATCCGTCCATTGAGAAAATAGAAAGTTTTTTCTGGGCGAACCAAATTTATATCTGAAAATAAAAGAAACAAAACGCTTACCTATATCTCTGTTTTGTGAAGCTATTAATCGTCTGATAGAGATGATTTTTGCTCTACTTATCAATCCTAACAAAATCATTTTTATCGATGAAATAGAAAATGGTATTTACTATACTGCTTACCCAGATATTTGGAAAACTTTATTCCGATTAGCTATTGAACTAGATAGCCAAATTTTTGCCACAACGCACAGTTTAGAGATGATCCAAGCTTTTGCCGATGTGGGGTTAGAATATTATCCAGAACAGGGGGCCTATTTTGAACTAGCCAGAAGTCCCAGAACTGATAAAATTATCGGTATTAAAAGACAATTAAGCACTTTAGAGTACGCATTAAAACATGGCAATGAGGTGAGAGGTGAGTAACTTATTAATCGTCGAGAGCAAGAATGATAAAATTTTTATCGAAGCCCTAGTGCAATACTTAAATTTTAACAAAATTCAGTTAGATAAACCGATTTGCTTTGAGGAAGATGACTATAAATGTTTACAGGGTTTAGATCAAGCTAAATTAACCAGCACTTTCGATGAAATTAAGGCGACTATTCCTAAAAAAGCTATCCCTAAGTTGGTATTATTATCGATCAAGATTCTGATACTAAGACAGAGCGACTAAATTGGCTTAACGATTGTCTAAAAAAGGTGTATCCAGAAGCGGAAGATATTAGGGAAACCAGTCAGCTTTATAGATTGACAACAATAGAAGATCAAATCACAGAATTTGCTTGTTATTTTACCAATGTGGACGGACAAGGATAACTAGAAACAGTTCTCAAGAAGATTAAAAGTCAAGATTCCACCTATGCGGATTGTTTAGAAGACTGGAGAAATTGTTTAAACAACCAAGAAAAATCGATTATAGACAAAGATTTTGATAAGTTTTGGATTAGTAAATATTTACGATTTGATACCTGTTCCAGAGAAGACAAAAAACAAGCTGACAGTAAATGTAGCATGAAGGGATTTGATTATGTTATGAAACATAAACCTCATATTTGGAACTTTGAGCATGAGGTATTAAATGAACTCAAAGAATTTTTACAACTATTTGCTGTCTAATCAAAAATCCCCCTAGAAATCTAGAGGGATCGAGGGATATATGGAGGGCAATTTAGAAGTAAATTGTACCACCCCAGCGCTCGTCTAGACGGGGAGCAACCAACATATAAGCGGCGACGTTATACACATCATCTTCGGTCAGATTGCGTAATTCTGGGAAGATATCGGGACGGCTAACATTGGGATGAAATTCGCTGAGATCATCTTCACCATCGTAACTGGTGGGATGTTCTAGATAATCAATCAATGCTAACAGATTATCTCTGGGGGGTTCCGCTTTGGCCAGATCACCCAGACCCAAACTGACATTATTATTAGTTTTGGTTTTACCTTGCAGGTGACACTTAGTACAATTGGCGACAAAAAGTTTCTGTCCTTCCGTCGCTTGTTCAGAAGTCAAAGTCACCGATTCCCCTGCATCATTGAGGGTGATGGTGAGGGTTTTTTCATCGAGTTCTAAGGCACTAGCGCCGTTAAGATTGAATTGTAATACAAAAAAGACTACAGCGATCGCTGCCACAATCAAACGTTTGATCATTGTTCTCCTACTCGCAATTGTTCCAAGAAAGGGGATTTTAAGGTGACTAAAAAATTTTCTCCTCTGGGGGGGTGTCGATCGATTCTAAGTGATCACGGACACCGAGAAGATCGCAGTTGGGAATAAAGTCAAGGGGACGTTTCCGTTTTCGAGGCGGTTACTCCTGAGCGTTGGGATAAAATCAGTGAGATAATTGCTTTAGCATCTTCTAGGGCGAGATTAGTCTGCCGATCTTTATAGGAGATGCCTAATTGGTCGCAAAGTGACAACACAGATTCATCGGCCAGATCGTACTCTGCCGCAATATCAGCGATCGATAGATCAGCAAAACCCATAGTCTAACGCACCCACCAAGGATAGAGAATACTTATTAGTTACCATAATTATCATGCCATTGCTGGGGACATTCTTAACAGTGATCAGTGATCAGTAGCCAGTCGTCAGGAGATTATGTTTATTTGTTCTCCCTTCTCCCCTTCGCCCATCTCCCCACTTCCCCATCACCCCACACCCCACACCCCTAAAATCCCCTAATTTTACCGACTTTTGGACTATTTACTCCTCAAGATAGAGACTCGTGTAAACAAATTTAATTAAAATCGCAAAAAACCTGAAAAAATACTAAAATGTGATTAAGAATGTTATTTTTAGCGTTGTAAGGCTAAATCTTTCTCGATAACATTGTAATCATACCCCCACACTCTTTTGTACAAAGGACTACACCTTTGTTAACTTATGGATATACAACTGATCAACATCGGCTTCGGTAATATTGTTTCCGCTAATCGGGTTATCGCCATCGTTAGCCCAGAATCGGCTCCTATCAAACGCATCATCAGTGATGCTCGGGATAAAGGCTGTTTAATCGATGCTACCTATGGAAGACGGACTCGTGCGGTGATCATCACCGATTCTAGTCATGTGGTGCTGTCGGCCATTCAACCAGAAACCGTGGCTCACCGTTTTGTGGTCAACAAGGAAGCCCCTGTTAATAGTAGCAACTAAGTTATTAACCCCATGCAACCCGGTCAATTAATTGTCATTACCGGCCCTAGCGGTGTGGGCAAGGGTACCCTAGTCCGGCATTTACTAACTCGTTTCCCTAACCTTTACCTGTCCGTATCCGCTACTACGCGCCCACCTCGACCGGGTGAAATTGAGGGGGAAGATTACTACTTTCTTGACCGTCCCAGTTTCGAGGAGAAAATGGCAGCCGGAGAATTTCTCGAATCGGCCGAATACGCGGGCAACTACTATGGGACACCCCAATCGGCGATCGCCGCTCAGTTAGCGGCAGGCCAGACCGTAATTCTAGAAATCGAATTAGAGGGGGCAAGACAGGTCTGTCAAAGCTTCCCCGAAGCGAGGAGAATCTTTATCCTACCCCCCAGTTTCGAGGAATTAGAACGTCGTTTGCGCAGTCGGGGCAAAGATGCCGAAACAGCGATCGCCCGTCGCCTAGAGCGCGCCCGAGAAGAATTGGCCGCCAGCGGGGAATTCCCCGATCAAATCGTCAATGATGACCTAGAAACCGCCCTAGATGCCATCGAGAAGATTATTTTTAGCTGTTAGCCGTTAGTTGAAATTTCTCCATTACCCTATCTCCCCATTACCCTATCCCCTAATCCCTATCTTCCATTCCCTAAGTTACAATCAAAAAACCAACCGCAGCAGCAAGACAAGAAAGCGCAATGATTCCTACCGTTATTGAAACCACAGGCCGGGGCGAACGTGCCTTCGATATCTACTCCCGACTACTCCGGGAAAGAATCGTCTTTTTGGGACAAGAAGTAACCAGCGACCTAGCTAACCTAATCGTCGCCCAATTACTCTTTCTAGAAGCAGAAGACCCCGAAAAAGATATTTACTTGTATATCAACTCCCCTGGGGGTTCCGTTTCGGCTGGATTAGGGATTTTTGACACCATGAATCAAATCCGGCCCGATGTCAGCACCATTTGTATTGGTTTAGCTGCCAGTATGGGGGCTTTTCTCCTCAGTGCCGGCAAACCGGGCAAAAGAATGAGCCTGCCCAACTCGCGGATCATGATTCACCAACCCCTCGGCGGCGCCCAAGGTCAGGCCACCGATATCGAAATTCAGGCCAAAGAAATTCTCTATCTCAAACAATTACTCAATGAACACCTAGCTAGTCATACGGGTAAACCTCTCGACCTCATCGCCGAGGATACGGAAAGGGATTTCTTTATGTCCGCCGAAGAAGCTCTAGACTATGGTTTAATCGATCAAGTGATCGATCGCAGTCCTTCCACTTCCAACCCTCCCCAGTAAATAATTATGATCGGGTAGGCCCTGTCTACCCAAATTTTTGTAAATATTTAGTAAGCAGAAATTAATCATCGATCATCGTTATTAATCTTAAGTAACAGTGAAAAGTTCTAGCGGATTGGGTTAAGATCGAGACGTAACCCGAAAAAAAATTGCAACAGGAATCGGTGGAAACCCCCCGTGGGTTATTAAAAGAAATTTTTTTACTGGCAATCCCTATGAACTATCATCCGCCCTCACAGCCCCTGCCCGCCCCCTGTATTATTGATTCTGGCGTGGTCATCGCTAAAGAAGATATGCGTCGTCTCCTCAATGATATCGGACGAGTTCGCTACATCCATAGTCTCGAAGGGGTGATTCAGAGTGAAGGGGAGGGATGGATAGTGGAAGTTTTCGCCGATTATCAGCAAAGCACCCTAGTTGCTAACTACAGTCTTTATCTCAATACCTGTAGCTTCGATTATCTGCGTTTAACTCGCTCTCCCGACGGTGAAACCTATTTTGATCTGATCCAAGACAATCGGCAATTACGGCTGATTCCCCTGAGTAATCCACTGCAAGACCCCGATATGAAAGCCCGTCTCAATGCTGATACCCTCGAAGCCATGGTTACTCAGGTACTTTCCGCTAAGTGGGATGTGCAGTTTGAAGACGAAGACGACAACGATTGCCCCTTTTAGGCAGCGAGCAAAAATACTGATAACTGATAACTGAAACAGTGGGATTTTCCTTTGAATTAATCGCCCGGTGTCCCCAGACTGGTGCGCGGGTTGGGGTTTGGCATACTCCCCACGGACCAGTAGAAACACCCCGTTTTATGCCCGTGGGAACTTTGGCCACGGTGAAAGGTTTGACCCCCGATCAAATCGCCAGCACGGGGGCGCAAATGATTCTCGCTAATACCTACCACCTGCATCTGCAGCCGGGAGAAAGTATTATCGAGAAAGCAGGAGGTTTACACGAGTTTATGGCATGGAATCAGCCAATATTAACTGATTCGGGTGGATTTCAGGTATTTAGCCTCAGTCAACTCCGGCAAATTAAAGAGTCGGGAGTCACCTTTCGATCGCCCCGGGACGGTAGAATAATCGAAATCACGCCGGAAAAATCGATTCAGATTCAAAATGCCCTCGGTGCCGATGTGATTATGGCCTTCGATGAATGTCCCCCCACGGGAGTCAGTTATGAGACCATGAAAGCATCCATAGAACGCACCTATCGCTGGTTAGAGCGCTGTCTGGAAGCCCATCAACGACCCCAAGAACAGGCTTTATTCGCCATAGTACAAGGGGGAATTTATGAGGATTTACGGGCAGCAGCGGCGGAATCTTTAGTAAAACTCGATTTACCCGGTTATGCTATCGGTGGCGTGAGTGTGGGGGAAGAAACGAGCTTAATTCATCGCATTGTCCAGATAACTGCCCCTTTACTCCCCGAAAATAAACCCCGTTACCTGATGGGAGTGGGAACCTATGGAGAAATGGCCAAGGCGATCGCTAGTGGCATAGATCTGTTTGATTGCGTCATTCCCACCCGTTTTGGTCGCCATGGCACGGCTTTGGTGCGGGGGGAGCGTTGGAACCTAAAAAATGCCCGTTTTAAGGAGGATTTCGCCCCTTTAGACGAGACTTGTCCCTGTTACACCTGTCAACACTTTAGCCGTGCCTATCTGAATCATTTAATTAAATCGGGGGAAATGTTGGGTTATATTCTCTTATCTCTGCACAATATCGCCGAATTAATCAGATTTACCCGCGAAATTCGTCAATCTATCCTAGGGGGGACTTTTGCCCAAGATTTTGCCCCTTGGCTTGAGGATGCCCTAGATGTTACCCCAACGTGATAAAATTTCAGGAAACGTTGAAAAATTTTCTTGTCAAGGTAGATAGAGAGATGGAAACTGCACTTTTGTTCGCCAAATTGCCGGAAGCATACCAAATTTTCGACCCTTTAGTCGATGTCTTGCCCCTGATTCCCCTATTTTTCCTCTTGCTGGCCTTTGTTTGGCAAGCATCCGTCGGTTTTAAATAAATCGACTCTCAATTATCTGATTAAAAAGAGACGTTTTTTAGAGCGTCTCTTTTTCAATTGCAACTGCCATCAAAAAGAGGCAACACCCGATTAAACTTTACGGCGACACAAAGCCAGACCAAATGTACCTGCAACCAATAACCCAATAATACTGGTCGATTCAGGAACAGATTTGAAGGTTAGCTGTATATCAGTCAAACCACCGATCGCACCACCTTGTGCTGGACCATAGGTCCCCAACTTAAATTGGGTAATGTCGAGAGGAAGGAGCAAAGTCCCTGTCCAACTAACCAGATCTCCAGTAATGATATTAAGGGGCTGGTTAGCAACCCCGATTCCAAAATCATCATTATTACTACTACTACTATTGCCATCATAATCTATCCCGATCAAACTGATAGATCGAGTCTCCTGACTATTGGTGATGCTGGCACTTCCAGAACTAGGGGAGATGAATATTCCATTAAGTAAAGTGTCGGCAACGTAGTCGCCAACATTACGCCACTCCTCGGGTGAATCGCCTGGAGTAAGGCCAAATACACCATCAGAAGAAGCTGTAGAAGATCCAGAAAACACCCAAACCGTCTGTCCACTGCCGGCAGTTCCCGTTACATTGACGAGCAAACTCGCTTGTGCAGTTTCAACAACTCCCAAGCTTAAACCAATGGCAGTAGCTGTTATTAGAGTTAATGAGTATTTGAAGTTGATCATCTCGATTTATTGTCCAACCATAAGACTCTGGTATCGTACTTTAGATGGGTGGCGATAGTCAAGGAATTTTCGCAGGGTAAGCGCATCTTAATAATCCTTAACAAAATGAACTTACGAATAATTCGCTGAATTACACTATCAGTGATTGTTATCCTATTCTTGTTCCTGACTCAATTGTGAGAATTCTGCTAAAGATAAAAATTTGGTTACTTTGGGTTTAAAAAGCATCGGCTGCCCCAAATCTATCTTCATTCTATCCACATAGGTAGATTCCTGTTCTGTTAAGAAAAAATATCTACCTAAATTTCTAGCAGCCCTTCCCACAGTGCCGCTACCACCAAAGGGATCGAAGACTAAATCGCCTTTATAGGAATAGAATTTAATCACCCGATTACACAATTCTATGGGAAATACTGCTGTATGAATTTTATCAAAAGTCGGATCAATTCGCCAAACGTTAGAACTTTCATAATCTCCACAAACCTTGCTTTCCTCTATAATATCTTGATCGTATTGTTTCATATTCCAATCAAGCAGTTTATCTGTTTCTTTCCGATAAACCATTAAATATTCGGTGACAGCATTAGGTTTATAAGCTAATGGTTTACGGTGTTGTACAAAGCATCCATTGCGGTTTTTGACACTACTTTCTGGCTTTAACCAGATAATATCATCGATAAATTCCCAACCATGATTAACTAAATAATAGTGTAGATCAAAAGATATTGGATACCGTTTACTAGCATGGGCGCGACTGGTACGAGGGATAATAATCGGGGAAGTATTGACAACTAAAAAGCGACCTTCTTTAGTAATTCGATGGGTTTCTTGGAAGACTTGACAGAGAAAATCTAGGTAAGCTTGATAACTGGTATAAATGGAGTAGTCGCGAGCGTTGTAGTAGGGTGGGGAAGTAAAAGTTAGATGAATAGATTGATCAGGAATATAGGGAAATACTTCTCGCACATCGCTATTAACTACGACATTTTTCATAAATTCTGGGGATAAGGGATGGGGTAGTTGATCGGGAGAAGATTTTTTATTGGTGAAAGCTTTTCTGATAACTGATTGAATAATTTCATTGGGATGATCTGCTAATTTAATTAGAGATTGTTTGACTATATCATTGCTTTTAAAAACCAATAAACCTCGAATTGCCTGTAAGATAATTTTCGGGTCTTTGTCCGTTAAAAATTGAAATAAAAAGGGAATAGTTTCCCCATTCCTCAGACGACCGATTGCCGATACCGCTTCTCTTCTTACTAAAGATTCTGGATCATTAACCGCAAGCTCAAAGAAAAAATTAAGTAAATTTATATCCGCTAGTTTAGCCAGATTTTTAATTGCCAAAAATCTGATCTGCTCTTGGGAGTGTTGAGCGAGATTCATGAGGATATTTTGATTAAAATTATCGGGGATTTGTCCGAGATTTTCTAAGATAAATACCAGATTTTTACTATCCTCCGTTTGGGATAATATTTCGCCGAGAAAGTCGGGATTAGTTATTTTTAATTCCTGGATACTTTCTTTGGTGAGCATTTTTGTTTAATCTTTGGTGACAGTCTAGAGTTTTCCGTTAACATAAGTCAAATTCTCGATTCTGAAAAGCCGACTAGCAAAGGTTTAATTGTGCCTGACAGAGGCAAAAATCAGTACAATTGAATTATAGCACCATTTAATTTACAGCCAAAAGCTCTGGCTGATTGAGTTATCAAACCCAACCAGCAAGTTTTTGGGAATAATTGAATCTCCGATCGATTAAGATATTTTCCTGAGGTGGAAAATGAGAACTTTTTCCCGTTATTCATTGCCTAAGTTAAAACAAAGTCCCGGTTAAATCCGCATCAGTCAAGTCCACATCTTCTAAAATTGCCCCACGCAAATCGGCATAACTGAGATCCGCACCCCGGAAACTGGCCCCGGTGAGATCGGTAATAAATCCGTCTCTTTCGGGACTAGCACGAAAATTAACCCGGCAAAGTCGGCAATCGGCGAAATTAGCTCGATATAACAGGGATCCGCTCAGATTAGCATAGTTGAGATCGGCTCTGCGAAAGTTAGTTTTGCCTAAGTCCGTGCGTTGGTCGGAAGTGGAGCGAAAATCCGTATCGATTAATATGGCCTGCTGGAGATTAGCACTGTTGAGATTAACACCGTTTAAGACGGCTTTGGTTAAATAAGTGGCTTCTAAATTGGCTTCGATCAGATTAGCTCCGCTTAGGTCCGCATCGCGTAAACAAGCTCGATAAAAGTCCACTTGACTTAAATCTGCTCCCCAGAGAATCGCCTCACTTAAATCCGCTTCTCTCAGCAGCGATCGCGCGAGGCGTATTTTTCCCAACCGCGCCTGTCGCAGATCAGCACGGCAAAAATTGACTCCCGGTAGGACAATATTAGTTAAGTCGCCTTCCCGCAAATTAATCCCCTGAAAATCTCTTTCTCCCTCCCGATAGCGTTGACAAAGTTCTTCTAGAAGCATGGAAATTTTTTCCATATCATAATTGACGCAAAATGTCAAGGGTTTGGTAATTTTTATTTAGGGAGATGGAAAGCCGGCAGACTCTCGAATTCCCTGGCCCGTTGACGCATTTGCTGACTAATGCGATCGCAAACCACCTGACAGAGATCATAGATCACGGGGTCGGTAATTTGATAGTAAACGCTGACTCCTTGGGGTTGCCGCGAGATAATTCCCGCTTGGGTTAAAGCTTTCAGGTGTTTGGAGAGATTGGCCTGGCCTAGTCCAGTAGCTTCAGCGATTTCTTTACCATTCATCGCGCCTAATTGCAAGCAACTGAGAATCTGTAGGCGACTGACTTCTGACAGGACTTTGAAATAGTCCGCCACCGAAGCGAGGACGACGCTAGAGGTTTGGGGGGAGAAACTGTCTAACATAGGTGGGTAATAAAGTGACCAGTTAAAAAGGCTGACAATAGGTGATCGTTTAAAACTTTATAACTATTGACTACTATAGTTTAACTGGAGAGGTCACTAGAGTCTAGTCGGCACGAGCGATCGAGAGCGGTAAAATCTTTTCCATTAAGATTTGCACATCTGCCTTAGTCATGGTACTAAGGGCATAACCTTGATAGAGATAGCCAACTCGCTCAAGGTGTGTAGTCTAAATTATCTAATTGTCGGATATTAAAAGTCATAACTCTAGTTGCTCTCCGAGGCTTTCCTTTAATTTTAGGGGGATTAGCTGACCGACAGCCAAACTGACGCTAAAATAGTCTTTGCTGTCTGGGGTTGTTGCTTGCTCCTGACGGTGGTTGTAACCGGTAACTGAACATGACTTCGATTCGTCAACTGCATCGACAACTCGTTAATAAAGAAAAAACAGCCGTCGAAATCGCCACAGAATTTATCGCTCGTATTGAAGCGATCGAACCACAAGTAAAAAGTTTTCTCCATTTAACCCCGGATTTAGCCCTCGCACAAGCCCAAAAAGTGGACGAGAAAATAGCTAGAGGTGAATCTCTGCATCTGTTGGCAGGTATTCCCATCGCATTAAAAGATAATCTCTGCACCAAGGGTATCCCCACCACCTGCGCTTCTCGGATTTTAGAAAATTTTGTCCCTCCCTACGAGTCCACCGTTACCCAAAAATTACGAGATTTAGGGGCAGTTATCGTCGGTAAAACCAATTTAGACGAGTTTGCCATGGGTAGTTCCACCGAAAACTCTGGTTATCATGTTACTGCTAATCCTTGGGACTTATCCCGGGTGCCGGGGGGATCTTCGGGAGGTTCGGCTGCGGCTGTGGCCGCTCAAGAATGCGTGGTAGCCCTAGGATCGGATACTGGTGGCTCAATTCGTCAACCGGCTTCGTTTTGTGGCGTTGTTGGGCTAAAACCGACCTATGGCTTAGTCTCTCGCTTTGGTTTGGTGGCTTACGCTTCTTCTCTCGATCAGATTGGTCCCTTTGGTCGTACCGTAGAAGATGCGGCGATTTTATTACAATCGATTGCAGGTTACGATCCCCAAGATTCTACCAGTCTCAATCTGCCGATTCCTGACTATAGCCAATTCCTGAAAACCAGTTTAAAAGGGCTAAAAATTGGCGTAATTAAGGAAACTTTTGGGGAAGGTTTAGATCAGGTGGTTGCTGAGGCAGTTAATCAAGCTTTAGAGCAGTTAAAGGCCCTCGGTGCCACAATTAAAGAGATTTCCTGTCCCCGTTTCCGTTACGGATTGCCCACCTACTACATTATCGCCCCCTCGGAAGCATCGGCTAATTTAGCCCGTTACGATGGGGTTAAATACGGTGTTCGGGAAGATGCCGACAGTTTAATTGATATGTACACCAAGACTCGCGCTCAAGGTTTTGGTGCGGAAGTTAAGCGCCGGATTATGTTGGGAACCTATACCCTCTCGGCGGGTTATTATGATGCTTATTACCTGAAAGCACAAAAGGTGAGGACTTTGATCAAAGAGGATTTCGATCGAGCTTTTCAATCGGTAGATGTGTTAGTTTCTCCCACTTCACCGACCACAGCTTTTAAAGCCGGGGAAAAAACGGCGGATCCTCTGAGTATGTATTTATCGGATTTAATGACTATTCCCGTCAATTTAGCTGGTTTACCCGGGTTAAGTCTTCCCTGCGGTTTTGATGGGCAAGGTTTGCCGATCGGTTTACAATTAGTGGGTAATGTGCTGCGCGAAGATCAATTATTCCACGTCGCCCACGCCTACGAACAAGCCACCGATTGGCACAAACGTCAACCATCTTTTACAAATTGATACAAAAGCTTTTACTTTGTCATCTCACTCTAACGGTGAAGTTGTGCGGCGGTTGCCAGGTAGCTTTGTGTCTCACCGAAGCGGCTTTTTTCCCTCCGCTGCCCCCGAATTGTTAGCTCTCGCACCTATGGCGACTGGCTTTCAGCAGTGAGCTTTTACTATAAATTCAATTATACTCCCTTATCTCTTCACGATTTGATATTAATTGTCAAGCACTCCTTGGCGATTTTTCGGGGAACTACGAGAAAAATATCTTTGGGAATAAATCGAACTTCTCTCGGTTTTTGAGCCTGATAAACAATACAGTAGTTACTTGGAATCGATCGAAAGTCTTCAATTTTCCGTAAGTGAGCTATATAAATAGCGTCTTCTCTGGCGATGAGATTATCGATTTTTTGTTGATCATCTGGTAGGATCATATCATTCAGTCCTCTAGCGTAGAAAGGAGAAGATTGAACTTTTTCAAAATTATTCGATAGGTAAAGAATATACGAGTCAAGGGTTAGGTTGATAATGTACGGAACACTTGATTTATAGGCATCGATCTCTTTTACTAAGGATTCATAATAACTTTTAACTCTAGTATTAAAAAGTTTTCCTTGAAATATATCTATGTTTTCGGGTTGCTGAAGTCTGCCACTCAATAGATCTTTCGGCCAGTTGTAGTAAACACTAGAAGACTGGACTCCAGCCACGGTACCGCTAAGATATACGATCATAGCGCAGATAATACCTAAGATCATATACCGTTGCCATTTGAGTAATTTTGAGGTAATTTCAAAGCCAGAAAGGGTTAGCAATCCCAAACCAATCGAGGAGGAATTCTGTAAGCGAAAAACTTCGTAGATATGCAGGGCTTGCGCGTAACCGAATAGAGAAATACTGGCAAGTAAAAAAATAACTTTTTCTCGATCTGTAACCAGCAGATTCTTTCTGAAAACTTTTGCAAGTATTGCCTGTATCCAGAATATCGAGTTGCAGAAATTTAATAGATAGATTATTGTTCTAATATCGAATTGTAGTATTGGTGAAATAAAGACTGCTTGTAAGAATCGAATAATTATGTTTTTTACTCCTCCGAAAGAACCTTTATAAAGATTTAAAAGAGTAAAGCTTTGAAGATACCAATCCTGCAAAGATGAAGTGTGATAAAGATAAACAAAAAATATTGCAAATATCGCTATAACTCCTAAATGAAATAATACTATTTTTTTGATAAATGTTTTCCTTTCTTCCTTTGAAGACTTGACAAGTTCCAGCAATAAATACAAGTAAATCGGTACTATTGTTGGACTAAAAGCGGTTTGTCTAGATAGTACATTCAGAGCGAAAAAAATACCCGCTACACAATATACTAAAATCGGTGAATTTTTTGATCGACCATTAGACAAAAGTAGTAAACAGATTAACAAAAAAGTATAAGAAAAGTAATTAGACCACGGATAAATAATATAGCCGTGCAATAAAAACATCAAAATTGTAGAAAAACTGGCGAGGTTCTTACTGATGATTTTCTGCCAGAGTAAATACGATATGTACAAGCTACAAGAGTAAAATAATCCGGTAATAATACCGATCGAGATCGCTTTATTGCCGAAGATAACTAAAGAGAAACCTTGAATTATCGTCGTTAGAATTCCGTATTGAATAAATATTTCTTTAAAAGGTATAGAACCGCGAACTAAGTCTATGGCGTTCCCGTACATAAGCCCCCAATGGTGAGCGTCCGTATTAAGTTTTGATTCGATAACGCTAAAAATAAAGCTGACAATGCACACAGCCAATACCAGTAGATCTGGAGCTGCGATCTGGAATTTTTTGAACGAGGGAATATAATGCATCTAAATTCTCACCATCAGACAATCGTATTCGATCACTCGAAGGCTTTTTTCCCTCGATACAGGAAAAAGTCCCACGATGCTAAATCCCTCTCTCTCGAAACAATTGATGCTTTCGGTTAGATGGGGCATTTCCCGATAGATAGGAATAACCGATATTTCCGATTGTAAAGCCACGATCGAGCCAACGGCATCTCCCAAGCCTGCGAATACTTTTAAATCGTACCCTTGAGTATCCATTTTCAAAAAAATCTTCAGTGCGCTGTAATTTTGCACCTCCCTCTTGAGAAAAGTATCGAGACGACATTTAGTCACCTTTTCCCGACGATCAATCGACTCGGAGCCTTTGAAGCGGACAGAATAGTCGTTGGTCTCTAAAAATGAACTTAATTCTGTAGCTTTAGAAACATTTATCTCCTGTTCTCCATCTTGTTCTGCCAACGCTAAGTTATATATATCCCATAGGGGATCGCTCTGACAAAGTTGACTCGTTTGCTCGAAAACATCCTTGATCGGCTCGAAAGATATGATTTTTCCTTCATACCCGATATTCTGTCGCACATAGCGGGCGAATTGACCTCGATTCGCTCCCACATCTAAAACGAGATCGACCTTGTACTGGCTGAGAACCCGTTTCAATTCCGTATCTGATAAAAACTGATAGGCTCGTTTCACGTGATAGGCAGTATTTTCTTTTTTGGATAAAAGAAATCTATCTTCGCCGTAGCATTGCATCTCGCTGTGAAAAATTGATTGAACCAGCGAGGTAATATAATTTTCTAGCACTTCCCGACACTCCCCATTCTACAACGAATCGATTGAGTTTTTGAATTTTAATCCCGTGTATCGAATTTCTCTGCCGGACAAATTTGTGATTTTGTGGATTTTTCGAAGCAAAGGATTCTGCTCCTCTCCTAGATCGCTTTTCTCTGTAGTTCTAACTCTTGGTACTTTTCTTGAAAAGAACCGGGTATCGATTCTGGTCTAATAAACATTTTATCTTTGTAAATATCGATTTGCCGATGACGGATCGCCTCCTCCGGATAACCAGTATCGTAATGATAAACCGACCAACCCGCGATCCGCACTGCCATACTGATCGCAGCTGCTCCTTCCCCAGCGAAAGTTCTTTTCCGCTCTAAAATGTTGCGAATCTCTCGCCAAGATTGCGGGAATATGTCCTCGTTCCCATCCCTACAAACTACGAAAATCCACTCGTTAATAAACTTACACCCTTCGATCTGGATACCGTAGCGACAGGCGATTTTTTCCAAAAAATCGCCGATTCCCGTTTCTCTGGATTCTCTTCTCAGAAGATTTTTATGCAGATCGTAACAACTTTTTGCAGTCAGTCTGATTTTCCACTGCCTCGATATTGTTGCGTTTTGGAGAATCCGACAGTCTGCGTCAAGAAAGATACAATCGTCGAACCCTAATCGGAATGATGCCGCTATACAGTCTAGTTTATCGTGATAAACGCCGACCGATTGGATGCGGTGGGGGATTGGGATGAGCGAATCGGATTTGGGAAAAACTTCAGGGCGATCAGTGAGAACTACAAAAGGAGTATTATCAGTTATAGTACGAATATACTCGGCGAGGGTAAGGGCGTGATCTCGATATTTCTTCCCGACAGCTAGGGTGACGAAACAAGTTTTCCTATCGCTCAAACTCATAGGCTACTATTGGTATTGTTGTTAACTGCCGCACCTTTCGCGACACACCCTTCACACTCTACCATAGACCCATTGATCCGTCAAGATCGAATTTACGCTTTGCCAACCCACTGTTTATAACAAAGCCATTTCTCCCACCACTTCCAAGCGGGTATAACTGCCGATTTTGAGGAATTTTTCCGAGAGAGATTCGGCCACATTGGGAGTAATCCAGCCTAACTGTTTGAGAATTTGCAAAGCGGCGGCATATTTAGCCCGTTTGGAACCATCCAGGGCTTTAATTGCTAATCCTAGACCTTCACCGACGCGCCCGATACATTGAATACCTTCGGCCCCAGCTTTACTGACGATTTCCCCTTGGCTAACCTGCATTAATTCCGTATCAAAAGCCCCTTCTCCTGCTACCATGCGGGGATGATAGGTCATCGCCCGGACGATTCTTTCTAAGTCTAAACGGTTGCCAGAGGCTAACTGGGCGTAGAGATGGGCCATTTGCCCCAACTGCATTGAATAGGTGGGCGCACCGCAGTCATCGTGGGCGCTGATTAATTCATCTCCCGGCATTCCCAATAATTCGGCAATTTTGCTTAAAATCAGCTTCTGTATCTGACTAGAACGCCGGAGATAGGTATTTAACGGCCAGCCGCGCTGTTGACACACCGCTAACATCCCGGCGTGTTTACCAGAGCAATTGTACTGGAGACGACTGCGTTTACCTTCGGGGAGGGGACATTGCAGGGCATTGGGATCGATATCGGCGCGCCAGAGAATATTAAAGACTTGACGGGCGTGTTCTACTGTGCCTTGGTGAGAACTACAGATAATGGCTAGATCCTTATCGTTGAGATCGTAGCGTTCGAGGGTGCCGGTACTGATGACAGCCAGTGCTTGAAAAGGTTTCAGGGCCGAACGAATAAAGGCGCTAGTTTCGGCGCTGCCGGCGGTGGATAATACCCGGCCGCGGTCATCGCAAATAGCGGCCTCGACATGATGAACCGATTCAATAATACCTTCCCGGAGGAGATGAATTTCTAAGCGGTGGGTTGGTGTACGTTTTACCCTATTCATTCAGATTGGTTGCAGTTAGTGAGTGAAAAATAGCCAGAAAAGACCACTGATAGCGACAATTGCCCCTAGAATCAGGGCGGTTTTTTGTAAACGCTGGAGAATGGGCTGGATTTGATAGGAGACGATTAAACGATCGCGGGTTAAAATGGCGGCGGTTTTGGTCCAGATTTGGCCATCATACCAGCCCGACTCTTCATAAAATACTTTCTCTGATTGCAAGCGATCGTAAACGTAGATCCAGCCTAGATACAAGCGCAATAACACCAATCCTACCAAAATTGTCGAGCCAAAAATCCCCGCACAGAAGAAGAGAAAAGGGGCTTTTTTGAGGGGAAAACTAGCGGCGGCAATCGGTCCGACAATTAACCATGTCCATAACCATAACCAGACAATTTTTTTTGTATAAGAGGCTACATCTAGCGTCGCCCAACGGAAAAACCAAGATTCTTTTAATTGTTCGTACTCGTTAACCGGTTGCTGTTCTTCCGGAACGGGACAGAAATCAAGGGAGGATTTCATGGATTCTACTCCTCCAAATGGTCGCTAGGTAGAGGAATCCGTTGGGCATGACCCCAAAATGCTTCTAAATTATAAAATTCCCGCTCTTTTGGTAAAAAGATATGGACAATGATATCGCCATAATCCATCAGGATCCAGCTACCTTCGCTTTTTCCTTCCACTTGTCGGGGGGATTGTTGCCATTCTAGTTCCATAGCGGCTTCGATCGCGTCCTCGATCGCTCGCACTTGGGTGGTAGAATAGCCAGTAATAATCAGAAAATAATCGGTTAAATAACAGATATCGGCGACTTTCAGGATGGCGATGTCCCCTGCTTTCTTGTCCTCGGCAGCGGTAACAATTGTCTCTAGAAATTGTTCGGTCTTGAGATTTTCGGCGATGGGGGTAATAATTCCAGTGGGATTGGTCATTCAGGTTGTGGTTATCCTTTGGCTGAGGTGGTTTTAAGAGAGTCTTGAGATTATGTTAATCAATGGTTTTAGTTTCTGTTAGTTGTTCTTTAACAATTTGTAACGCCCAGTTGCGGGTTAGCACGGTGCGGGGATGAATGGGACAATGGCTACTTAAAAGATATTTTAGGGAATAATCGCAGGTTTGTTGAACGCTTTTATGGAGATTTTGATAGCTGAGTTGTCGTAGGGCGTTTAATTCGGGTGTATCGCCGCGATTGGGTTCCAAGGCATCGGCAATAAAGACTATACAGCTAAGATCGCTCATATTGGGTTTACCGAGGGTATGATTGCGAATTGCTTCGAGAATTTCCTCATCGGTAACTTTAAATTCTTTTTGGGCGACAATTGCACTCACATCGGCGTGGAGTAAGTGGGGATGGGATGCACAGATATTATCCACGTCTATTCCCGCCGATTCCGCCATTTTTAGCAGTTTTTTGGGCTTGAAAAATTTGGCTAGATCGTGCATTAACCCAGCTTGCCCAGCTTGGACGGGATCGAGATCGTGATGACGAGCTAAATCAATACACATGGTCTCGACACCGAGAATATGGCGCAGACGGTGTTCGTTGACGTTTTCTTTTAACCAGTCGATAACTTGCTGTCGCATCTTTTTTTTGCCCTTGTGGAACCCCAAAACAATTGTAACAATTACTATACAATTTTGCCTATCGCTCCGAGGTTCGATCTTTACCAATCATCGTCGCAACTAGCTTCTAAAACTTCTTCTTGCTGCCAATCATCCTGAAAAGGTTGTACCACTTTACCGATCGCATCGGCCACAAAAGACTTAATAAATTCTTCCTTGCGACTGAGTTGAAATTGTCTTTGTACCACTTCCGTCATACCACCGTCACCCCAGTCTTGATCCTGACGGAAATATTCAATAAAACTTTTGCCGGCAATGCGGGTTAAATAGGCGGCACTGACCCCTTGAATTGCCTTACCGACTATATAGGTAGTAAAATTTAATTGTAGGATTCTGGCTAATAATTCTACTGCTCCTTTCACCACTCCCAAACTAACTAGAGTTTTGCCTAAAGATAGAGCCAATTCTTTGCCTCGATCACTGTTAATTTCACAGCCATAAACTTGACCAATTTCTCTGACCATTTGAGCATTAACCGCCGCCGTTGCTAACAGATCGAACACTGGTAAGGGAGTCACTGCAATCACTCCCGCGCCGATCCACTGATAGCGATCGATAATTTTATCAGCTTGGCGACGACGTTGGCGATCAATAATTTTCCTAGCTTCTTCCCCCAATCTTTGGGATTGTAAGAGGATATTATCCGCCACTAAATCCTCCCCTTCAGCCCGTAAAACTGAAGCTAAACGTTTAATTAAAGCTAAAATATCTGGTTCTGGTGTGATGATTTGTCCACCAGTTAAACGTACTGGTTGGGGATTAGCGGCGACGGCAATAATATCAGCGGAAAGAATCACTCCTTTTAGACGTTCTCGTAATTGTTTTAAAATAATATCTCGATCTTCGTCGCTATAGAGATCGATTTTATTAAAGACTAAGAGAGAGCGTTTACCAATATCAATTAAACGCAATAAAGGGCCGTATTCCGATTGTCGAATATCGTTATCAATGACAAATAAAAGTAAATCTGCTTCCGTGGCTAATTGTCGCGCTAACTGTTCCCTTTGACCTCCGGCTGCACCAATTTCGAGAATGCCGGGAGTATCGGTAATTTGAATTTCCCGATTCACACCTTTCATTTTTAAACTATAGGTTTCCCCTTTTTCCGTGGTTCCCATGGTTGCCTCCACATTGCCCACCATTTGACCGATGAGGGCGTTAATTAGGGAGGTTTTTCCCGCCGATCCCGTGCCGAAAACAATGATTTTAACTTCTTTTCTAACTAAACTTCGCTCAATTTCTTGGGAACGCTTAATAAAAACCTGTTGGGTTACTTTATCTTGAATTTGCTCCACTTGTTGCCGGATAGCTTTTAAGGTTTCCCCGGCGGCCTCAGTTTTTTCTACTGGTAATTTTAGGGGTGGACGGGAGGAAGAACGCAACCCGCGGCGACTTTTTTGGCGCTGGGGCAGCAGATAAAAGTAGTACATAAGAACGTAGATCAGCAATCCCAGCAGTCCGATAATGAGTAAAAGCAGAATATTAGCTAAGATAGGAGCGGTAAAGGCGATCTGGATGTAAAGACGATAGATAGAGTTGACTAACCACAACATTAATCCGAAAATAAAGCTCAGACCAATGATTAAAGTGGCAAGACGGGGTAATTTCATCAGCTTTAACGGTAGGGGATTCCTTGATCTTGATCTTAGTTCTTTGTCGGCCGATTGTCGGGAACCAGAATAGACTATTATCTATAGTCATAATTGTTTTTATTCATCAGCCAATTTCTGTAAATCTACTAAGTTGGGATTTTTAAAGGGAAACTCTCTGCCCAAATTGGGCTTTACTTGCGATTTTATCGCTCAATCCCAGCTTTTGGGGGGTTCTACCCCCCAAACCCCAGAGCGCATTAGTTTTTCGATGGGATGCTTACACGCAGCTGCTGATACATTTGTCGTCATCTAAGAGTCACTGACAATTGCTGATTGTCGGTATTCCTGCAAATGTGAGATGCAGACGTATTCAGGGATCAGGGGACAGCTTTTTATTTATTCTCCCTTCTCCCCACTTCCCCAATTCCCCACTTCCTTCGGGCCAGAAAAGGGGTAAGATAATAAGTTTAGTGATAAGATGACCGAATTGTAAGCGGGGACTTGATATGGCAGAAACCCTATTATTTAATGCTTTGCGACAGGCGATCGATGAAGAAATGGGCCGCGACCAGACAGTATTTGTTTTGGGTGAAGATGTGGGTCATTACGGTGGTTCCTACAAAGTTACCAAAGATCTCTACAAAAAATATGGCGATTTAAGGGTTTTAGATACTCCCATCGCTGAAAATAGTTTTACGGGCATGGCAGTGGGGGCAGCCATGACGGGATTGCGTCCGATTATTGAAGGCATGAATATGGGTTTTCTTCTGCTTGCCTTTAACCAAATTGCCAACAATGCTGGGATGTTACGTTATACCTCCGGTGGTAATTTTAAGATACCCATGGTTATCCGCGGTCCGGGGGGTGTGGGGAGACAATTAGGTGCGGAACATTCCCAACGTTTAGAGGCCTATTTTCATGCGGTACCCGGCCTAAAAATTGTCGCTTGTTCCACTCCCTATAATGCCAAAGGTTTATTAAAATCGGCGATTAGAGATAATAACCCCGTGCTTTTCTTTGAACACGTTCTTCTCTATAATCTCAAGGAAAATTTACCTGATAGCGAGTATCTTTTACCCCTCGATAAAGCGGAAATCGTTCGCAAGGGAGAAGATATAACTATTCTCACCTATTCGCGGATGCGTCATCACTGTTTACAGGCATTAAAACAGTTAGAAAAAGATGGCTATGATCCAGAAATTATCGATTTAATTTCCCTGAAACCCTTTGATATGGAGACGATTGCCGCTTCGATTCGCAAGACTCACAGGGTGATTATCGTGGAAGAATGTATGAAAACTGCGGGAATTGCTTCCGAGTTAATTGCTTTAATTAACGAGCAGTTATTCGATGAATTGGATGCCCCAGTGTTAAGATTATCTTCCCAAGATATCCCCACACCTTATAACGGTAATCTAGAAAGATTGACGATTATTCAACCTAATCAAATTGTCGAAGCTGTCCAAAAAATGGTCGGCGATCGCATTTAACAAATTCTCCTTTTGATACTGAAGTTATGCAGAGACAAAATTGGTTATTGTTACTGATCATCGGCCTAGTTGTTGCCTCGATCTTTATCCTGATTAAGTTACCCCTACAATTAGGTTTGGACCTGCGCGGTGGTAGTCAATTAACCATTCAGGTTAAACCCACTGAAACCGTGACAACCATTCAACCTAATGATTTAAAGGCCGTACAAAATGTGATTGAAAATCGCGTTAATGCCCTCGGTGTTTCTGAATCATTAGTGCAGACTGTGGACAGTAAAAATCAGGTAATCGTGCAACTACCGGGGGTCACAGATCCCAAAGAAGCTGAAAGAAACCTAAATGTTCAGGCCCAATTAGAATTTCGTCAGCAAAAACAAGGTACAGAAGGAGAATTTCGGGCTGAATACTCGATTTTTCAACAAAAAAAAGCGGAATTAGCCGCCCTCAAAGCCGAGAATAAACCCGAAAATGCCGCTAAAATTGCCGAACTGGAACAATCTCTGCAAAAATCTAAAGAGGCAATTTTAAAGCTATTTGAATCGGTGGACTTAACCGGAAAAAATCTGCAAAATGCCACTATTAGTTCCACCCAAGGCACTAACTGGGAAGTGGCCATTACTTTCGACTCGGAAGGGGGCAATAAATTCGCCGAACTGACTAAAGCGATCGCTGGTACGGGTCGCAGTATTGGCATTTTCCTCGATAATGAATTAATTAGTGCTCCTGTGGTTGGTGTAGAGTTTGCCCAAACGGGAATCACGGGAGGCCGGGCCGTGATTACTGGTAATTTTACCGCCGAAACTGCCAACGATCTAGCGATTCAATTGCGCGGTGGTTCCCTACCTTTCCCCGTTAAAGTGGAAGAAATTCGCACCGTTGGGGCAACTTTAGGACAGGATAGCATCCGTCGCAGTATCTACGCTGGTTTAGTGGGTTTACTGTTAGTTTTAATCTTCATGGCGGTTTATTACCGTTTACCCGGTATTATTGCCGATATTTCCCTGATTATCTATACTATTCTCTCTCTGGGGGCTTTTGCCCTAGTGGGAGTCACCATGACGTTACCCGGTATTGCTGGATTTATCCTCAGTATCGGTATGGCAGTTGATGCAAATGTACTGATTTTTGAGCGTACCCGGGAGGAATTAAGGGCCGGAAAATCCCTATTTCGGGCAGTGGAGTCGGGATTTTATCGGGCTTTTTCCAGTATTCTCGATAGTAATGTCACTACTTTAATCGCCTGTGGAGCATTATTTTGGTTGGGTTCGGGATTAGTCAAGGGTTTTGCTTTAACTTTAGCCATTGGGGTAGCTGTGAGTATGTTTACCGCTTTAACCTGTAGTCGTACTCTCCTGTTAATCACCGTGTTAAACGTCCCCAGCGTTCGTCAAAAACCGCAACTTTTCTGCCCCAATTTACCGGTAAACCAATAATCAGTTATCAGGAGTCAGGTGTAGGGTGGGTTGGGCGACGATAAGTTATGCTGTTGACCAATAATTTCTGATTCGCCGTAACCCACCGATTGTCATAACCCACTCCCCACTCCCCAAATCCCTTTTTTCCTTTTTACTTAATCAATATGGCATTTAGCGTCACAAAACAGCGTAATTTTTGGTGGACAGTCTCGGCCCTGCTGACGATTGGCAGTATTTTGGCCATGGTGATTTCTTGGTTCACTATTCAAGCACCTTTACGACCGAGTTTAGATTTTGTTGGTGGCACGAGAATTCAGATAGAATTAGCCTGTGCCAAAAAGAATAACTGTGAGAAACCCTTAACTACTGCCGAAGTGCAAGGGATTTTAGACGAGGAGGGATTGGGTAACAGTAGTGTGCAGGTGTTGGATAAATATACTTTATCGGTGCGGACTAAAACCCTCGTAGAAGAACAGAGAACGAAATTACTCGACACCTTAAACCAGAAAATTGGCACCTTTGACCCCGAAACTGGTCAAATCGATACGGTCGGGCCGACCATCGGTCAGGAATTATTTAGGTCGGGATTTTTAGCTTTATTAGTGTCATTCTTCGGCATTGCTGCCTATCTAAGCTTCCGTTTTCAACGTGATTACGCTTTTTTTGCCATTGTCGCCCTGCTGCACGACGTTTTGATCACTTTAGGGGTCTTTGCGGTTTTAGGCTTAATTGCGGGGGTAGAAGTGGATAGTTTATTTTTGGTTTCCCTCTTGACAATTGTGGGCTTTTCTGTTAATGACACAGTGGTAATTTATGATCGTGTGCGGGAAAATTTTGTCAATACCCCCGAATTGTCCGTGGATGAAATTGTCGATAATGCGGTGAGTCAAACCCTAACTCGTTCGATTAATACCACCCTGACCACTTTATTGCCTCTGGTGGCGATTTTTCTCTTTGGTGGCAGCACTTTAAAATATTTTGCCCTAGCTTTAATTATCGGTTTCGTAGCGGGGGCCTATTCGAGTATTTTTATCGCTAGTACCCTACTAGCTTGGTGGCGCGGTCGTTCCCATCGAATTAAGGCTGTGCAAGCTTAAAAATATAGCGTTTTTCAGTCTGCTGAGGTACAAAAGTTCTGGGTTTTAGGCAAAAGGCAAAAGGGAAGAAAAATAGGTGTACCTCACTAGCTTAGGAAACGCTATAGCTTTTGGCTGTTAGTAGGGTACTGGTTTTGATTAAAATCGAAAAAAGCTATGGTGTAAGTCTTAGAGGCAATAGAGAAAATAATTAAAGCCTAGACGTAGCCCCGTCCTTATTATACTATTACTGTCATAATATCAAAACAAAGAGAGCTCTCCTAGACTGGTTATAGGAAATCTCAGTAAGGTTCCCTTTAGTAAAAAGTCTGGCTCTCTTGGGTTTGGTGGGTAAAATGTATTATAAAATACAGTCCTGCTGACGGTCGCAACGCGCTCGCTACGCGAGACCGAGTGGAAGGAACCACAAAGACACAAAGGACACAAAAATTGATCGCTCCTATATAATTTAAACTTATCACACAAAGAATAAGAGAGCCAAAGTCCTTTAGTAATGCTGGCAGATAGACACTGCAACAGAGACATTTATCCATCGAGTGCTCAATTCCCCGAAAATGACAGTTTAAGCATGACATGGAGGGTTAACGAGCGAGATTTTCCCTCAATAATCACGATTTTCTCACCACCTCCCCTCGATCGTTGTGCGTGAGAAAACGGATAATTAATTCAGTGATCAGGCAAAAGGCGGTTAGGTGTGGGGGTTTTTCCTTTGTCCCTGAAATACCTCTCCACCCCAACAGTCCACCCCATATATAAGGAGAATAATTAACTATGACCGAAAATAGAGGTCCGATTCCCGTAGTTGTCAACGGTGCAGCCGGCAAAATGGGACGGGAAGTCATTAAAGCCGTTGCTCGTGCCGACGATATGATCTTAGTGGGTGCAGTGGATCGAAATCCCGCTTTTCGAGGTCAGGATGTGGGAGAAGTGGCCGGTTGTGAACCCCTAGAAGTGCCGATTCTCGACGATTTACAGAGTGTTTTAGTCCTGGCAACTCAGGAAAAAGTGCAAGGGGTGATGGTGGATTTTACCCATCCCGACGGTGTTTATGACAATACCCGTAGTGCGATCGCCTATGGAGTGCGTCCCGTGGTGGGAACTACGGGATTATCAGCGGCACAACTGCAAGATTTAGCCGAATTTGCCGAAAAAGCCAGCACTGGCTGTTTAGTTATCCCCAATTTTTCCATTGGCATGGTTTTACTACAACAGGCTGCCATGCAAGCATCTCGCTACTTTGATCATGTGGAAATTATCGAACTGCATCACAATCAAAAAGCAGACGCACCCAGTGGAACAGCCATTAAAACCGCCGAATTACTGGCCGAATTAGGTAAAACCTTTAATCCTGCCCAAGTTTCCGAAAAAGAAACCATCCCCGGCGCTAGAGGCGGTTTAACTGCTGAGAACATCCGTATTCATAGCGTGCGTTTACCCGGTTTAATTGCCCACCAGGAAGTCATTTTCGGATCCACCGGGGAAATCTATACCCTTCGTCATGATACCAGCGATCGCTCTTGTTATATGCCAGGGGTTCTCCTCTCTATCCGCAAAGTTACTCAGCTGCAATCCCTCGTTTACGGTTTAGAAAAAATCCTCTAAATCGAGACATTTTAGAGCAAGGAGAGGAAAAGGGCAAAGAAGAGAAATCTTGACAAATTGCCCTAAAAATGCTTTTTGCTGGTTTTTCTGTTCCCCGTTTATCGGTCTTAGGATTAACTATAGAACAAATTGCCCAAGCTTTAGACTCAGAGATTGAACAAGTACCACAAGTCATTGAGGGACACAATTGAGTGAAAACGGACAGTATTTTCTATCGTCTCTTTCAGACTTTTCCGCAAAGTTTCTTTGATTTGCTCAATCTTCCCCCAGAAACCGTCAATCATTATCAATTTTCCTCCCTAGAAGTTAAACAACTCGCTTTTCGTTTAGATGGGGTCTTTCTTCCCGATAACCTCAATGATCCGATTTACTTTGTTGAGGTACAATTTCAAAAAGATGAACGGTTTTACTCACGCTTTTTTAGTGAAATATTTCTCTATTTTCATCAAAGCGAGTTAAGCCAGAATTGGCAAGGGGTGATCATTTATCCCCATCGGGAAATTGAAAATAGTCCCAAATCTCGTTATCAAGAATTCTTTGAGTCAGGACGGGTTAACTGTTATTATCTGAATCAGTTAGATGAGGGGGATTCTCTGGGGGTAAAAGTGTTACAATTAATTGTAGAATCGGAACAAAAGACCTTAGCCCAAGGCAAAGAACTGATTCAACAAGTTAGACAACAATTTCAGGAGTCTTCAAAAAGACAGGATATTCTCGAATTAATTGAGACAATTATCATTTATAAATTGCCCAAATTAAACCGTAAGGAGATAGAAAAAATGTTTAGTTTAAGTGATTTAAGAGAAACTAAAGTCTATCAAGAAGCTTTGGAGGAAGGAGAATTATCCGCTAAAAAAAGCCTGATTTTGCGTCAGCTAAACTTAAAACTCGGTTCTATTCCTTTAAAGCTAGAACAAAAAATTAAACAGTTAAATCCTAATCAACTGGATAATTTAGCTCTTGCTTTATTGAATTTTTCGGATTTAGAAGATTTGCAACAATGGTTAAATTAATAGGATTAAGTCTAGGAGAAATTGCCCAAGCTTTAGACTTAGAAATTGAACAAGTACCAGAAGTCAATGAGGGACAAAATTGAGTGAAAACGGACAGTATTTTCTATCGTCTCTTTGAGACTTTTCCCGAAAGTTTCTTTGATTTGCTCAATCTTCCCCCAGAAACCGTCAATCATTATCAATTTTCCTCCCTAGAAGTTAAACAACTGGCTTTTCGTTTAGATGGGGTTTTTCTTCCCGATAACCTCAATGATCCGATTTACTTTGTCGAGGTACAATTTCAAAAAGATGAACGGTTTTACTCACGCTTTTTTAGTGAAATATTTCTCTATTTTCATCAAAGTGAGAGGAATAACAATTGGCAAGGAGTGATCATTTATCCCCATCGGGAAATTGAAAATAGTCCCAAATCTCGTTATCAAGAATTCTTTGAGTCAGGCCGGGTTAACTGTTATTATCTGAATCAGTTAGATGAGGGGGATTCTCTGGGGGTAAAAGTGTTACAATTAATTGTAGAATCGGAACAAAATACCTTAGCGCAAGGAAAAGAACTGATTCAACAGGTTAGACAACAATTTCAGGAGTCTTTAAAAAGAGAGGACATTCTAGAATTAATTGAGACAATTCTCATTTATAAATTGCCCAAATTAAACCGTAAGGAGATTGAAAAAATGTTTAGTTTAAGTGATTTAAGAGAAACTAAAGTCTATCAAGAAGCTTTGGAGGAAGGCAGAGAGGAAGGCAGAGAGGAAGGGGAATTATCCGCTAAAAAAAGCCTAATTTTGCGTCAGCTAAACTTAAAACTCGGTTCTATTCCTTTAAAGCTAGAACAAAAAATTAAACAGTTAAATCCTAATAAATTGGATAATTTAGCTCTTGCGTTGTTGGGTTTTTCGGATTTAGAAGATTTGCAACAATGGTTAAATTAATAGGATTAAGTCTAGGAGAAATTGCCCAAGCTTTAGACTTAGAAATTGAACAAGTACCAGAAGTCAATGAGGGACAAAATTGAGTGA
>NZ_BJKP01000014.1 GCF_008974145.1 Microcystis aeruginosa NIES-4325 | reverse complement strand
CTCAAGATATAGGAATCGGAGACGGCGATTTGGTCTAAGATTTAATTTAATTGCCGGCATTTACAACTATGAACTTAATTTAGGCTATCATCAAGTAGCTGAATAAGACTTTTGCAGGAGGTCTATTTTAGTGCATTAAAGAGGGCAAGAATGTATGCTCCTGTGGGTACACCCCTTGATGAAATTATTCGTACTTATTGTCTCGCCTAGTGTCTCGTTCTTATTTGAAATAACTATAATTCCACCCACCTACTTAAGTTGATATTTGAGAGATAAAAATATAGAAGCAGCTGATTATTTACCAACCTACTTTTTTTTAATTTTTAACGGGTTAGGACTGAGATATACTGAAATGGTTGCTTATAGATCACTACTATGGGACGTTTAGCGCTGATCAGCGTGACTGACAAAACCGGAATAGTTGACTTTGCCCGTCAGCTAACAGAAGAGTTTGATTTTGAAATTATTAGCAGTGGAGGAACCGCCAAAACGCTCCAATCGGCGGGAATTTCCGTGATTAAAGTGGGAGAATACACAGGCTCTCCTGAAATCTTGGGCGGAAGGGTGAAAACTCTCCATCCTCGCATCCATGGCGGTATTTTAGCTAGAAGGGATTGCCAGTCAGATTTAGCGGAAATGGAGGCTAATCAAATTCGTCCTTTTGATTTGGTGGTGGTTAATCTCTATCCCTTTGAACAGACGATCGCTAATCCTGATGTTACCACCGCTCAGGCGATCGAACAAATCGATATCGGTGGTCCGGCGATGTTACGCGCCTCGGCTAAAAATTTCGCCCATTTGACTGTCATCAGTAACCCGAAGTATTACGAGCAGTATTTAAGCCAATTACGGCAAAATAACGGCGAAATCTCCCTGGAATTCCGTCAAAAAATGGCGGGGGAAACCTTCGCTTTAACCAATGCCTACGATGGTGTGATCGCATCCTATTTCGCCAGCTTAAACGGGGAAACGACGCGCTTTAATTTGGCGGGAAATGCCCTACAAACCCTGCGTTACGGCGAAAATCCGCACCAAAGTGCCACTTGGTATGGTAGCGGTACAATGGCTCAAGGTTGGGGAAAAGCGACCTTATTACAGGGAAAAGAACTAAGTTATAACAATTTAGTCGATTTAGAAGCAGCCCGCCGTTTAATCGTCGAATTCGGCAGGGAAGAACCAGCCGCCGCTATCTTGAAACACACTAATCCCTGTGGGGTGGCGATCGGTGGTAGTTTAGTGGAAGCTTATACTAAAGCTTTTAACGCCGATGCTACCTCCGCTTTTGGGGGTATTGTTGCCCTAAATCAAGCCATAGATGAAGCAACCGCTAAAGAATTAACGAAAACCTTCCTAGAATGCGTGTTTGCCCCCGATTGTAGCCCCGAAGCCCGGGATATCCTCGCTAAAAAGTCAAAAGTGCGGATTTTATTGCTGCCCGACTTAACCACGGGAGAAAAACAAACAGTAAAAGTTATCGCCGGCGGTTTTCTAGTACAAGCGGCCGATGATCTGGTAGAAACCCCGGAGGAGTGGCGCGTGGTGACAGAAAAACAACCCACTGCCGCACAATTAGCGGAATTACTGTTTGCTTGGAAAGTATCTAAGCACGTTAAATCTAACGCTATTGTGGTGACTAAAAATCAAACTACTTTAGGCGTTGGTGCGGGGCAAATGAATCGCGTTGGTTCGACGAAAATTGCCCTTGAACAGGCAGCAGAAGCGGCTAAAGGTGGCTATTTGGCTAGTGATGGTTTTTTCCCCTTTGATGATTCTGTTCGCACGGCGGCCGAGTTTGGTATCGAGGCAATTGTTCAACCCGGAGGTTCTTTAAAAGATCAGGATTCGATTAATTCCGCTAATGAGTTAGGTTTAATTATGGTCTTAACAGGCATTCGTCATTTCTTGCATTAATAGAAAGTTAGGGTGTGTTATTGCTTAAATTAACGCACCCCAACCAGTTATTAATTATCGGTTAATTTCCCCTATTCAATAGTCTTAAATTTGCCAAAAGTGCGAGGATGGCAAGATTTTGGGTAACAAAGAAAATAGCGCTATGTCTGGCTATTTATTCAGGTCATTTCCTGAAATGCTTTGGACAAAAATTGACCAGACTTGGCGATTAATGTTTCCTCTCCAACTATTAAAAGTGTCAAAATATGGCATAGAACGAGTTAGTTAGGACAGATGCCTGAAGGCTTTACTCACAGCATCCACAAGGTTTTCACTATCATTGATAATCTGACTAACATAGTTTTTCAATCTAGCCCAGAACTTTTCAATTTTGTTGAGGTCTGGAGAATAGGCGGGTAAAAATAGCACTTCACATCCCGCTTTAGCTAACAATTTTTTGATTCTCTCTTTGGGATGAAAACTGGCGTTATCAATGATGATAATTTGACCGGGTAGTAGTTCGGGTAATAGCAATTGTTCTATCCACTCACACACCAACTCTGTATTGCAGTACCCCTCAAACACCATTGGCGCGATCGTGGAACCACGCCACCAACCGCTGATCACACTAACTCGTTCGCTACAGTGACCTAACTTTAAAGCCTCAAATCTTTCTGATTTGTGACAATATCCATAAGGGTAATCGATGGTGTTATCTATTCCAGCTTCATCAATATAGACAAATCTTTCCGGGGCATAACCTCTGATTTTTTGGAGAAACTCTTTTCGGGCTTCTTCATCTCTTTCTCTGTAGCCATAAGTTTTTTTTTCTAGTCAATCCAATTCTTTTGAGGGCTTGACCAATTCTCATCCTACTGACTGGGTTAGCCCATTTTTGCGCCATTTTTTCTTGGGTCAAATGCCCATATTGTTCGGCAAACTTTTGAAAGGCTTCTAAATCGTCAATTTTGGGCTTGGGCCCTCGACGATAGTTAGTTTTAGCGGCCACCGTCCCAGCTTGTTTCTTCCGTTTCAGCCATAGGTCTAATGTATTACGACTAATATTGAGGGTGCGACAGACATGGCTTTTTTTCTCCCCTCGCTCTACGGCACTCACTGCTTTCTGTCTTAAATCATCACTATAGGGTGCTGCCATGAAAGCTTCTCCTCATTTCTTTTTCTCTATTATGTCCTAACTATCCCGCTCTTTGCTATATTACCCGAACTACTACCCGGTCAAATTATCATCATTGATAACGCCAGTTTTCATCCCAAAGAGAGAATCAAAAAATTGTTAGCTAAAGCGGGATGTGAAGTGCTATTTTTACCCGCCTATTCTCCAGACCTCAACAAAATTGAAAAGTTCTGGGCTAGATTGAAAAACTATGTTAGTCAGATTATCAATGATAGTGAAAACCTTGTGGATGCTGTGAGTAAAGCCTTCAGGCATCTGTCCTAACTAACTCGTTCTATGCTATATAACTTTACTACAAAAAATCGGAGCAAATATTTAGGATTGGCTGAAAAAGTTTTTCCTGGGGACAGGGTGTGACCAACTGTCTGCATCATAACCGATAGTGTCTGCCGCCGTTCCCTGTACACGCGCTTGTTAGGCATCGGATTGGCTAGAGTGTATAAACTGGTGAGAGTCTGGTGATTTAATGAACGATGGAAGGTCTTTTATTCCCTCTATACATGAGGTTAACATCCACCCAAGCTCTTTATGATGAGCTAATAATCGAGGGTTTTGTTCATCTAAAAGACTGATTAAGTTATAATAGTCTTCTATAGAGCTAGTATCGAGTAGCGCTAAATCTTCATGAATCAACTTGTTTCGTTCCGCCACAATGTCTGAGAGAGCCTGTTTCTGAGCATTTAAGAAATCTGGGTCACTATAGGAAACCTTAAATGACAAAGACATACCTAACTCAGAAGAGTCTAGTTGAGGTTCAGACTGACTATCATCCACTAGCACAGTGTTATGTAATTCCTTAACCAGTTGACCTAATGTGCGCTTACGAAATCTCTCATGATTGTCAACCAACTGGTTACGAGTTGATGTTGATAATCCCTCAATCTGACTAACTGAAAGTAGATACTTTAAAATACCTTCAATCTTTGAAAAATTAACTATATTTCTACCCAGCTTTCTTAGTGCTTCAGTTCTAACTACTTCAATATCTATCGGTTCATCCATGATTAATGGTAAGCTGTTGACTATCTAAATTATCTATTTTAACAAGTAATGGCAGCGATGGTTAATTGCCCTCACTCCTAACCGCTCTCCCAGAACAAACAGGAAAGGTCTTTTGATAGACTAGAGTTATAGCCCGACAGTGGGGAGCTAGTGGCAAGAAAAGCTTAATATTTGAGATGAACCGATCGAGCCAGAATATCGTCTAGAATTAATTAGCTCAAAAAATCCCGACTGAATCTACCCTTAAGCAAACTTTTCTAAAAATGATGGCTGAATTACTGAGTCTAGTTCCTGCCAAGTCCCTCGAAACCGATGTAGTGGTAGGGGAACCGTCGGCAGTATGTACCCTTCCTCCAGTCACGGTTAGTAATGATACCCTACTTATTTCCCTGATCGATCGCCTACGACGTACTTTGGAAAATCACCGCGGCGAAAATCAAATTGTGGTGATGCAGGATTTCCCGGATCCCGATGCTCTTTCTAGTGCCTGGGCCTATCAAATTATTGCTGAACAGTACGATATTCACTGTGATATAGTCTATGCGGGTACTCTCTCCCATCAGGAAAATGTCGCTTTGGTAAAACTAACGGGTTTACCGGCTAAACGTTGGGGAGTCCATACCCTCAAGGATAGAGATCTTTCGGTTTATCAGGGTTGTGTTTTTGTCGATGGTCAGGGAACCAATAGTCAGTTAACCACTCTGGTTAAACAGGCAAAAATTCCCATTATTGTCGTGATTGATCATCATACTCGCCAAGGTGATCTAGACGCAGAATTTGTCGATATTCGTCCCCAAATCCGGGCAACGGCAGCGATCTTAACCCAATATATCCAAAAAGGGTTACTGAATTTTAATAGTAGCGATACCGTCCATGTTAAGTGTGCCACAGCCTTGATGCACGGATTGCGATCGGATACAAATAATTTAATGCAAGCGCAAGAGTGTGAATTTATTGCTGCTGGTTATCTCAGTCGTTTCTACGATGCTCAATTATTAAACGCTGTCCTGCAATCGGCCAGATCCCGACGGGTGATGGATGTGATTGAACGGGCCCTAAAAAACCGTATTATTAAAAATAATTATTCGATCGCCGGGGTGGGTTATTTGCGTTATGATGACCGAGATGCGATTCCCCAAGCTGCCGATTTTTTGGTGACAGAAGAAAATGTTCACACGGCTTTAGTTTATGGTATCGTTCACGATGAAGATGAGGATATCGAGTTAGTCATTGGTTCTATGCGTACCAGTAAAATTACCCTAGATCCCGATGAATTTCTCAAGGAAGCTTTCGGACAGGATAACCAAGGTCGCTTTTTTGGTGGTGGTCGTTACATGGCTGGAGGTTTTGAAATTCCTATCGGTTTCCTCGGTGGTTTTAATAATAATGCCGAATACGCAAAACTCAAGTGGGAACTGTATGACACCCAAATTAAACAGAAACTTTCCCATCTAGTTAACCCCGATGAAAAGGTAATTCGCACCTAACTGTCGGACCTCAGCTATCTATTATCATCGCCAAGACCGACCCTAAACTGATATGAAACTTTATTTTGTGCGTCATGGATTAGCAGGACAATCGGGGGATTATCTCAACGATAGGGAACGTCCTTTAACCGAGGAAGGTAAGGCCAAAACTGCTAAAGTTGCCCAAAGATTAGGACAGTTGGGGGTGAAATTTGACCTAATTCTCACCTCTCCCCTGGTGCGTGCCGTGCAAACCGCCGAAATTTTGCAAAAAGCGGGTTTAAGCCGTAAAATTGAGCAATTTAATCCCCTATCTCCCAACGGCAATATTCAAGATTGGGTGCAGTGGTGGCAAAAGTCCGACTATCAGCGAGAGGAAAATGCGATCGCACTGGTGGGTCACGAACCGGATTTAGGTTATTGGACGGAAATGCTAGTTTGGGGCAAGTTTCAAGGAAAATTATCGGTTAAAAAAGCGGGAATAATTGGTCTAGAGGTTCCCAATCAACAAAATCCCCTCGGTAAATGCCAGTTATTTCTCTTAACTGCCCCAAAATGGTTATTGTAGCCCTAAAGCTTGCCTCGGTTATGGGTGAACTATCCTTATCCTAGCCACGTCTGTTAAACTTTTGCTAGGAACGAATCGCAGGCCTTAGTTGGAATTTGTCAGCTAAGAAGCATTTTAACCGCCCATCCTTGGATTAGCTCTTGCAAAAATCAAAAATCTCCCGTTAGGTGAGGAGTCTCCGAGTCAGTAGTCACGAGAATTAAGAATGAGCATTAATCAATTAAATGCTCTATTTAGGGATTTTAGGCAATTTTATGCCTATTTTTCTCATTTTTGACTCTCAAAAATTCATTATGCAAGAACTCCATAGCCTAAAATTAGAGGAAAAGGATAGGATGGGTTGAAACCCGTCGAGTCGCATTTCATCCATTGTCTTTTTAAGCAATGGATGAAATGCTCCCGTGTTATTTTGGTAAAAAAATCAACCGTGACTAAGATCCCATCGCTTGAGGAAACTCATTACAATCAGGCCAAAGCTAGTTTACAACAGGCCTTAACTTGGTATGCCAGTTTTCGCCGCCATTGGAATTATCCCCCCGATCCCCAACTTCAGGCCGCCGTTAAACAGGATTTACAGTCCCTAAAATCGGCCTTGGATAAACTGGATGAAACGCTGATTCGGGTGGCAGCCTTCGGGTTAGTCAGTCGCGGTAAATCCTCGGTGGTAAACGCTTTAGTCGGTCAAAAAGTCCTGACAACTGGCCCCCTGCACGGGGTGACACGCTGGCCGCGATCGGTGCGTTGGACACCAGCCACGGGTAAAATTCAGATAGAATTAATCGATACCCCAGGATTGGATGAGATTGAGGGAGAAGCACGGGCGAATATGGCCAGAGAAGTCGCTAAAAGTGCCGATTTGATTTTATTTATCGTCGCGGGGGATATTACCCGGACTGAATACGAGTCCCTGGCAGAATTGCGCCAGGCCAAAAAACCGATTATTTTGGTGTTTAATAAGATTGATCTCTATCCGGAAGCCGATCGCCGTCAGATTTTTCAGCAGTTACAGCGATTAGGAACCAATCAGGCCGAAAAAACGTTAGAAGATTTGTTAACTAGCGATGAGATAGTTATGGTAGCCGCCGAACCGCAACCGATTCCCGTCCGGGTGGAATACCCCGATGGGCGCGTGGTGACTGAGTGGGAAACCCCTCCCCCCGAAATTGAGGAGCTGCAAGATAAACTCTTAACGATTTTAAATCGAGAAGGGCGATCGCTGCTGGCCTTAAATGCTTTAGTGCAAGGGCAAGAAGCGGAGGAAAATATCGCTAGAAAAACCCTGGAACTGCGGGACAGTCAAGCGGAGGAAATTATCTGGCAATACGCGAAATATAAGGCTTTAGCGATTGCGGCCAATCCGATCGCTATTTTAGACCTACTAGGGGCTTCAATCGTCGATTTGACTCTAGTTCGGGCTTTAGCTCGTTTGTACGGCTTGCCGATTACCAGTCACCAAGCTGGTCAACTCTGGCGGACTCTACTTTTCAGTAGTGCGGGGTTGCTGGTGGGGGAAATCCTCAGCACGGTGATTATTGGTTTGGGCAAAACGGCAGCGGCAGCGACGAGTATTTTTGAAAATCCCGCCTCTTTAACCCTCTACGGTAGCACCGCTCTCCTACAGGGGGCAATTGCTGCTTATGGAACCTATATCATCGGGAAAGCCGCTAAAATCTATCTAGAACGCGGTTGTAGTTGGGGGGCATCTGGACCGAGTACGGTGATTAATCAAATTCTCGCTCAAGTTCATCCGCAAACTATTTTATATCGTTTACGTCTAGAGCTAGAACAGTGATTTTAAAGTAAAAAGGAAAAAGGAAAAAAGGCAACAGTTATCAATTAAATATTTCCTACTGACTACTGATGACCGACTCCTAATTTTAGAAACTTAATTTTTGAGAACGACAACTAGCTAGAAATATTGAGAGAAAATCATGTCTGCTGCCCATAAGCCCTATATTCCCGTTCCCGTTTCTCGCCAAAAAAGCCAAGGGAGTCAACGCCGTCCCCAGTCACCAGTAAATCAGGCGACCCCAACGGCTAAATCGGCGGCGAGAGTTCCTCTGTCCCCGACAGAAAAACAAGTGGCCTCGCGTCAATTACGTTCTCTTTACCTCCTAGAAAGAATAGTGGCCGTGATTACTTTTTGTCTGTTGGGTTCGACTCTGGGAATGTATGCTTGGACGGTATATATTCCCAAGGTTTGGGACAAAGAATTTGGTAAACTAGAAACACTGCAACGTCACGAGCGCCATCTTTTAGCCACCAATGAAACCCTCAAACATCAACTAGCTCAACAAGCAGAAAAACCCGAAACTGGATTAACTCATCCCCAACCCTTTCAAACCATCTTTTTACAGCGTCAATCTGCTCCTAACCTGAAACCGTCCCCTGCTTCTCAACCCCAATCTACCGTCATTTCTCGACCCAGAAGTGCCTATTAACAGTTAACAGTTATCAGTTATCAGATGTGAGTTTTTAAGTGTGCAGTATTAAATAGAAGTTTCCTACTGTCTTTTTACTTTTTCCTGATTACTGTTTACTGATCACTGATTACTGTTTACTGATCACTGAAATATACTTCTCATGACTGACACAAAAAGACCAGGATTTAGAGCTAAAAAAACTCGATCGCCCTCGGGCAGGATTCGGGACAGAAAGTCCTATTTAAACGCCAAAAAACGGACACAAAAGTTAAAAAATTTGCCTTTGAGTAACGGGCGATTGGTGGCGGTGTGGTTAATTTTAGTCATGGGTATTGTGGGTTTAGCTTGGCGACTGTACCGACTGCAAATAGTACAAGCACAGGAATTACAAAAAAGAGCCAGACAACAGCAAACTACCAGTATTAGACCCTATATTCCCCGGCGAGCGATCGTCGATAGTAATGGTAATGTTTTGGCGACCGATCGCTTGATTTATACTCTTTATGTACACCCAAAACTGTTTGCTATTCCCCCGGCAGAAGTGGCTGATAAATTAGCTCCTTTATTAAATATTCCCACTAATCAACTAATTCAAAGATTTAAAGAAAAAGAAACAGGAATTCGTTTAGCCAATCAATTAACTGAATCCGTAGCTAGGGGCTTAAAACAATTATCTCTTGACGGTGTAGAATTAGAGGAAAAATACGCTCGTTATTATCCCCAAGACGATGTGGCAGCCGACGTGATTGGCTATGTAGATAAAGAACATCGTGGCCAAGCAGGATTAGAACGAGGTTCCAGTCAGTTATTAGAAAGGGATCCCTTTTCTGTCAATACAAGACGCATGGGAGACGGACGAATTTTACCAGCTTTTGTTCCCGATGGGATCTTTCAATTTGATGAATTACAGTTAGAAGTAACCCTCGATTTAAAACTACAAAGAGCAGCCAGGACAGCCCTACGAGAACAGCTAAAGAAATTTAATGCTAAACGGGGAGCCGTAATTGTTATGGACTCCCTTGATGGTTCTCTTTTAGCCCTAGTTTGTGAGCCAACTTTTAACCCCAATGAATACTATAAAGCTAATGTGGCTTTATTTAAAAATTGGACCGTAGCCGATCAGTACGAACCAGGGTCAACTTTTAAACCAATTATTGTCGCCATGGCCATGGAAGCAGGGGCAATTAAAGCTAGTACAGTAGTCAATGATCCAGGGGCAATTACTGTCGGTCCCTGGACGATTAAAAATGCCTCTAAACAGGGTTATGGGGCGCTAGATATGGCCCGGGTCTTGCAAACCTCTAGTAACGTGGCCATGGTGCAAATTGCCCAAAAAATGGGGCGAGTTGATTTCTATAAAAGTTTATTAGGATTGGACATAAATCAAAGGGTTGGTGTAGATTTACCCGGAGAAGTGGCAGGATATCTCAAACCCGAACCAGAATTTCTGGATAATGCCATTGAATCGGCCACCGCTTCCTTTGGTCAAGGTTTATCCCTAACGCCTTTGAAATTAGTACAATTGCACGGTGCGCTGGCCAATGGTGGCACCTTGGTAACTCCCCATGTGATCAAAGGATTAGCCGACGACCGCGGCCGTTTGCACTGGCAGCCCGATTATCCCAGCAAAAAAGTCTTTTCTCCCGCCGTGGCCCGGCAAGTGGTGGAAATGATGGAAACCGTTGTCAGCAAGGGGACGGGGGTAGCGGCCCAAATACCCGGTTATCGCATCGGAGGTAAAACGGGAACCGCACAAAAAGCTAGTCCCACGGGGGGTTATCTACCTAACGCCAAAATTACCAGTTTTGTGGCGATTTTACCGATCGAATCGCCCCGTTATGTGGTTTTGGTGGTGGTGGATGAACCCAAGGGAGCCAATACTTTTGGCTCCACTGTTGCCGCTCCTGTGGCAAAAACGGTGATGAATACGCTCATTTCCCTCAAAGGTATCCCCCCCACCTCCAAGGTCGTTCCGGCGGCTTCTCCGACCAATAAACCCCTGCGGCACGATTAATTTAAGTCTTTTTGCAAGAGGATTTATTTAACAAAGCACAGAGAAATATTATGGGGCCGTCATTCCCATTTCGCTCCATACTTCTATCAAATCTCGTATAACTCCTGTAACCATCTCAAAAAATTTGCTGATTGGGGATGGGATTGATTAAGTATTCTTTGTTTTACTGCATCGTGAAGTTGTTTTCCCGGCGGATCTTGCCAAGCTAAATAGGTATGAATATTAGCCTTATCTAGATGATAATCTCTATAGGTTGCCCCTTGTTGTTTTGCCTCTATCACCTTGTTTTGTGTATATTGCCAAAGATTATTATCGGGAACTAAATAGGCTAAAAAAGTCTCTAACATCCCTCTAGATTGATTATCTGGCATCATCCACACACCGAATTTTATGCCCGATTCTAGAGTTATAATTAATCCCCCTGCTGGTAAATTTTGAGGTAAGTTAGGGATATTTGGTAAACAGGCATTATATAAGCTTTTCCAGCGATTATCAGGTTCTTGGTCTGCATCCATAATAATTCCTAAATAAGTTAGTCCACTATCATTGATTTCATTGTAAATATTATCCCTATCGAGTAAATTCTCAAAACCATCAGTCGGTTTAATATAGATAATAGCTGTGTCTTTTTTGTCTCCCCAAGAGATGCCATGGGCTTCTGCTAATTCGGGAAACACTCTCATTTCTTCTCTTCCCTCTACCAAGAGTTTTTTAGGATGTATTCTGGGCATTTTTAGCGAACCTCAATATCTCTTTCAGAAGCGAGGTAAATTTGTCTAGTATTGAAGGAAACTGCTTTTTCCTTGTCTCTATCTATCCTTTGAATAGTAATATCGTTATCGGTAATTTTTTCTTCGGTAATTAATTCGGCTAAACTTTGCCAACAATCGCGGCTGTGAGTGGTGGCAAATACCTGAATATTGAGTTTCTTGGCGGTTTCCCAGACGACTTTCCACATATCAGTCATGACAGTAAAGTGCAATCCGCTATCAATTTCATCAACTAATAAAATTCCATTTTCAAGATTAACCATCGCTAAAACTAATCCTAACATTCGCCCAAATCCATCACCTAAACTGCCAATAGGGATAGGTTGATCATGATTTTTAATTTTGATTAAAAACCCACCTCTAACACCTAGGTTATTTGAAGTTGAATACTTGCTATAACCAATACTAGCTATCCTTTCAATTTTTGGCTCAATAATTTTCAAAGCTTCAATAATTAAATCTTCTAAAGGAGAGAGAACAATTTTGTCAAAAAGTGCTACCATATCAGAACTTGTTAGAGAAAATGGTGTTAAGAACTTCAATTCAATTTTATTATCAATACCTATTTTATGGGAAATTCTGCTTAAACTAGCCATTCTTCTTGTAGAATCTCTGGCAAGAGTACTGTTGGCAAGAAGTTCCAGTTCAATAGGTTTTTGTGATTGACTCCATCTAATACTTAAAAGAAGTTTAGCCCATTCCTCATCGTCGAAAATATTATCATTGTTTAAATCATTATTTTTGTCTGAAAATGTAGATAGTTGTATAAGAATACTTTTAACAGAAATAGTAACACTTTCCTGATGTGATTCCCTAGATCCAATGATTATAATTTCCTTACTTGGGACGATTTCATGCCCATGAAGTAAATGACAAATTTCAAAAACTTTAGTACGACCAGCTAACTTATTTTCCAACCAAGCGAACTCGCCTCTATAGCTAATAGTTTCAAGAAATGTATCTAGATTATTTTGAACATACAAAAACTGAATCGCTTCTAAAATAGAAGTTTTACCGCTATTATTTTTACCTACTAAGAGATTAATGCGACCAAGATTGGCCATCTCAAAGTTTTGAAAACCGCGAAAGCCTTCAATTTTTAGGGATTGTAACATGAGTGATTACCCCAGATTTTTAGTTATTAAATCTAGTTTATCTCAACCCCAGAAAACACATCAATTAACGACAGAGCATCACGATGGCGATACCGATACCTAAACTTAAACCGACCAGCACTTGAAAAGGAGTATGACCAATTAATTCCTTTAAACGTTCCTCGTTAAACTCCTTGCCTCCCTGGAACATTTCATCGATAATTTGATTGAGAATCCGGGCCTGTTTTCCCGCTGCCTGACGCACTCCGGCCGCATCATACATAACAATAACCGCAAAAAGCGCAGCGATTGCAAATTCCGGACTAGACCAACCCATCTGTAATCCTACCCCAGTAGCCAAGGCCCCCACCAACGCCGAGTGAGCGCTAGGCATCCCCCCCGACGAGACTAGATAGCGCAGACTCACCTTACCATCGCGGATTAACTCAATCAGCGCTTTTAGTCCCTGGGCAGTGAAACAAGCTAAAAGAGAGACTAGCAGTATTTGATTGTGTAACACCTGCTGGAAGTCCTGCATAATCTCACTCGTTTAATTTAATTTTTACGATTAACAATATACTCGGCGATGGCCCGTAAAGGTTCAGCAGCCTCATCGTAGCTACTCAATTCACCGATGGCACTATCTATTAACTGTTGAGCTTGCTGGCGAGACCCTTCTATCCCCCAGAGACTGGGATAGGTGGCTTTTTGTGCCTGTAGATCCTTGCCGGCGGTTTTGCCTAATTCCTCCTTTGTCGCCGTGATATCAAGAACATCATCGATAATTTGAAAAGCCAAGCCAATATTTTGGGCATAACGGGCTAATTTAGCTATATCTTCCCCTTTTGCCCCCGCTAAAACTGCCCCCGACACCACAGAAGTCTCCAACAGGGCCCCGGTTTTCTGAGTATGGATAAAACCGAGAGTTTCTGCCGAAATATCAGGTTTTCCTTCGGATTCCAAGTCTAAAACCTGACCTCCCACCAGACCCGCTGCCCCGACAGTGCGACCTAAACGGGCAATTACCTCTAAAATCTGTACAGGAGGTACATTACGAGTCTGGGTGGCCACATACTCGAAAGCGTAGGCTAGGAGACCATCCCCAGCTAAAATAGCGATATCTTCGCCAAAAACTTTATGATTGGTTAATTTCCCGCGTCGGTAATCATCGTTATCCATGGCTGGTAAATCGTCATGAATTAATGACATAGTGTGAATCATTTCTAGGGCGCAAGCGGTGGGTAAAGCCATCTCTGGGGAACCCCCCATCAATTCACAGGTAGCCAGACATAAAATCGGCCGCAGACGTTTGCCACCAGCGAGGAGAGAATAGCGCATCGCCTCGTAGATTTTGGCGGGATTGCCGATAACTAAAGAGCTATCTAAAGCTGACTCGACAATTAACCGCTTTTCCTCTAGATAGGAAGCCAGAGAAAAGCTCTCGTTTCTCCTCAGTTCTACCCCTTGTTCGCCCCTAGTAACCATGTCTTTTTGTCTTGAACCGACTGCTTCTAAAACTATATCAGGAAACTCCACCTCAATGGGAATTAAACTGACCGCTCCCTTGTCCCCTAAGCTGTTGACTATCTAAATTACCCCTTGACACTACATGACAGCACCGCAGTTGCTATTCTGAACATTTGTACTAAAATCCCCCAGGCCGAGAGAGGTCAATTTTTTTTCTGATGCCTATTTTCTCTTTTAACCTGAAAAAATACCTCCCTCAGTCCAGAGATTAGCAAAAAACGGGCGCTATAATTGAATTTCGCCGCAGTTATCATCGGAGATGCTGAAGTTTTGATGATTCGGTCAAACTTCCGTTTTCTTAGCTTGCAGTTTAGAAATTTCTCGATTAGCCTAGAATTAGGATTATCCTAGGAATATATTGTATGCTGCCAGGGCAAGTTTTAGGCGATCGATACCAAATTCAAAGTCAGTTAGGTAAACAAACCGGAAGACGCACTTTTCTCGCCCAAGATCTAAAAACGGGCGCTACTGTTGTCGTCAAATTATTAATCTTCAGTCCCGATTTTGAATGGACAGATTTAAAACTCTTTGAAAGGGAAGCTGAAACTCTTAAACATCTAGATTGTCGCTCGATTCCTGAATATATCGACTATTTTGAAGTTCGCACCGATACCTATCAAGGTTTTGCCCTTGTTCAGAGTTATATCGAGGCTAAATCTCTCAAGGAACAGATAGAAAATGGCCGCAAATTTAGTGAAGCAGACCTACAAGAATTAGCTAAATCTATCCTAGGTATTTTAATTTATCTCCATGGACTTAACCCGCCAATTATCCACCGGGATTTGAAACCTAGTAATATTTTACTAAAAGATCGATCAGGCCATAGTATCGGTAATGTTTATTTAATTGACTTTGGTTCTGTCCAGACTGTTGCCCAACAGGAACAGGCCACTTTAACTATTGTCGGAACCTACGGTTATATGCCTCCGGAACAATTCGGTGGCCGCACCGTTGCCGCTTCTGATTTATACAGTTTAGGAGCGACTTTAATCTATCTAGCTACAGGCATTCATCCCGCCGATTTACCACAAAAAGATGGCAAAATTCAATTAAATAATTTAGCCAATTTAAGCCCTGCTTTTGTTCATTGGTTAGGGCAGTTAATCGAACCTAGTATCGAGAAAAGGTTTGTTTCAGCACAGTCAGCAAATCAAGCTTTAAATACTCTCCACGAAATGCAATTAACTTCCTCGAACCTTGAAAAACCCGCCGGTAGTCGGGTACAGTTGCAAAAAAGCGAGGAGAAAATTAAAATATCTTTACCTCCCGAAGGTTTTACCCCTAAATTAATTTTTCTTGGAGCCTTTGCCATCGCTTGGAATGCTTTTTTATTAGTATGGACAGGAGGAGCCGTTTCTATTCCTCTGTGGATGAGTTGGTTTTTTCTGCTCTTTTCCTTGCCTTTTTGGTTTGTGGGTTTAGGAATGCTTGGTGGGATTATTTATTGTCTCAAAGGGGAGGAAGTTATCACTATTGATAGGCAAGAAATTGTTGCCATTCAGCGAATTTTTGGTTTGACAATTCCAGGCAAAAATAAAATGGCACGGGAACATATTAATAAACTGGTGAAAGCTGATAGTTATCATACGAAAGATAGTGATGGCGATCGAGTTTATGTACCGATGGCTTTAACTATTTGGGCAGGGACTAAAGAATATACTATTAGCAGTCAGACAAAAGCCTATCTGAGTAAACCCGAAATTGAATGGTTAGCAGCGGAATTAAGCCAATGGTTAGGAATACCAATTACTAATAAGTAGCCAGTTACAATCAGCTTTTTTCTCCCTTCTCCCCACTCCCCCACTGATTACTGATTACTGCTTACTGATAACTGAAAAATCTCCCCACTACCCACTTCCACCTCCCACTTCCCACCCCCTGATATGGACGAACTGTCTGTGATCAGTGTAAAATTTTATGAAGAGTCTGGGCTTTTTCCTCCCTTTTCCGGAGAAATGCCCCAGCGCCAGTGACTAAAATCAAAATTGTGTCATCCCATCGATAATTAAGTTTATGAGCGCCACTATTACCGTAGAAAAACGCAAATTAGAAAAACCCCCTTTAGAACTGCATTATCTCGGCGATCGAGTCCTGCGTCAACCGGCCAAGCGGATTGCTAAAGTCGATGACAGCATTCGCCAATTAGCCAAAGAAATGCTGCAAACTATGTATAGTGCCAATGGTATCGGATTAGCAGCCCCCCAAGTGGCAGTCAATAAACAATTGATTGTCATCGATTGTGAACCCGATAAACCAGAAAATCCGCCCTTAATTCTGATTAATCCCCAAATTATCGGTTATAGTCGGGAATTGTGCAAAGCGGAAGAGGGTTGTTTGAGTATTCCCGATGTGTTTTTAGATGTCATCCGTCCCCAAGCGATCGAAGTGAGTTATAAAGATGAACAGGGGAAACCGCGAAAACTGCAAGCTAACGGTTTACTAGCGCGGGTAATTCAACACGAAATGGATCATCTTAATGGTGTCATGTTCGTGGACAGAGTAGATAACGATTTGGCACTCAATGAAGAATTAAAAAAACACGGTTTTTCCGTGCAAGCGGTGAAACCCGTCGAGAAAGTGACAAAATAAAGGTATTAGTTAATTTAGGTGAGGAGTGAAGATGACCCCGAAAAGCGGCGTTTTATTGTTATTATCCTGTATTGCAGCGATCGCTGGTGTGGGTTGTGTCTTTGAAATTAGTTCGGGAGAACCGGATTTAGGCAATGCCACCACTGGCCTAATTCTAGCGGCAAGCATACCATTAACAGCCCTATTTTTTTGGGCGGCAGTTAAAGACACCAGAGCCAATTACAAATAGAATAAATTCCCCTCGGTTATGGAAAAATTGGCATAATTTTCATGAGCGGAAGAGAGAATTTATTTCTCTCTTTTGTTTGTTTTAACTACAGGGCAAATTGCCAGCAAAAGTTACTACTTTTGAGGATTTTACCATCTTTTATGACAGTCAATTATCTGCCGACTGATGAAAATCTGATTAGGTAAAGATTTCCCCCCTCTCTCCTATATCCGCAATCTAGAATGATAAAATAGGTGACGTTCAAAGTATCATTCATTAGCTATGACCACAACCTACAAAGTAGAAATTTCTCATTTAGGAACAACACAAACGATCGAAGTTAGGGAAGATCAAACTATACTACAAGCGGCCTACGATGCGGGGATTGACTTACCCAGTTCTTGCAATGCGGGCGTATGTACTACCTGCGCCGCTCAACTTTCCCAGGGTAGCGTCGAACAAGGAGAGGGCATGGGATTATCCCCCGACCTGCAAAAAGAAGGCTATGCTTTGTTATGTGTGGCCTATCCTCGCTCCGATATTAAACTGGAATCCGGCAAGGAAGAAGTGGTTTATCAACGTCAATTCGGAAAACCCTAGGCCAAACTGGGGTTAAGATGCGAAATTTTCGGGGGTTTCCCCCCAAAAAAACCGGTTTTGAGCCAATAGAACCAGCAAACCCTAACTAATAGCTGAATGCTGACTAATAAGGGGGAACTTTTCCTCTCTACCCTTAAGGGCTGCTTTCATGAAACCATAAAAGAGAGGATGAGCTTTATTGGGACGAGAGCGAAATTCGGGGTGAAATTGGGTAGCAATAAAGAAAGGATGTTTTGGTAGTTCGATAATTTCCACCAAACGACCATCGGGAGAAGTGCCACTCACCAGATAACCAGTCTCAAAAAAGAGACTACGATAGGCATTATTGAACTCGTAACGGTGACGATGGCGCTCATAGATAACCTCCTGACCGTAGAGGGAGAAAGCTAGACTATCGGGATTTAAACGACAGGGATAGAGACCTAAGCGCATTGTTCCCCCTAAATCCACCACATCTGCCTGTTCTGGCAGTAAATTAATTACTGGATTCGGTGTATCCTCTTCAAATTCGGAACTATTGGCCCTTTCCAATCGGGCCACATTGCGACCCCATTCGATAATCGAACACTGCATCCCTAAACAGAGACCCAAGAAAGGAATATTATTGACCCTAGCATACTCGATCGCCTTAATTTTGCCATCCACACCCCTAATACCAAAACCACCGGGTACAACAATACCGTCAACACCGCTTAAATGAGCTTCGGCCGAATCGTTATCCACATCTTCCGCACTTACCCAACGCAATTCTATCTCGCTATTAAGGGCAATAGCGGCGTGTTTAAGGGCCTCCACCACCGAGAGATAAGCATCCCCCAACTGCACATATTTCCCGACGATAGCTATCTCTAATTTTTGACTGGGGGATTGCATCTGTCGGATGAGATTTTCCCACTCCTCCAGATGGGGGTATCGGGGACTGAGGTTTAATAATTCTAGGGTTTGTTGCGCTAATCCCTCTTTTTCCAGATTGAGGGGAACTTCGTAGATACTGCTGGCATCCTGAGCAGTAATCACCGATTCCACCGGCACATCACAGAAAGCTGAGAGTTTTTCTTTTAATCCCGGTTGTAGGGGTAGATGACAACGACAGACTAACACATCCGGTTGAATACCGATTGATCTTAATTCCTTGACCGAGTGTTGTGTCGGTTTCGTTTTCATCTCCTTAGCGGCCGGAATCCAAGGAATTAGGGTAACGTGCATATAAACCACGTTATTTCGACCCACATCCTTCCTAAATTGCCTAATTGCTTCTAAAAAAGGCAAAGATTCGATATCTCCCACCGTACCACCAATTTCTGTGATGACAATATCGGGGTTGGTATCTTTGGCCACCCGGAGAATCCTTTCCTTGATTTCGTTGGTAATATGGGGAATTACCTGCACAGTTCCCCCCATATAAGCACCACGGCGCTCTTTATTCAATACCGCTTGATAAATCGAGCCGGTAGTCACACTATTGAGACGGGAGAGTTCCGTATCGGTAAAACGTTCGTAGTGGCCAAGGTCGAGGTCGGTTTCAGCCCCATCATCGGTGACAAATACCTCTCCGTGTTGAAAAGGACTCATCGTACCCGGATCGACGTTGATATAGGGGTCTAATTTCAGAATTGAGACGGAATAATCCCGACTTTTTAACAATCTTCCCAAACTAGCAGCGACAATTCCTTTTCCAATACTGGAGACAACTCCCCCAGTAACAAAGACAAATTTACTCATAAAATTTTTCCTGCGATCGATTATACCTAGCAAGGGGTGAGAGTTTTTGGGATGCGGTTGACCCTGAGAGGAGCCGAAGGGCGGTGTCATTTTCCCAGATTTCATTATAACCGGAGGATCTATACCCCGATCCTCGTTTTGGCTCCCTCTCCAAAATCTATTGGACCACAGCTTAATCCGTCTTCACTCACCTTCATCCCGATCATCTAAATTTTCCGCTACAATCGAGGGTACTAAGACTCAGGGAATTGTCAACTACTATTCATGATAGATTTTAATACTCTCGCTGAATTTTCTCGCCACTATTGCGTCTCGATTTGTGCCTTTTTAGTACCCGCTAACTTATTAACCACCCTTTTAACGGTTCTTTTTCTCTATTTTGGTCGTCCTACCCGTCAAATCTTCCCCATTGCTTCCCTAGCTTTGTTGTTCGCTGTCACCATGTTTCTCCACGTCGCCACTTGGTTAATGATTGGTGTGGTGATGGCCCCCACTTTTATTCTCTTTGGACTGGGTTTAACCTGTTTTGTGATCAATTTTCAAGCCATTAGCGATCGCCAAAGCTTGGAACAGTTATTACACACCGGGGTTAGTCGTCTGGCCCGCTCTTTCAACTAAGGAAAAGTGCCAAGACTTCCCGCCCCACCATTAAGATAACCGCTAGATCTGGCTGAATTTTTTTCGGCCAAAGACTTGACAAAATCCAAAATTTCTGCTAACCTTGTAGTATAATGGGAATCCGTGTCGGCCTACCAACCCTCTTTTTAACTCTTTCTTAAGAACAAAAATTTTAACCCGAATTGCTGGTAGTAGCTAAACTAAGAGCAGTACCACGGGAAACGGTGACTATGGAAGTTATTTGTACGCGTCCCCACTGTCCGAGACCGCGTAATCAGTGCCTAGACCTAGACGATAGCAATCGCTTAACCTCGATCGAGCAGAAATATTGTATTACTTGCGGGATGCCATTAATTTTGGGGGGACGTTATTTGCCAGAACGTCTATTAGGACAAGGGGGATTTGGGGCGGCATTTTTAGCAGTAGATCGTTATAGTCCCAAAAAAGCTAAATGTGTAATCAAACAATTTCAACCTTCCGGTAATTTAAGTCCGCAAGCTTTAGAAAAAGCGAAAAACTTATTTTTTCAAGAAGCGCGGGTTTTAGAAGATTTAGGAAGAGAAAATCCCCAAATCCCCGATCTCTACGCTTTTTTCCCTTTAAAAGTCAAGAATCAATTAACGGGAGAAGAAGAGCAATTTTTCTATCTAGCCCAGGAATATATCGACGGTAAAAACCTAGAAGAAATTCTCCAACAACAACAAAAACCCTTTCAAGAAAGTGAAGTTAAAAACCTTCTCAAAGAACTACTTCTTATCCTCAAATTTATCCATGAAAATGGTTCCATTCACCGGGATATAAAACCATCTAATATCATGCGAGCCAAAAATGGCCGCCTCTATTTACTCGATTTTGGGGCAGTAAAACAGGCTACCAATAATCCCAATAATACACAAGAGAAATCCACAACAATTTATTCAGCCGGATTTGCTCCGCCCGAACAACAATTAGGCAATCAGGTATCGGCAGCCACGGATTTATATGCCCTAGCAGCCACCTGTGTTATGCTCTTAACTAATCGCGATCCTGACGAGCTATACGATCCACAAAAACAGGTCTGGAATTGGCAAAATTATGCCCCGAACATCAGTGCAGATTTAGCACGATTATTCAATAAAATGTTACTAGCAAATCCCCTGGATAGATTTCAATCCTGTGGAGAAGTTTTAACCGCTTTAAATACACCTTCACCATCTACTCCAGCTTCACCATCTACTCCAGCTTCACCATCTACTCCAGCTTCACCATCTACTCCAGCTTCCCCAGTGATTAGAAAAACTTCCCGCTTTTCTCTTGGGGAAACTTTCGCTAATGCTGCCTTTACAGGATTTGAAGGGACATTATTAGTAATTGCCTTAAATAGTTTAGTCCCCTCGGCAGGAATTGTCATCGCCTTTATGATCTTAGGTGGCTTAGTTTTGGCATTATTTAAAAAAGTGATTGAAGGGAAAGATTTGCCGATTCTAGCGGCAATTACCCTCGCCTTCCTGTTAACTCCGCAACTACAAGGAACTCTAAGTTTTCCTGAAATTGCTATCATTGCCGTGATGGCAGCCATCGGAGCAATTGCTATTACCGCCTTTTTCCGGTTAATATATCAGATAATTTTGCGATTACTTTAAAACCCTGAAAGAGGCTAAATTGTCATCATTGCCGCCAGTAATCGTGCCACCGAGGTCTAAAATAGTTTGCATATAGTCGAGGACTTGCTGAGAAATTAACTCACCCGGCATCAAAACGGGAATACCGGGGGGATAGGGACAGATAACATCAGCACTAAGACGATCGAGGGCATTTTTCCGGGATACTGTCTCTGTAGGGGCAAAAAAAGCCTTTCTAGGAGAAATAGCTAAATTTCCCGTGACTGGGGCAGGAGTGGGGGGTAAACTGGTAGAGGAAGGAGATTGAAGGCATTGAAAAGCAGTAATGAGGCGATTAATGTGTTCGCGATGGTTGCCGATGGAGATAATAAAAGTAAGTTGGCTTAAAGTCGGTAATTCTGCGGTGACAGCGTATTTTTCTCGCAAAATATCGTCTATTTCGTAACCAGTTAAGCCAAAATCCTTGACAATTACCGTTAAACGGGTGCGATCGAACCGGTGACAACCTGGGATAGAATGGGGAAAGTCTAAAACAGAGATATTAGGGATTTTATCGAGTTCTTTTCGGGCAGTAGCGGCTAAATCGAGAGTTTTGCTAAGTAAATCTAGGCCTTGCGTCGCCATTTGCTTTCTAGCACTATCAAGGGAAGCGAGAAGCAAATAACTAGGGCTAGTGGTTTGAACTAATTGTAAGGCTTGATCGACTTTTTCGGAACTAATGCGATCGCTTTTTAAGTGTAACATCGATGCTTGAGTTAATGCCCCTAAAACCTTATGGGTGGACTGAATAGCCATATCAGCACCGAGAGACAGGGCAGCCGGGGGTAAATCGGGATGAAAGGCAAAATGCGCCCCGTGAGCCTCATCGACGAGCAGCGGGATAGAATAGTGATCGGTAATCTGGGCGATAGTTTCTAAGTCACAGCAAACCCCTTGATAGGTGGGAGAGACTACCATCACCGCTTTGGCATCGGGATGGAGTTTCAGGGCATTTTCGAGGGATTGGGGGGTTATATTTAAATTTAGATCGATAGTGGGATTATATTCGGGATTGATAAAGATGGGCTGCGCTCCGGAGAGAATTAAGCCCGAAATCGCCGATTTATGAATATTTCTCGCCAAAATAATTTTATCTCCCTCGCCGCAAGTGGCTAAAATCGCCGCAATAATGCCACAACTGGAGCCATTGACCAAAAACCAGCTTTTATCCGCCCCAAATGTCTCGGCTGCTAAAATTTGCGCTTCTTTAATCACTCCCGTCGGGGCAAACAAATTATCTAGGTCGGGTAATTCGGGTAAATCGGCTTTAAAGACGCTTTTTCCCAGTAAATTACTTAAATCCTCCCCGATTCCTTCCCCCTGCTTATGCCCTGGCGCATAAAATGGTACGTCTAAACTATTGACTTTTCTTTGTAGTTGTGATAAGAGCGGAGCGGATTCTGGCGAAGGCATTTTTGGAAGGGAGTGGGAATTATGAATTATGAATTAGGAAGTGGGAAGAATAAATAAAAATAATCTCCTGTCTCGGAGTCTCCTGAATCCTGACTACTGTTAAATATCTGTGCCTAACATTTGCAGTTTATATAAACTAGCGTAGAGGCCGTCTTTGGTTAATAAATCTTCATGGGTTCCCGATTCGACTAATTCCCCGCGTTTAAGGACAAGAATTCGATCGACATCGCGAATAGTAGAGAGACGATGGGCGATAATAATAGCAGTACGATCGACTAAAATCTGTTCTAAAGCTTCTTGAATTAATACTTCTGTCCCCACGTCTAAACTAGCGGTAGCTTCATCTAAAACTAGAATTTCGGGGTTACGAATAGCGACTCTCGCAAAAGCGAGTAATTGTTTTTGTCCTCCCGATAAATTTGCGCCCCGTTCCCGTAAAAGGGTATGATAACCATCGGGTAACTCCTCGATAAAGTGATCAATATTAGTTAATTTAGCCGCTGCCTTCACCTGCTCAAAATCATAATTTTCCCCTAAAGTAATATTGCGTGTAACATCTCCAGCAAAGAGAAAAGTTTCTTGGAGAATGACACCGATATAACGTCTTAATTCTGCTTGGGGAAGATAACGGATATCGATACCATCCACTAGAATTCTGCCCTTACTTGGTTCGTAAAGACGACAAAGAAGACGAATAATCGAACTTTTTCCCGCACCGGTGGGACCGACTAAAGCGACTTTTTCCCGGGGATTAATGGTAAAATTGAGACCTTTGATAATATATTCATCGGGTTTATAACCAAACCAAACATTTTCAAAAATAATCTCGCCAGTTTCCCGTTTTTCTGGAAAATAAAGCTCTTTAGAACTGTTAGGATCAGTGATTTCAATGGGAATACTAATTAATTCCCCAATGCGTTCAATAGCAGTAAAACCCGATTGAAACATGGTAAATTTTTCCGCAAACTGACGCAGGGGATTAAAGAGACGTTGAGAGAATAAAATAAAAGCTGATAAAACACCAAAATCGATGGTTTTTTGGAGAATAAAAATACCGCCTAACCATAATACTGCTGCCACGGCAATTAATCCGATCCATTCCAAAGTAGCTGAGACAGCCGAATCATAAAAAATTGTTTTATCTAGGGATTGACGATAGTTAATATTGGTAGCGCGAAACATTTCAGCGTTAAAGCGTTCGCGGCGAAATAATTGAACAATATTAACTCCGACTACATTTTCCTGTAATTGGGCATTAAGTTTTGATAATTCCTCGCGTACTTGATAGTTAGCGATGCGGTATTGTTTTTGAAAAAAGATAATTAAAGCGGTGACGGGAAATAACATCAACACCAACAATAGAGCTAATTGCCATTGCAGGGTAAACATGGTGATGATAATAACTAAAATATTGACCAAATCACTGACAACTCCGATCGCCCCACTGGCAAAAACTTCTCCTAATGCTTCCACATCACTGGTTAAACGGGTGACTAAACGTCCTACGGGAGAGCGATCAAAAAAACTGGAGGAAAGGGAGGTAACATGGGTAAATAAATCTTCCCGAACATTAGCAGTAATTGACTGACCGACTTTCTGCACTAGATAACCTTGCATTGTCCCTAAAATCAGTCGTAAAATAATCGCAGCCGAGAGAATAATAATTAGGGTATTGATGGCTGCCATTAAGGGCATTTGAGCCAAAAAATCCCAAGTTTGTTCCTTTTGCAAAAGGGAGACCGCTTGACCGATAATTAAGGGTTGGATTGCCCCCGTGAGAGAGAGGGGAAAAAGAAGTATTAATGACCAAAATAGCAGGGCTTTTTGCTTTTTTGCGTAGGGAAGTAATCTTAATAATAAGCTCCAGTCATTTTCTTTGATCGGAGGGGACACAGGGGGGGATGATGGAGTCATATTCTCGGCAGCTGGGGAGAAATTACGCCCCTATTGTTAACTTTTCTAACAGGCGATCAATCTGGAAATGTTCCTCCATTAATTGTCGAATACAAGCGACTTTTACCTGTTCCTGTAAGCGAATCTTCCCGAAGGCCTGATCGACGATTTCCACGGTGGTGAGAGTATCTAAATTTACCGAGAGAATCGGTACTTCTAAATCCTCGGCCCGGCCTAGAATCAGAGGCTCTGGAGAGATGGAACCGGTTAAGATTAAACAGGTGGTGGAAGTTTCTAGGGCAGCTAACTGGAGGTCTGTGCGATCGCCCCCTGTAATCACGGCCATATTTTCCCCCTTACGAAAATATTCTAAAGCGGCGTTGACATTCATCGCCCCGATCGCTAAACTTTCTACCATCCAATCTAAACGATCGGGCCGACATAATACTTTTGCCCCCAAAAGATGGACAATTTCCCGAACACTAATACTGCGCAGCAGTTTACTAGCGGGTAACAGTCCTAAAACTTCCACTCCTTGGCGGGCCAGATAGGGTTTCAGGAGAGATTGTACTTCCTCCCAATCATCGGCCGGGATATCACTAATCACTACCCCCAGCAGCTGATTATTTAATTCCTCTCTTGCTTTCAGCAGACTCTCGGCAATTAGGGGAGAACTATAGCGGGCCACCAATAGGATTGGAGTCTGGAGAATTTTGGCCATCTCCCCCATCGATAACTGAAAAATACTGCCTTCCCAGAGTGTCCCGGGTCCTTCGAGGAGGATAATATCACTGTTAACTCGATCGAGATAACCAGCAAGAATATTGCCGTAGTCCTGTTGATCTACACCTTGCAGACGTTTAGCAACGGAATCCCCATCAGTATAGATCAGGGGTAAACGCAGCTGATCGGGGGATAATTCTAGTAATTGCCGAATAAATTCTACATCCTCATCGACCAATTGCCCATCGACGTATCCCGGACAATTGCCCACTGGTTTGCCGTAACTTATCTCTAGTCCTTTTTGCCGCAAGAGATGCGCTAAACCGACGACAGTTCCCGATTTACCACTGAGGGGTTCTAGGGAAGAGATAAGTATAGATTTGGCTGATTTCGCCACGATTTGCTCCTTTTTAACCCGTAAAATCCCGACTTTTATTCTTCAAATCGCAGCAGTTTCCGATAAAATCCCTGCGAAAAGTCGGCCGAACCTAGCTGCTTAAAGGTTTTAATCGCATCGATGAGATATTCGATCAACTCGGCGTTAATAATCGTCATCTCATAGCTTAGGTCGGCCTGTCCTTCAAATTGTAAACGACAACGGGTCAATTCCGAGGGCAATTTTGATACATACCAAGAGGCCACAAAGGGAATCCCTTCACTGTTTTCTATGCGACGACGACCTTCTAAAGATCCTCCTTGATACAAAGCGATCGCATAGGGCAGCATACTATGTTTATCCTTGGCATAGTAGGGCATATATACTAGCACATCGGACTTATTAGCGGGTTCTAATTGTTCGATAGTTGGCATAATTAGTTAATTCTTTGGTTCACAGCCAAGTTACCATTGACACTGATATTTTCAATATATTTTAACCCCTTGCCCAGGTAATCTCCCGATCAAGAAAATCGGCAGAATTTACGGGCTAGATCATCTTCCCATATTGAGGTTATCATCGGCTATAACTGGCATACTAACCCGAAAAACTGTGCCGGGGTAGAGGGAACTTGTTTGCTCGGGATTGGGACTGATAAATTCAATCGTCCCCCCCATGCTGGTAATTAATTCTTTGGCGATCGCTAAACCTAATCCTGTACCAGGTATATTTCCCCCTGCTTGCACTCCCCGGTAGTGACGTTGAAAAATTCTTTCTTGATCGCTCCTTGCAATACCATAACCCGTGTCTTTAAAAACAATTTCTACACTATTCTTAACATTTTTTACCTCGACGGTGACTTTTCCGCCGGCAGGAGTGTATTTGAGGGCATTATCAATTAAATTGCTGAATACTTCCCGCAAACTGAGGATATTGGCGCAAATAAGTGGTACATCTTCCCCGTGAATCGTTTCTAGACTGATATTTCTCTCTTTGGCTACAGCCTGGGCCGAAAGGAGCAGCGGATCGAGAAGATCATGGAGATCGATCAGAGTTAGCTGAGTGCTGCCAGCAGGTAAGAGAAAGGCGGTGGGGGAAGATTGCGCTTGCAGGAGAGGAATATCGACAGTGGGGTAATTTTCGCTTTCTTGCTGAATTTGTGCCTCAAATTCGGCAATTAAGTCCCGAACTCGATCGCTTTCTCTCAGGATACCAGCAATGGCGGGATCGTTGCCTTCTTCGGCTAAAAGCCTTTTGAGTAGAAGTTTACCAAAGGTTTTTAAAGCGGTAAGGGGATTGCGGATTTGATGGAGAAAGGTATCGAGGCGCTGACGTTGCCATTGTCGATAATAACGTTCTTCTGCCAATTGGCGATCGAGTACACAGGCTAAAGCGAGGGTTTGGGTGATTTTTTTCATCTGGGTTAATTCCCAACTTTGCCAAGGTCGTTTTTCTCTAGTTGTCACCAATAATCCGATCATGCCCTCTTCATACATTAAGGGTAAAAACAAGCGATGACCGCTGACGGTCTCCTGATTACTCCAGAGGTGGGATAAATCTTCTAACTTAACCGCAGTTAACAAGTCTGCTGCTGGCTGACCTGGTTGTAAGGAAAGCCGTTTTTTTTGGGGAGAAGGGGGATTAAATGGCGGATAAACAACAACTGGAATTAAATTACTCGATAAAGGTTCTGTTAAATAAACCGCACTTCTGTCCGCTTCCATTTGATCCCGCAAAAGTTCCATCTGCACTTGACAGAGGGCAATAAAATCATCACTAAGGGGAGTCCGGGAGGGGGAGGAGAAGATCATACCAAGAAAGTAAAAAGTAAAAAGTCAGAAAACCTAGATACAGCTAGGGTTGCGAGTTTTGTTTCCCAGTTTACACAGGAGAGAATCGCCATCTTCTTGGGTCGAGGGCAGCCAGTAAAAAGCAATTAGGACAAGGGTTTGGTCACTATTTTAGGGGTCGATCACGGTATATAGCGGTTCTCGTACCTGTGCGGCACACTTAAAGCTTTACTGATTAAGCTGTTTAAGGTCGAAAATGTACCTTTTGTGAATGGGAAACGGTATATATTAAAAAAAGTTTAAGAATAATAAGTTTTATATCAGGTTTGGAGGGGGGTGTTTTTGTAACAAAAACTTAAACATACTCTCAGTCTGGCTTCTAGTCAAATTTGTCCGGAATTGGGTTTGTGAGAGACACTTGATTTCTTGGTCTAGAACGGATATAATTGCTGCGGCTTTTGTAACTATCATTACAACGATTAGCCAAAACAGGAGGTAATTGGGTTGGCCAGAAAACGGAAACGTAAAAGTCGCCGTCGTCAAGAAGGACGTAAGATACTTGAACTTGTACCCCAGTATAGTATTGAAAGTGGCGAGGATAAACCCGTAACTGCGGCGCGTAAGTATATTCAAGCTATAGGCATTAGCCCACCAGCTTTATTGATTGTTAAGCGTAACGAGCATACAACCGATCGCTATTTCTGGGCTGAAAAAGGACTGTTTGGAGCGCAATATGTGGAGGAAAACCACTTCCTTTTCCCAAGTTTGCGCGACCTGCAGCCCCAGCCCGTCAAAGCACCGGTAGCAGTTGCTAAATAACTCAAAGGACTATTGATCATATCATGGAAAGTAAACTCGTTTGCACAAAAGTAAACGAGTTTTTTTTGTCTGAGGCCTAGGAATCAGCCATCAGCTTTTCGCTGATGGCTAAAGATAAGCAATCTGAGTCCGAAAAACAGCCGAGTTTTAGGCGACATTACCTGCTGTGGTCGTAATAATTTGACGCACTTGAGCATCGGTCAGATTCGGATTGGCATTCAACATTAGGGCCACCACTCCAGCCACATGAGGTGCTGCCATGGAGGTTCCACTCAAGAAACCATAGCCACCATTAGGGAGAGTAGAATACACTTGTACGCCTGGAGCGGTGACATAGCTCATCGAAGAATTGGAACCAGCACGATTGGAGAAGGAAGCCATCTGGTTAGAACTATTAACGGCACCGACGGCAAGACCCCAAGAGGTGGCACTGGAAGCGGGATAACCGGGTTGAGCTGCCCCCTCATTACCAGCGGCCATAACCACGATAACTCCGCGACTGCTGGCATACTGGAGGGCTGATTGAACCGCACTGTCAGTGCTACCACCCCCCAAACTCATATTAATTACATCAGCACCGTTGTCCACAGCGTAGCGAATTCCTTGGGCAACGCCACTATAGCTGCCACTACCTGAATCGCTCAAAACTTTCACCGGCATAATTCTGGAATTGTAGGCCACACCAGTAGCTCCGAAACCATTATTGGCAGCAGCAATGGTTCCCGCCACATGAGTACCATGGCTGTTACCATCTAAAGTGTTATTATTGCCATTGGCAAAGTTCCAGCCATAAACGTCATCAACGTAACCGTTGCCATCGTTATCAAGACCATCATTGGCAATTTCGCCCCCATTCGTCCAAATATTGCCCGCTAAGTCGGCATGATTGCGGTCAACTCCTGTATCTAGTACAGCAACGACGATTCCTTGTCCTGTATAACCTCTTGCCCAAGCTTCCGGAGCATTAACTAAGTTAACCCCCCAGTCATTAGCACCACCAAAAGTGGGGACATTGGCAAAAGGACTTTCATTCAAGGCGACGGCGACGGCTGCTGCGGCATTAACTAAACCGTATCCTGAAATGGCACTATATCCGGGTGTGACTGTGGCTGTGGTCGCCGACAGGGTTAAGTTATAGTTAGTGTCGCCACTGTAGGGATAAACCCGGACAAAGTAAGTACCCGCATTCAGTTGACGAGTAATACTCTCACTGCTGTTATTGCCATTAGTGGAGCTAGTAATCACACTGCCATTACTATCTAATAAAGACACATCAGCATCGGCACTTAATCCCGTTAAATTCAGGCTAAAGTCGCTAGTAGTTCCTAAACTAAAACGATAGTAATCATTGGTGTCTGTAGAACCAACAAAATCACTATAGCTGGTGGGAGTCGCTCCAATAGTGATATTGCGCGCCGTGGCTAAGGTATTGCCGGCGTTGTCTGGAATCTCTACAGGAGCGGCAGCTAAACTTAAGTTATAGTTAGTGCTGCCACTATAGGGATAAACCAGGACAAAGTAAGTACCCGCATTCAGTTGACGAGTAATACTCTCACTGCTGTTGGCGCCATTAGTGGATCTAACAATCACACTGCCATTACTATCTAATAAGGACACATCAGCATCGGCACTTAATCCCGTTAAATTCAGGCTAAAGTCGCTAGTGGTTCCTAAACTAAAACGATAGTAATCATTGGTGTCTGTAGAACCAACAAAATCACTGTAGCTGGTGGGAGTCGCTCCAATAGTGATATTGCGCGCCGTGGCTAAGGTATTGCCGGCGTTGTCTGGAATCTCTACAGGAGCGGCAGTTAAACTTAAGTTATAGTTAGTGCTGCCTCTGTAGGGATAAACCCGGACATAGTAAGTACCGGCATTCAGTTGACGAGTAATACTATCATTTCTGGTACCGCCATTAGTGGAGCTAACAATCTCACTGCCACTACTATCTAATAAGGACACATTAGCATTGGCACTTAATCCCGTTAAATTGAGGCTAAAGTTGCTGGTGGTTCCTATACTAAAACGATAGTAATCATTGCTGTCTGTAGAACCAACAAAATCGCTGTAGGTGGTGGGATCCGCTCCAATTGTGATATCACGCGCCGTGGCTAAGGTATTGCCAGCTAGGTCAACAGAACTGGAAAGACCCGCAAAACTACTTTGACCCGTTAAAAAATCACCGCCGTTACGCCAAGAGGAAAGGGATTGGGATGATTGCCAGCGATTTTCTAGTCCTAGCTGGTATTCTTCCACAGAGTTGCTTAAAAAGCCAGAATCGATGCCCTGGAGACTTTTGCGGAAAACAGGGGTAATCAAATCGGAGCGTCCTAAACCTGATTCCACCACAAGGGTTGGTAACTGGAAGATATCATCTAAAACATTGCTGTCTGATAGGTCGAAACTTTGGTCAAGCATATTTTTTCTCCTTAAGTGCTTTAGATGTGAGGTCAGGGGTTGGTTCCTAACTGTCGATACTTATTTCTGGGGAGTTGGGGATTATTTCGATCTGCGCCCTCCCTTTACCGTCGTATAGTATATAAGTCAGGTGAAAACTTTGACTGACATATACTGGGGGTGCGATCTAATCGTATGCAGTTAGTGGCTATGGGGGGAAACATTGATGAGTTATTGCCCGCTAAAAATTTCTCAAAATCTGAGGAATCTAGACCATCTATTATATATAGCGTTTCCTGTTTGCAAGAGGTACATTATCGGTGATGAAAGGCTTAATCAACGAAGAAGGTTTAACTATGCGACCTAGGTGTGAGAAACGCTATGGTTATAGGGGTCGTGTGGCGGCAAATTTATCTATCATGGTGTTCTGGTAGTTTTTTAGTGATTAAATGGCTGAGACAACAGTCAAGAAGATATTATCAGACAGACAATACTTGTCAGCTTTTGGGTAAGTCTCCAAAAGAGTAGGCCAATTCAAATCTGAATTGCATTACTGTCCGAGTTTATACGCCAATTCAAATCTGGATTCCACTACACTCTGATCTTATTCCACAGAATACCTTGAATGGGGTTTGATAGTCAAGACGTTTTTGGGGACGTATGAATTATGCATTATGAATTATGAAGTGGGGTGATGGGGTGATGGGAGAAGGGAGCTTTTTTTCAGTGATCAGTAAACAGTAATCAGTGAACTGAAAACTCACATCTGACCCCTGAATACTGACTCCTGACGGCTGACAGCTAACGAATGTTACAATTGTTACAACATCTTGACATTAATTCTGATATCCTGACAATGTGTCAATCTGTGCAGTAATGGGGCAGAAATTCAAGTGGTATCGATCCATATTTCTATTGTTGAGGGCAACCCGCACTTGCGATCGCTATTAGCTTGGCATCTGCAACAGGCCGGTTATTTGGTCAATCAATCGGCAACCCTGCAAAGTGCGCGTCAAGCTTTCCTTCATCGTCAACCAACCTTAGCAATTATCGATTCCGACTTGCCCGACGGGGATGGAATCGAACTCTGCCGTTGGCTTTATCAACAAAAACAGTCTTTAATACTGATTCTCTCGGCCCGCAATGGCGAAAAAGATGTGGTCAATGGTTTAAAAGCAGGGGCCGACGACTACCTGAGAAAGCCCTTTGGAATGCAAGAATTTATGGCTAGGGTAGAAGTGTTAACTCGTCGTTTAGGCAGTAGGGCTGCTCCGCTACACTTGGATTATGGGCAATTAAAAATAGATTTAGCCCAACGACGGGTACAATTTCGCGGGGAGTATATCGAATTAACGCCCCAAGAGTTTAGCCTACTCTACGTTTTAGCCCAAGCGGAGGGAACACCCCTATCAAGAGCCGATTTACTGCGTCGCGCTTGGCCCGAGGAAATCGATAATCCCCGGACAATCGATACTCATGTTCTCTCTTTGCGGAAAAAAATCGAAACCGATCCCAGACAACCTAATTTGATTCAAACCGTCCGCAACGTCGGCTATCGTTTTAATCTAGAAATGTTGGCCGAGATGAATTCAGCTTTAGAAGCTAATATTATTGCCTCCACCAAGGGCAATCATAACGGTCATTCGATTAATAAAATTCCTGCTCACAATGCTAGTCGTTAATTCTGGCTTTGTCCGACTGATTAGCAGATGTTTTGCCGAAATCGTCTCCTAAACACTTAATCGAAGCGAGGAGACGAAGGGCGAGTTAAACCGTAGTCACCATTGACCGATCCGCTTGTCGCTGAAATTCCGTCAATAAACGCCGGAATTCCTCGCCGTCAATAGTTTCCTGTTCAATCAGTATATCCACCAAGCGATCAATCGCCACACGATTGTCAAGGATAATTTTTGTTGCTAAATCGTGGCATTGCTTGACAAGTTCCCGCACTTGTGCATCGATTTTCGCCATCATCGCGAAGGAATGGTCGGCATGATAACTGGCACCAGCGCCACCGAGATAGGAATTGCCCTCCTCCTCTAGGGCAATTAATCCCAATTCCGACATTCCCAGACGCGTTACCATCTGTCGGGCCAGATAGGTAATTTTTTCAATATCATTACCAGCCCCGGTGGTCACTTCATCCTCACCGAAGATACATTCCTCCGCCACCCGTCCCCCTAATAATCCCGCAATTCGGGCTAATAACTGGGAACGACTGGTTAAACCCTGTTCCTCATCGGGAGTGAACCAAGTTAACCCCTGCGCTTGACCCCGGGGAATCAGGGTGACTTTTTCCACTTGATCGTGACCGGGACAGAGAGTACCGACAATCGCATGGCCGACCTCATGATAGGCGATCAAACGCTTGGCTTTACTATCGACTAAAGCGCGCCCTTCCATACCGGCCACAATCCGATCGATCGCATCGTTGACTTCCGCCATGGTAATGGCCTCTTTCCGCCTTCTAGCGGTAAAAATCGCCGCTTCGTTGAGCATATTAGCCAAATCTGCCCCAGTAAAACCGGGTGTGCGACGGGCGATCGCCTCCAGAGCCACATCAGCAGCCACCTTTTTATCGCGAGAATGGACTTCTAAAATGGCCAAACGTCCCTTAAAATCTGGATAATCCACCACTACCTGTCGATCGAAACGACCCGGACGCAAAAGGGCTGAATCCAAAACATCGGGACGGTTGGTGGCGGCAATGACGATAATGCCAGTATTTTCCTCAAAACCGTCCATTTCCGTCAATAATTGGTTCAGGGTTTGTTCCCGTTCATCATTACCTCCCCCATAACCGACCCCTCTTTGACGACCAACGGCATCAATTTCATCGATAAAAACCAAACAAGGGGCATTTTCCTGGGCTTTTCGGAACAGATCTCGCACTCGCGACGCACCAACCCCGACAAACATCTCCACAAATTCCGACCCGGAGATGCTGAAAAAAGGCACTCCCGCCTCTCCTGCGATCGCTTTAGCCAGCAAAGTTTTCCCCGTCCCCGGTGGACCAATTAATAGGACTCCTTTGGGGATTTTTGCGCCAATCGCCGTAAATTTTTCTGGTTGTTTGAGGAATGTTACTACTTCCTGTAGATCTTCCTTGGCCTCATCCACACCCGCCACATCATTGAATTCTATGCCGGTTTTCGCCTCCATCTGAAACCGCGCTCTTGATTTACCGAAGTTCATCGCTTGACCAGAAGCATTAGCGGAACGACGGATAATAAACACCAACAATCCCAAGACGATTATAATGACTAACAGGTTAGTGAGAACATTGATCAAGGCCGAATTGTCAGTGCGAGGGAGAATACCGTACTCAATTTTCTTAGCATCCAGTTTCTTGATTAATTCGGGATTTTGGTCAAATAAATTGACTTCTTTCGCGGGCTCCTTGTCCGCTTGACCGACGAGGGTAACTGCTGCTTGCTGCAAAGAAGGATTGATTTCCACCTTTTTTACCTTTCCTTGCTCGATTTTCTCTAACAATTCACCGTAGGTGAGGGTATTTGGGGTTTTTTGACTCCAAGCAGCTGTGACATAGCCAAAGGTTTGCAGAATCATCCAAGTGGTGACAATCCCTTTCCATGCTGGCCGATGACCACGATTCTTAGCTGACTTGGCTCTAACTACGGTGAGCGGAGATTTTTGATCCATAATTGACTCTATATTTAGTTACCCTGTATTCATTGTGACAGATCGACTCGATCGTGACCACTGTTCTGTTTTTCCCCCGGCACGACCCTGATGGCAAATAGTGATGACGGTTTTTTGCTATACTGTATTCAGCTAGGTGGTCTAACAACTGCCTATCCCAATCACTAACAGTTTAGGGAAGTGGGTTTCGCCCGCTTTTTTTATTGTCCAAATCATGACCCATCCGCTCATCCCCGACCTGCTGCACCTAGCCACCCCTATTGCTGAAAACTTGGGGCTAGAAGTGGTCGATATCGTTTTCCAAACCAATAAAAGGCCTCCCGTCCTGCGCGTCGATATTCGCAATCTTGCGGGAGATACCGGTTTAGAGGACTGTGAGCAGATGAGTCGGTCTTTAGAAACCGCCCTCGACAGTCAAGAAATCTTACCAGGTGCCTACGTTTTAGAAATATCTAGCCCGGGCATTTCTCGACAACTGAGCAGTGAGCGCGAATTTCAGTCTTTTAAAGGTTTTCCCGTCATCATTACCGGCCAGGATAGCCAGGGAAAACCAAAAGAATGGCGCGGAAAACTGCAAGGTAGAGATGAGAAATCTATTTATCTTAACCAAAAGGGTCGCTCCCTGACCATCGATCGCACCACTGTCATCAGCGTCCGTTTAGATGAGCAGCGCAGTAATCAGTAATCAGTAATCAGGGATAAAGATGAAGATAAATAACTAACTAACTGATTAACTTAGAACTTACATCTGATAACTGATTAACTTAAAACTTACATCTGATAACTGATACAAGGCTGACGGATAAAAAACCAATAACTCAAAAGTAAGGAGAAAAAATAATTATGGCTACTGTTAATTTGCCCGGGTTAAAAATAATGCTCGAAGAAATTAGCCAACGACATAATCTGCCCAAAAATGCTGTACAGGAAGCCTTGCGTGAAGCACTGATCAAGGGTTACGAACGTTATCGACGCGCCCAAAGTTTAGAAAAAGCCGCTCAATTCCATGAAGATTATTTCAATAACTTTGATGTGGAATTAGACGTAGAAGAAGAAGGCTTTCGCATTCTTTCTACTAAAACTATTGTGGAAGAAGTGACCAATCCCGACCATCACATCGGTCTCAAAGAAGTGCAAGAAGTGGCCGATGAGGCCCAATTAGGGGATGAAGTAGTTCTTGATGTCACCCCCGACCAAAAAGAATTTGGTCGCATGGCGGCGATTCAAACTAAACAGGTTTTACTGCAAAAACTGCGGGATAACCAACGCAAAATGATTCAAGAGGAGTTCCAAGATCTGGAAGGAACCGTTTTACAGGCCCGGGTCGTCCGTTTTGAAAGACAGGCCGCTATTGTCATGGTACAAAGTACCTACGGTCAACCGGAAGTGGAAGCAGAACTACCCAAACGGGAACAGCTGCCCAACGATAACTATCGCGCCAACGCCACCTTTAAAGTGCTGCTCAAAAAAGTCTTGGAAGGTTCTCACCGTGGCCCGCAATTAATTGTTTCCAGAGCGGCGGCGGGCTTGGTAGTATATCTGTTCGCCAACGAAGTTCCCGAAATCGAGGAGGAAATCGTGCGTATTGTCGCCGTCGCCCGGGAAGCCAATCCCCCCTCCCGTCACGTTGGTTCGCGGACAAAAATCGCCGTCGATACCCTAGAGAGAGACGTGGATCCGGTTGGGGCCTGTATTGGGGCCAGAGGTTCGCGGATTCAAGCCGTGGTGAACGAATTGCGGGGGGAAAAAATCGACGTGATTCGCTGGTCTCCAGATCCCGCCACCTACATCGCCAATGCCCTTAGTCCCGCCCGTATTGACCAAGTTTTGTTTACTAATGCCGAAGAAAGACAAGCATTGGTACTGGTGGCACAGGATCAATTAAGTTTAGCGATTGGCAAAGAAGGGCAGAACGTGCGTCTAGCCGCCCGTCTGACGGGCTGGAAAATCGATATTAAGGATATAGCCCTGTATAAAGGAGAACAAGAAGTAAAAACCGATGAAAACGACCCAGAAGCTCAGGATTTAGACCAAGAATGAACCCCTTCGTCAATTATCGACGCTGTGTTAGCTGCCGTCTCTTCGCCCCGAAAGAATCCTTTTGGCGAATTGTCCGACTACACCCGTCCGGACAGATACAATTAGATCAAGGCATGGGAAGATCCGCCTATATCTGTCCGCAACCTAATTGCCTGCAACTGGCCCAGCAAAAAAATCGTCTCGGACGCGCCCTAAAAGCCAATATTCCCGAAACGCTTTATGAATCCTTGCAAGAGCGCATCGGGACTGCCAAGCAAGGGGGTCCAAATCAGGATTAAAATTGACGATCATAGCCACAAAATCGTTAGCATGGAAAGGGGGCAGTCCTGACAGGATCAAAAAATCAGCCAACTTATAGGATCACTAACACTTTAGCCGGGGGATAATGGATGAGTAACGCGAAAGTCAGAATTTACGATTTATCAAAAGAATTGAATCTAGACAACAAAGACATTTTGGATATCTGTGACCAGTTGAACATCGAGTACAAGAGCCACAGTAGCACGATCAGCGAAGAGGATGCCCAACGCATCAAGGCAATCGCTGCGAAGGGAGTTGTTTCGAGTACCAGTAGAAATAGCACGGGTCAGCGCGAATCGGTTAGTCCTGCCGAAGAAAAAAAACAAAAGATTTTAGCCCTGCATAAACACAACCGCCCCGAAACTGGCGAAGAAGGAGAAAGCTACCCCAGTCCAGCCGGTTCCTCAGCCAAACCGACTTTAATCAGTCCTCCCCGTCCCCCGGTTAAACCCCTCGTTGCTGCCCCAGGGCGCGACGGTGCGGCCGAAAAAACCCCCCCCACCGCTGCACAGATGCCATCTCAGTCCGCCAGTGTTAAGGAAACCCCGACCGAAACCCCGCTAGTGCCAGAATTATCCCCCACCTTAATCGCCCCACCTAATCGACCCTCCCTCACCCCGAAACCACGCCCGGGCAGCGCCTCAGGCCGGCCAGAACCCCGACCTAAAAATGCCCCAGGCGGTAACGACAAACCCCGAGGAGAAAAACGCGAGCGCGGCGAGAGCGAAAACGCCCCTAGTCCTGAGCACCGGGGCAGCATAGCCAAACCAGAAAAACCCACCCTCAACCGCAAACCCGAGGGAAAACCAGCCAGAGAAATACGGGAGACCGTCGAATTGAAGCGCCCAGTTCGCCCAGGAATACCCGCTAAAATCTCGGCTACTGGCGAGCAAGAAACCGACACTACCAAGAAAACTGGAGTTGATGGCACAGAAATCGACACAGACACTGGAATACTCGGAGCAGACGGGCTAAAAAAACTCAAACGACCCACCATGCCCCCACGCATGGCCAAAAAAACAAGCTGGGAAGAAGAAGAAGAAGAAGAGAAAAAAGCAGCCAAAACCGCCAAAACCGCCGGCAAAAACAAACGCCGCACCCAAGCCCTCATTGAAGAAGACGACGATCTAGAAACAGAACTGTCCGGGTTAATCAATACCCCCAGTTTTACCCTGTCCACCGCTCGTCCCCCCAAACCCCCCACCGCTAAAGCCGCCACCCCTGGCGGTCCCACAGCAGTCAAAGTAAAACGGCCCAGTAAACCAACCGCCCACACCAGCAGCCCCAAAAGCGATCGCCAAGAAACCCAAGAAGAAAAACGTCCAGAAAGCATCATCATCACCAGCAGTCTCACCGTGCGCGACCTATCAGAAAAAATGAAAGTCCCCGAAACCGAGATCATCAGAACCCTATTTTTAAAAGGGATGGCCGTTAACATCACCCAAACACTCGACATAGACACCATCGAGATGATCGCCAGAGACTTCGAGATCGCCGTAGAAACCCCCAGCACCCAGTCAGCGGCAATCAAAACCACAGAAATGATCGACATCTCCGACCGGGAAAAACTCCAGCGTCGTCCCCCCGTCGTCACCATTATGGGTCACGTTGACCATGGCAAAACCACCCTCCTCGACTCGATCCGCAAAACCAAAGTCGCCCAGGGGGAAGCCGGCGGCATCACCCAGCACATCGGTGCTTACCACGTCGATGTGGAACATAACGGCAAACCGGAACAGATTGTCTTTTTGGATACCCCCGGCCACGAAGCTTTTACCGCCATGCGGGCCCGCGGGGCGAGAGTCACCGATATAGCGGTGCTGGTGGTGGCCGCCGATGATGGCGTACAACCCCAAACGAAAGAGGCAATTAGTCACGCCAGGGCTGCCGAAGTCCCCATCTTGGTGGCGATTAACAAAGTCGATAAACCCTCGGCTAACCCCGACCGGATTAAACAGGAATTGACCGAACAGGGACTGGTGGCCGAAGATTGGGGCGGTGAGACGATTATGGTTCCCGTGAGCGCCCTGCGGGGTGAAAATCTCGATAATCTGCTGGAAATGATCCTCTTGGTGGCAGAAGTGGAGGAATTGGTCGCTAACCCCGATCGCTTGGCCAAGGGAACCGTGATCGAAGCTAACCTCGATCGCACCAAAGGTCCCGTAGCCACCCTGCTCGTCCAGAACGGCACACTCCGCGTCGGAGATAGCATCGTCGCTGGTTCCGTTTTCGGCAAAATTCGGGCTATGATCGATGACCGCGGTCAAAAAGTCGAAGCCGCCACCCCCTCCTTCGCCGTGGAAATCCTCGGTCTTAGTGATGTTCCGGCCGCCGGCGATGAGTTCGATGTCTATGAAAGTGAAAAAGAGGCCCGATCGATCGCTGATCAACGGGCGATCGAACAACGCAATACCCGATTACAACAAGCCCTCTCCTCCCGACGCGTTAGCCTTAGCACCCTCTCTATCCAAGCGCAAGAAGGACAACTCAAAGAACTTAATCTCATCCTCAAAGCAGATGTACAAGGTTCCGTCGAAGCCATACTCGGCGCACTCAAACAGTTACCCCAAAACGAAGTCCAAATTCGCGTACTCCTCGCCTCCCCCGGGGAAATCACCGAAACCGATGTAGATCTAGCCGCCGCCAGTGGAGCAGTAGTAGTAGGCTTTAATACCACCCTAGCCAGTGGAGCCAGAGCATCCGCCGATCGAGAAGGAGTCGATATCCGCGATTACAACATCATCTACAAGCTTCTCGATGATATTCAAGGGGCCATGGAAGGACTTCTCGACCCCGAAGAAGTAGAAGAACACCTCGGTTTCGCCGAAGTGCGCGCCGTCTTCACCGTCGGTCGTGGGGCCGTAGCAGGCTGTTATGTCCAATCCGGCAAACTGGTGCGTAACCGCTTCCTGCGCGTGCGGCGCGGCAAGGAAATTGTTTATCAGGGGGTTCTTGATTCCCTCAAACGGATGAAGGAAGATGCCCGGGAAGTAGCCACCGGTTTCGAGTGCGGTGTCGGTGTTTCTAAATTCAATGACTGGAAAGAAGGCGATATTATCGAAGCCTACGAAATGGTCATGAAACGTCGCACTTTATCCAGTTAATTAGACGGTCACCTTCAGGCTTCGGCCGTGAGCTCAGGCTTCGACGGTGAGCTCAGCCGAACCGCCGAACGGAGTCAGGATTCGGGATTCAGGCTTCGGCCGTGAGCTCAGGCTTCGACGGTGAGCTCACGCCGAGGTCCGAACGGAGTCAGGAGATTATTTTTATTTATTCTCCCCACTTCCCCACTTCCCACTCCCCACTTCCCACTTCCCACTTCCCACTTCCCTATATGAAATCAGAACCCTTTTTGTGGATTCATCTGGCAGGGTTAGCGGCCTTGCCAATCTTTTTACAAATCGCTTGGATTGGTTTAGCTGTGGGCGATCCTCTGCCTTTTCTTTGGCTAGAATGGCTATTTCTAGGAGCGATCGCCATTGTCCCCGTCTTTTGGATGCAGTGGACAAAACCCTTTGATATCTTTAGTCTTTTGTTGGTCGCCCTAAAACCGAGTCAACTCACCCCTGAACAGTTAAAAATTCTCTCTCTTTTTCAACGTCCTCGCCATCGTCTTCTTACTCTTTTGGGAGTCCTCCTCCTAATTCTCATCGCTTGGCCCATCTATAATTTTGCCCCTCTAGCGGCTGCCGTGGCCGCCTATCTCCCCCAATGGCGGCTTTTAGGTTTAGTCATTGCGGCGATCGCTCTCCTCTTAAGTCACCTGTTTCTACAAGTTCCTCTGAGTGTTCTTGGGGTTTTAGCCACGAAGGAAAGTGACTGGACAGCCACCGAAGCTTTAGTTATTGAGCGTATTCCTGAGTTATTTACTATTGTTGGTCTAAAAGTTAATAAAATTATCTAAATTAGCTAAAATGCCGACAATTTCTGCGGTTCGACAGGCTCACCGTCCACTAGGAATGCAGGATTGATCGCCCGTTTAAGGGTTGAATATCCCTAGTATTACGGGGAAAAATCTCGGCCAATTGTTGCAGTTGTTGGGGAGAAATTTCGATCGCATTTTGCCAGACTAACCAGAGAACATCCTCGCTACAGGGAGGAGTGGACAAAGACCCCCGATATTCATAGAAACCGCTATTTTCTGGCAGTAAAAGCCCGGCATTGACCCAAGTATCGGGGATAATCATTTCAGGAGAAGGTTCTCGGGGCAAATAATCCCAAATGGTTTGTAAATAGGGATTATTTGCCCCAATTTTGGCTAAAATGCCCACAACTGCTAAATTTCCCCTCTCATTCCCATGCACTAAATGAATTTCCAGAGGGAAAGACTGACCTTTAATCTGATGTTCGCTGGGGTGATGAAAATGGAACTGCAATAAATCCCAGTTTTCGCCGTGAAAACTCATATTTCCACCTTTTTTGGTCTGAACTAAGATTGTACGACCGTTATGCCGAATTTTTAGCGGCACAGGACGATAATTAAAGGTGGGTTGGTATAGCTCTTTTTCAGTCACTATACTCAGATCGATCGGTGTTTGTTGCTTTCCCGTGCTGCAGAGGCGATAATTCGTTGATAATTCGCCCCAATGGTCAATATTTTGATAATTCCAAGTAAATTCTGGATTAATAGCCCCAAAAAGAGCCTGAGAGCCAATAAATTGCAGTAATTCTCGTCTATACATGGGATTCAATTCAGCAAACCCTAATTAGAAATTTTCTTGGGGATTTATGCCCAATTCCCGCAGTTTAGCCGCTAATTTTGCGGATTTCTGCCTTTCCTGTTGGACTTGATTTTCTGCTTCTACAGCCCGATTTTCTGCCTGTTGTGCCGCTTCTGCGGGAGTGGGTACTAATTCGCCTTCGGGGGTAAAATAGCGCAATTTATTGGCGAATAAACCCAAATATAAGCCTAATTGTTGACTCCAGAGCCATCCCTGCGGATTGGGGGCAATCGGTTGATATTGACCGCTAATTAGGGTAAATCCTTCAAATTCTAAGCTTTCTGGGTCAAACCAAAAATAATCGGGAGTGCGAAATATATCTTGATAAATTTGTTTTTTCTCCTCTCGGTCAACTTTGGCGGTACTATCGGAGAGAATTTCGATAATTAAATTGGGATATTTGCCCTCTTCTTGCCAAACTACCCAACTTCTGCGGTTGGGGTTGGGATTTGTCCCCAAAACGACGAAAAAATCGGGACCACGAAAGAATTCTGACTTTTTCTGGTTAGGACTGTAATAAATGGTTAAATTGCCGGCGGCAAAATAATCTTCTCGCTCGCGCCACCACCATTCTAAACACTGAATTAATAAAATAATTTGTTGTAGATGTAGGTTACTTTCCAAAGGGGGTTCATCACTCCAAAATTGGCCTTCTGGGAAGATTATCTCAGGGTTTACATGAGACTCGACTAGGGGTAAGCTTTCAGCGATAGTCATGGTTTTCCAACAGAGATAGGTTGATAATTAATTATAAACTAAATTTGTTACAGCAGTTAGCAATCAGTCCTCAGCCCTTAACTATTTCACTGTAGATTTATCAATGTTTTAACCTTGCGAATCATTGCTATCTCTGGGAAGTTGTTGATATTTTTTCTATTCGATTTGATTAAACTAGACCTACCTTTTCTCTAAAATTAGTAAATATTCGGATTTCATGCCATCAGGATTTTTATTCTTGCGAGATTTGAATAACTGTCTGGTTTTAATTCTATCCTCAAAGACAGTATTAAAAATAAAGCCATTTTCCTGAAAATATTCCCCTAATATTCGCCAAGTTTCTACTTCCACTCCATCCACTTTCGGATTACCGACAAAAATGCAAGCTTTCCCAGCTTGTTTTAATTTTCTGGTGGCATTTTCTAAAGCGTTGATGGTGTGACAAAAGTAGGAATCGAGTATTTTATGTAAATTCTCTTTCTCTAAACTCGATCTCACCTGATTTAAGGTTTCAGTTTCTATTAATCTGGTAGCCTGTCGGTAGGGAATTTCTAGCTTAGAGATTTTTTGCACTTCTTTTTCTGTATATCCTAACCAATATAAATCTAGTTTTGCTGTTCTGATATATTCTTGTGCTTGCAGATAGGGGGGTGAACTAATTAAACAATCTAACTCTAGATTTTGCTCGATCTCAAAAGTTGCACTATCTACTCCTCCATAAAAAAGCACCTGATTATAATTGCGCCAAGTTACGGTAATATATTGATTGACGCTGGTTAAAGTTTCAAAAGTCATCTCTTTAATTGTCTGTTTTAATTCCTCTTGCCAATCTCTTTGTAATATTTCCTGTATATCTGATTTTTTGTATTTCGATTGAAATAATTTAGGTTTGGTATGTTCTGCATAGGAAAACTGTTTACTAACTTTTACTAAAACTGCTTGAATTATCTGGGAGTATAAATCAGGTTCTAGATTTTTTTGACCTGCCCAAAGTTTCTGTAAAACTGCTAAAATCTCCTCTGGATACCAATAGTTTAAATTTGACCACTGAGGGATAAATTTATCCTTACTGGCAAAAACTTCTAAGATTTTTTTATCTAACTCTGAGTAACTCAATGGTTCTTGGTGTTCTGTGATTTTAATCGGTATAATATGGTTTAAAAGATAATTAAGATCAGTTAAAACCGCATTTCTTTGAGAAAGTTTAGCCTCTAAACCCACCGTACCCGAACCAGCAAAAGGATCGATAATCCAATCATCCTTTTTAGTGTAATTATCAAGACAAAATCTCACCACTTGAGGAATAAATTTGGCGGGATAATAATAGATGCCATGGGTTAGATAACTGGTGCTGGTGATTTCTGGTACCAAATCTCGAAAAGAAACTAATCGCGGGGTTCCCTGATTAAATTCTTCTAAATTATTAGAATCGAAAAGTTCTAGCTGCATGATTCGGCTATCAATTCTGCCTAGGGTGGACTGGCCAATTAAAATAAAGATTAAAACCTTAGTTGATCAGTATTCTAACTTATCGTCCCCCAACCTAACCGAGAACTCAACTTTTTTGCTTTTTACTTTTTACTTAACGTGATATACTGCCAGAGGAAAAAATGACGTTTTAATTAGTCTGCGTGAATAGCCAATCCTCGACGATCATAGAACAGGTTAGAGTCCTTGACCCCCTGACACAAACCGATCGCATTGCCGATGTCTGGATTGAGGAGGGGGTAATTAAAGCGATCGAATCTCAGCTTCCCCCAAGAGAAAATAGTAACTATATTTCTGGTCAAAACTGTATTTTTGCTCCCGGATTAGTCGATCTCTACAGTCATTCCGGGGAACCCGGCCACGAGGACAGAGAAACCCTCGCATCTTTGCTCAAAGCGGCCACGGCCGGAGGCTGCACCCGGTTGGCAATTCTCCCCAATACTCTCCCCCCTCTCGATCACCCCGCACTCATTAGCACATTACAGCAAAAAAGTCAAGGGTTTTTTGACTCAAAATCGACTCGTCTGCATTTTTGGGCAAGTCTCACCCTAGGAAGGCAAGGGCAAAAAATGACGGAATTAGCCGATTTAATGCCTGTAGCGGTGGGTTTTACCGATAATCGCAGTCTGGAAGATTTGGGACTGTTGCGGCACTTATTGGAATACCTAAAACCCTTCGGTAAAAATATCGCCCTTTCCCCCGTAAATCAGCAATTAAAGGGTAATGGAGTCATGCGTGAGGGAGAAACCTCGATTCGCTTCGGTTTACCCGGAGATCCTGCTATTTCCGAAACCACTGCTTTAGCCACAATTTTAGAAATCGTCGGCGAAATTAATACACCTGTTCACCTAATGCGAATTTCTACCCGTCGGGGAGTGGAATTAATTCGCGAGGCAAAAATGCGGGGATTGCCGATAACCGCTAGTGTGACGTGGTTGCATCTCCTCTTAAATACAGGATCGATCGCCAGCTATCATCCCAGTTTACACCTCGCTCCACCCTTGGGCAACGAAAGCGATCGCAAGGCGTTAATTGCGGCAATTAAGGAGGGAATTATCGATGCAATCGCGATCGATCATCGTCCCTATACCTACGAAGAAAAAACCGTCTCTTTTGCAGAAGCACCCCCCGGCGCGATCGGGTTAGAATTAGCTTTACCGCTACTCTGGGAAAAATTAGTAATAACCGGGCAATTATCAGCTTTACAATTATGGCAAGCGCTTAGTCTCAATCCCTGTCATTGTTTACAACAAAAACCGGCATCTCTCAACCCCGGTAATCCCGCAGAAGCAATTCTTTTTCATCCCCAAGCAAGCTGGAAAGTAACGGTCAATAATCTTCACTCTCTCAGTCATAATACTTTCTGGTTAAATCAAACAATTACGGGAAAAGTGTTAGAAATGTGGAATTTTTAAAGGTTTAGGAAAGGGGGGATTGGGTTTTTAAAGTTGGCATAATTTATTTTTATTCGATCAATCAATGATCGAGGTAAACACCATGACAGCCAGTAAAAGTCACGCTTATTTTACTCCCCAAGACTATCTAGAAATAGAGAAAATTAGTCCCATTAAACATGAATATATGCAAGGGCAAATCTTGGCGATGGCGGGGGCCAGTAAAGCCCATGTTATCATCACAGGTAATCTTTCAGCCCAATTAATTAATCATTTACGGGGTAGTGTTTGTCTTGCCTACGCTACCGATATGAAAGTGCGTCTCCCTAGCTTAAATATCTTGTATTATCCCGATTTTGCCATTACTTGTGACCAACGGGATCGAGTTTCCCAGGAAGATTTTATCCTGCATCCGCGAGTGATTATCGAAGTTTTATCCGACTCCACGGCAGCCTTTGATAGAGGCGATAAATTGGCCGATTATCAAACTATCCCCGAATTACAGGAATATCTATTGATTGAGCAAAAACAAGTCCTAATTGAACAATATCAACGTCAATCTAATAACCTCTGGATTCCCCATATTTATCAAGCGGGAGATTTAATCACTATTAAGTGTATTAACTTTTCTTGTCCGATAGAAATTCTTTATCAAAACCTAGAAATTCTTAGCTAGAATCTTGATCGTAAAAATAGTAAAACGGGGTCAGGTATTAGGAGAAATTTGTCCTATTTCCTAACCCCCCAACAACTTAAGATAATTAACCCCTTTGTCGAGTATTAATCACCTCACCGGCTGCATTAACTAACTCTAGCTGTAGCGGCATTTGTCCCATAGCGTGAGTGGAACAACTTAAACAGGGATCATAGCAACGAATACCCGCTTCCACCCGGTTTAACATCGCTTCAGGAATTTCGCCACCATGGATATAATGTTGGGCGATTTGTTTCACCGTTTGATTCATGGCTAAATTATTATTACCCGTGGCAATAATTAAATTCACCGTTTCAATCAAACCATTTTCATCCACTTTATAATCATGGAATAAAGTACCCCGGGGCGCTTCACTAACTCCCACCCCTTGCAGATTATTAATTCCTGCTTCGGCCCTGCAGCGTTGAGAAACTATATCGGGATCGTCGATTAAAAGTTCGATACGCTCTAAACAGCCCAAAATCTCCACTAAACGAGCATAATGATAGTAAAAAGAAGAGGTGGCTACACCACCGACCCGATGGCGATATTCCCGTAACTCTATATCCGCTCCCTCCGTGCCAAAATGGGAACAAACATTTAAGCGCGCCAACGGACCAACTCGATAGATACCGTCGGGATAACCGAGGGGTTTATAGTAGGGAAACTTCAAATAAGACCATTTTTCTACTGATTCGCCGATATAATCGCGATAATTGTCTTCGCTGAGGTTATCGGCCACGATATTGCCTTGACTATCGGTAAAACGAATATGACCACCGTAGTGTTCCCACTCGTCCCGTTTACCGACCAATCCCATAAACAGGGAAGGGAAATTACCAAAAGCGGCGATTTCTGTGGTTAAATTGTCCAGAAGTCCTTTAAACAGGTTTAAAGCCGTGTAAAGAGTCGCTTTAGACTCCGGCAGTCGTTCTTTAATCCATTGTCGCCCTTCTTCGCTCAAAGGGGAACGCACACCCCCCGGGACAGACCAAGCGGGGTGAATTTTTTTCGCCCCCAAAAGTTCAATAACTTTCTGTCCAAATTGACGTAAACGGATGCCCGCTCGCGCTAGGTCGGGATCGGCGGCGATTAAACCGAAAACATTCCGTTTAGCGGGGTCACTTTCCCAACCAAGCAGAAAATCGGGGCTGCTAAGATGGAAAAAGCTTAAAGCATGGGATTGGGTTAATTGTCCCAAATTCATCAAGCGCCGCAGTTTTTCACCTGCGGGGGGGATTTGCACCGCTAGAATTTTATCGCCGGTTTTGGCGGCACAAAGTAGGTGACTAACGGGACAAATGCCGCAAATTCGGGCAGTAATTCCCGCCATCTCCCACATCGGCCGTCCCTCGCAGAATTTCTCAAACCCGCGATACTCGACCACATGAAAACGCACGTCATCCACTTCCCCCCCATCGTCAAGGAAAATCGATATCTTGGCATGGCCCTCGATCCGGGTGACGGGATCGATAACGACGGTTTTAGTCATAGATAAGTCCTCATTGTTCAGGAGTTCCACAGAACGGTATTGTGGAGAGTGCGATCGAGCTTAGTTTAGACGATAATTGATCCCGATCTCCGCCCTGCTGTCTCTATGATAGTTATTACCCTCCTAGCAATCCTAATTTTTATAACAATTTTTCCCGATTCTCAATCGGGGCTAATTTGACATTTTGTAGCAAATACTACAGAAAATAGTTCGGAAATCCGCAATAATCACATCTCTCTTTGCTGGTGTTGATCGGTCATTATATATATAGAAGTCGGTTCTCGGCTGTCAGTTTTCCTCTCAAGGCTGAGGGCGAAAAGGTCGGAAGTTGGCTGGATTGTTCGCAGCTAATCGGGAAAGTCACCTTTTTGTCTTGTAATCTTGCCTAACAATATCAGAGGCACTGCCGAGGATTCAGGAAAAAGCGACCCAAAAACAAGCGATTTCAGTTGCTATCCCTTTGGTGTGGTATCTTTGTTCTAAATGTTGAGAAAAGAGGATAAACTTAACATCATACCAAAGAATGAATTAGCTTTGAACCTTTAGGGGATTGCCCGCGTCTAAAAGCGCAGGATACAATCAAAGAAATTCCGATCAAACTCATACCGACTTCAGATAAGCCAGACTCACCCGGGAGTCGGAATAGTAACAGACTTTTTCTGTGTCAAGGAGTCACCACCAAACCAATGCCCACAGCAAAAACCAACCAAACTCAATCACAGCCCACCCTCAATGCCGATATGGTGCGTACCTATCTGCACGAAATTGGGCGAGTTCCTCTCCTAACTCACGAACAAGAAATTATTTACGGCAAACAAGTCCAACGGATGATGAGCCTGTTAGAAGGGAAAGAAGCACTATCGAAGCAATTAGGACGGGAACCACAGCACTTGGAGTGGGCGGATTCGGTGAATTTAAGCGAAAATGAACTGGATCGCGCCTTGAAAACCGGTGATCGAGCTAAACGGAAAATGATTGAAGCTAACCTCCGCTTGGTGGTTGCGATCGCCAAGAAATATCAAAAGCGGAACATGGAATTCCTAGATCTAATTCAAGAGGGTAGTCTGGGATTAGAAAGAGGTGTAGAGAAATTTGATCCCACCAAAGGTTATAAATTTTCTACCTATGCCTACTGGTGGATTCGACAAGCGATTACCCGTGCGATCGCTCAACAGGCCCGCACCATTCGTTTACCCATCCATATCACCGAAAAACTGAACAAAATCAAAAGAACCCAGCGCGAACTCGCCCAAAAACTGGGGAGAAGTGCCACACCTGCCGAGATTGCCCTGGAATTAGAGCTAGAACCCGCTCAAATCCGCGAATATCTCAGTATGGCTCGTCAACCCATCTCCCTTGATGTGCGCGTCGGCGATAATCAAGATACGGAATTGTCGGAATTATTAGAAGATAGCGGAGTTTCTCCCGATACCTTCATCACCCAAGAGTTATTACGGCAAGACTTAGCCAATCTCCTGGCCGAATTAACCCCCCAACAACGGGAAGTGATTACTCTCCGTTTCGGTTTAACCGATGGCAAAGAGTTATCCCTAGCCAAAATCGGTCAGAGAATGAACATCAGTCGGGAACGGGTGCGACAATTAGAACACCAGGCCTTGGCTCATTTACGCCGTCGCCGGGCTAATGTCAAGGAATATATTGTCGCTAGTTAGTAAAATTAGCAGATAATCAAAAAGGAGAGCTGGCGCTCTCTTTTTTTTCGGGTTTATTTTTGCTAAAGATTTGTAACTAATCTTAACAAAAAAGTGAAATTATTCTGGGTTTCTTTGACGATAAGACTGAGAAGATAAGCTGTTGAATATCTAAAATAATTGTTAAGATTGTCTATGATTACCGGAGCGAGGAGCAGGGAAATGCAGTTTGAGTAATTGTGCTAAAATCCTCAATTTTCAGCGATTTTCAGCCACTGTTGTCCATAAAATCTCCCCAAAAAAAGATTTAACCTTGACCAAAAAACACATAAAACGGCTTGACTTTTAAAATTGCAGTGTCTAGACTTAGGGTTAGGTCAAGAATTACTTTGTAGGGCAGAACAAGTCCTCAAGTGTTTTTGCCTAACCGTTGAAATAAATTCAATTTGAACTTGGTGAACTATGAAGACTTCAAGCACAATCAAAAGATTGTCACTAATCGCTTCTGGAGTGGCTCTTTCCACCTGTGTTTTAGCCGTTGATAGGGCTAATGCCCAGCCAATCCTTCTTGATTTTGAGGGATTGCTAGATAACGAGCAAATTCTCAACTTTTACGATGGCGGTTCAGGGGGCAACTTAGGCATTTCATTTGGGGATGGCGCTCAAGCCTTCATCTCTGAAAGTGCTGGTGGTACTGGGAACTTTATCAACGAACCTTCGCCAGACACTACTGCTTTTTTCTTAAGCAGCAGCGGCACTAATTTTCTGATGAACGTAACGGCGGGGGTTACAACCGGTTTTTTCTTCTTTTTCAGTGCAAATGCAACCAATCCACCAACTCCAGTTAAAGTCTATGACGGCCTAAACGGAACGGGAAATCTTTTGGCTACCATTAATCTCCCTAATAATGCTTTCGATGGTTGTGATCCCGGTATCAATAACACTTTTTGCAACTGGGATCCTATTGGTGTTAGCTTCCTTGGTACAGCCAAGTCCGTAGATTTCTCTGCGGTTGCTAACCAGATTGCCTTCGATAACATTACCCTAGGACGCGACACGCCCTGCATAGATGCAGCTGATTGTCGTCAGGTTCCCGAACCCACGTCTGTAATCGGGTTACTCGCCATTAGTGCTTTGGGTGCGGGTTCAGTTTTACAACGCAAATTATTAAAGTAGGAATCTAACTCAGCAATTCGCTACTTAAAAATCGATAACTGAAAGCGATCGTACTCAATCAATGCAGTGCGATCTTTTTGAACGTCAGTCCTCAGCCTTTTCAGTTATCAGTGACCACTTCTATCTTCCTATTCCCCAAAACCAGAGACTTTGTCCCCCACAAGTGCGAGAATTGCTAGGATATAGAATCCCGATTAGTTTTCACCTGTGGCAGTTTCGTCATGACTAGATCAACGGAAACAGCGACCCCAACATTATACGAAGAAGATTTTTATCTCTGGCTAAAAACCACGGCAGAACAATTAAAAAAGGGCCAGTTTGCCGAGGTGGATTTAGACAACTTAATTGAGGAGATTGAATCGATGGGGAGAAGTGAAAGACACGCGAGCAAAAGTCTTTTAACTCGTCTCCTAGAACATTTACTCAAATTAACTTACTGGCAATCGGAAAGAGACTGTCATGGCAATTATGGTCATGGAGAAATCAATAATTTTCGGGCAGAAATTCCAGATTTACTGGAGGATAGCCCTAGTTTAAAGCCCTATCTTCGGGAGATTTTTGAGCCATCCTACCATACAGCTTTAGAGAACTGATCTGGGTTCAGTCAAGCAATTTCTTCAGTAGGGCATCCACTTCCTGCAGGCCGGATTGATTATTTTTCAGGACATAAACCGCTCGCGCTTGCTTAAAAGCTTCCTCCGCCTCTCTTTTTCGTCCTCGGCCCGCGTAGGCCCGACCGAGATTAAGATAGACATCGGCGTTATTGGGGGCGATTTCGGCCAAATCTTGATAGGCGATAATTGCCGCAAGATAATCTTTTCTGGCCAGATGGATACGACCAATTCCCGCTTGTGCTTCCAAAGATTGGGGTTGCAGGAAAACAGCCCGACGATAAAAGGGGAGAGCCTCGTCAAAACGCTCTTGTTTTTCGAGTAAAATCCCTATTTTTAGCTGAATTAAAAAATTACCTGCACTTTGTCGCTCTATTTCTTTTAAAATTTGGGTTCCAGCATTTAAATCGCCCTGTTTGAGCAAAAGGCTGGCTAGTTGCAATCTTAATTCACTATTGTTAGGGAATCTTTGCAGGGATTTTTGGAGAAAATCGAGGGCTTCGCTGCTTTTATTCTGTTCAATCAAGGCTTTACCCATGATTTCGTGGGCTTGCTGATTATTGGGGTCGAGAGCTAAAACCCATTGGTAAACTTCGCCCGCTTTTGCATAGTTTTTTTGCCGTAATAATACCACCCCTAAACCGAGGTAGTGTTGGACGTTTTTCGGTTCTATTTGGATAGCGTAGTAGTAAGCGGTGGCGGCATTGTCATAATCGCCGATATTAGCCAAACTATAACCGAGGGCATGGAAAAAGTCGGGATTACTCGGATCGAGACTTAAAGCTTTTTGGTATGCTTGGGCGGCGGCGTTATAATCCCCTTGCCGTGTTTGTAAAAAGCCGATCCCGGAGAAAATTTTGGCATTATTGCCATCAAGGGCGGCAGCCCGCTCGTAAATGGCTATAGCTTCCCCATAATTGCCATTTTTGACCAATTGCCGCGCTTGACGCAGTAGTTCGTTAACCTGTGAATCCTTGCTCACGATTGCCCCCGCTGGATTATCGGCGATCGCAATTGAGGGAGAGAAACAGCCCCCTGCGAGAAGACCGACGAGCAAGATTAAACGGGTAAATTGTTTCATCGCTTTACCTTTGTTAACGATTCTTAATTAAAGTTTATTGTAAATGGTATTGACAAAAATCAACTATTCTGAATTACCCTTGGGCGAGATTATTGCGGGCTTCTTGGGCGACTTGGGCGCTTTTGTCGCTGGTTAACTGGGTCAAAACAGCGATCGCATCCTGCCCACCTAGGCGGCCTAAAGCTTGAGCGAGACGATAGCGCAGTTGCCAGTCATCATCATTAGCCAAAGGAACGAGTAAAGAGACGGCGCGAGGGTCGCCTAGTTCCCCAAAAGCGCTAACAGCGGCCGTTTTTACCAGTTCATTATCGGAGTTAAGGGCGATTTCGAGCAGTTCAAAGCCCCGGGGTTCCCCCAATTCGCCCAAAGCTGCCACAATGCTAAATTGAATTAACCAGTCGGAGGATTGTTGATAGACGGCCACCAGATCATCGTAGGCTGCCGTTAATTTTAACCCCCCGATCGCATCGGCCGCGGCCGCTTTCACGTCTGCTTCCGGATCATGCAACAAGCGATCGCGTAGAATAGTTAAGGCCAGATCAGGATTCTGACGACCGAGGATATCTAGCTGACTTACCGCCGAATAACGCACCCTAGCGTTACTATCGTTGATTAAAGGCTGTAACATCTCGAAGGCGATTTCTGGGGCTAAATAACGCAGTTGATTAACTCCCGATAAGCGATCGCCATAATCATCGGAATCGAGCAGCCGTTGCACGGATTCGGGGGAATAATTCATAATTTGATGACACCCTTAACAATTGGACTGGTATTAATTGTCCCATGAATAGTTATCGAATCCCGACTATCTTGATCATCTTTAGTTCCCCGGTTTTTTGGGGCTGTAGTCCTCCCTCTCCTATTAAAAAAGAACCGACGGCTAAGATAATCATTTCTCCTTCTCCCAGTCCGATTATTTCCGCATCAGACATTAAGGCCGCTAATGGTTATCGTCAATTGGGATTACAGTATCGTCAACAGGGAGATTTTGTCAAAAGTATTGAAGCTTTAAAAAAATCGGTACAGTTAAACCCCAATCATCTAGACGGGAGAGTAATTTTAGGCTGGACACAACACCTAGCTAAACAACCTTTTGCGGCACAAACAACCCTAGAGGAAACGATTAAAATTGCTCCCGATCATGTGGAGGCTTATAATGCTTTGGGAATTGTTTATCTAGTGGCTGGTGATCTTGAAAAAGCCGTAGTCACTCATACGAAAGCCGCTAATTTAAACCCCGATAATGAAATCGCCTACTATAATTTATCCCTTGCCTATCATCGCTTAAAAGATTTTAATTCAGCTATTACTAACGCCGAAAAAGCAGTTAAATTAGAGCCAAATAATCCCCATCCTCTTGTGGCTTTGGCAATGATTTATTTAGAGCAAGGTGATAGTAAAAAAGCGCAGGATACCTATAAAAAGGCTAGGAATTTAGACGGTCGTTATCGACAAAAATGGTTTCTGGCACACCTGAAGGAAGCGGGTTTTAGTCAGGAGCAAATTAAATTAGTCGAAAAGTTACTATAGCGTTTTTCAGTCTGCTGAGGTACAAAAGTTATGGTTTTTAGGCAAAAGGCAAGAGGCAAAAGGGAAGAAAAATAGGTGTACCTCACTAGCTTAGGAAACGCTATATCCTAGATTTGAAAGTTAATATTTCCCCTTAGGATGCCTGTCGATGTCCCAGTTTTAGGAAAATAGTTTCTAAATCTTCGCGGCAAGTATAAAACTCGCTTAATATCAGACCAGAAACGACTAAAGATTTCAACAATTCGGCACTATCTTCTAGGGTTCCCGTAAATTTAACCCGGAGAGTATTAGTATTAATAATTCTTTGCCAACTTTCCACAAAAACACACTGTTTAAGAGCGGTTTCCAAGGCTTCTAAATTGCCTAGAGTCGTGATCTGCAAGTATTGGCTGGCTAGACGTTGATTTAATTCTTGTAAAGAGGTACTTTCCACTAGATAACCTAATTCCATTATACCCACAGAACTACAAAGTTCGGCTAAATCACTAAGGACATGGGAAGAAATTAAAATAGTCATACCCGCCGATTGTAAGACTTTAATAATCTCACGAAATTGTAGGCGAGCGATCGGGTCTAATCCAGAAACCGGTTCATCGAGAAGTAAAATTAAAGGTTCATGGATAATGGTTCGGGCTAAACTTAAACGTTGTTTCATCCCCCGGGATAAAGTAGCGATCAAATTATGGCTTTTATTGGTTAATTGTACCAGTTCTAGAACCTCATAAATGCGGCGATGACGTTGAGAGCGAGGGAGCTGATAAAGACGGGCAAAATAATCCAGATAATTCCAGACATTTAGGTCATCATAGAGGGGAAAATTATCGGGCAGATAACCTAAATTTCTTTTGAGACGGGGATTACTCTCATCTCTTAAAAGACGTTCTCCGTGCAGATATATTTCTCCCGTTGTCGGTTCTTCCGCTGCTGCTAACATTCTAATTAAAGTGGTTTTTCCTGCTCCATTTGGACCGATTAACCCGTAAACTTCCCCCGCTTCAATCTGTAAATCCACTTGATTAACAGCCCCATGACGGTCAAATTGTTTGGTTAAACCAACGGTAGCAATGGCTAATTCGGGTGTGTTCATAAAGTTTTTTAGTTAGGTTCTCACGGTGACTCGCTAACCAGGAATACAGGGTTTACCTCCCATGACTTCTGCCGGTTGTTGTTAAATTGTTTGAGCCTTCATATCTTCTCAGTATATTCTTATCTAATAATTTTCGGTGAAAACACTTAAAAATAAATCTTTTCTGCCAGGGGTGATAGTTTTACTGGTCGCTTGGGCATCTTAGGGGTGTAGACTCAGGGTAAGCGCATCTTAACAATCTTTGACAAAATGAACTTTATGTGATTTGCTTACCCAGAGAGAGATTCAGCCATATTTGAGGAGAATTGGCCATCTCAATTGTTAAGCAAAAATCGACCAAATGTGAAGATTTCGTAACTATTATGATTGACTGGTATCACCTGAAATGCCCATGCGGATCACAAAATTGGCCAATTGTCAATAGTTTTTGAGATGCTCTCACCCTGCCTTCCAGTGACCTTCGTTTCTCTCTCTTTCTGCCGCCCAATATTTGAGTTTAAGTAAATGTTATAATAATCGGGTTAACAGACTTTTAATTGTGCGTTTTTCACTCCTTCCCATACTTGCTAATTCCTCCAATAAATTATCTAAATCTACCCGCTCAAACTGTCTGGCTTGCAGTTGATTAATAGTAGTTATAATCCAGAGATAAAAGTCTTGTTCGTACAGAGTTTTATTGTCCACAAATCCTCACTTAAACTAAATAAAACCAGGATAATTATCAAACTCAACTATACAAACTAGCCACATATTCACCATAGCCATTATAGGGCAGAGTTTCGATAATTTCCCAAGATAAATCACTTCTACTGCCGATAAATTTCTCCGTTGCTTGTGACCAACGGGGATGGGGTTTACTGGGGTTTACATTAGCCTCAAAATCGTATTCGTGAGCGTCAATTGTGTTCCAGTAGGTGGCGGGTTGTTTGGCGGTAAATTCAATTTTTACTATTGATTTTGCCCCTTTAAAACCGTATTTCCAAGGAATAACCATTCGCAAGGGTGCGCCGTGTTGTTTGGGTAAATCATGACCGAAAATTCCCACAGCAAAGAAAGCTAATTCATTGGCCATTTCTTCAATTCTTAAAGCTTCTGTATAAGGCCAGGGTAAGGCTCCTAAATGTAATCCTGGCCCTTTGGTAATTTCGGGATCATAAAAGGAAGTAAAACGGACGAATTTAGCTTCGGGTTTTGGTTCCACTGCCGCGATTAAAGCCCTCATGGGAAAACCTAGCCAAGGTAAGACCATTGACCAAGCTTCCACACAACGAAAACGATAGATTCTTTCTTCGAGAGGAAAGATTTTTTTAATAGTGTCTATATCGTAGGTTTGGGGATTTTTTACCAATCCTCCTACTTCTACCGTCCAAGGATTCGTCGGTAATTTCTGCGCTTTTAACCAGATATTTTTCCCCCCCCCGAACTCATAAAAATTGTTATATCTCCCCGCTACAGTTTCAGCAACTATGGGGCGATTTACCGTTAAAAAATTCGGATTCTTGCTGAACCCTTCAATTTTAGGTAATTGCAAACTTTTTTCTAAAGCTTCCGAGGAGGAGGATTTACCACAAGCAGTTAATAATAGAGAACTACCCGCAATTCCTGCCCCGATTAACCCCTGTAAAAACCGACGACGTTTAAAATAAACACTTTCAGAAGTGACTTCATTTTCGGAAATTTCCCAAGATTTAGCTAAACGAATTAAGACCATAATTATCCCCAATTTTATTGACAAGAAAACAGAGTTATGATATTGGATACCACAACTCTGATTGTACAATAGTTTGTCAGTTTTTTTAAGAAATTTCGGCGAGCATCGGGGCAGTCGCCAGAGGTTCCCGTCGTCCTTTTAAGACCATGGGAACTCCTCGCGAGGGAGCAAGGGTGACACCGCGGCGGCTGGGTTTTTCGGGGGTATTATTAACTAGAGTTAACTGATAATTGGCCAAAATCGTAGCGATAGCGATTTTCATCTCGTAGATAGCTAAAACTTCCCCGATACAACGACGCGCTCCACCACCAAAAGGCATATATTCGTAGGGGGTGAATTGTTTTTCTAAAAAGCGTTCTGGTTTAAAAGTATGGGAATCGGGGAAAGTTTGTTCGCGGTGGTGGGCTAGATAAATACAACCCATAATAATTGTCCCTTTTTCTAAAGGATAACCATCTAGTTCTACCGGTTCTTCCACTGCTCGCGGAAAAGTTAACATTGCCACGGGATGAATGCGTAAAGTTTCCGAACAAACCGCCGAAATATAGGGTAATCGAGTTATGTCAAGGGGGTTAGGATTATCTCCTAAAGTGGCTATTTCTTGCAGAATTTTTGCTTTAATTTCTGGATAGCGATGAGTCCAGTAGAGCACCCAAGACATAGCGGTGGCAGTGGTTTCATGACCTGCGAATAATAAGGTCATTAATTCATCGCGCAATTCCTTATCACTCATCGGGTTGCCTTCTTCATCCCGGGCCGACATCAGTAGTGATAAAATATCGGTGCGATTGGGGTTAGGATTAGCTTTTCTTTCAGCAATTTCTGTATAGATAATATCATCAATTTTTTCTTGAGAACGCTGGTATTTTCCCCAGGGACTCCAAGCACCAAAATCAGCCCGCAAAATTGGAAAAAATAACAAAGAAGCCATCACCGGAGAGTTAAAAATATCGAGCATTTCAGCCAGAATTTTTTTCAGGGTTTGATAACGTTCCCCTTGACTAATTCCAAAAACTGCCTCCATAATTACTTGTAAAGCAATCGCTGTGGTCGCTGAACGGGCTTTAAAAGGTTGATTTTCGGGCAATTCTGCCATCACTCTCAGGGTAATATCGCGGATTAAATCGCCGTAGAAACGCATTCTCTCCCCGTGAAAAGGTGGCAATAAAAGCTGACGGCGTTTTTTGTGGGTGTCTCCGTCTAACATGACGACGGAATAATCACCAATAATCGGGGCAATAATACGATTGGCTTCCCCTGGTGCCGAAAATTGTTTACGATCATTAGTTAAAACCTGTTGTAGGGCTGCAGGACTACTGACAAAGATAAAATTATCCACAGTTAAACCCACTTTTGTGCTAAAAATATCGCCATGCTTGCGGGCGGCATTTTCCATAAAACCCACGGGATTAATGATCCATTGTGCCATTTGCAGGAAGGTAGGGGCTTTGACCTTGGGGATGATTTTCATAGATTAATTACTATATCCAATGCTAATTATTTCTAATTGTGACATTTTTTTCCCAGAGACGGCAAGGTGTAATATCAAGTAAACAGCAAAAATTACCCGGCTGTTGCTTGTCTTATCTTCTCCCAGAGAGGGGGATTTTCTGGGAATTTTCAGGATTGGCTTTCTGGTCTAAACAATGATAACTACGGTAGAATAGCCCCTAGTTCTATTTAATTCGCTTTTATAGTTCAATCTCTCTTTTTTCATTCCTTATAGGGACTTTTTATGATTATTTCCAAGTTTTTGCCCTTAGGAAAAACTGTGATTATCAGGCATTTACTCTTATTAACTACATTTGGCCTTGTTTTTCTCCTGACTACTCCCCCCGCTTTTGCCCTCGAATCCAGTACCTCCACGGGTTTTAATCCTCAAACTATTCTTTTCAATGCCTTAACTTGGGTGGATAGTTTGGGAGCCTTAGGAGCGATCGCGTTTATAATTATTTATATTCTAGCTACTGTGGCCTTTTTTCCTGGTTCGATCCTGACTTTGGGGGCTGGTGTGGTTTTTGGTGTGGTGTTAGGCTCTTTTTACGTCTTTATCGGGGCAACTATCGGCGCTACTGCCGCTTTTCTGGTGGGACGTTATCTGGCTAGGGGTTGGGTGGCGGAAAAAATTCAAGGTAATAGTAAATTTCAAGCTATAGATGAAGCTGTGGGGAAAGAAGGCCTAAAAATAGTGCTTTTAACCCGTTTATCTCCCATATTTCCTTTTAATCTGCTCAATTATGCCTATGGTGTCACCGGGGTTTCCCTGAAAGATTATCTACTAGGTTCCGCCGGCATGATTCCGGGGACGATAATGTATGTCTATATTGGCTCTTTAGCGGGCAGTCTTGCCACTATCGGCACCTCGGCACCAGCCACTAACCCAGTTTTACAATGGATTATTCGCCTGATCGGTTTTATCGCCACCGTTGCCGTCACCCTCTACGTCACAAAAATTGCCCGTCAGTCCCTGGCATCAGTTATCAATGAATAGTAATCAGTCATCAGTCAGGGGTTGGGGAAGTGGGAAGTGGGGGAATGGGGAAGTGGGGAAATTGAACTAAAACCCCAAAACCCCAAAACTCCAGCCCCCAACACCTAAAACCTATCTCCCGACTCCTGACTCCTATCTCCTGACTCCCCAAAACGAAAACTTCGTATCTCACCATTAATATAACTACTTTAAGTAGTCGTGCAAAATTAATTTCTTGGTTAGGATAGGCAATAGGCAATAGGCAATAGGCAAAAGCTTTATCGAAATGTGTAATTAATTTTGCTTAGGTACTTATTATGTTTCAAAATAGCTCTAGGGAAGTTAATGTTCTCCCGGTGGACGAACATAATCAAAAATTAGTTAATTATGTTCATCCTGCCGATTGGGTCAATCCACAACCCCAAAATTGTTATGATTTAGTCGTCATTGGCGCGGGTACTGCGGGTTTAGTTGTAGCGGCTGGTGCTGCGGGTTTAGAGATAGGTTTAAAAGTGGCTTTAGTGGAAAAACACTTAATGGGGGGAGACTGCCTCAATTTCGGTTGTATTCCTTCTAAATGTCTGATTCGTTCCTCTAGAATTATCGGGGAAATTGAGAAAGCCAAAAAATTAGGAATTGATATTGGAGATACTAGGGTAGATTTTGCCAGAGTAATGGCCAGAATGCGGCAAATTCGCGCCGATATTAGCCCTCATGATTCGGTGCAACGTTTCCAAAAACTAGGTATCGATGTCTTCTTGGGTAGCGCTCGTTTTTTGGGACAAAATGCCGTGGCAGTGGCAGGAAAAACCCTCCATTATAAAAAAGCCGTCATTGCTACTGGTGCTAAGGCCCTTCATCCCGATATACCCGGACTAAAAGAAGCGGGATTTTATACCAATGAAACAATTTTTTCCCTCACAGAATTACCTCCTCGATTAGCTGTTATCGGTGGCGGGCCGATTGGTTGTGAATTAGCCCAAGCTTTTCAACGGTTAGGCGCGCAGGTGATTTTATTTCATAATCATTCCCATCTTTTGAATAAAGAAGATGCAGAAGCGACCGAAATTATTGAGAATACTTTCCTGCGGGAAGGAATGCAATTAATTCTCTCCTGCCAAATTGAACGGGTGAGAAAAAATGAGCAGGGTAAAACCATTGAATATACTAGCAACGGCCAGGTAGCAACTATCACCGTCGACGAGATTTTAGTCGCTGCCGGCCGGGAGCCTAATCTGTCAGGATTAAATTTAGAAGCAGTGGCCGTGGAATACGATACTCGTCGGGGAGTCAAAGTTAATGATTATCTGCAAACTACTAACCCGAAAATTTATGCGGCTGGTGATATCTGTATGGATTGGAAATTTACCCATGCCGCCGATGCAGCCGCCCGTATTGTGATTAAAAATATCCTCTTTTCTCCCTTCGGTTTCGGACGCAATAAGCTCAGTAATTTAGTTATGCCTTGGGTCACTTATACTGACCCAGAAATCGCCCGTGTCGGTATGGATGAAACCCAAGCACAGGCCATGGGATTGACCACTAATACTATTAAAATTCCTTTGAGTATAGTCGATCGAGCTATCGCTGATGGAGAAACAGAAGGTTTTTTAAAAATTATTCACAAACAAGGTTCCGACCAAATTTTAGGAGCCACTATCGTCGCTGCTCACGCCGGTGAGATGATTTCCGAAATTACCACCGCTATAGTTGCTAAAATCGGACTGGGTAAACTCTCTACTGTTATTCATCCCTATCCCACCCAAGCGGAAGCAATTAAAAAGGCTGCCGATGCCTATCGCCGAACTCTCTTAACTCCTAATAGTCAAAAATTCTTGGAATTGTTGAGTAAATTATCGGGTTAAAATCAGTAGAACTCTTGCAAATTAATTATATGTTATAATGATGGTTTAACTAATTTGTCCCCAAGAATTAGTCTTTGGGTATATTTGTACTGAATAAGAGCTTGAAGTTTAACTTTTAACTCAAAACTCTTGAGATATGCTTTAATTTGGTTGTCAAAACCTCTTTATTTAAGCAGCACAAGCTATCTCAATTATAAAAATTGGGAATAAATTATCCTTTCTAAAGGATAATATTTTCAAGATTTTGAGTTTCCTGTTTATATGTTCAATAATAATTATTTTTTTGGCTAAAGCCTTGTTATACTACTTTTATAAGTCTGTTAATTTTCTATTTTTTGGTTTCTTTTTCGGTGTATAACTATTACTATGGTATTGAGATATTCCCTGATAACCACTGTCTTCTCTGCTGGTAGTTAAAGGATGACAACGAACTCGATTTTTTTTAATAAACTAAAATCATGCCCTCTGCTTTTCCTGCAAAAGACACAGATAATTTCCTCTGTATTTTGATTAGCTACTAATTGGGATTTTAAAGTATGATTACCTCTTTTACCTGAAAAAATCTTTCTGTTTTTTCGGGCGTTCAAGGGTAGTTTCTGTTACATCCATTTTTGCTAATAAACATAGTAAAAGTATAGATGATTTCCTGACCTAAGATCACATTTTATTCTTTTTTCGACTTCCATCTAAAAATTGAGAAAAAAGCAAAAGGCTCTTCTCGACTTTGTGTGATAATTTTTGCTTATAGAATCGTGAAATGTTTACTGGGAAAGACTTTTAGGACTATTTTGCTGAAGAAACTATCAGTATAGAGCCCGTTTCCACACAGAAACCAGAAGAGCCAGCAAAAGCCTCCATTACACCATAAAAAAATTATGCAAGGGGCTTATGACTATCTAAATTACTGGTTAAGACTGTCTATGAGCAGGGAGCAGGGAGAAAAAACTTGACTACTGACTGAAAGCTGATCACTGACAAAACCTATCCCAAAACGATCGAATCTCGCAGGGATTGAATTTCCTCGGTTTGTAAACGCGCCCCAAAAGTAGAAACCACCCGGGCAGCCGCTAGAGAAGCGAGATTTCCCGCTCCTTTGTAACCCATACCGTGGGTAATACCGTAGAGAAAAGCACCTGCGTACATATCCCCCGCGCCGACGGTATCGATCGCCTGTACCGGATGGGGGTCAATTTCCAGCAGATTTTCGCCATCATATATCAAAGAACCACTGGCACCCCGGGTGATAGCGAATCCTTGGGCAATGGTTTTAAAATAGGCGATCGCTGACTCGATTTCGTCGCTGCCGGAAATAGTCAAAGCTTCCGACTCATTAGCGAAAACGAAATCTAACCCGGTTCCGATCATTTCCAGTAATCCCTCGCGGAAGAAGATCGCCATATTGGGATCTGACAGGGATAAAGCGGTTTTGACTCCAGCAGCCTGAGCAATTTCTCGCCCTTTAATAGCGGCAGCTTTGGCAGTGGGAGAGGTGACGAGATAACCTTCGAGATAGAGATAATCGGCATTAGCGATCGCTGAGGGGACTAATTCCCGTTCGGAAATTTCCCCGGTGATGCCGAGAAAAGTATTCATGGTGCGATCGGCATCGGGAGTGACGAAAACTAGACATTTTCCCGTGATTCCCACCTCTTTTTCGCCGCCATGTTCATTGGTATGTAAACCACAGGCCCGCAGATCTTGCAGATAAAACTTACCTAATTCGTCATTACCCACTTTACAGGAATAGAAACCTCTACCCCCCAACTGAGCGATCGCTACTAGGGTATTCGCCGCCGATCCGCCACCGCTGCGTTTACAATCAAAAGCCAATTTTTCCATCAACTGGGTTTGACGATTTTCGTCCACCAGCGTCATCACTCCTTTATCGATGCCCAATTCTTGCAGTAATTCAGGAGAGACTTGAAATTCCATATCAACGAGCGCGTTACCGATCCCATAAACGTTGTATTGTTTGCCCATAATCTAGTCGATCGCCTAAAAATACTTTGTTATTGATAGTAGGGAAAGAAGGGGCAAAAAGCTAGGGGCTGTTTTCAGCCAGAGAATACGATAATCAAAAATAATGGGTGTGCTAGTCTCACACCCCCAGTAATTTGTGTTAAGTTTTGTTTAACTAAGCCACTTTAAGCCTCATCGTAGGCCTCTAGATCCAACAGATAAAGATAAGGTTCGGCTAATTCCTGCCGTTGAAAAGCGATCGCTCTTAACAGATGCCAATCCCGCAAAGCCTCGAAGGGGTTACTATACTCATCTTTTTCTAGTCGTTCAGCTAAAGAAGCAATATCAGCGGCGGTATATTTGGCAATATCTTGATCAGTGAAGCTTATAACTGTCATTTCTGCACCTCCCTCGACCTTTGTTCTATTTCTAGCCTAACATATATTCTGAGTTGAAAAAATGCCTTGACCGCCAAGTTAAGAACTGTAAATGGAAGGGTAATTGTGGTAAGATTCCAGCAAAAGAGCTATTTTTGATTGATCTTCTATGAAAACAGCCCTCATTACCGGTGCTTCCACCGGTATCGGTGCCGTCTTTGCCCGTCAACTTGCCCAACGGCAAATGGAGCTAATTTTAGTCGCTAGATCTAGGGATAAACTAGAACAATTAGCAGCGGAATTAGAGAAACAATATGGGGCAAAAGTGACAGTTATCGTTCAATATCTGACCGTTGCCGGGGCAGGAAAGCTGGTATATGATACGGTGAACCAAAAAGGAATCAACGTTGATTTACTGGTAAATAATGCCGGTTTTGGTGATTATGGTGCTTTTAGCGAGCGGGATTTAGCTCGACAGTTAGAAATGATCCAGTTAAATAATCTGGTATTGGTGGAATTAAGCCACTATTTTCTACGTCCCATGCTTGCTGGTGCTGGGGGGGCAATTATCAATGTTGCTTCCATTGCCGGGTTTCAACCGCTGCCCTATCTTTCCGTCTATGCGGCGACAAAAGCTTTTGTCCTCAGCTTTAGCGAGTCTCTCTGGGCAGAAAATAAAGACAAAGGCGTTGAAATCCTCGCTCTTTGCCCCGGTCCGACGGAATCGAATTTTTTTGAGGTGGCCCGATTTCCCAGTGCCTTTATGGGCAAAAACGGCGGGTTAGATTCGGCGGAAGTGGTGGTACAAGAGGCTTTAACCGCCTTGGCAAACAAACGCCCCAACGTGGTAGCTGGTAAATTTGCTAATAAAATTATCGTCAATCTGCCCCGTTTTTTACCTAGAAGTTGGATCGTGTCTTTGATAGAAAAGCAATTCAAGCTATAACTAGAATCAAGCTAATTAGAGCAATTGCTGATAGGATTTTAAGGGAATACCTGTCCGGTTTCTCACTTCGATCGCCGAACGATAGACACCGTTTTTTTCTCTTTCGGCGACAATCTTATCAGCCACGGAAAAGTCAAGACCTAGATTGACCAATTCCTCAACGGACTGGTAGTTTAAACAACGCCAAGAAACGTCAACTTCTTGGCGAATATCGTAGGCAAAGATAATCAAAGGTTCCAATTTTTTCAGATAATTTTCTGGTAAACCAGCCAGGAAGTGTAATTCTTCTAAATGGGTAAAAATATGTCCTTCATTACGGACAGAAACGATATCATTGGCATAGACAATCGGCAACCCTAATTTATAAACCAGATCGTTGGTGGAACAACTGTTAATATCAATTTTTTTGAGAGGAGAGAATGACTGTTTGGAATCGGTTCTATTTGCCGAAGCTATTGGATGGGAATTAAGCTGTTGACGGATGTATAAACCTAGGCCGATTTGGGCAAACCAAATTACGATAAAAGACTCTTTTGTCAAGAAAATAAAGGAGATAATTGTCAAGGCAATGCCGACGGATAACCAACTTTGGTTATTGGTTTTTTTGCCAGCATTAGCAATGGCAAGCCCACCAAAAACTGGAACTAAAGATAGCCAGATCCACTCAGAAGATTCGGGAGGGCGAGGAGAGAGATTAGACATATTTTTTAAAGAGAATCTAAATATTTTCTGCGTTTTTCTTCGTATTCTTCAGCAGTAATAATTCCCTGATCGTAAAGTTTTTTAAGCTGGAGTAAAGTAGCGGTTTTTTGCTGACCTGATTCTGGCAGTCCTCGCTCTCTACTGCTAGGGAGATAGTTAGGATTATATTTAGCATCAAAAGCTTGATCTGACATAATGATTAAACCAATAAATTCAAAAAAAGCAATGATGCCGGGGATAAAAGTCCAGAAGAAAAGTAGATAAAAAATACCTGCCAAATTCTCCCCTAGATAAAATTTATGGATGCCAAGATAACCGAGAAAAAAGGCTAGTAAAGCTGCTATAGTTCTATTTTTCATGATTTTTGAGATTTCCCTAATTTAGTCAAAAGAAAGTATAAAACCACGATGCCCGCCTGTAATTCCAAGAGAGTAATATAACCCTTGACTAGATAATTTAATTCTAGGGAGGAATTAAATGCAAAAACTAGCACACCCAAGACTAAAAAAGGCAGTAAGTGCCAGCCAGATTTGGGTATTTTTATTCCCGTACTATTAACCTGATTCATGGGCTAATTCTCTAGGTTGATATTTTTCGGTGATAGGAGCAAAATCGGGCTTTGTCAAGGGGTAGTTTGATTAACTTTTAGCATCTCAACCAGAATATTATGGGCATCCTTGGCTGATTCTAGGGTGCGCTCAAAAGGTATTCTAATTGTTTGACTCTCCCCTAATTTTTCTACGGCTAAATCCATGCCTTGGGGATCGATGGAGAGCATTTGAGCGGTTTCTGCATCGGTAATATTACCGTAAACTTGAGCGTAGAAAAGCACGGCATCACCGTGATCCTTGTTCATGTGTTTACAGATGCGATCGCTAGTGGCGGCAGTGATAGTTTCAGACATAATATTCCAGAAAAAAATCGATAATATCGTTAAAATTGCTAGTTTTTTGGGATAATTAGGGTGGGTACGGGCAAAAGCTGGTTCTAAGTCGAGACAAATGGGGGACGGAGGGCAATAATTCGATTACTGGTCAACGCTGCTTCTCAGGCTATCTCTAACGAGTTTACAACAGGTAGCAGACCGATGAACAGGGGGGCGATATCTTGGATGGTTTCTCAACTATCTAGCTCAAGACTGATTTTTTGATAGGGTGCAGATAGGGGATATTAGTTAGGGTAGCGTAATTAATCGCTAATTGGCAGATAATTTGGGCGTGGGCATGGGGAGCATCAATAATAAGTTTAATGTTATTTTCTTGACAAAAAGCTTTGATTGTGCATTTATCTAAATTGTCCCACTTCAGGTCAATCGAAGTAGTGGTCTGTCAAAGCTATAATCACGGATAATGGGAGAGATAAATTCAGCCTAATTTGTTCAAGAATGAGCGCACCTCTGGGCAAAAATTGAGCCAAAAAGGGAGTTAGTAACTTATTCATGTTCTTCAAAGGAGGCAGCTTGCAGTGACTGAGCAACGTACCAGTATTGATTGGCTCAACACAGGAAATACTTGGTAGATGAACCTTATCCAGATGCAGTGAGTATTGGGATTTTTAGTTCCTCAGCTTGAACTTGATCTAATAAACTATTGGTTTGACTAAAGATGAGATTAAGTAAATCTTCAGCATTATTGCGTTAACATCAGTTCCCCCCTAGCCTAATTAGACCTCGATCGCTTAAAATAGTCAAAATTAACTTATTTGTTGGCTCATGTCTCCCCTCGACAACATCACTAAACTGTCTCACCTCACCCGCAGAGATATTCAGAAAAATTGGTTGATCGCTACAGCAGCGGGAAAACCAATTCAACCCGTCACCCTCAATGAAAAACAATACATTATTTGGCCTGCCGGCAGACAAATTCAATATCTAACTCAAAAAATTATTGTCCCCGAACATTTAGCCGGTTATCCTTTAGAGGGAATGGAACTGAGATTAATCTTAACTTGGTGGGCGGAAGATGTCAAAATTTATGTTAATAATCAATTTATCCAAGCAGGAGACCTCTTTGATTCTTCCACGCGCATTTTACTTTCTAACTCGGTCTCTACTGGTCAAGAAATTCTTGTTACTCTCCGTTTAGTCAGTCCCAATCATGATATTGGTGGTTTGATGAAATCAGAGTTAGTCTATGAATATAGCCAAGCGATCGATCCTAGTTTTGTTGCTGATGAATTGACCATTATCCATAATTATCTACAGACTTTTTATCCTGAAAACTTAGCGATTTTTACCGCAACTCTCGATAATATTGACTGGGATAATGTCACCAACAAAGATAAATTTAATCAATCCCTAGAATCAATTCGTCAATCCCTACAACCCCTCGCTCAACCTCTGAAAGAACGCAGTTTTCATCTTCTCGGCCATGCACATTTGGATCTGGCTTGGTTGTGGCCGTTGGCAGAAACTTGGCAAGTGGCAAAAAACACTTTTATCTCGGTTTTAAACCTGCAAAAAGATTTTCCATCCCTCATATTTGGTCATTCTAGTCCCCTAATTTACGAATGGATAGAAAAACATCATCCTGACCTATTTAAAGCAATTCTAGAGGCATATAAAGGGCAATCTTGGGAACTTTTGGGCGGGATGTGGGTAGAACCAGAAGTCAATTTAATCTCTGGGGAATCCCTATTTCGACAGCTGCTTTATGGACAACAATATTTTCAAGAAAAATTCGGACAAATCACTAAAACTGCTTGGCTGCCGGATACCTTTGGTTTTCCCTACCAATTGCCGCAAATTCTTAAATCCTTTGGCATCAAATATTTTGTAACTGGGAAACTACATTGGAATGATACGACTAAATTTCCCCACGGTTTTTTCTGGTGGCAATCTCCCGATGGTAGTAAAATTCTTTCCCTCATGTCTCCTCCCAATGTTGCCGGAGTTATGGATACTAATCCAATTATTATGACTGATCATGCTCTCAATTGGGAACGGCAAACCGGTTTAAAAGAGATTTTTTGGTTGCCCGGTGTTGGCGATCATGGCGGTGGTCCGACTCGTGATATGTTAGCAGTGGCACAACGTTGGCAAAAATCTCCTTTTTTCCCCCAGTTAAAATTTAGCCAAGCAACAACTTATCTGGACAGTCTCGATACAAGTAATCTTCCTATCTGGGATGATGAATTATATCTAGAATTCCATCGGGGTTGTTATACTAGCCACGCTGACCAAAAAGCCTATAATCGTTACTGTGAAATCCTCTTGTATCAAGGAGAATTATGGTCTTCTCTGGCTAATATTTTACTAGAGATTCCCTATCCGAAAGTCGAGATAGAATCCGCCTGGAAAAAGGTTTTATTAAATCAGTTTCATGATATAATGCCTGGTACTTCTATCCCCGAAGTGTTTAGGGATGCTAATCAGTTATGGCGGCAAGTTATCAGCACAGGTGAAGCAATTTTAGAGCAAGCTTTACAGGCAATTGCTAATCAAATTAATTTACCTAATCCTCCCCATACCCAAGCAAAACCTTTTCTAGTTGTTAATTCTCTTAACTGGGAAAGAACCCAGGTTATCTCTTTAGCTGTAGAATCTGCAAATTGCTCAGTTTATGACTTGAATAATTGTCTCTGTCCCTCGCAATTATCCCACGACAATCAGTTATTATTTCTCGCTGAAAATATTCCTTCCGTGGGTTATAAGTTATTTTGGTTAGTTCCCAATCAGCAAGCAGCCGAGCAAAATTTAATTAACTGCCAATTTATTTTAGATAATGGCCTGCTTAAAGTTACTATTAACTCAGAAACGGGGGATATCGATAGTATATTTGATATAATTAATCAAAAAGAAATCCTGCAAGCTGCCGGTAATCAATTACAGGCATTTAAAGATCAAGGACAATATTGGGACGCTTGGAATATCGATCCGAATTATCAACAATATCCCTTACCAAAAACAGTATTAAAATCGATTAAATGCTTAGAATATGGCCCCTTGCGCTGGCAGATTTGCGTGATCAGAAGTTTAGGTGATTCGGAATTTTGTCAAGACTATATCTTAGAAAAAGATTCTCCTATTCTCCAGATTAAAACTATTGTTAATTGGCAGCAGGAACACACTTTAGTAAAAACCGCTTTTCCTCTTACGCTAAACAGCGATTTTACCACCTATGAAATTGCCTGTGGTGCGATCAAGCGTTTCCACCAGCTAGAATCGCCAAAATGGGAAGTTTACGGGCATAAATGGGCGGATTTAACCGATACAGAGGCAAACTACGGAGTTAGTCTTTTAAATAATAATAAATATGGCTATGATGCTACTAACCAGCAACTACGATTAACTCTGTTAAGAAGTCCCCGATGGCCTGATCCCGAGGCAGATCTGGGGAAACAGGAATTTACCTATGCAATATATCCCCATCAAGGTAACTGGAAAACGGCGCAAACTGTCCATCACTCTTGGCAGTTAAACTCACCTGTCAACGTTATTTTTATTAATAATTCTTCTCGATTAAACCGGTTGCCGCCCGTGGCAGAATGGTTAAAATTCTCAGCCGATAACTTAATTTTAATGAGTTTCAAACTAAGTGAAACAGCCTCTCGGGGTTGGGTAATGCGCCTTTATGAATGTCAGGGAGAAAACGCTGTAATTGATTGGCAAAATCAATTACAATTAACAATAAAAGAATCGATCGACGGTTTAGAAAGAGCGATCGATCCCGTTGAGCAACTTTTTCCTTGGCAGATAGCTACATGGTTATTAAAGAATTAATCTTCGTGATCTTCAAAAGGATCGCTTAATTCTGCTGCCGGCGGTCCAAAAGCGGTATAAAGAGCTAAAGCGGTAATCCCCACCAAAGCGGCAGCGATCGAAATCCCCAAAATTGTTGCAGTTTCCATAGAATAAAATTTGCTTAGATACAGTCTGTATCTTATCTTAACAATATCTAACCGATCTCGCAGCCGACAACGATCGCTAATCTGGCTGGTTGCATTGCTGTTATCTCATGCCCGATAATGCTGAAAGGATCGACTCAATAGCGATCGAACTAAACCAGAAAAATTATTATGAAGAAACTCCTACAGGGACTAGAAAAGTTCCAGAGTGGTTATTTTGATGAACATCGGCAATTATTTGAGCAACTCTCCCACGGACAAAAACCGAGAATCCTGTTTATCACCTGTTCCGATTCCCGTATCGATCCTAACCTAATTACCCAAGCGGAGGTGGGGGAATTATTCGTAATTCGCAATGCGGGAAATATAATTCCTCCCTACGGAGCGACTAATGGTGGTGAAGGTGCATCTATAGAATATGCTATCAACGCTCTCGGCATCGAGCAAGTGATTATCTGCGGTCACTCCCATTGTGGAGCGATGAAAGGTTTGTTAAAATTGCAGAGTCTGGCCGATGAAATGCCTTTAGTTTACGATTGGTTAAAGCAAGCAGAAGCTACTCGACGTTTAGTTAAGGATAATTACAAAGAACTAGAAGGAGAAGAACTGATCGAGGTGACAGTAGCAGAAAATGTTCTCAATCAGTTAAGTAATTTGCAAAGCTATCCAATTATTCGTTCCCGATTACATCAGGGTAAATTATCTCTACACGGTTGGATTTTTCGCATTGAAACTGGCGAAATTTTAGCCTACGATCCCATCCTACACGATTTTGTCGCTCCCCATAGTAAAATTACCCACCCCGAACCGGAAGAAAATTTACCCTCTAGTCGTCATCTTCCCAATAGTCATCCCTTCAAGATTTCTGAGGATTATATCAGGACTCATGCGGACTTAAAAAAAGCGACTCCTGCGGTTAATACTGTGGCCAAAAAGAATGGCTCCTTAACCCAAAAACCGGGCTATAATTATTTAGAACCCTCCCAAGCTGATCGCATTTATCGCGGTTCGAGAAGTTAATTAGGGATTACAGAAATTCTCTAGAGATGTGCCTATTAACGTCTCTAGAGTGGCAATTAAACGATAACTGCTATACTCCTCTATGGCTTCTCCAAAAGATTTTATTAGTCCCGTCAATTCTGGGAAAGAGTTAGTCTATCCTTTTCGGAACTATCTTAACTATCTGCACGCAAAATACTCTGATTTACAGACGGGCAATATCGCCGATTATATTCCGGAATTAGCCCTAGCAGATCCAGAATGGTTTGGTATTTCGGTAATTACCACTGACGGTCAGATTTTTGAGGTGGGAGACTGTCAGCAAACCTTTACAGTACAATCGATTTCTAAAGCTTTTGTCTTTGGATTAGCTCTAGAAGATCACGGACGGGAATACGTTAATAGTAAAGTCGGTGTTGAACCCACGGGAGAAGCTTTTAACTCGATTATTCTCGATGAAAAAACCAATCGTCCCTATAATCCTATGGTTAATGCTGGTGCGATCGCTACCACGGATTTAATCACCGGACAGAATGCCACCGAAAGGCTAAAACGTATTTTAGAAATGTTTAAACGCTATACCGGCAGGGATCACGAGATTAATGTCCCCGTTTTTCTCTCGGAAAAATCCACCGGCAATCGCAATCGGGCCATGGCCTATCTGATGCTAAATTTTGGCATGGTTAGCGATAAAATTGAAGAAACCCTCGACCTTTACTGTCAACAATGCGCCATCCTCGTCCATGCTCACGATTTAGCCCTCATGGCTGCTACCTTAGCTAATGGGGGTGTCAACCCAATCACAGGAATACGGGCGATCGATGAACACTACGTTCAAGATGTGATCAGTGTTATGCTTACCTGTGGAATGTACGACGCTTCAGGAGAATGGGCCTATCGGGTAGGATTACCAGCAAAAAGCGGTGTCGGGGGCGGAATTACGGCAGTAGTTCCCCATCAGTTGGGAATTGGCACTTTTTCCCCCCTTTTAGATGAAAAAGGCAACAGCATCAGAGGAGTGAAAATTTGTCAAGATATTTCAGAAGATTTTGGTTTACATTTATTCAATGTGGCTAAACCAGAACGAGATTTAAAAACATGGCTTCAAGGCAATAGTTGATACCACCCCCGACTTCCCTCTCCCCACTCTCCCATGGCTTTTAAACAGGATTTAGTCTGATAGCTGTCCCCTGCAAGAGCGCCTACCGACCCTAAAAAATTAATTTGGCCAGAGGTCTGTGGAAAAAATTTCGTAAACCTCTTGACAAAAGCAGCGGGTTGTGTGTAATATAAATATTGTGTGAGGAGTATAAGTTCAGTATAAGAAGAACCTCTGGGGTCGAAACACGGCAAGACTCCCAGAGGTTCTTCTTTTTCACTTCCTTATTGGCTCAAAGTCGGTCATAAAATCAGGGTTTCCCCGATCGCTAGTTTTTTCTCAAGTTATCCCTTCTAGGTCTGTTGCTGCTGGCCAAGAGCAACAGGTCAAAATTTTGCCGAAGAAACTGCACAAGAGCAGTGTAATTGCTCGTAAAATTGGGAATTAAGTACAAGGGCAATCCTATGGCAGATAAAAATAACGGTAACGGTGGCTTATTCGTCGTCGGGGTTTTATTGGGCAGTGCGATCGGGGCAGTGGCGGGTTTATTAGTAGCGCCCAGATCTGGAAAAGAAACCCGTCGAATTCTGCAAAAATCCGCCCGGGCTTTGCCAGAATTAGCCGAAGATCTGACCACGACGATGCAATTGCAGGCCGATCGCCTATCGGAATCGGCCCGGCGTAATTGGGATGATACTTTAATCAGATTAAAAGAGGCGGTGACAGCTGGAATTGAAGCTAGTCAAAGTCTAGCCACAGACAATCCCTTCCCCGACTCTGAAGACTCCCCCAAGGGCGATAATCATCACTCGAATGACCATTAAATGACCGAACCTATTTTCTGGCTAGGATGTTCTTTACTGCTAGTCGCCGTTAGTTTAACGGCGGTTTTCATCGCCGCTTTACCTGCTCTGCAAGAGTTAGCCCGGGCAGCCCGCAGTGCCGAAAAATTATTCGATACCCTCCATCGGGAATTTCCCCCGACTCTAGAAGCAATTCGCCTGACAGGGGCGGAAATCAGCGAATTAACCGACAATATCGATGAAGGGGTCAAAAGTACCCGCCAAGTTGTCCAAGGAGTTGATCGCAGTCTCGGTAGTGCTAAAGCCGGTCTCAGCAAGCTCGATCGTGGCAGCCGTCGCCTCTTAATCGGTTTTAAAGCCGCTTGGAATACTTGGAAACGCAGTTAAGCAGATGGGGGAGTGGGGTGTGGGGAAATGGGGGAGTGGGGAGATAGGAGAATTTCAACTAATACCCCAAAACCCTAAAACCCTAACTCTCAAATCCTGACTCCTGAATACAGACTCCTATCTCCGTTCGGACCTCGGCGTGAGACTTCGGAAGTTCGGCGATCTCACGGCCGAAGCCTGACGACCGACTCCTAATAACTGAGTGACTAAAGTTGAGAATTCCCTTAAGATAAAGTAAATAAGTGTAAAGAAACTGAAAGTTAGCCTACACCCTTGCTGAAAAAATTCTCATTGTCTAGAAGTGCTATGCTCAATCGTTTTTGCCGAGGAATCTCGATCGCTCTTGTCATTGGTGTCATTAGCTGTCTGGGTTGGATTATCTGCCCAAATCAAGCTCTAGCGGTGAATAATCCTGAATTACTGCCCAATGAAGCCACTCCGATCGTTGATTTAGCCAATTATCTACCCGCAAAACAGGAAGAAGCATTAATCCGAGATATCGAGACATTTCAAGGGGAAACCGGCTGGAAAATGCGAGTTTTAACCCAATATGACCGCAGCCCCGGCCGGGCAGTGATTAATTTCTGGGGATTGGATGATAAAAGTATTCTCTTAGTGGCCGATGGTCGGGGCGGTAATCTACTATCTTTTAGTATTGGTGATGCCGTCTATGAATTTTTACCCCGCACTTTTTGGATCGAATTACAGGCCCGTTTCGGTAATATGTATTTTGTTCGGGAAAATGGCGAAAATAATGCGATCGTACAATCCTTAGACACGGTAAAAGGCTGTTTAGTTAAAGGTGGTTGTGCGGTAGTCCCCGGTTTACCGAGGGAACAGTGGATCCTAACTTTAATTACCTCAATTGTCGGCGGTTTAGTCTTCGGTTTTGCCGGTATTCCTCGCAAAGAAGGACAGGTTTTCGCTTGGCAATGGGTTTTAATTGTCTCTCCCCTCTGGTTTATCCTCTTTGTTGCTTTTGGCATCGGACCGGTGGTTACTCGTACCAGTGAATTACTGCCCCTTTTCCGCAATTTAATCGGTTTTGCCCTTGGAGTTTTAGTCGCCTATCTTTCCCCTCGTTTTAATTCCCTCAACGCCTCAAAAACCTGAGAATTAGGGGCTTTTCAGTGATCAGTAAACAGTAAACAGTATCTGATAAACTGGTAAACTGATAAACCGAATCACTGATAACTGATGATGGAATGGAATCTGAATAATGCTTATAGTTTGGCTTTTATCGATCGAGAGATCGGTAAACCAAAAGTAGCCGCCGCAGAGTACGAAATTGAGCGACGGGTAATTTTAGCCACGGCGGATTTTGAATATCAATCCCTGCTCTATTTTTCCGAGCAAGCTTTGTCCTTGGGGGCTGCAGCCCTAGCAGCCCGCAGTACAATAGTTGTCGATGTGCCAATGTTACAGGTGGGTATTTTGCCCAATCTACAGGCTAAATTCGCTAATCCTATTTACTGTGCCAGTGAAACGATTACCCGTCCCCAAAAGGGCAAAACCCAAGCAGATTGGGGGATGCAAACCCTGGCACGGCGCTATCCCGAAGCCATTTTTATGATCGGTCAATGTACGAGGGCTTTAGAGGGATTGGTGGAATTAATTGCCACTGGAGAGATTAAACCGGCCTTTGTTATCGCCACACCGCCGGAGTTAATTGCTACTGGGGATGCGGTTAAACAAAGATTACAGGATGCCAAGGTTCCTCATATTACTGTCAAGGGTTGTAAGGGTAGTGTGGTGGTAGCGGCGGCGATCGCTAATGGTTTGCTCGATCTAGCTTGGCAAGCCTACGGACAAAATAACGGCAATGTTTAGCCAAATCAAGCCACTTGTCCACTTCTGTTACAATTAGAAACATTGTGGAGTGAGTGAGATAACGTTGATGTGGGTCAATACTCAAAGTGAGATTATTAGTAAGGTTTTGCCGCCAGCAGTACGCCTGTTCTTGCGATCACAAGTAGAACAGATAGAAGATTTAGAAATGCAGCTGCAAGGTCATGATCGGCAAATTTTGCGCGGTTATATACCTGGGGTATTTTTAGCCGTAGGAAAAGCGATTTATCAGGGTTTACATCTAGGTAAAGCGCAATTAAGAGGGGAAAATATTCGTCTTAATATCGGGCAGGTTTTGCGAGGGAAACCCCTAAAAATTTTGGAACCTATTCGGGTTAGCGGTGAGGTGGAAATTAACGAACAGGATTTAAATAATTCGATCGCTTCGACTATTCTAGTTAATGCTTTTGCCGATTTACTAATTTTTTCCCTAGAAAATAACGGAGTTGTTAACGCCAGAGAAATTATCTCACAACAGCGTTTTAACTGGAAAAATGTTCTTCTAAATCAGGGTTATTTCTCTCTTCTCGGCCATAGAGAAACAGGTGCAGAAGTAATTTTTAGTGCTGATATTGCCTTAGAAGATGCTCGCACTTTAGGGATTAGTCCCCGACAATGGCAAGGTTTAGCCCCAGATTTATCTGTTGATTTGCAACCTTTTACCGTCGATTTAGGCAAAGATGTGGAGATTAAATCTTTCATTCTCGACGATCAAACTCTTTTCTGTCAGGGAAGTTTTTTGATTTTACCTTAAAAATAAACGGGATTATTCCAGTGGGTTAACTTAGTTTAACCCACCTAATTAACGCCAGTTCGGTTTAAGGTAATTTTGCCATAGCTTCCACGAAAGAATAGGAGTTTCAGGCTACGGTAGCATCAGGGTTTTAGCTTATCCCGAACTGAGGTTAATTATTAGCCCCGATTCTGTGCGAGTAAAATAATTGTTTGCATTAGTCCAACTAGAAGACCGAGAATACCACCGAGATTAACAATTCCCTGTAATTCCTGTTTAACAATGCCTTGAATGGCATTTTCCAGATCGGCCGGGGAAGTGGCATTTACCCGATCGCGGATCACCTGATCGATGTTGAGAATCGGGATAATTTGGGCGACTAATTTCTCTAAATCTTCCTCTAAATAACGCTCTAAAATTAACGCTAACTCTTGACTAATTACCCCTAATGATGTAGTCATTGCCCCCGAAGATTGCAGACGATTAATAATTAAATTAGCGATTTGATCCCAGTTGATCGTTTGTCCAAAATCTTGCAGAAATTGTTCGCCACTTTCTTGAATATAAATTCGCACCGTGTCCCTGGTGGTTTTACGCAATTGTCTGACGGTGGAGATAGGTAAATTTTGCAAAGAGATACTTTGTAACCAGTTTTTTAGACGATTACGCATCTCTAAAGATAGTAATAATTCTTGGATTCTGGTATTAGCTAAATCCTTTTCATCAAGGCAAAAAGTGCGTAAGCGGGCCAGGGCATTGCGTAAACCGAATAAATTAGCTACTACCCAATAGGTTCCACTGGTTTTTTCCCGAAATCCCTCATCGATAACTTGAATATTGCGATCGGTTAAAAAATCGATTAAAGCTAGACGGATAACATCAGCAGGTAGGACGGTTTCTAATAGCCAATCGGAGAATTGTCGCGCCTGTTGTTCACTGAGAGAAAATTCTAAGACTAGGCGATCAAAAATTTGATTGATCTGTTTTTCTAAAAAGTCCTGCCGTCGGGCTAAAACTTTTAGTAATCTCGCTAAAGATTCCCCGAATAAATCGTGAAGAATCGCCGCCAAAATCTCGGCTGTTTTTGCTTGCCGATCGCCTTTTATTTGTTTTAAAGCTAATTGTAACAGCCAGAGTATCGCCCCCTGAACCCTTTCGGTGTCCAGGAGTCGTTTAGCCAGTTTTTGTAATTCCTCGGGAGTTAACAGAGAACCCATGATCGTATCCGATACCCGGACAGCTAATCGATCTTGATTGCGAGGAATTAACCCCGGGGTGAAGGGAAGGGGACGCTTACCGATATAAATCGCCTTGTAGGGACGAAATAGCATTTTTATGGCTACATCGTTGGTAAAATAGCCAATAATTGCCCCGGCGATCGGCGGTAGGATCCATGTCCAAAGAGTAGCGAGATTCAATTTAGCAGCAAAAAATAAACGGAAATGTCAGTAGGTTATTTCTTCAAGACTAACACTCCCATCAGTCCTGCTAGGAGTGGATAGTGAACAGCATTGGAAAATCCCGACTGATAGCCTAATTTTACCTGTTCTTGGCCCTGGGGAAAGCGATCGATACTGGGACTAATATAAGCGTACTGGTCAGTTAAACCGTAGCGCTCGGCGGCGGGAACGACGATATGATCGAGATACCAGTTTTGGAATAGTTTGGCGATGGTTTCGGTGGGTTGATGGAAGTCCAGAATCGCCGCTTTAGCCCCTGGTTTCAGGACTCGGTATAATTCCCCCAGACATTGGGCAATATCGACCACATTGCGTAATCCATAGCCGATAGTGGCACAATCAAAGCTAGAATCGGCAAAGGGTAAATTGAGGGCATCCCCTTCCATCCAGTTAATATTAGTGGCGCTAAAACGTTGACGGGCGATTTTTAATTGTTGTGGGGAAAAATCTAGTCCGATCACTTGGCCGGTTTTACCCACTTGTTTTGATAATAGGTTAGTCAGGTCGCCGCTGCCACAACAGATATCGAGGGCAAAATCCCCTTTTTCGGGTTGACACCATTTGACTGTCATTAATTTCCAGACTCGGTGTAATCCTAAACTTAATTCTTGATTAAGTCGGTCATATTCGGGAGCGATCTGATCAAAAATTGCTTGTATTTCTGTGGATCTAGGTGAGGATTGATTGGACATTTTTATAATAAACCTCTTGCATAATTAATTTTTGAGGGTTCAAAAACGTCAAAAATAAGGATTAAATGGCATAGAATCTGTAAATATACCCTTAATTCTTCTGACTACTGACTACTGGCTACTGACTCCTAACCCTAACAACAATTTTTGATTTTTACAAGAGGTCTGATATAGCACCCGAGAAAATCCCAGATGATGTTATATCATTCTATCCACTGGGATAAGCTGTTGACTATCTCAATTACTCCTTAAGACTGCACCAGAGAGGGAATCAGATCATTTGTACTTAATTTTTCCAGACGCAGTTTAAATGCACTACAGCTTAAGATGCCAGGGCAACCCCACAGGTTTCTTCAGATGAAATCGAGTGAAGAGGAGCAAAGAAATCCCATCATCACAACTTTTTCTATCTAAGCCCGTGATGAGGATTGAACTCATGACCTCACCCTTACCAAGGGTGTGCTCTACCACTGAGCTACACGGGCATTGATCGTGGTGGGCCGGGCCGGATTCGAACCAGCGTAGGCGTAGCCAACGGATTTACAGTCCGCCCCCATTAACCACTCGGGCACCGACCCATTAATTCCACGATTATCAATCTTAGCACCCTTAGCTAAAACACACAAGTATTTAGGGAAAAAATTTTTGAGCCATAAAATAACTCCCGTTAAGTGCGATGGCGCTGAACGGGAGTTTTCTAATCATCTTGAGAGAGATTAGTACAAAGCTTCTTCTTGGTGGGTTTCGATCACACAGTTAGCGGTGGGGTAGGAGACACAGGTGAGAATGAAACCAGCTTCCATTTGATCGTCACTGAGGAAGGATTGATCGGATTGATCGACTGTACCAGATAGAAGTTTACCGGCACAGTTGGAGCAAGCTCCCGCACGGCAGGAATAAGGTAAGTCCAGTCCTGCTTCTTCAGCTGCATCGAGAATGTACTCATCATCGGGAACATCAATTGTATGCTCGCCATCGGGTGTTTTCAAGGTGACTTTGTAAGTTGCCATCGGTTGTTCCTCTTAATTAAATGCTAGTGAAAGCGGCAGTCTCTACAATTGCCTCTCGCTCGTCGTCAAAGTGAACGATGCAAGCGAGTGCCATTTTTGATACTACGGGAAAATCTCTCTGACTCACCCTTGCATTAGTAATGACAGTCTTAAATAAACTTAAAATAAAATTTACTTATGTATCTACCCCAGAGTTCCTGACAATCTTTGCTTGATCTTTAGATAATTTCATCGATCTACAATCTAGCTAAACTAACCACCATTAAGCATTTGCCGCCATAATGTTAATTGTTTTTTTAGTCTTAAGCCGATTTTTTTTAAATATTAATTTAACTTATGGTTAAGATAGATGCCAATGAATTGTCTTTAACCCAGCCAAGAAATTGCCTTTAAGAAAACAATTCCCCGAGTTGTTAAAGTTGCCCACTTTCTGGACTCCTAGTTATTTCGGCATCACTGCTGGCAACGCATCCACGGAAACTATGAAAAAATAGGTTGACAATCAAACTAATCAATGATATTGGCGGATAAATCCCCTGTTGCCAGGGAAACCATCCGTTTTAACGGATGGCTAACCTTCCCTGACGATTTTTGGGTTTTCCGATTGTCAGTTTTCAAGGATATGGTTCACTGATTACCGGTCACTAATTACTTATTAGGTTGGGGAGTCATGCGTAGATAGGGTTTGATTTCTTCAACCCCTTTGGGAAACTTGCTGCGCGCTTCTTCGGTGGGAATGGAGGGAACCACCACACAATCGCCTCCGTCAGTCCAGTTAGCGGGGGTAGCCACTTGATAGTTATCGGTGAGCTGCAGGGAGTCGATCACGCGCAAGATCTCGTTAAAATTGCGTCCCGTGCTGGCAGGATAGGTAATAGTTAAACGTAATTTTTTGTTGGGATCGATGATAAACACCGAACGTACCGTCAGATTATTGAGGGAATTGGGGTGAATCATGCCGTAGAGATCCGACACTTTGCGATCGCCATCAGCGATAATCGGATAGTTAACGGTAGTGTTTTGAGTTTCGTTGATGTCATTAATCCAACCCCGATGGGATTCGGCACTATCCACACTCAAAGCGATCACTTTCACATTACGTCGTTCAAATTCTGATTTAAGACTAGCTACCGTACCTAATTCCGTCGTACAAACGGGGGTGTAATCAGCCGGGTGCGAAAACAGCACTACCCAGCTATCCCCTGCCCACTGGTGAAAAGAAATCGGACCTTCACTAGAATCTTGTGTAAAATCTGGAACGATATCACCCAATTGGAGAGCCATAATTGTGTCTTCCTTATAGATATTTCAAGACAAGCAACAGTCTATGATGCCATAGGAGTGCTGTTCGTCAGCGATAATTTTAGGGATTTGTAATAATTGGATTAGGGGATAAGGGAATGAGGAAATGGGGGAAGTGGGGAGATAGGGGAATGGAGAAATAGGGAAATTCAACTATAGCAGCAGGCAGATGGCAACAGGCAGCAGGAAAATCTTGGCCAGAACAGGATTTTAGCTATTTAGATTGTTCTAACCAACTTGTTCCTTGTTATAACACTAAATCCGTTGAGTATAGGCTACATATAAAAAAAACCCTAAAACCCAAACCCCAAAACCCTTCCCCTAGTATGGCAAACTGGGTTATCGGAAATTTGGGTTGAAAACCCTGTCCTTTTAGGACGACTTTGTGCTAGAATGTTCCCAGTTTGCTGACCGTGAGAACGTGAGGAAACAAGTTAAACGTCCTACTCCGTCATCTCAAAATTTCTGACAGTCAATGGTGTTTAATTAAGTCCAAACTGTCAGAACGCAAAACAATTAAATACTGTGGCACACACAGAAATTTACGCTTGGGGAGTAGTCTTTGAGAGTGCTTGCCCTATATATAGGTGTAGTCAGACTAGATATGAAACTGTAAGACCAAAATTAGCTTTGCTAGTAGAGGCAAGATTCAGCCCAAGAATCTCCGCCCTAAAAGTGCGGAGATTGTCAAGATCTGGTCTAATGGCATGATATAACTTTTTTAACTAGCTATCAGCGTTCAGCTAATGGGTGAGCTGCGGTGGTAAGTCCCAATTCCCCACCTTAGGCCTATTCAGAAAGCTGAGGGCCGATAGCTGACGGCTTCATTTCTTGTCCTGATCATTAATTTGCCTTGGTTTTAGGAGACCACAACTGCAATGAAGAATCTTGTTCGTCTGCTGGCGGTAATTGCCTTGATTATCGGGAGTTTTTGGGGTAAAGTTCCCGCTCAAGCTCTCAATCTCACCTCGATCGCCCTTCCTTCTCTTCCTGTGGCGGCCTTAAATGCGGCTGATGCCAAACTAACTACAGAATTTGGGGCGAAAATCGACCTCAATAACAGTGATATTCGCGATTTCCGGGACTTGAGAGGGTTCTATCCCAATTTAGCCGGTAAAATCATCAAAAACGCCCCCTACCAAGAAGTGGAAGATGTCCTCAATATACCCGGACTCTCGGCCACTCAAAAAGAGCGTTTACAGGCCAATCTGGAGAAATTCACCGTTACTGAGCCTTCTAAAGAATTTATCGAAGGTGATGACCGTTTTAACCCCGGAGTTTACTAAATCCAGTTAGTTACGGTTTTAAAAAAATTACTAGGTGAGCGATCGCTCACCTTTTTCATTGATCAGTTTTCAGTGAAGAGTTGACGACCGACGAGCGTATGCTGATCTAAGGAAAGACCGGAGATTTTTGCCAGAGCTATAGAGAAATGAAATGCTAGAATAAATAGAATTTATCAATTAACTCCTACATGGTCGTTTCCTCGCAACTGCCGAGTTATCAAGATGTTTTAGTGGTGGGATCGGGAGCGGCGGGATTGTATGCCGCGCTGTGTTTACCCGCTAACTTAAAGGTGGGTTTAATTACCAAAGAAGATTTAAAAACTGGGGCTAGTGATTGGGCCCAGGGAGGGATTGCGGCAGCCACTTCCCCTGAGGATTCCCCTGTTTTCCATTTAGAAGATACCCTGAAAGCGGGAGCGGGCTTATGCGATCGCTATGCCGTGCAGTTTTTAGTTGAGAAAGCCCCCCAAGCGATCGCTGATTTGCTGCGGTTAGGAGTTAGTTTTGATCGCTCTGGAGATGACTTAGCCCGCACTCTTGAGGCTGCCCATTCCCAGGCCCGGGTGCTGCACGCAGCCGATCGCACGGGGAGAGCGATCGTCAGTACCCTGATGGAAAAAGTGACCGAGCGCCCCAATATTACCATTATTCCCCAAGCGATCGCGCTGAAACTCTGGCTTGACCCGCAAGGGCAACGCTGTCAAGGTATTTGTTTACTCCATCAAGATCATCTCTGTTGGCTACGAGCGCAAGCAGTCATTCTGGCTACGGGGGGCGGCGGTCAAGTCTATGCCCAAACTACCAACCCCGCCGTTAGCACCGGGGACGGAGTCGCCCTGGCTTGGCGTGCTGGGGCAGTGATTCGCGATCCGGAATTTTTTCAGTTTCACCCCACCGCCTTGACTGTGCCAGAGGCACCGCGGTTTTTAATTAGTGAAGCGGTGCGTGGCGAAGGGGCGCATTTAATTGATGCCCAGGGGCGACGTTTTGCCTTCGATTATCATCCGGCTGGAGAATTGGCCCCCCGGGATGTGGTGAGTCGGGCGATTTTTAGCCATTTGCAGAAAACCTCCGATGATCCCGCCCATGCCAAAGTATATCTAGATTTAAGACCAATCGAACCGGAGCGTCTGCGTTATCGTTTTCCCAATATTATCCGCATCTGTCAAAAATGGGGCATTAATGTGCTTGAGGATGTGATTCCCGTCGCCCCCGCTGCTCACTATTGGATGGGAGGAGTGGCCACAGATTTAAACGCCCGCACTTCTCTACCCGGTTTGTATGCGATCGGCGAGGTTGCTAGTACTGGTGTTCACGGGGCTAATCGTTTAGCCAGTAATTCTCTCTTGGAATGTATTGTCTTTGCGGCAAGTTTAGCTGGAATAGGTCTGGAGACAAAAACCCTTGTTGGGGAAAGACCAGAAAAACCCTTAGAAATCGCGGAAAAATGGCAGGAAGAACAGGAATACTGGCAAAAAGTACGGCGAGAATTACCGATTTTAATGTGGGAAAATGCGGGAATTTGCCGATTTCAAAATGAGTTAGAAACTGCTATCCTGTGCGTGCAACAGTGGAAACAACAGTTACATTCTTTAAAGATGGGCCAATTTCTCCAGAATCTTCTCCCCGACAAAGGACAATTATTTTTGTGTCCCTCGATGCAATTAGAAATAAGAATAGCGATCGAGACATTAAATCTTTTAGATATCGCCGACTTAATTCTGGAAAGTGCCTTATTACGAGCAGAAAGCCGAGGCGGTCACTATCGGGGCGATTATCCAGAAACCTTAGCCAATTGGCAAGTACACACGACTATTCACGGTCGAACGTGGCGCAGAACTCCTGTGCAAGCTTAATTAAGCCAGTTTTTCAGAGATAACCCCTACTCAGTGCTAAACAGTGAACTCTATCCTCGCTGCTAGGCTCCCTACTATCCGTCCCACCCTGACCAGGGTCTTTTCCCAATCATCATGGTCTATGACCTATCTCTGGTGTTCACTGCTTGTCATTCACGGCTTTTAGGCTATCATATTTTTACCTCCCCCCTCCTAAACGGTTACATTAATTTAATTCTATGATCAAACCCAATTTCCTATTTTTGTTAGCTATCAGTGTGAGCAGTTGGGGTTATCATTTCCAGGCTTTACCCAACGCTAACGCTCAAACTCCGCCCAAGTTAGAGCAACGTCAAAATGTCGATAATTACTATCAGTTGATGCAAGCTGGTTACGAAGCCGCAGCCCAAGGAAAATACCAACTCGCCCTAGAAAAATTTGAACAAGCGCTGGCAGAACGTCCGAGCGATACCGCAGCTGAAAATGCGATCACTGATATAGAGAAGTTTCTAGATGAAACATCCACGGACAAGGATGCCGACGCTGCCACCGAAAAGGACTCTTCTACTTCTATTGCCATTATTCCTGGAGCAGTCTCCTTGGAAATCTCGGTTGATCCAGAAAGAATGATGTTTTTCGCTGGCTCTGCCCTGTTATTAATCTCTTTATTGGGGGCTTCACTATCGCTTCTCCTTCAATACCGTCGTCCCAAAAGCAAAGCCTCGAAACGTCGCAAAAAGACAACTTACATCAACCCCAAAAACCCACTCTACAACTTTTTTAGGCGCAATGGCAATTTCTTCGGTGCGGACACCAAGACCAGTAATGGCAATGGGGAATACGATTTCAATACCTCTTTGCCCGTACAAGCTAGTTCCCAGATCCCAAACGTGGACTTAATCCTGCGTTTAATTGAAAGTCTTCGCGATAACGATCCCCGTAACCGGAGACGGGCGGTTTGGAAGCTGGCACAGATGTCCGATTCTAGGGCAATGCAGCCTTTAGTCGATAGTATGGTGGAGGGGGATTCCGTCGAACGCAGCTTAACCCTAGAAGCCCTCTCTCAAATCTGTACCCGCTCCCTGCGACCGATGAACCAAGCTTTGGCTATCTCTCTCCAAGATAAAAATCCCCAGGTGCGGAAAAATGCCATTCGCGATCTAACCAGACTCTACGAGATCATGACTCAGATCAGTCAATTAATTTGTCTTGCCCTCGATGATTCCGATGAGGAAGTGCAAGAAACAGCACGCTGGGCAATTAAACAGTTAAATCTGCAATTACCGCCCCGTTTAGAGATGGCTCCCCTGGAAACCACTGGTGAACCAGAAGATTATGATGACGTACAGGATACTTCTTTCACTGAAACCACACCCACTGAGGTGCAAAATTGAGTCGAAAACTGTTATTTCTCTCCACCCCCGTGGGATTTTTGGGTTCTGGGGGCGGCGGTGGCGTAGAATTAACTCTTTATAATCTCGCTCGCACTCTGAATAAGCAAGGGTATGCGGTGCGGGTAGTGGCTCCAGAAGCCTCGCGATTGCACGATATCCCCTTGATCACTATAGCGGGCAATGCCCAGATTTCCGCCCAAAGTCAGGGCCGGGAAGCCCCGATTTTAATGCCCGAAAATGCTGTTTTGGCCAATATGTGGCACTACGCTCAACAAGTACAAAACCAGTACGATTTAATTGTTAATTTTGCCTACGATTGGCTCCCTTTTTATCTCACTCCTTTTTTTGCCACTCCCGTCGCCCATTTAGTCAGCATGGCTTCCGTTTCTTTGGCGATGGATCATATTATTCAAAAAACCTACCGCAGTTTTCCTCATTTACTAGCTTTTCACACCGTCATCCAAGCGGAAACTTTCTCCCTCTCTCCCCCCTATCGTTGTTTGGCTAATGGTTTAGACGTATCTTTGTATCAGTTTCGGGCCGATCCTTCCCCCTGTCTAGCCTGGGTGGGACGGATTGCCCCGGAAAAAGCTTTAGAAGATGCGATCACTGCTTGTCAACGGTTGGGCGTACCTTTACGGGTTTTCGGTCATATTTCCGATCCTCTCTACTGGCAAAATTTACAGGATAACTATAGTTTCGATTTAGTCGACTATCGCGGGTTTATGCCGACTGGGAGCCTACAAAAAGAGCTCGGAGACTGTTTTGGCCTGTTGATGACCCCGCGCTGGGTTGAGGCTTTTGGTAACGGGGCTATTGAAGCTTTAGCCTGTGGTGTTCCCGTAGTTGCCTATCGTCGCGGTGGTCTGGTAGAAATTATTGAAGATGGAAAAACCGGTTTTTTAGTTGAACCCGATAGTATCGAGGGATTAGTTACAGGAATTAAAAATTTAGACCGGATTGATCGATATTTTTGTCGTGCAGTAGTCGAGCATAAATATTCCCTAGAAGCTCTAGCAAATCGAGCTATTAATTGGTTTGAAGAAATTTTTGCTCGCAGTCAAAAATAAATAGCCTCTCTTGGTTTAGTCCGGTTAAATCTAGCCTAGCATAGACTTTTCTATCGGTTTATCCCCCTCTAAAATTCTAAAATAGCCATCACATGACCATGAGGAAGGCTTCTAATCACTTCAAAATGATTGGGAATGCCTTCTGTCATTGACAGTGTTGCCCCTTTGAGAGCCAGTTTTAGATTGTCGATAATATCATCGGGTAATTTTGAGAGGGCGTTCGGCGAGGCTTCGGCGTGAGCTTTTGTCGAACCCTCAGTCGAGCCGTTAGCCAGGGTTATTTTTTTGACTTGATCTCCTTCTCGATAGGAATCTGGTCGAAGAATAGCGGGAGAGGAATTACGGTTAGGAACTTTTAACAACTCTAACGTTTTGGTTTACTGCTCCTAAAGGAACTTATGACGGTTTACAACAAACTGAAACAGGAGTCCAAAAAATTACAATTACAAGCGCCGCAGATACAACCGACGAAACGGCTACCCTTTGTACAGAGGCTGATATTCGACCGAGTAATCCCGCATCTTTGGCCAAGTTCCAAGAATGGCTTAATCTGCAATGGTGTAGTGCGTTAGGGTATGGGGCGCGCCAGGGATTTATTCATCTTGACAGTGGAAACGGTAAAAGGCGGCGCACCGGGGGTGAGAAGGGGCTAAGATGGGACTATTAAAACTTGGTTGTTAGTTGTTTGTGATTAGTCATTCGATCGCTTTTGTGGCGATCGATTTTAATTGGGGTATCTCCATACCTATTTCCTCGTGGCACAATAGAGACAAAGTATAAAAAACTTAACAATAAGGAGGGGTTCGATGGTTGCTACACCAGTTAAAACAAAACGTCTCACCCTGCAGGTGGCCGATCTCACCGCAGACACTACCGCTATTCGTTCTCTAGATTGGGATCGCGATCGCTTCGATATTGAATTCGGATTACAAAACGGTACGACTTATAACTCCTATCTGATTCGTGGGGAAAAAATCGCCCTTGTGGATACCTCTCACGAAAAATTCCGTCAACTATATTTTGATGCCCTCAACGGATTAATTAACCCTCAAGAAATTGATTATTTAATCATCAGTCATACCGAACCCGATCACAGTGGGTTAGTCAGAGATATGCTGCAACTTGCCCCCAATATTACCGTCGTTGGGTCGAAAGTAGCAATTCAGTTTTTAGAGAATTTAGTTCATCATCCCTTTCAACGTCAACTGGTCAAAAATGGCGATCAGTTAGACCTAGGCAATGGTCACATTCTCGAATTTGTTAACGCTCCTAATTTACACTGGCCTGATACTATTTTTACCTACGATCACGGTTCTGGAATTTTATTTACCTGTGATGCCTTTGGAATGCACTACTGTTCCGATGATCTTTACGATGAGCAATTAAGTGCTATTGAACCGGATTATCGTTTCTATTATGAATGTTTAATGGCTCCTAATGCTCGTTCCGTACTAGCGGCGATGAAACGGATGGAACCCCTAGGTAATATTAATCTCGTGGCTAATGGTCATGGACCGGTATTAAAACATAATATTACCGAATTATTGACCCATTATCGTGATTGGAGTCAGGCACAAACTAAGGGAGAAAAAACCGTCGCTGTTTTCTACATTTCCGATTATGGTTATAGTGATCGCATCTGTCAATCTATTGCCAAAGGTATTACTAAAACTGGTGTGGCGGTAGAAACTCTAGACCTGAAATCTGCAGATCCCCAAGAGGTAAAAGAATTAGCTTCTTCTGCGGTGGGAATCGTCATCGGTACTCCCCCCGTTTCTGGTATTCATGCCCAAGAAATTACGGGGAATCTAGGCACAATTCTCGCCTCGGTTAACCCCAAACAATATATCGGAATGTTTGAATCTCAAGGGGGTGATGATGAATCAATTTTACCTCTATTTAATAAGTTTCGTGAAGTTGGTTTAACCAAAGCTTTTGATCCCATTCGTAGCGCAGAAACTCCTAACGAGAGTCTCTATCAACGCTGTGAAGAAGCGGGTACAGACATGGGACAACTATTAACCCAAGAGGTAAAAGTTAAACAAAGAAAATCCCTTGATACTGACCTTGATAAAGCCATCGGACGGATTAGCGGTGGTTTATATATTATTACCACCAAGAAAGGAGACAGAAGCGGTGCAATGGTCGCTTCTTGGGTGACGCAAGCAAGTTTTGATCCTCCCGGTTTTACCGTTGCTGTGGCCAAAGATCGGGCGATCGAGTCTTTAATGCAAGTGGGGGATCAATTCATTTTAAATATTCTGGAAGAAGGCAATTATCAAACCCTGATGAAACACTTTTTAAAACGTTTCGGACCAGGGGAAGATCGTTTTGCAGGAGTCAATACTCGCACCGCTAATAATCGTTCCCCAATTTTAGCCGATGCCCTGGCTTATTTAGAATGTGAGGTAGTTAGTCGCATGGAATGTGCTGACCACTGGATTGTTTACAATAAAGTCACCGATGGTCGCGTTTCTAAACCTGATAGTTTAACGGCTGTTCACCATCGCAAAGTCGGCAATTATTATTAGGATTCTTGCTTGATTTGACTGGTTGAGAAAATACAGCTCAAGATGCCTGATCTCAGCTTTTGAGATTGTTTGACCTCTCAACCAGTTAGACAGTGAAAAGACAGTAGGAAACTTCCATTTAATACTGCACACTTAAAACTCAAATGTGATAACTGATAACTGTTCCTATTGACTAATACCCGCAGATTTAAGGGCTTTTTCCATTAAAATTACATGGGTACTGCTTTCCTGTCCCTCATTGTCAGGACGACGCTGAATATAACTGCCATCGGATTGTAATTCCCATGCTTGTCGGTTATCTGACAACATGATACCGAGAATTTCTTCCAGTTCTTTGGCGATCGCTGGTTCATCGATCGGTGTCACTGCTTCCACGCGACGAGTCAGGTTCCGCGTCATCCAATCGGCGCTACCAATATAAACCTCCTCCTGACCATCATTGTAGAAGTAAAAAATGCGGGAATGTTCCAAAAAGCGGCCGATAATGCTAATTACTCGGATATTTTCGCTCACTTCCGGCAATCCGGGCCGTAAACAACAGATGCCGCGAATAATCAAGTCAATCTGCACACCATCACGAGAAGCGGCGTATAAAGCTTCTATAATCAGTTTATCGACAAGAGCGTTCATTTTTGCCACAATGCGCCCCGTACCGCCATTTTTACAGTTTTTGGCCTCGCGATCGATCATTGCTAACATCCGTTTTCGCAAACTCACGGGAGCAATTAAAAGTTTGCGATAGGATTGCTGACGGGAGTATCCGGTCAGAAAGTTAAATAAATCGGTGATATCTGCCCCCAAATCCTCGCGACAGCTAAGTAACCCCAAATCAGTGTATAATTTAGCTGTTTTTGGGTTATAATTACCCGTGCCAATATGGAAATAACGACGGATTTTATCCCCTTCCTTTCTGACCACGAGAACCACTTTCGTGTGGGTTTTTAGACCAACTAAGCCATAAACAACGTGAACTCCGGCTTGTTCGAGCTTTTTCGCCCAAGTAATGTTATTTTCCTCATCAAAGCGGGCTTTTAGTTCCACTAACGCCGCTACCTGTTTACCATTTTCCGCAGCTGCAATCAGGGAATTGACAATCGGGGAATCTCCGGAAGTACGATACAAAGTCATTTTAATCGCTAAAACATGGGCATCATGGGCAGCCTGGGCGATAAACTGTTGTACTGAGGCACTAAAGGAATGGTAGGGGTGATGAACGAGAATATCGTTATTGCGAATTAAAGTAAAAATATCTTCGCCATCCTGTTCTAGAATCCCGTCTTCGTTACCGTCAACTATTTCTCGCAATCCCTGTAAAACCGCTGGGGTGAGGGGATTCCAAGGCGGATCTTTCAGTTCGGGACAGGGTAAAGACAGAAAATAAAATAAATCTTTGTGTCCCAGCAGTCCATCCACATCGTAAACATCGATCTCCTCAAGTCCGAGATCGCGCATGATCCGGTTTTTAATATTGCTAGGGGTAGAACTGTGAATTTCCAGACGTACTGCCGATTTACCGATGCGGCGCTTGCGGACTTCTTCCTCGATCGCTAATAATAAATCATCGGCCTCATCTTCTTCGACGGAGATATCTGCGTTGCGCGTCACCCGAAAAGGATAACATTCCTGAATGATCATGCCAGGGAAAAGTGCCTCTAAATTGTGCATTACCACCTGTTCAAGGGGTACTCCCGTCCAAATCGAAGCTTTTCCATCTTGGTGGCGTAATTCCTTGGGTAATGCCAGAAAACGGGGGAAAACCTGTGGTACTTTCACCCTGGCAAATAGTTCTTTATCGGTGTCGGGATCGCGAACGACTACGGCTAAATTGAGACTAAGATTAGAAATATAGGGAAAAGGATGACTAGGATCCACCGCCAGGGGAGTTAAAACGGGGAAAATATTTTGTTCAAAGTAATTATGTAGATAATTGCGCTGTTCTTGATGTAAATCCACATAGTTAATCAGATGAATTCCCTGTTCTACTAAGAGATTTTTCAGGGTGTGTTCAAAAAGCTGATCCTGCTGTTGCACAAGGGGACGGAGACGTTTACTGATCTCGGTTAGCTGTTCCGAGGCAGTCCTACCATCGGCACTTAAAACGGCTACATTTGCTTCTACCTGTTGTTTAAGAACTGCCACCCGTACCATAAAAAATTCGTCGAGATTGGCAGAAAAAATAGCGGTAAATTTTAATCTTTCCAGTAGGGGAGTCCGAGGATCAAGTGCCTCATAAAGCACGCGATGATTAAATTCTAACCAGCTTAATTCTCGGTTAAAGTAATATTGCGAATCTTTAAGATCGATTGCAGAAGTTACGGTAGGAGCTTTAGTCATAGAGTTTAGTAGGCAAATAGTAGATTAAACAGTTAGAAAGAAGCCACTTCAGCCTAAATTTGAGTATTTATGAGGTTTTTTCTCCTATATTGCCTCAGATTAAGCCAAGTTACCCCGATTATCTTCGATGCTAATCTTACTGATTTTAGCCTGACCGGGGAAAAAATCAATTTATTAAAAGGTTAAGAAATCGAATCAATCCCCCCAAGGCGACAGATCAAGGTTAAATTAATCTTTCAGTGAGATTAGATTGGTTAGAATATTTTATCAGGATGATTATTAGATTGCCATGGGTCAACATTTATTGACAGGTTCTTTTTTGCTGCTCTAATTTTAGCAAAGTTTCTCTAATATCTTTGGGGAAAGCTTCAATTTTTTCTTCCCTTCCTCGTTCTTTTAATAATTGATCGAAAGCAACAGATTTAATTAAGCTCATTTCCCCATCATGTTCATCGGTCAAAAAGAGATGATTACTGTCGGGATTTGGCTGTTCTCTTCTCGAAAAATCTGCATCTAAGCAACAACTCGGCGAAAATTTTCTTTCTCTAAGATCGATAATGCTATCAAAGCATTATCGATCTTAGAGGCAATTGTCAGCCTAACCTCTTGCTCATTTAAATCGCTCATAAATAAGTCTATCACTATAGCCTTCAACAATTAAAAACACTCCCTCATGATCCCTGCATAGTATTTGTTTTCGTTTCTCTAATTCAACTGTCAAATCCCAACGATCATTAAGTAGCCATGACAATATCTAACCCAGAAAGTTTCGTGATTTCCTGTAAGTCTTTGAAAAATTCCTGCTGCCTAGAAATATGAAGTGATATTCCTAGGTTTAAGTCAATTGGTCAATATTTTTAGCCTGAAACCTGATTATTCACTCCTAATTTTTATTTTCCTAATCCGAGTTTTCTGGTTACTTTTTGCCAAAAGGTTGGGGTAGGTGGTTGATAGGGTTTGGGACTATCGGTAAATATAGGACGTTGACTAGGTTCGTAGAGATAACGATAGTGTAAGAAAATATCTCGATAGGGAAAATCGAGATTTTCACCGCTACAAAGTCGAGTGAACAGAGAGGAAGATAAACCAATGTAGTGAAGGTATGTCAACCGTTTGTCGTGGTCGTATAATAGCCCATCCCGTTGTTGGAAATGGGCGGAGGTGACGGCATTGCCAGTGCGACGACTGGCAGGCCATTCTTTCGCTAAGTTACAGACGGATAGCTGCGATCTCATCACCATATAGTTCAGCACCGACTGATTGGGGGCCGAGGGATACAATACCTCTGCCTCGCCCTCCTGTAGCCTTGCCACTAGCCAATCCCTTTGTTCCGACAGCATAAAGCCGCGCTTGGAGGCGTAGAACCCAGCACAAAAGATATTCGCCTCAATCCGTTCTTGGGGAAACACTTCCAGCAGTTTCGGTGAATTGACATTGTAAATGTGGGTGGGGTCTTTGTACTGAAAGTCGTAAGTCACCACATCACAACTGTCTAACTGTTCAAACACAGGGGTGACATCATCCAAAATCAGCGCATCTGCGTCAATGTAGATGAATTTTTCAAAGGGGGCGTTGGGGTCAAAGGCACAGTAACGACGGTTCATACCCAACCGTCGTACTCCTTGTAGCCCTTCGGTTTTCTGCCAATGTTGCAGTGCTGTGGGGTGAGCTTGCCAGACTTGTAACGAAAAGTCCTCCCACGGCTTAAACAGATCTTTGTCATTCCAGAGGGTGACATTGGGACGGGTGGCGATTTCGGCGGCGGTTTTTTCCAACCGGTCGTCGTAGGCGATGACGCAGACGGGCATACCCGCACCCGCATTGACGGCGATGCTATTCAGCAAGGCCACCAGTTGGTCAAACACGACATCATTACCGAGGGTGTAAATACCGTAGTTCATTGCAGCTCAGGAAGAAAAAAAATCAAAACATATTATCCTTGCCGTTAGTTTAGCTTATCTTGGTCGATAAATTTGGGTAATTTGAGATTATGGCCACCCTAAGACTTAAATATAGCGGTTCTCACGTCTGTGTGGCACACTTAAACCTTTGATAATTAAGCTTTTCAGGATTGATAATGTACCTCTTGCGAACAGGAAACGCTATATATCTCTTTACCAAGTATTCGGTTGAAAGTCAGCATCATTAATAATGGCCACCCTATCCCGGTAGGGTTTATAGCAATTCTCTGACTTATGAGGTACAGTAGCAACAGTGAGTAAACCAATTCCGAATATCTTTTTGAGTAACTGGTAACATAGCCAATTCAATCCCTTCTATTAAGTCTTTGTAAGTTCTCGCCTTCAGTTTTCTTAACATCGCTTTCACTTTTGACCAAAAGTTTTCAATAGGAGAGAATTCGGGAGAATAAGGAGGTAA